>SFTH01000022.1 GCA_004563405.1 bacterium
AAAAGGGCTTCCTTTGGCTGTCAGAACTTCTCCCGCTTCCGTAAGAGAGTTCTGTTATCCTTCTCTTTACACCCCAACATTTGACACAGAGCCGAAAAATCACAAAAACAGCCGTTTTGTGATTGGATTTGTGATAAAAACGGACGAAAAAGGATGCGAGGTCATAAAAATGAAGGGTTCCGATTCGGAATCCTTCAAAAACAGGCCAAAACAAAGGAAAAGGACTCGCATTTCTGCAAGTCCTTATGGAGCTGATGACCGGATTCGAACCGGTGACCTCATCCTTACCAAGGATGCGCTCTACCGACTGAGCTACATCAGCGCATCGTTTGACGCGAGATTTATTATACTATACCCCGCGTCAAAAAGCAAGGGTTTTCGGAAAATTTCTTTCGTAAATTCTATTCTCCCGTTCAATCCTCCAGATACTCCGCCGGGATGCGCCGCAGGATTTTGAGCAGGGGCAGGCCCAACACATAGCAGACCACCAGCTCGCCCAGGGCGACCGTGCCCACGGAGGAGAGCAGCACCAGCAGGTTGACGGCCTCGCCAGGAGCGCGCACATAGGCGAAATAGACCACCGGGCCGACGATCAGGCCGTTGAACAGCACGGGCATTGCGGCGGCGGCGAAGGGATACTTGCGAAGTCTGCGGGCGAAGGCCGCGGCCAGCAGCGTCGCGATGGATCCGAGCACCACGTCGTACCAGACGCCGCCGCCCAGCAGATTGGCCAGCACGCAGCCGACAAACAGACCGGGAACCGCGTCCACAGTGAGCACCGGCAGCAGCATCAGCGCCTCGGAGATGCGGAACTGCACCGCGCCGAAGCTGATGGCCTGGAAGACGATGGTGAGCAGGAGATACAGCGCGGCGATCAGCGCCGCACGGGTCAGGGAACGGGTCGTGCGTTTCATGGATTTCTACCTTCCTTCCATACCTGGAGGGACAGCGCCGCAAAAAAGAAGCATGGCGCGGCCATGCTCTCAACTGCGCCTGCAATGCTGCCGGCGCAAACCTGGTTTTGTTTTTTCGGGAGCCGAAGCTCCGTCAGACAGGAGGGCTGCGAACTGTCTCTGTTCTTTTTGCGCCATTTATTATATACGCACGGGGCGCAACCTGCAAGTTGAGATTTGGAAAAGCGTGCGCCCGTTCGCGCTTTTGCACGCATGTTCGAACAAATTCAATACTTCTCTGCTATAATGGCTGCAAAATTCACCGGCAAGGATGATTCGCTATGAGAATCTTTGATGTTCATGTGCACATTTATCCGGATAAAATCGCGGAGAAGGCCTCCGAGAGCATCGGCGCATTTTACGACGGCATCCGCATGCATGGCAACGGCACGCTGACGGACTGCCTGCGCCAGATGGACGAGGGCGGCGTGGAGCGCTTTGCGGCGCACTCCGTGGCCCTGACTCCCCACAATGTGGAGAGCATCAACCGCTTCATTCTGGAGGCGCAGCGCCAGGCGCCGGAGCGCCTCGTGCCCTTCGCGGCCATTCACCCGGACATGCCGGATATGCAGGCGACGGTGGACGGCATCGTGGAGCAGGGCTTCCGGGGCGTGAAGATCCACCCGGACATGCAGAAGTTCCGCGTGGACGATCCCCAGGTCGCGCCCATGATGGAGGCGCTCTCCGGGCGGCTGCCGCTGCTGATTCACTGCGGCGACTACCGCTACGACTTCGACGGTCCCCGGCGCATCCTCAACCTGCGCCGCAATTTCCCCCGCCTTCAGATCATCTGCGCCCACTTCGGCGGCTGGGGCGAATGGGACAGCGCGATGGAGCTGCTGCCGGGCAACGATCTGATCGTGGACACCTCCAGCTCCCTGTACCGCTGGGACGCCGGCAGGGCCACGGAGGCGGTGCATCGCTTCGGCGTGGAAAACGTGCTCTTCGGCACGGACTACCCCATGTGGAGCCCCCGGGAGGAGCTGCAGCGCTTCATGCAGCTGGGCCTGACCGACCGGGAGCGGGAGGACATCCTCTGGAACAACGCCGCACGGCTGCTGAAACTGTGAACAAAGCGGTGCGCCGGAATGACTTTTTTTCTACAATATGCGCCTTTGTTTGACGCTGCGACGGGAATTATGTATAATGAAGGTACGCTATAAGGGGCGGCGCATGGCCGTCCAGGATGGAAGGAGTAATGCCGATGGCGCGCACTGAAAAGGGCGGAAAGAGCAGAAAGGTCTCCGTCTGGAACTGGATGGGCACTCTCATTCTGTGCAGCATCCCGGGCGTGAATCTGATCGCCCTGATCCTGTTCATCATCTTCGCGAAGGCGCAGGCCAAGCGCAGCTTCGCCGTGGCGGCGCTGATCCTGATGATTCTGGCGCTGGCGCTGGTGTGCGCGGCGTTTCTGGTCTTCCCGGAGCCGCTCTCCCGCTTCGCGGCGCAGCTCCGCGGCGGCGACGCGGTGAACCTGCTGGTCTCTCCCGCAGGCTGAGAACGCTCAGTCTGAACCCTCCTGCCCAGGCAGGAGGGTTTTGCTTTGTGTCGGACGGCCGCCGCCAAAAAATAAACATATGTTCGATAGCTTTCAGGGGGAAACTATGCTATAATACTTTACAGAAATTGACCCACGGAGGTAGAGAGTTCGATGGCAGCGGAAAAGAAGGCGGAGAAGAAGGCCGCGGCGCCGAAGTTCGGCGAGGATCGCAAGAAGGCGCTGGAGATCGCGCTGGGCAAGATTGAGAAGGATTTCGGCAAGGGCTCGGTGATGAAGCTGGGCGACGCGGCGGAGAAGATGCAGGTGGACGTGATTCCCACGGGCTCCCTGCAGCTGGACTTCGCCCTGGGCGTGGGCGGCCTGCCCAAGGGCCGCATCGTGGAGATCTACGGGCCGGAGTCCTCCGGTAAGACCACGGTCGCGCTGCACTGCATCGCGGAGGCCCAGAAGATGGGTGGCACGGCGGCGTTCATCGACGCGGAGCACGCGCTGGATCCGGTCTACGCGGAGCATCTGGGCGTGGACATCGACGAGCTCTATGTGGCCCAGCCGGACAACGGCGAGCAGGCGCTGGACATCTGCGAGGCGCTGGTGCGCTCCGGCGCAATCGACATCGTGGTCATCGACTCCGTGGCGGCGCTGGTTCCCAAGGCCGAAATCGAGGGCGACATGGGCGACAGCCATGTGGGCCTTCAGGCGCGGCTGATGTCCCAGGCCCTGCGCAAGCTGGCGGGCGTGATCTCCAAGACCAACGCCGTGGCCATCTTCATCAACCAGCTGCGCGAGAAGGTGGGCGTGGTGTACGGCAATCCCGAGACCACCACCGGCGGCAAGGCCCTGAAGTTCTACGCCTCCGTGCGCCTGGACATCCGCAAGGGCGAGCCCATCAAGGAGGGCTCCGAAATCATCGGCAACCGCACGAAGATCAAGATCGTGAAGAACAAGGTGGCCCCGCCCTTCAAGACCTGCGTGGTGGACATCCTCTACGGCGAGGGCATCTCCTCCTCCGGCGAGCTGCTGGATCTGGCCGTGGAGCGCGACCTGATCAAGAAGGCCGGCGCGTACTACTCCTACAACGGCGAGCGCATCGGCCAGGGCCGCGACAACGCCCGCAAGTATCTGATGGACAATCCCGACGTGTACGAGGAGATCGAAAAGCTCATCCGCGACAGCTTTGCGAAGAACGTGGCCGAGCTTCCCGCCCCCGCGCCCGCCGACGAGCCCGACGACGAGGACGACGAGTTCGATCTGGACGAATGATCGAAGCGCCGGCCGCTCCTGAAAAGAGAAAATCCGACCCGGAAACGGGCCGGATTCTCTCTGTCAAAAGATGCAATCGGAGCATGGCTCTTTGCCTTCTGCAATCGCAGCGTCAATGGTCCATTCAAGGGCATTGCGCATACCATTGCAGTCCGGCCTGCGATGATATCGGGTCCCGTTCTCTGTCGCATAGACGAGATTGCTTCCGCCTTCATCGGCTTTGTTTTGGGCGGATGTTTCAATGAAAACCGGCTTAAACATGGCGATGGGATCTTCTGTATCCAGGTTCATATCGTAAGTGTAATCATGACCGGTGGGCGTCCAGTATTCAGGAACGACCATCAGTGTTTCCAGCGTGGAGATTGGAAAGATTCCCTTCCCTTCAAATGTATAGAACAGAGACCCATCATTCTGACGCGCGTACCGGCATACAATGTCACCCATCAGGCGATTCACAGCGCCTTCATTTGCCGCATCCAAATAAGCCAGACCGAGGAACATGGAATCATAGCCCGGTATTCCGACGGTGTTCCTGGGATATTCCAATTCGGCAGCATCGTCATTCTGATTGAACCCTCCCTTGCGCACAAGCCTCAGTTCCAGATCAAGGTCGAAGGGTGTCATTTGCAGCTTTTCCACCGTAATGGAAAGATCCCGCCATTGAAACGCGCGCTGATCCACGTCGTTATACACGACCATGCCGTCGATAACGGCATGGAGTTCCGTCATCAATTCCTCCGCAGTTACATAATCCACCCAATCCATTGCACCGACCTCTTCCGGATCAATGCCATTGGTGCGCCACTCTTCCGCATACCATTCGCCGTCCTTATGCGGCAGCAGCGCAGCAATTTCGTCATATCTCAGAAGATTGATCGAGTTATCGTTTTCAAGATAGAGAACATTCTGCTGCGCCTCCTCTTCAGAGGAATTGCCAGAAACAACCGGCCTGTCCGTGGACAGAAATACCGCCTTCAGCTTAAGGGAGGCAGGGCCATTCTCCATTCCTGCCGAATCCGCGAGCACGGGCAGGAGCAACGTTCGCGCGACCGGGCAGGTTCCCCCAATGGGGTAAACCGTCATGGAATCAGGGGAATCAAAGTAGAGCGCCGTTTGATAGTCCACGAGTTCTCCATCCACCTGCGGCGTCATGATACCGGCGAGATAGGTCTTTCCATCATCCGGCACGGCGAGCGTGCACGAGAGGAGAAGGTTTTCTTCACCCCATAAATATTCATCCAGTGTCACAGAGAAGTCCTCCGACACAGCAGAGGATTCAACATCCACAACCTGTTCAACCAGATCGCCTGCGCCGGAAGAAGTCAGGGTTTCCTTCAACAGATGATGATGGGCGATTACAGCCAATGCAGTGGCGGCGGTCAGTACCATTATGATTGCAGCGATCAGCAAGGGCCGGCCTGCTCTTCGAGCCTTCCGCTCGCTTCGATTCTTCATATCTTCAATCTCCTTCAACGTTGTGTCGATGCAGTTGATGAAATGCTCCGGCGCAGGCGCAAACGCTCTTTGAAAATCCCTTCGGTTCATATCCTTGCCTCCCATCAAATCAGGTCGGTCCGCAGCTTGTTGCGAGCGGCACGCAGTCGCCAAGTAACGGTTGTTTCCGGCAGAGACAGAATTTTCCCTATCTCCTTAACGCTGTATCCCTCAACATAGTGCAGCGTCAGAGGCAACCGCAGATTCAAAGGAAGCGCCATGATTGCGGCATGAAGCTCCAGGTTCACATCCTTCGCGATGGGATCCATTACGGCATCCAGAGAAACGTGCTGTCTGTGTGCACGGCGACGCAGGGCATCCTTACATTCATTGACAAGTATTCGGATCAGCCACGAACGGAAGGCGCGACCATCCTTCAGCGTGCCTATGCGCGCCCACGCGCGCAGCAGCGCCTCCTGCACGGCATCATCACAGTCGACCCCGTTGCGCAGGATGCTGTATGAAACCCGCCACAGGGTCTGATACATCCCCTTCACCTGTTCGGAAAATTCCCTTTCTGTCATACGCCTTACTCCTGTCAAAGATCTCATGAAATCGGCACGATTTGCAATTGCACTTATAAGACGAAATTGGCAAGCAAAATCAGAGTGGTTTTCAAAGCAATTCGAAAAAAGATGATCACAACAGGAATCCATTCATAAACAACGCCCTCCCGCTGACATCTGAATTGCAGCAGGAGGGTGTTGTCACAGGGGCAATCGGGCAGCGGCGCGGCGGGGATCAGTCCTCCAGCGCGACCTCCTCGAAGCCGCGTTCCCGCAGGCGCAGGATGTGGTCGAAGCCGCAGCTGCGGGCGATCTCCACGCACTGGCCGAAGGCGCAATCCAGGTGCGCCGCCGCGTGGGCGTCGCTGTTGATGAGGATCTCTCCGCCCCGGGCGCGGATGTGCCGCAGCAGGGGCGCGGCGGGGTAGGGCGCGCTGCGGTAGCCCCGGGCGATGGCGCCGCTGTTGATCTCCAGGGGCACGCCCCGGTTCAGCGCGCAGTCCAGCGCCTCCAGCGCCGGACCGAGGTAGCGGGGGTCGGCCTCGTCGAAGTAGCGATTGCCCTCGTTGAACTTGCTCACCAGGTCGATGTGGCCGATGAAGGCTGCGTCGGAGCGGGCGCAGAGCTCCGCCTCCTCGCGGTAGTAAGCCCGGCAGTAGGCGTAATAATCGCCGCCGAAGTGCTCCCGGACGCCGTCGCGCATGACCTCCTCAGAGTAATCCACGCCGATGTACGCGCCGTCCCGGACGATCCAGTGGATGGAATCAATCAGGTATTCGTACTGGGAAAAGTCCCGCTCGTAGAGCGCGTCCCGCTCCGCGCCGATGAGAATTTCAATCTGCCCCCGATACTTCTCCCGCAGGCGCTTCAGCTCCGCGCGGTATTCCGCCTCCCGCTCCAGGGTGACGGGCGCGGGTTCGTAGGGCGTCCAGCCGTGTATGGTGAAGCCCAGGGACACAAAGCCCCGTTCGAGCGCGGCCTGCACCATCGCCTCCGGCGCGTCCCTGCCGTCGCAGTAGGTTGTGTGGGTGTGAGCGTTGGAGCGCAGCTTCATGGTTTTCCCTCTTTCTCCGAATCCGGCCGGCACTATTCCTGGATGGCAATGATGGGCGTATCGCCGGTGTAGGTGCTGCGGAACAATTCGAGCTGCCGGTCGAACTCCTCCGAGGAGCCGGTGATCAGGAAGGCGTCGCAGCTGTCGATGTTCTCCCGGATGAAGTCCCGCACGTCCGTGCACGCTTCATGGTTATTCCAGGTTCCGACGCCAAAGGGGCCGGTTCCGCCAATCATGCACACGTTTCCCGTCAGATATTCATACTTGATGTAGTAGTACTCGTGATACGGCCTTTCGTTTACGGAATAGGCCATGTAGCGGCCGCCCTCCGGCAGGTCGTACTCCGCCTGGGCCGCGCGCAGGCTGGCGCGCAGGGGAATGTACTCGGTGCTGCGGCGCACATACCCGCCGAACATCTTCCCCGCGGGCAGGACATAGACCGCCACGACGCCCACCATCACGAGGGCGGAGGCCAGCGGAACGATCCTCAGGGGCCGGTAGCTGCGCACCTCCTCCCGAGTGATGAAATCCATCAGCGAAATGGCCTCCAGACCCACCATGTACATCAGGCCGGTGCTGTTGTAGCGGGGGAAGCTGGCGGCCTGCGCCGCCTCGCTGTTGGGCATGGAGACGATGTACATCGCCCAGGTCATCAGCACCCACAGGAGGTATACGCCGATGCTGCCCAACCACATCTTCATCAGCTCCCGGCGGCGGTCCTGCGGGCCCGGCGCCCTGCGGCAGATCAGCTGAATGGCCAGCAGAGCGGCAATCATGAACGCGACGGCGCAGTACTGCATGATCTGCATGCGCACCATCCTGAAAATGACCTCCCTGGTCAGCGACAGCAGCACGCCCAGATTCTTCCTGGCCAGGTTCGCGGCGTAGGCGCTCAGGGAGACGGCGTGCTTTGTCTCCAGCGCCGCGGGAAAGCGCGCCTTGACCGCAACCACCCACAGCACATACGCCGCAATGGCGGCGGCCAGCCCTGCGAGCACGCAGCCGAGCCGCAGCTTCCGGGGCGCGCCCTCGCGGCGCAGGCAGAGATACAGAATTCCCAGGGAGACCACCGAGAAGAACAGGCCGCTGTTCTTGAGGTAGACCACCGCGACCAGGCCCGGCAGGGCGGTCAGGAGCGCGCGCCTGGCGCTTTTGCGCTCGAAGGCGATGGTCGCGGCGATGCCAAGTCCGAAGAACGCCAGCGCGGCGTCCACCTGAAGGCTGTTTCTGGGGCGGAAGAAGTGCAGCAGCACCAGAAACAGCGCGGCACCCAGGGAGTATCCGACGCGGCGGTTCTCATGGATGTGCGCCAGCAGGGGCAGAAACAGCGGGCCCAGCAGGAAGTTCATCGCAACGAGATAGACGCCCTCGGCGTCGGCAACCGCCCTTCCAAAATAGTAGATGAAGCAGGCCCCGCCCAGCGGGTAGGACTGGAAGTGCACATACTTTGCCGATGCATCCGGGAAGGCGTCGAAGTGGAGCAAGTGGCGGGCGACGAGGCCCCAGTGGGAGATATCGTCGTTCAGATAGAGGCGGCAGGTTCCGAAGCGCCACGCAAGAAACGCACAATAGACCAGCATCGCCGCAATCAGGCCCCACTCCGGCCTTGCGCGGCGCAGCAGATAGGCGTAGATCAGCCCCAGGAAACCTGCAATGTAGAGCAGGAGGAACGCGGGCTCCAGAACGCCCAGCAGGCCCCCGAGCATCAGCAGCACGATGATGGAGCTCACCGCGACAAAGGGGGCGATCATCCGGTGAATCCGAAGCTTCACGCGGATGCCGGCGCACAGGCCGGTAAAGGAAATCAGTAGAAGAAGCGACCGGAGCAATACAGAAGTCAGACTGGTCGTCACAGAGACACCCTCATTCCCTTTCATTTTCGGTTTTCCGGGCATTAACTCTATCATTATACTGTTTCGTCAAATTTTTGTCAATATCGGCAAAAGAAAGTCACACTTTGCACAGGGCGTCGCCCATGTTATAATGGTGCGGGAGGCGAAGGGCAGATGAAAAATCTTCAGGAAATCATCGACGGCGCAAGGCGCATCGTCTTTTTCGGGGGCGCGGGCGTGTCCACGGAGAGCGGCATACCGGACTTCCGCGGTGTGGACGGGCTATTCCGGCAGCAGTACGACGGTCTCACGGCGGAGATGATGCTCAGCGAATCCTTCTTTTATCTCCATCCGGAGCGCTTCTTCGACTTCTACCGCGCGCACATGCTGCATCCGGAGGCCAGGCCCAACGCGGCCCACCGGAAGCTCTTTGAACTGGAGCGGGCGGGCAAGCTGCGGGGAATCGTGACCCAGAACATCGACGGCCTGCACCGGGACGCGGGCAATCGGCTGGTGTACGAGCTGCACGGCAGCGTGCGGGAGAACTACTGCATGGACTGCAACCGGGCCTACTCCATGGATTGGATGCTGCACACCGGCGGCGTGCCCCGGTGCGAAAAGTGCGGCGGCGTGGTGAAGCCCTATGTGGTACTCTACGGCGAACCGCTGGACAAGTACACCTGCATGGGCGCTTGCCGGGAAATCTCCGGCTGCGACACGCTGATCGTGGCGGGCACGAGCCTGGAGGTGGAGCCCGCCGCCTCGTTTCTGGACTACTTCCACGGCCGGGAGCTGGTGGTGATCAACCGCGAGGAGATTCCCGCCGGGGAGCGCGCCACACTCTGCCTTAGGGGCGGCGTCGCGGAAATCATGGGCGCGCTCAAGGTCTGACGGCTCTGGCGCTTCCCGGCGCGGATTCCGGCGCGCTGCGGACGGACGTTATTATGGGGGCACGCGTTGGCGCTGCAGGCTACACGGATTCCGACGCGCTGCGCCCCGGCGCGCGAATTTTCATTTCCCCTGCGGGATCGGTTGTCGCAGGCCGCCGGTTGTGTTATAATAATGAAGTAAAAAAGTTGTCTTTCGGGAAATCACAGACGGTGGTGAGACAGATGAAGCGGTGTGCAATAGTGTGGCTGTTGGCGCTCTGCCTGCTGCTGGCGGGCTGCGGCGCGCAGGAGGCGCAGGAGGCGCGGATCGAGGAACCCCCCATACTGCTGGGCTTTTCCCAGCTGGGCTGGGAGAGCGCCTGGCGGCTGGCGAACACGCAGTCCATCAAGAGCGCTGCGGACGCAGCGGGCGTGACGCTGATGTACGACAACGCGGAGCAAAAGCAGGAGCGGCAGATCAAGGCCATCCGCTCCTTCATCGCCTATCAGGTGGACGTGATCGCCTTCTCCCCCATCGTGGAGACCGGCTGGGACAACGTGCTTCAGGAGGCGAAGGACGCGGGCATCCCCGTGCTGACCACCGACCGCATGATATCGACCCAGGACGAGAGCCTCTACGCGGGCTTCATCGGCTCGGACTTCCGCCAGGAGGGAATTGCGGCGGGAGAATTCCTGATTGAGAAGGCCCAGGGGCGGGAGCTGAACATCGTGGAACTCTCCGGCACGCTGGATTCCACCCCCATGCTGCACCGGGCCGAGGGCTTCCGCGAGGCGATCGCGGGACACGACAACCTGAAGCTCATCGACTCCATGTCCGGCGACTTCCTCCGGCCCAAGGGGCGGGAGTGCATGAAGGTGCTGCTGGAGAAGCACGACAGGATCGACGTGCTCTATTCCCACAACGACGCCATGACCCTCGGGGCCATCTCCGCCCTGGAGGACGCGGGCCTCGTGCCCGGCGAGGACGTGATCATCATCACGGTGGACGGCGAGCAGGCGGCCATCGACCTGCTGAAGGAGGGCAGGATCAACTGCGTGGTGGAGTGCAAGCCCCAGATCGGCGAGACGGTGATGGAGCTGGCCGAAAAGCTGGCCGCGGGCGAGGAAATTCCCCGCTACACCTACTCCGAGGAGCGGGTGTTCAGCGAATTTGACGACGATCTGGACGCCATCGCGCCCAGGGGGTACTGAGCATGGGCGGCTGGATGGACCGGGTGCTGACCCGGCTGAGCCGGGGCGAGAGCATCTCCGACCGCCTGCGCATCTCCTTTCTGATTCTGATGGGGCTGCTGGTCATCCCCGCGCTGGTGAGCGTGGGCATGATGATGCACTACGCCCAGACCTACCACAGCGTCATTCGCCAGGTGGAGCGGGTGTCCTCGCTCAATCCCCTGGTGCAGACCCAGATTGCGGACGAGATGTGGTATGTGGTGGCCGGACACAAGAGCTTCGACGGCGGCGAGCAGTACGCGATGATCGAGCACGTCAACAACGAGATCGACGCGCTGAGCCAGTCGGCGGATCCGGGCAACCTGACGGCGCTGGTGGTCGCCCGGCGCACCATGGGCACGCTGGAGAATTACATCGACCGCATGGGCGAGCTGATCCGCACCGAGCAGCCCATCGCCGAGAGCGAGGCGCTGCTGGAGGAGGTGCGCAACGTGTCCTCCCTGGTGGCGGACATGCTGGCGGAGTACGCCGACGGCGAAATCCGCGCTGCGGCCCGGGCCAGCGACCGCCTGCAGGACACCCTCGCCTTCGTGCTGCTGATTCTGCTGGCGCTGCTGGTGTTCACGGTGGTCTTCTCCGCCGTGGCCCAGCGCTCGCTCATTCGCGCCATCCACACGCCCATCGCGCGGCTGGAGCGCTTCGCGGGCGCGCTGGCCGGGGGCGATCTGCAGGCCCGCGCGCCGGAGACCCCGGTCACGGAGCTGCACGAGCTGACCCAGAGCCTGAACACCATGGCCGGCCGCCTGCAGGATCTGATCGACGAAAACCGCAGGGAGCAGGAGAACCTCAAAAAGAGCGAGCTGCGCGCCCTTCAGGCGCAGATCAACCCCCACTTCCTGTACAACACGCTGGACGCCATCGTGTGGCTGGCGGAGGCCGGGCAGAGCCGGGAGGTCATTCACATCACCCGCGCACTCTCGGACTTCTTCCGCATCTCCCTGAGCCAAGGCAAGGACTGGATTCCCCTGTCCGAGGAGATCAAGCACCTGACCGGCTATCTGACCATCCAGAAGATCCGCTACCGGGACATTCTGGACTACGAGATCGACATCCCCGGGGAGCTGGGCAACATTCAGGTGCTCAAGCTGCTGCTGCAGCCGCTGGTGGAAAACGCCATCTACCACGGCGTGAAGCACCGCCGGGGCCGGGGTCTGGTGAAGGTCACGGGCCGCGCGGAGGACGGCTGGCTGATCCTGCGCGTGCGGGACAACGGCGCGGGCATGAGCGCGCAGCGCCTGGCCGAGGTGCGCGAGGGACTCAGCGCCGAGCGGGGCGAGAGCGCGGGCTACGGCCTGTTCAACGTCAACAAGCGCATCCAGCTCTACTACAACCAGGCCCGGGGCGTGGAGATCGAAAGCGCCGAAGGTGTGGGCACGAAGGTTTCGCTGCGCGTGCCCGTCCGCACGGCCCCGGCGGACGGCCGGAGCCTGCAGGGCTGAGGGCGCGGCGGAAGCTGAAAAACGGTCAATGTGCGAGGAGCAAACGACATGTACAAGGTATTTCTGGTGGACGATGAAATCGTCGTGCGCGAGGGCATACGCTCCAACTTTCCCTGGGAGGAGACGGAGTTCGTGCTGGCGGGCGAGGCCCCGGACGGGGAGATCGCCCTGTCCATGCTTCAGGACGTGAAGCCGGACATCCTCATCACCGACATCCGCATGCCCTTCATGGACGGCCTGGAGCTCTGCCGCCAGGTTTCGCGCACCATGCCCTGGGTCTACATCGTCATCCTCTCCGGCTACGACGACTTCGCCTACGCCCGGGAGGCCATCTCTCTGGGCGTGAAGGAGTATCTGCTCAAGCCCGTGAGCGGGCAGGAGCTCCGGACCGTGCTGGAGCGCATCGCCGACCGGATTCAGGAGGACAAGCGCCAGCAGGCCAGCCTGAACGCCTACCGGGAGCAGGTGGCCTCCTCCAGCCGCTTTCTGCGGGAGAAGCTGCTCTCCGAGCTCTACGGCGGCGCAAACTGCGAGCGCGTGCTTCGCAGCGCCCGCTCCATGCAGATGAACCTGCTGGCCAACCACTATCTGGTGATGCTGCTCTCCCCCTCCCCGGAACCGGACGGCGAAGCCGCGCTTTCCAACGCCCAGAGCGTGCTGGAGCGGCTGGCCGAGGGCAGCAGCGGCGCGGCCCACCTCTGCCCGGTCTTCCTCGGGGGCGCGGCGGAGTACACGCTGCTGGTGATGGGCGACACCTCCGCAGACCTGGACGAGCGGGCCTACGGCCTGGCCCAGGCCGCGCGGTACGACGTGGAGCGCAGCGCGGGCGTCAAGCTGCTGGTGGCCATCGGCGAGGACGTGGACAGCCTGAAGGAGGTGCCCCGCTCGCTGAGCAACGCCCGGGAGATCATGGAGCGGCTCAAGCAGAGCAAGGCGAAGAACGACCCCCGGCGCATCATGGGCGCCCAGGACGTGCGCCCCGAGGCGGAGCTCACCCTGCCGGACATGGACGCCGCGCCGCTGGTCGAGCAGCTGCGCTACGCCACGGTTGGCGACGTGGACGGCATTCTAACCCGCTATGCGGCGGGACTGGGGGATTCCGCCGCCCAGTCCGTGATGATGGCGAACTACTTTTTCGTGGAGATCATGCTGGCGGCCTCGCGCATCGTGCGGGACAGCCAGGGCGTGCCCCAGGAGGTGATTCCCGAGGCCTTCCGCGCCCAGAACTCCATGCTCACTGTGGAGGAAGTGCTGCCCCTGTGCCGGGACATGCTGGAAAAGGCTGTGGCCTTCCGGGAGAGCCGGGGTTCCGCCCGCTACGGCAGCGTCATCCGCAAGGCCCGCGCCTTCATCGACGAGCACTACGCCGACTCCAACGTCACCCTGCACGACGTGGCCAGCCATGTGGCCCTCTCCAACAACCACTTCTGCACCGTCTTTTCCCAGGAGATGAGCGTCACCTTCACGGAATATCTCACCGCCGTGCGCATCGCCCGGGCGAAGGAGCTGCTCGCCTCCGGCGGCATGCGCACCAGCGACGTGGCCTACGCCGTGGGCTACAACGACCCCCACTACTTCAGCTATCTGTTCAAGAAGAACACCGGCATGTCGCCCCGGGACTACCGCAAGGAAAAGGTCGGAAAATAATTACCATTTCGGGGAATATTTTCAACTTTCCCGGCACATTTCGCATGTGCCGGGTTAAATAAACCTAAAAATCTAAACAAAACGCTGAAATCTGTTTCTTTCAAAAAGTGAACAAACTACATATAATAGTATCAGACGGGCACATGCCCGAAAATTGAAGGAGGGTAAACTCATGAAGAAACTGATGACCGTGGTTCTGGCTCTGGTACTCGTACTGGGCCTGGCCGCCAATGCCTCCGCTCTGACCGTGGCATTCTCCCAGATCGGCCAGGAGTCCGACTGGCGCACCGCCAACACCGACAACGTCTGCGCGGCGATCGAAGCCGAGGGCTGGACCCTGGTCTATGACGATGGCCAGCAGAAGCAGGAGAACCAGATCAAGGCTCTGCGCAACTTCATCACCCAGGGCGTGGACTACATCCTCTTCACCGGCGTGGTTTCCACCGGTTGGGAAGAGGTTCTGGCAGAAGTGAACGAGGCGGAAATCCCGCTGCTGCTGCTGGACCGCATCCCGGATTGCGCGGATCAGATCGACTACGTCGCCGCTTTCGGTGGTGACTTCGTCGAGGAAGGCCGCCGCATGGCCGTGTGGACCGGCGAGTATCTGAAGACCATCGGCCGCGGCGATGAGGAAGTCAACGTCGTGATGCTCGAGGGCACCACCGGCGCCGACGCGCAGATCGGCCGCAGCGAGGGCATCCTGAAGGGCCTCGAGGAGTATCCGAACCTGAAGCTGGTTGCCCAGCAGTCCGGTAACTTCACCCGCGCCGAAGGCCAGGCCGTCATGGAGAGCTTCCTGAAGTCCATCGACAAGATCGACGTGCTGCTGGCGCAGAACGACGACATGGCTCTGGGCGCCATCGACGCCATCAAGGCCGCCGGCAAGGTTCCGGGCAAGGACATCATCATCGTTGGCTGCGACTCCGTTAAGACCGCCTTCGACGCCATCGTCGCCGGCG
Source organism: bacterium (assembly GCA_004563405.1). GTDB lineage: Bacteria > Bacillota > Clostridia > Christensenellales > Aristaeellaceae > SFTH01. The sequence continues at coordinate 14,766 of SFTH01000022.1, forward strand.
AGATGAACGCCACCATCGAGTGCACTCCCCTGTACGCCGACTTCGTCATCCCCACCATCAAGGCTCTGGAAGAGGGCCAGACCTTCGACAAGACCGTCATCCACCCCGAAGAGGGCGTGTATGACTGCGTTGGCGGCATCGACTGCGGCACCGTCGTGTCCACCCTGGCTGCCGATGTGATCGACGAGCGCGTGTACTAATTCGCGAATTGAATCACCTGGGGGCTGCCGCAAGGCAGCCCCTCTGCAGGGCGGATGGATCGACCACCGCCCTGCATTCGCATAAGGAGGGGATACTTTTGCCGGATAAATGCATTCTCGAAATGAAGGGCATTGAAATTCAGTTTCCCGGCGTCAAGGCCCTGGACAAGGTGGACTTCAGCCTACGCGCAGGCGAGGTTCACGCACTCCTGGGTGAAAACGGCGCGGGCAAATCCACGTTGATCAAGTGCCTCACGGGCGTGAACCGCATGGACGCGGGCACGATCACGCTCGACGGCAGGGAGATCCGTCCTGCCAGCCCCCAGCAGGCGATTGACGAGGGCATCTCCACGGTGTTCCAGGAGATCAACCTCTGCCCGAACCTGACTGTGGCGGAGAATATCTTCGTCGGCCGTCAGCCCATGAAGCGCGGCCAGATCAATTGGAAGGAAATCAACCGGCGCGCGGCTGAGCTGATGTCCCGTTTCCATCTGGACATCGACGTGACCCGCCCGCTGTCTTATTATTCCACCGCAATCCAGCAGATGGTCTCCATCGCCCGCGCCGTGGACGTGCAGGCAAAAGTGCTGATTCTGGACGAGCCCACCTCCTCTCTGGATGAGAACGAGGTTCAGCTGCTCTTCGACGTCATGCGCGAGCTGAAGGCCAGCGGCATGGGCATCATCTTCATCACCCACTTCCTGGACCAGATCTACGCCATCTCCGACCGCATGACCATCCTGCGCAACGGCCAGCTGGTGGGCACCTACAACATCGACGAGATCACCAAGCTGGAGCTGGTCACGAAGATGGTCGGCAAGGACATGGACGTGATCTTCAACCTGCACAGAAAGCCGGTCTCCGAGGACGCGCCCGACATGCTCAAGGCCGAGAAGATCGGCGCGCCCGGCAAGATCGAGGAAATCACCCTGGAGATCAAGAAGGGCGAGCTGATGGGCTTCGCCGGCCTGCTGGGCTCCGGCCGCACCGAGACCGCGGAGATGCTCTTCGGCGCGAATCGCGCCACCAAGGGCGAGATCACCGTGAACGGCAGGAAGGTGGAGCTGAAGAACCCCCACGACGCCATCGCCAGCCGCATCGCCTTCTGTCCGGAGGACCGCAAGCGGGACGGCATCATCGGCGACCTCTCCATCCGCGAAAACATCATGCTGGCGGTGCAGGCGCGCAGGGGCTTTTTGCATCCCATGTCCCGCCAGGAGCAGAACGAGCTTGCGGACAAGTACATCAAAGCCCTGGCCATCGCCACGCCGGACGCCGAAAAGAAGATCGGCGAGCTCTCCGGCGGCAACCAGCAGAAGGTGATTCTGGCCCGCTGGATGGCCACCGAGCCGGACGTGCTGATTCTGGACGAGCCCACCCGCGGCATCGACGTGGGCGCGAAGGCCGAAATTCAGCGCCTGATGCTGGAGATGTGCGACGACGGCGTGTCGGTCATCTTCATCTCCTCCGAGCTGGAGGAGGTCATCCGCTGCTCCAACCGCATCACCATCATGCGCGACGGCAAGAAGGCCGGCGAGCTGATCGGCCCCTTCGACGGCGACACCCAGAACAACATACTCAAGATCATCGCCGGCGAAGCGGTCAAGGCGTAAGGGGGGGAAGCAAAACATGAAGAAAAAGAAATTTGATCTGTCCTCGCTGATGCGCTCGAAGATCACCTGGGCGGTCATCGCGGAGCTGCTGATCCTGCTGGTATGCTTCATCATCCGGCCGGACTTCTTCAAGATCAGCTATCAGCCCTCCACGGGCATGCTCTACGGCAGCCTGATCGACATTCTGAACCGCTCGGCGGAGATCACCATCATCGCCATGGGCATGACGCTGGTCATCGCCCTGGGCGGCACCGACCTGTCCGTCGGCGCGCTGGTGGCCGTGTCCGGCGCCATCGCCCTGAAGCTGATGCGCTGGAACCCCACCGACCCGGCCTATTCCACGCCGGGCAACTACACCGTCTCCCCCTTCGTGCTGGTCATTCTGGTTCCGCTGGTGGTCTGCACGCTGATGGGCCTGCTCAACGGCTTCATGATCGCCAAGATCGGCATGCAGCCCATCATCGCCACCCTGGTTCTGATGGTCTGCGGTCGCGGCGTGGCGCAGATCATCACCAACGGCAAGCAGTTCACCACGCTGTATGAGCCCTTCCGCTTCATCGGCCAGGGCAGCCTCCTGTTCCTGCCAATGCCCATCATCATATCCATTGTGGTGGTCGCGGCGGTGGCGCTCTTCACCCGCAAGACGGCCTTCGGCACCTTCGTGGAGTCCGTGGGCATCAACCGCAGCGCCAGCCGCCTCTCCGGCATCAACGCCCAGCGGGTCATCCTGATCGTGTTCGCGCTGACGGGCTTCCTGTCCGCGATCTCCGGCCTGATCTACTCCAGCCGCATCATGTCCAACGACTCCAACAACGCCGGCCTGAACTACGAGATGGACGCGATTCTGGCGGTCGTCATCGGCGGCACCAGCATGTCCGGCGGCAAGTTCAGCCTGGCGGGCACGGTAATCGGCTCCATCATCATCCGCACCATCGTGACCTTCGTGTACTACTTCGGCATCGTCTCCGAGGCGACCATGGCCTTCAAGGCCCTGATCATCGCGGTGGTCATCGTGCTCCAGTCCGAGCCGGTGCGCGAGTACTTTGCCAAGCGCTCGAAGAGCCGCGCGGCCGCAAAGGCCATGGCGAAGGGAGGCGTGCAGAATGTCTGAGAACAAGACCGTTCGCAAACAGGGCCTGATTCGTCGCCTGACGAATCCCAAGTACATCATGGTGTTTGCCACCATCGCCATCTTCCTGATCATCTACGCCTTCGGCGCGATCGTCTACGGCGAGAAGGGCTTTACCACCCTGCGCACCTTCGTGAACATGTTCATCGACAACGCCTACTACGGCATCTCCGCGGTGGGCATGACGATGGTTCTGATCACCGGCGGCATCGACCTGTCCGTGGCCTCCATCGCCTCGCTGACCGGCATGTTCATCGCCTACGGAAGCACGATCCTGGGCATCCACCCGCTCCTCTGCATCCTGTTCTCGCTGGTCGTGGGCGTGGGCCTGGGCCTTTTGCAGGGCGCGACCATTCACTATCTGAACGTGCCGCCCTTCATCGCCACGCTGACCGGCAACTTCCTGGCCCGCGGCGTGTGCTCCCTGATCAGCCGCGAGTCCATCGACATCTCCCATCCGATGATCGACGCGCTGGCCAAGTGGAAGATCTACTTCATGCGCCCGGAGAACGGCGAGTGGGTGAAGATCAAGCCCATCGCGTTCATCAACTTCAACCTGATTCTGTTCATCGTGATGATCATCATCGGCACGATCATCCTACAGAAGACCCGCTTCGGCCGCAACATCTACGCCATCGGCGGAAACGAGCAGTCGGCCAAGCTGATGGGCCTGCCCGTGGGCCGCACGAAGGTGCTGGTGTACGGCTTCAACGGCCTGTGCTCCGTGCTGGCGGGCGTGGCCTACGCGCTCTACGTCAAGTCCGGCTGGAACCTGTCGCTGCAGGGCGGCGAGCTGGAGGTCATCACCTGCGCCGTCATCGGCGGCACGCTGCTCACCGGCGGCGTGGGCTACATGATCGGCACCCTCTTCGGCGTGCTGCTCAAGTCCGTCATTCCGGCGCTGATCACCTTCAACGGCAACCTGCTGTCCTGGTGGGGCAAGATTGCCACCGGCCTGCTGCTGCTGCTGTTCATCTGCATCCAGCGCGCAGTAGTGAGCTACACCGGCCGCAAGAAGGCCTGAGTCCGGTTCAATTCAAGAAACAGGCGCACGCCCATGGGGCGTGCGCCTTCGTCTGCAAGACAAGCGCCGGGCAGCGATCGTTCGCCGCCCGGCGCTTGTATTTTTATTCCTCTTCCTCCAGCATGCGCAGGATGGCCTCCGCGCTGGGCGGGCAGCCAAGCGCGCAGCGCTCGGCCCCGCGACAGCAGCGGCCCACGCCGATGCCCTCCAGCGCCTGGCCGGCAAATCCCTGGCCGATGCGGATGGGCTTGCGGAACGCGCGGCCGGTGCGCTCCTGATACTGGTAGAGCGCATGGATCAGGTTTCCGTAGCAGGCAGAACAGGCGGAATCCTGCCGGACGTTGCGGCTCAGCTGGCCCACCAGCCCGGAGGGGCGCTGAGGCGCGGCGGCCGCCGTGGGTTCGTTGAGGTAGACCAGATCGTCCTCCTCGGTCGCGCTGCTGCCCACGCCCCAATCCTCCGCGTAGCCGATGTATTCCACGTCCCGGAGGTCGATGCCCATCAGGCGGCAGCCGAAGGCGTCGATCTGCACCGGATCGTGGCCCAGGATCATGCGGTTGGTGGGCACCGGATTGCCGCCCTCCTCGAAGTTCAGATCGCCGCAGATGTTGTCCACGATGGTCAGCGCGGGCCTCAGAACCGCGTTCAGCGCCGCGATGGGCCGGTGCAGGCCCATGGTGTGAAAGTGGCGCTTCTCCGTGTCCGGGAGGCAGCCCTTCATGTTCTTCAGCGCGCAGGTCATCACCGTCTGGCAGTGGCCCTTGAGCACGGGCAGGTTGATCAGATACCCGGCGTTCAGCGCGCGCTCGCAGATGCGAATCTCCCCCACGCGGGTCTTGACCGGGCGGGTGGAATCGCGCTTCAAATCGTACAGAGGCACGTTGTAGCGCTTGCCGATTTCGTTGTAGCGGCAGACCGCGAAGGCCCGCTCGGTGCGGTCGCCCACCCAGGAGCCCTCCATGATGGAGACGTCTCTGTGGCCGTGATTCTGCAAATACTCAATCGCGCCCTCCAGAATCCCGGCGTGGGTGGTCGCGCCGTACTCCGGCTCCGCGGCCACCACCAGGTTGGGCTTCACGGCCACCGATGCGCCCTGGGGAATCTCCTCCGAGATGCGCGCGGCCTCCATCAGATCCATCGTCATGCGCTTGGCCCGGTTTCCATAGACGACGTACAGCTTCCGATCCATCCTGCCACTCCTCCGATCGTTCAAATCCGGCGCGGCGCCCTGCTCAATCATTGAAATTGATCATGCTGAGCCGCAGCGTACTGTTCAGATGCTTCTCAATGGCGCTGCGCGCCTTCTGCGGATCCCCCGAGCGCAGGCCCTCCACGATGGCGCGGTGCTCCACGACGGTGCTGTGCTTGCGCCCGAGCACATAGTCGTTCTTCAGGTGCTGGGGCATGAAGATGTGCAGAAAGCTGTCGTACTGCATGTTGAAGGCGGAAATGTTCATGTAATTGAGCGGCGCAAAGTGAAACTCCTGATCGCTGAACCAGAACTGGCGCAGATCCATGCTGCTCTCGGAGTCCAGCAGGGCGATCTGACGGTCGAGGCACTCCTGCATGCGCGCGACGGCCGCCTGCGCCGCCTCGGAGCCGCTGTCCTTCGCAAGGTTTTCACCGCAGTAGGACTCGATCATCATGCGCACATGGTAGGCCTCCCGGAGGTCGTTTTCGTCCGGTTTGTGGAGCTGAAAGCCCTTGTTCGGCAGGATGTCGATGTAGCGCTCCCGGCTCAGCCGGTTCAGGGCGTCGCGAATGGGCGTGCGGGAAACAGACAGCTCCTGCGCCAGGCGGGTTTCGCTGTAAATCATGCCAAACTCCAGCTCGCGGCTGTAAATCATCTCGCGTATACGATCGTATGCTACATTTTGCAAAGGTTTATAATCGGACATACTCTTCGCTTCCCCTGAAAATTTCCTAGATTATAGCACGCTTCTTCCCGGGTAGTAACCTGTGGTTTGCCAAAGAAACGAAAAATTTTCTGTAAACCACGGGCCCCTGCGAAGCGCTCGATGCGTCCGCGCCGCCCCGGGGAGCACTCCCCGGGGCACCGCGCTGCGTCCCTTCCGCGTCAGGCATTGTACTGGCCGGCGGCGGTGTCTCCGCCCTCGCCCGTCCAGTTGGTGTGAAAGAATTCGCCGCGGGGGCGATCCACGCGCTCATAGGTGTGCGCGCCGAAGTAGTCGCGCTGGGCCTGCAGCAGGTTCGCGGGGAGCCGGGCGCAGCGATAGCCGTCGTAGTAGCTCAGCGCCGAGGAGAAGGCGGGAATCGGAATTCCGTTTGCCATCGCCGCCGCGCAGACCTCGCGCCAGCCCTTCTGGGCCTTCTGAAGCTCGCCGCAGAAGAAGGGATCCAGCATCAGGTTCACCAGCTCGCCGTCCTTCTCGAAGGCCTCCTTGATCTTGCCGAGGAACACCGAGCGGATGATGCAGCCGCCGCGCCACATCAGCGCGATGCCGCCGTAGTTCAGCTTCCAGCCGTAGGCCTTGGCCGCGGCGCGCATCAGCTGGTAGCCCTGGGCGTAGGACACGATCTTCGAGGCGTACAGCGCCTGCCGGATGCTCTCGATGAAGGCCGCGCGGTCGCCCTCGAACGCGGCCTCAGGGCCGCCCAGCACTCTGGAGGCCGCCACGCGCTCCTCCTTGATGGCGGACAGGCAGCGGGAGAACACGGATTCGCCGATGAGCGTCAGCGACACGCCCTGATCCAGGGCGCTGATGGCCGTCCACTTGCCGGTGCCCTTCTGTCCGGCAGTGTCCAGGATCTTTTCGACCACATAGTCGCCATCCTCGTCCCTGTGAGCCAGGATGTCGCGGGTAATCTGGATCAGGTAGCTGTCCAGCTCCGTCTCGTTCCAAGCGGAGAACACCTCGTGCATCTCCTCGCAGCTCATGTGCAGGTAGTCCTTCATCAGCTGATAGGCCTCGCAGATCAGCTGCATGTCGCCGTACTCGATGCCGTTGTGCACCATCTTGACGAAGTGGCCCGCGCCGCCCTCGCCGACCCAGTCGCAGCAGGGCTCGCCGTTGACGTGAGCGCAGATCTTCTGGAAGATGGGCGCAACCAGCGGCCACGCCGCCGGGGAGCCGCCGGGCATGAGGCTCGGGCCCTTCAGCGCGCCCTCCTCGCCGCCGGACACGCCGCAGCCCACATACAGGAGGCCCTTCGCCTCCACCTCCGCGCAGCGGCGGATGGTGTCGGGATAGTGGGCGTTGCCGCCGTCGATGATCACGTCGCCCGGCTCCAGCACCTCCAGCAGCTGGGCGATCAGATCGTCCACCGGCTTTCCGGCCTTCACCATCATCATCACCTTGCGGGGACGCTCGATGGCAGCGCACAGTTCCTCCACCGACATGCAGCCGATGAAGTTCTTGCCCCTGGCGCGGCCCTCGACGAAGCGCGTCACCTTTTCCGTGGTGCGGTTGTACACCGCCACCGTGAAGCCCTTGGATTCCATGTTCATGGCCAGGTTTTCACCCATGACCGCCAGACCGATCAGACCAATATCTGCCTTCTTCATTGTGCTCACCTCTTCACGCGGGCATTGCCCTTCCATACGCTCCAAACCTGATCCTCGTCCACCGGGGAGGCGAAGTCCTCCTCCATGGTCACGGCCATCGCGCCGGTGGCCCAGCCGAAGTGCAGGCAGTCCTCCGGAGAGAAGCCGCGCAGCATGCCGTAGAGCAGGCCGCTGACGAAGCCGTCGCCGCCGCCGATGCGGTCAAAGACGTGGATGGGCCGGGGCTCGGCCACGTACCACTCGTCGCCGCTGAGCAGGATCGCGCCCCAGTTGTGCAGGTTCGCGTCCGTCACCTCGCGCAGGGTGGTGGCGAAGCAGGATGCGTTGGGATACTGGGCCTTCACGCGCCGGATCATCTCCTTGAAGGAGTCGATCTTTCCGGCGAGGTCCTTGCCGCCCGCCTCCGGGCCCTCGATGCCCAGCGCCAGCTGGAAGTCCTCCTCGTTGCCGATCAGGTAGTCCGCGTTGGCGGCGATCTTCGAGAAGATCTCCCGCAGCTCGGCCTCGCGGCCCTTCCAGAAGGAGGCGCGGTAGTTCATGTCGAAGCTGATCTTCGTGCCGGTCTCCCGGGCCAGCTCCGTGAGCTTCAGGCACAGCTTGCCCGTCTCCGGGGACATGGCGGCGAACAGGCCGGACATGTGGATGATCTCCGCGCCCTCCTGGCGGAAGATGCGGTCGAGGTCGAAGTCCTCGGCGCAGATGGTGCGGCCCACCTCGCCGGCGCGGTCGTTGTAGACCCGCGGGCCGCGCATGCCGTAGCCGGTGTCGGCGATGTTGAACTGGTGGCGGTAGCCCCAGGGGCCGTCCTGCACGATGTCCGGGCCCTCGAACTCGATGTTGCGGCGGCGCAGGTCGCCCTTGATGAACGCCGCGATGGGGCTGTCCTTCACGAAGCGGGTCAGCACCTTCGTGCGCAGGCCCAGGGAGGCCGCCACGTTCAGCACGTTGCTCTCCGCGCTGGTGGAATGCATGATGTACATCGAACCAAAGCCCGCGGGCTGATGGTTCGCAGGCGTGATGCGCACGCCCATGGACGTCGCCGTGATCAGGCTGTATTTCTTTTCCATTGTTCTCTCCCCTTTCAGGCCTCAGGCCCGCTTGATGAGCGCCACGCTCAGGTCGTTCACATTCGTCCCCGTTGCGCCGGTCACGATCAGACCGCCGCACGCCTCGAGGGCGTGGTAGGAGTCGTTCTCCTCCAGCACCGCCTCGATGCGCACGCCCTGCTGCATCAGCTTCTGGCGGGTCTCCCCGTCCGCATAGCCGCCCGCCGCGTCGGTGGGGCCGTCCGTGCCGTCGGAGCCCACGGAGAACACGCACACGTCCTTCAGGCCGTCGATGCCGGCCGCCGCTGCGAGGGCCAGCTCCTGGTTGCGTCCGCCCAGGCCGCTGCCGGTGAGCCGGACGACCGTCTCGCCGCCCGCGATGAACGCCAGAGACTCCTGCGCGTCCGCGTGGGTGCGGACGATGGAGGCCAGAAAGCTTCCCGCGTCCCTGGCTGTGCAGCACAGATCCGCCGTGAGCACCAGCGGCCGATAACCCAGGCTCCGGGCCGTGGCCTCGGCGCTGCGGCAGAGCTGGCGAACGCTGCCGATGATGCGGGTCTCCACGTTGTCGAGCGCCTTGGGCGTCTCCTCGTCCATCAGCGCGCGGGCGCGGTCGCTCAGGCGCAGGTGGTAGCGCTCCACGATGTCCTTCGCGCCCTGGGCCGTCTCCGGATCCGGGCATGCCGGGCCGGAGGCGATGGCGTCCACCGCGTCGCCCAGCACGTCCGAGAGGATGATGGCGTGCACCTTCGCCGGGGCACAGATCCGGGCGAAGCGTCCGCCCTTGACGCCGGAGAGCCGCTTGCGGATGGTGTTGATCTGACGGATGTCCGCGCCGCAGGCGAGCATCTGGCGCGTCACGTCCTGAAGCTCCTCGCCGGAGACCAGCGGCGCCTCAAAGAGCGCGGAGCCGCCGCCGGAGAGCAGAAAGACCACCTCGTCCCCCACGCCCAGGGGCCGCACCAGATCGAGCACCCGCTCCGTGGCCCGGAAGGAGTTTTCGTCCGGAACCGGATGTCCCGCCTCGTAGATCTCCACGCGCGGAATCTCTCCCCGGGAGTGTTCGTACTTGGTGATCACCGCGCCGCCCATCAGGCGCTCGCCCAACACCCGCTGCGCCGCCGCCGCCATGGGCCACGCCGCCTTGCCGACGGCCACCAGCCACACGCGGTTTCCCAGCTGAATCTCCGAGAGGGCGCGCAGAACCGCCGTGTCCGGCATCGCGTCCGCGATGGCCGTGCGGATGATGGCATCCGCGTCCGCGCGCAGGGAAGATGCTTGCTGACCCATTTTTCATTCCTCCAAGGCGTTAAAATACGTACCGATCGGATTTAGACAGAGGGCGGGCAGGGCCACCGTGCATGGCGCACGCGACCCGCCCGCCGCAGATCAATCAATGATGGAGCTCTTCGCCGGTGAGCTTCTGATAGTACTTCACCAGGGCGCTATGATCGCAGCCCTCGTCGCCGTCGCGGCGCAGGATCTTCATCATCTCGAGCACGGACTGGGTCAGCGGGATCGGGCTGTCATACTTCGCAGCTGCGTCGACCACGTTGTTCAGGTCCTTGATGTGCAGGTTGATGCGGAAGCCGGGCTTGAAGTTCTGGTCCATCATCATGGGAGCCTTCGCGTTCATGACCGTGGAGCCGGCCAGGCCGCCCTTGATGGCCTCGAAGATCTTCTCGGGCTCGACGCCGCACTGCTGACCGAGAGTCATGGCCTCCGCCACCGCCGCAATGTTCACGGCCACGACGATCTGGTTGCACAGCTTGGTCACGTTGCCCGCGCCGATGCCGCCGCAGAGCACCACGGAGGAGCCCATCTTCTCGAGGAGGGGCTTGACCTTCTCAAAGATCTCCGGCTTGCCGCCGACCATGAATGCCAGCGTGCCGTCGATGGCCTTGGGCTCGCCACCGGAAACCGGAGCGTCCATCATTTCGATGCCCATCTTCTCCAGCTCCGCGTTGATTTCGCGGGAGGCGACGGGGTTGATGGAGGAGCAGTCCAGCACGATGGCGCCCTTCTTCAGGGCAGCAGCCGCGCCGTTCTCGCCGAACAGGGCTTCCTTGACGTGGGGAGAATTGGGAACCATGGTGATGAGAATGTCCACCTGCCTGGCCACGTCTGCATTGGTCTCCGCAGCGGTCGCGCCCATGGCGACCAGCTCTTCCACCGCCGCCTTGGCGAACTTGTCGGCAACCACCAGCTCATAGCCGGCCTTGACCAGGTTCTTTGCCATGGGCTTGCCCATGATGCCCAGGCCGATAAATCCAACTTTCATTTTCTTTTCCTCCAATCACAATATAGGAATTGATCACGTGAAATCAAGGGATCACAGCAGGCTCTTCACCCGCGCCACGATGTCCTCGGGCATCAGGTGGTAGTGCACCAGCAGCTCGTCGTACTTCTGGGCGGAGGTGCCGAAGGTATCCTGCACGCCCATGACGCTCACCGGGATGCGGCTCTCAGCCGGGCCGGCGCAGAGCGCCTCGCACACTGCGGAGCCCAGGCCGCCGTAGATGTTGGCCTCCTCCACGGTCACAGCGGCCTTCATGCCGGCCGCAGCCGCCTGCGCGCCCGCCACGTCGAAGGGCTTGATGGTGGCCACGTTGACGACCTTCACGGAGACGCCCTCTTTTTCGAGGATCTTCGCGGCTTCCAGCGCCTGATAGACCATGTAGCCGGTGGCGAACACGACGGCGTCCTTGCCCTCGCGCAGGGTCTTGACCTTGCCAAACTCGAAGGGCTCGTCGGGGTTGGTGACCTCGGGCACGTCGTTGCGGTTCACGCGGATGTAGCAGGGGCCGTCGATCTCCGCCATGGCCTTGACGATCTTGGCGGTCTCGATTGCGTCTGCGGGAGAGAACACCTTCATGTTCGGAAGCACGCGCATGATGGTGATGTCGTCGATGGACTGATGGGTCTTGCCGTCGCCGTAGTCGGACAGGCCTGCGGAGGAGCCGCAGATCTTCACGTTCAGCCGCGGGATGGCCACGGAGGAGCGGATCTGATCGTAGGGACGGCCGGACGCGAACACCGCGAAGGTGCTGGCGAAGGCCACATGGCCCGTCAGCGCCAGACCTGCCGCCGCGGAGATCATGTTCGCCTCGGCGATGCCCATCTGGAAGTAGCGCTCCGGGAACTCCGCGCCGAACATGTTGGACATGGTGGACTTGCCCAGGTCGGCCTCCAGGGCGACGACCTTGCTGTTGGAGCGGCCCAGCTCCAGCAGAGCCTGACCGTAAGCTTTGCGCATATTACTCATTCCCATTTGTCACGCCTCCTCCAGCATCTTCTTGACGATTTCCTTGGCCTGGGCATACTCCTCTGCGTTCATCGCAGCGTTGTGATAGGCGGCCTTGCCCTCGGCAAAGGCGAAGCCCTTGCCCTTGACGGTCTTGGCCAGAACCACGGTGGGCTGGCCCTTGGTGGCCTTGGCCTCCTCGAAGGCGGCGAGGATCTGGGCCATGTCGTGGCCGTCGATCTCGATCACATGCCAGCCGAAGGAAGCCCACTTCTCCTTGAGGTTCGGGTTCGGGAGCACCTTTTCGACGGTGTCGGTGGCCTGGACGCCGTTGACGTCCACGATGGCGCACAGGTTGTCCATCTTATAGGCGGCTGCGGCCATGGCGGCCTCCCAGATCTGGCCCTCGGCCAGCTCGCCGTCGCCCAGCACGCAGTAGACGCGGGAATCGCTGCCGTCCACGCGCAGGCCGAACGCCATGCCCAGGCACACGGACAGGCCCTGACCCAGGGAGCCGGTGACGGCCTCGATGCCGGGGGTGTGGTCCATGTCCGGATGGCCCTGCAGGGTGCCGTCCAGGGTCTTGACGTGCTTGAGCGCCTCGCGCTCCACATAGCCCAGCTCCACGAACGCCGCGTACTGCGCCAGCACCGCGTGGCCCTTGGAGAACACCAGGCGGTCGCGGCGGGGATCCTTGGGATCGTCAAAGACGCGCATGGTCTTGAAGTAGAGCGCTGCGACCACGTCCATGATGGAGGAGCTGCCGCCCAGATGGCCCACCTTTCCCGGAGGGATCATGTCGATGAGGTTGCCGCGCAGCTGTGCGGCGCGCTTTTTCAGCTCGCTGATTTCCTTTGCACTAAATGCCATAGTGAATCTTCTCCTTTATTGGAAATCCATTAGTAGCAGGTCACGCCGCCGTCCACCGGCAGCGAAACGCCGTTGATGAAGCTCGCCTCTTCGCTGGCGAGGTAGAGCACCGCGTTGGCGACGTCCGCAGAGGTGGCCAGACGGCCCAGCGGCACCTCGCCCAGGCGCTCCGCGCGGTTCTGCGCACCCTTCTCGGGATCGTTGAACAGCACCTGAATGAAGGGCGTGTCCACCGTGGAGGGATGGATGGAATTGCAGCGGATGTTGTCCTTGGCGTAGCGGGAGGCGATGGCCTTGGTGAGCATGGTCACCGCGCCCTTGGTGGCGGTGTAGGCCTCGGTGGTGTACTTGTGGCCGATCAGGCCGCACACGGAGGAGGTGTTGATGATCGCGCCGCCGCCCTGCCTGCGCATCACGGGAATGGCGTACTTGCAGCCCAGGAAGGTGGAGCCGGTGTTGACCTTCATCATGGTCATCCACTCGTCGATGTTCATTTCTTCAACGGGCTTGCGGATATTGATGCCCGCGTTGTTGACCAGCACGTCCACGCGACCGGTCACTTCCACAGCGAAGTCCACGGCCTTCTTCCAGGCCTCCTCGCTCGTCACGTCGGTGCCGCAGAACCAGGCCTCGCCGCCCGCAGCCTTCAGCTCGGCAACGAGCGCGTCGCCCTTTTCCTTCGCGGCTTCCAGATCGAGAATCACGATCTTTGCGCCGTTTTCGCTCAGCAGGCGCGCCATTGCGCTGCCCAGACCGCCGGCGCCGCCGGTGATGAGTATGGTCTTGTTCCTGACGTTCATAAGTCATACCCCCTATTTTGTTTTCCCGGGCGCGTAGCGCAGCGCGCCCGGGAAGCGCGTACAGTTAAGCCGCCTTCTTTTCGTTCAGCTCCGCCTTCGTGGCCTTGACGGTCTTGATCACGCCGGAGATCAGCGTGTAGAGCACCACGACGATCAGGATGTCGCCCATCCAGCGGGAGAACAGCGGAATGATGGAGCCGTTGCCCTGGGTCAGCGCCTGGCGGAAGCAGGTGTCGGCGGTGCCGCCGAGAATCAGGCCCAGCGTGACCGGGGCGAGGTTGATTTTGAATTTCCTGAGAATGAAGCCGATGACGCCGAAGACCAGCGCGAGACGCACGTCGAAGAGCGTGGTGCGGGAGGCGTAGGCGCCGACCACCGTCAGCATGACGATGATGGGCATCAGGATCTTGCGGTTGATCTGCAGGATCCTGACCATGGGCTTGGTCAGAATCAGGGACAGGCCCAGCATGATGATCGCCGCGACGGCGATGGTCAGGCCGACCACATACATGAAGTTCGGAGCCTTCAGGGTGAGCATCGGGCCGGGCTGCACGCCGTGCAGGTTCAGCGCAGCCAGGAACATGGCGGCCTGGGTGGAGCCCGGGATCGCCAGAGTCAGCATGGGAATCATCGCGCCGGGGATGCAGGCGTTGTTTGCAGTCTCAGAGCAGGACAGGCCCTCGAAGCTGCCGCGGCCGAACTTTTCCTTCTCCTTGGAGCGGCTCTTGCCCACGGAGTAGGACATCCAGGCGGCGATGTCCTCGCCCGCGCCGGGGATTGCGCCGATGCCGCAGCCGATGAGCGCGCTTCGCAGCGCGGGCTTCATCAGGCTCTTGAGCTCCTGCCTGTTGGGCAGGATGGTGCCCATGTCGCCGTTGACCTGCACGGGGGTGCGGTCCTGGAGCACGGTGAGCACCTCGGCAATGCCGAAGAGACCGATCAGCGCCGGGATCAGGGTCACGCCGCTGGTGAGGCCGGACGTGAAGATGAAGCGCTTGCCGTTGTAGATGGCGTCCACGCCGATCATGGCGCAGAAGAAGCCCAGGAAACCGCCGATCCAGCCCTTCAGGGGCGTGGAGTCCACGGACAGGTTGCCGCAGATGGTGATGCCGAACACGCTCAGCAGGAACAGCTCCCACTTGCCGAACTTCAGCGCGATGGTGGAGATGAAGGGCGTGGCGATCATCATGATCACGCAGGAGATCAGGGTGCCGCAGCAGGAGGCGAACACGCCGCCGAAGAGGGCCTTGCCGCCCTTGCCCTGCTTGGCGAGGGGATAGCCGTCCAGCGCGGTCGCCGCCGCGTTGGGCGTGCCGGGAATGTTGAGCATGATCGCCGAGAACAGACCGCCGGAGACCGCGCCAACGTAGGTGCCCAGCATGAAGGCCACCGCCGTGCTGGAGGACATGCTGTAGGTGATATTGATCAGAAGGGCCAGGGCCATCGTGCCGGTCAGGCCGGGAATTGCGCCCACGACCAGACCCAGCAGCACCGCTGCCGCGATGATCGGAAGATTCCAGCCGCCGAACGCCGCGCCGAAGGCGGAACCAAAGTAGCCAAGTTGTTCAAGAATTGCGCTCACTGGTTAAATCCTCCTTCCTCAGGGCAGCGTGATGCCGAGGCCAAACTTGAATGCGTAGTAGAAGACCAGGGGGGCCACCACGGAGATGATCAGCGCGATCACCCAGCCCGGGATGGGGCCGACCTTTTTACAGGCCTTGAGATACAGGAAGTTGACGAAGAGGTAGATCGCACTGGAGATGCGGAAGCCCAGCCAGTCGATCAGGAAGAACATGTAGACGAACATCATCGCGAGCAGAATGACCACGCGGATGGTGCTGTCGTTGGTGACAAAGGCCTTGAGGAAGCTGCCGGTGAGAACCTCCTTCAGCTCCGCGACGCCGCCGCCCTTGACGCCGATGAAGGCGAGCACCGCGCCGAGCACCAGCAGCACGCAGCCGATGATGCAGGGGAAGAAACCCGCGCCGTCGGTGAAGCTCTTCATGAACTTCAACTGGGTGGAGGTGACGATGACATAAATGCTGAAGAGAACGAGCAGAACGCCAAAGACCATATCCATGGCCGCAGTTCTTTTCTTCTGATTCTGTCCGTCCATTACAATCACTCCTTTGTTTTCGTAAAAGAGGCGCCGCCGACGTCTACCACGTCAGCGACGCCCGGATGAACGGATCGGCTACGGCCACTTCACGGGGAAGGGCGCGCGCCACATCCTGTGACAGATGGTTGCTTTGGCAAACTGCTTATTCGATGGTCGCCTTCAGGGTCTCCCAGTCGTACTCCTCGAGGGTCGGGATGCCGTGGTCGGCGGGGTTGCCCTCGGCCAGGCCGGCATTGTAGATGGTCCAGGAGTAACCGGAGATGGAGTAGGACAGGAACTTGTCGGCTTCCTCACCGGTCAGGCCGATGATGTTGAAGCCCTTGGACGCGGCGAATTCCTTCACGGCGTCGGTGGTGATGGCGTAGTTGAAGGCCTCGGTCAGCGCGTCGATGATCTCCTGGGGAGCGTCGCGCGGGATCATGATGGGCCAGGTTTCGTTCAGGTTCGGGATGGCTTCGGTGCCCTCGATCAGGGTGGTGACGGAGGGGCAGGTGATGCCGGCGTCGGTGAACTCGAAGGCGTCAGCGCAGGTCACGAAGATCGGGACCAGCTTGCCGGCGTTGATGTAGTCGATGACGGAGGACAGGGAGCCGGCGCCCATCTGGGCATCGCCCGCGATGCAGGCTACGCCAGCGTCAGAGCAGGAGCCGAACAGCGCATAGGAGGGAGCCGCAACGCCAGCCGCCGCGCAGATGGCTTCGAACTGGGTGTGCGGGCCGTTGCCGTAAGCGCCGATGGCAAACTGGTTCGCGGGATCCGCGATGTACTCGAGCATCTGGTCCACGGTGGTGATGCCGGAATCGGGGTTCGCGAACACGACTGCCGGGCCGGAGTACGGATGGAAGGAGATCCAATCCTGCCAGCTGGAATCGGAGTAGCCATAGACCGGGAAGGAAGAGAATCCGCCGGTGCCGGTGGCGAACAGGTTGTAGCCGTTGTGCTCCTCGCCGAGGACGTAGTCGCAGGCCACGGCAGAGTTCGCGCCTTCCATGTTGGAGCAGGTGATGTTTTCGCCGAGATACTCGGCCATCGCAGCGACCACAGGACGCACCGCAGTGTCGGTTCCGCCGCCGGCGCCGTAGCCGACGTACACGTTGGGCGTGCCGTCCGGCCAGACCGCCGCCATTGCGGAAGCGCAGCCCAGGACGAGAACCAGGGAGAGAACCAGAGCAAACAGTTTCTTCATTGATCTTTTCCTCCTTGTTATTTTTCAGCACGTTGTCCGTGCCAAAACGCTTTCGTTGGGGGAGCTCACAGCTCCATTGCCTTGAGGACGTTCCAGCCGCACTGCACGAACTGGTCCAGCGTGCGGTTGCAGGAACCGAAGGTGATGAACTCCTCCGGCTTCATGCCGTCGGGCTCGTAGGCCTTCACGAACTCCGGCATCTCCATCAGGCGGGCGAGAATCGCGGGGTCCACCTCGTCGTCGATGCGGCAGGTGAAGTCGGTCTCCTTCTCCAGCTGCTTTGCGATGCCCGGAGCCACGCTCATGATCATGTCCGCGCCCGCCAGCTGCGTGATGTGGTACGCGCCGCGGCAACCTGCCGGCATCAGCACGCAGTCGTAATTCCGCTCCTTGAAGATGCGGTAGGCGCGCTTGATGGCCGCCGTGCCCGCCCAGATGATGTCGGCCTCGGTGGCCTTCGCGCGGGTGTCGTACATCACGTCGCGCAGATAGTCGTCCAGACGGCCCACCATCAGCACCGCAATGCCCAGACCGGGCTCGATGCCGTTCTTGCGGGCACGCTCGTGTCCGCGCTGCACCGCCTCGCCCACCGCCAGCACCTGGGGAACGGTGAAGCTCACCGTCGCCGCCACGTTCAGGCCGATGGCCGCGCACTCCTCGATCGCCTCGATGCCGGCCCGGGTGGCGGGCATCTTGATGACCACGTTGTCGCCGCATGCGCCGTACTTCTTCGCGGTGGCGATGGTCGCCTCCACGTCGCCGGGCTTCGCCGGATTCGTCTGGGCGCAGCAATAGCCGCGGAACGGGCCCTGCGCGCGCATCGGGCGCACCTTCTTCGCCAGATAGGTCACCGTCTGGGCGATCCACTCCTCCGCCCGCGCGTCGCCCTGCACATCCGCAGGAACGCCCGGCAGCACGCCCTTCCAGAAGTCCGGCTGCGCCTTCAGCGTGGCGCCGATCAGGAAGGGATTGGTGGTCAGACCGCAGGCGCCGTTTTCGATGGCAGCATCCAGCTCGGGAACGATGGCGCTGTCGTGCCAGTAGACGGAAGGCGTCTCGGAGGACAGCCACTTCAGATAGCGATTCTCACTCATTGTCAAAACCCCTCATTCCGTGTCAATTTGCATCAGTACCTTGAAATACTTGCCGCTGCTTACGTCCTTGAATGCCTGTTCCCACTGGCTCAACGGCAGCACATGGGTCAAATAGGGTTTGAGCTCCAGCGAGTTCACAACCTCCAGCATCTTTCTCCAGCTGGAGGGATTGGAGCCGAAGCTGGTCAGCAGGCGCAGCTCCTTGTAGAGCGCACCATCCATGTCCACGGGGATGCTCTTTCCGTACAGGCCGACCTGCACCACGCGGGCATGCTTGTCGGAGAAGCGGATGCAGTTCGCCAGCGAGGGCGCCGCGGCCGCACATTCGAAGGAGAGGGTGAAGCCGCTCTCGCCCATTTCCGCGAGCGCCGCGGCGATCCCGTCGGCAGAGGTGACGGTCCTGTCCGCGCCCAGGGAGGCGGCCAGCTCCAGGCGCTGCGCATCCGCGGGCAGGCCGGAAACCACGACCCGCGCGCCCGCCTTCTTGCAAAGCTGCATGCAGATCTGACCCATCAGACCCGCGCCGCTGATCAGAACCAGATCGTCCTTCTGCACCTGACCGATTTCATACACCGCGCGGGCGCAGCAGGCTACGGGCTCGTATGCCGCCATCTCGTCCACGGGCGCGCCGTCCACCTTGAAGCAGCTCTTCGCGGGCACCACGATGTATCTGCACATCGCGCCGTTGCGCCAGGAGCCGATGGAGCGCCGGTCGGGACACATCATGTCCAGCCCGGATTTGCAGTATTTGCACGTTCCGCAGGTGTAGGCGCAGGCCAGAGAGACCACCGTGTCTCCCAGCGAGAAGCCCACAGCCTCCGAACCCATGTCCACCACCGTGGCCACATATTCGTGGCCCAGGGTCACGGGCGTGCTGTGGGGATATTCGTCCCGAATGATGTGAATGTCTGTTCCGCAGATACCAACTGTGCGAACCTCCAGCAGGAGCTCGTCCCGCGCGGGTTCCGGCTTGGCCACGTCCCGCATGCCAAAGTCCTGGGCTCCATCCGCATACTTTACAACGGCCTTCATTTGTAACCTTACCTCCGTTTGCTGCAGTCAGAAATCGAAAAGTTTACGCTCTCTTTATTCTTGTGCATACCGGTATACTGGTTTGTAAACAAAGTATAACACGCAATATTCTCCCTTGTCAATATAAAGAAGTGTACAAATCTGTGAATTCTACACTTTTAATAAGATAACTCATGTGCTTTTTTACGTTTGTTGAAAATAAATCTGCAGGGCACATAAAGAAACCGGCAGCTCTGGGGCGCTGCCGGTCTGTATAAATTCACCCGCCTTACAATCGGGCCCTTCCGGGCCGCAGCGCGGTGGAAGCGCCACCGCGCTGCGGCCGCTTTCGGGCGCGGCCCGGACGGTTTTTCATTGGACCGCGACTCCTTCCCGTCAGGCGTTCAGGCAGAGCGGTGCGTATGCGATTCGCGCCGCGTTCTCCCCGCGCCGCCGCAGGTTGCGAAGCGCGGCCCGGGCGGTTTTCAGCGAACCGCGACTCCTTCCCGCCGGGCGTTCAGGCGAAGTGGTAGATTCGCGATTCGCGCCGCGTTCTCCCCGCGCCGCCTTCCGGTCGGGGCCCGACGCGCTCACGTTCCGTTCCCGCCTCCACAGTCCGGGCAACTTTCGCCGGTGTCCGCTCCGCCGCAGAGTACGCTGTACTGCCCCACAACCGCGCCCGCGCCGAAGGATACGGGCACGGTGATGCACACGTCCTGGCTGATTGTAAACACGCATTTTCCCATGGGCGTACCGCCGCAGACCGCCGTGCCCGGCGTGACCATGGGGCTGCCGCAGCAGCGTGTGACGGTGTCGCCGACGGAGGCGAAGGGCGTGACTGTGACCGGCACGCACACGGTGGCCCGCTGGCTTCCGTAGACCGTGCAGGAGCTCTCGCCGCCGCAGACCGGGCCGCAGATCGCCAGTCCGCTGGCCGTCTGCTGGCCGCCCTTGACGCACACCTGCACCGCGCCGATGGCGAAGGGCTGGATCAGCTCGTAGCAGAACTGCATCACGCCATCCACCTTGTCGAGGCCGAAGTCCACCTTCAGGCCCGGGCAGTCGGTGGTCGGATCGGGCTGCGCCGCGGTTTTGATCTCCACATTTTCGCCGATCACCACGTCCTGGGGCACGCCGTCGATCACGACGCGCACATTGGCCAGCATCTCCTCGGTAATTCCCGGACACACGACCATCACGAAGTGGCTCAGGTCGGCAAAATCCGAATTGTCCGCGCCCCTTCCCTCCACCGTGTAGCAGAAGCGCTGATTCTCGCCCGCTGCGGGATAGAGGTTCGAATTCTCCACATCCAGCGTGAATTCAAAGGGCAGGATGCGCTCTCCCGGCACCTGGGTATAATCAATCGAAGCATTGCACGCCTCGCGTGCACATTTACAGCTCACCTATTCTTCCTCCCACTTCCAGCAATTGCATTGCGGATTGAATTGAAGGAACGGAGTGCCCGCAAACGCCGCAGCGCCGATTTCCACGGGGATCTCGGCCATCATCGGTTGGCGGAGGATATAGCGACATTCCCCGCAATCCGTCCCGGAACCGCAGGCGCGCACCAGCTCCGGCTGTCCGCAGCAATAGGCGCGCACCCGGCCGGGCGCGGCCCGGGGAACGATGCACAGCGGCAGGCACATTCTGCCGCAACCACAACCGCAGCCACAGCATTGTTTCATGGCAATCCACCTCCAGAGCCAGCATATGTCCCCGGCGCAAGGGGCGTGCCTGCCGGGTGGGAAAGAAGGGGCGCACAACTTCGTCGGGGCGCGCCTGTTCGCGCATTTGGGAAGCGCCCGTGCAAAAAACGGCCCGCGCTCCCCGAAGAATATCCGGGAAACGCGGGCAACGCGGCGACAGGGACGGCTTTGCCAAGCGGAATCCACCCCGGAGTTCCCCGGACAGCGCGGCCGGTTTTGCGTTCGCCACTCAAAACAGCGGCAGCGGCGCGGTTTCCGGAATTCTCCGGGAACCGCAAGTGGTTTTGCAGCGACAGGGAAGCGCGGGCGTCAGGACGCCTCCGTCCCCCTCCGCTCGAGGCGCACGGTGCGCTTCATCGCCACGGCACAGGCCAGATCGCCCAGCACGTTGCAGCAGGTGGCGCCCATGTCGCAGAGCATGTTCACGCTGATGTACACGCCCATCACGCCCGTGGGCAGCCCGGCGATGGCCGCCAGCGCCGCAAACGACGCAATCGCACCTCCGGGCACGCCCGGCGTGCCGATGCTCAGCAGGGTGTTGCTCAGCAGCACCACCGCCAGCAGGCCCAGATCCAGCTTCACCCCGCAGGCGTTGGCGAAGAACACGATCATGAAGGACATGGCGATGGACACCGCGTCCATGTTGATCGTCGCGCCCAGGGGAAGGGCGAGGGCGGAGATCTCGTTGGGCACGCCCAGCTCATCCGCGCAGCGCTTGCTGATGGGCAGCGTGGCGGAGCTGGAGCAGGTGCCCAGCGCGTTCAGCGCTGCGGGCATCACGCCGCCGAAGAAGCGCCGCAGGGAGCAGCGCCCCACCAGCTTCACCACGCCGCCGTAGACGATCAGCACATACGCCAGCATCACCGCGTACATAACCGCGACCACGCCCGCCAGCGCGGCCAGCGTGCCCGCGCCGTTGGCGCACATCACCGAGGCGATGGAGCAGAACACGCCCTGGGGCGTGAAGTACATCACCACGGAGATGATCCGGATGGAAATCTCGTTGACCGCCTCCGCGACCTTCAGAAAGGGCGCAGCCTTCTCGCCCACCGCCAGGCAGGCGACGCCCACGATGATGGCGAACACCAGCACCTGGAGCATGTCGCCGTCGGCAAAGGCGGCGACGGGATTGGCGGGAATCAGGTTCTTCACCGTGTCCAGCAGACTGGAGAACCGCGTGGCCTCCACCGCGCTCTCGGCCAGCTCGATGGACACGCCCGTCCCCATCCCCAGCAGCCGGGGCAGAAACAGCCCCAGCAGGCTGGCCAGCAGGGTGGTGCCCACGAAGTAGGCGATGGTCTGCGCGCCGATCTTTCCCGTCATGGAAATGCTGCCGATGCCCTTGACGCCCACCACCAGCGAACAGAACACCAGGGGGTAGATCATCATCCGCAGGGCGTTCATATAGATTGCGCTCACGAGCTCGATCGCCGGAAGCAGGAATTCGTACCTTCCCGGCATGAACAGTCCGAACAGCGCGCCCAGCGCCAGGCCGACGAATATTGCATGCGTGAGCTTCCCCGCGCTCCTGTGTTTCATTGCACTCCTCTCCCTCTTTCTCTCAATTCAATGCGCCCGCCCCCGAAGCGGCGGCGGACAAACCGGTGATCAAAAGTCCTCCCTGCAACCCGGCGGACGGAGGAACCGGCCCGCGCAGCCGCCGGTTGCAATGAAAAAGCGAGAGGGCCTCGGCCCTCTCGCGCACTCCGGGGTTTTCGACCGTCCGCGCAGAACCGCTCCTTCAATCGGAAGTGACGGCGCATGCGTCACGCGCGGACCGCGGCGAAACCCTTCTCCAGATCTGCGATGATGTCGTCGATGTGCTCCGTGCCGATGGACAGGCGGATGGTGTTGGGCTTGATGCCCTGATCCAGCAGCTCCTCGGGACTGAGCTGGGAGTGCGTGGTGGTGGCCGGGTGAATCACCAGGCTCTTCACGTCCGCCACGTTCGCCAGCAGGGAGAAGATTTCTAGGTTGTCGATGAACCTGTGGGCCTCCTCCTGGCTGCCCTTGATTTCAAAGGTGAAGATGGACGCGCCGCCGTTGGGGAAGTACTTCTCGTACAGCGCGTGGTCCGGATGATCCGGCAGGGACGGATGGTTGACCCGCTCCACCTGGGGATGCTTCGCCAGATACTCCACGACCTTCTTCGTGTTCTCCGCGTGGCGGTCCAGCCGCAGGGACAGGGTCTCCACGCCCTGGAGCAGCAAGAACGCGTTGAAGGGGGAGATGGCCGCGCCGGTGTCCCGGAGCAGGATGGCGCGCACATAGGTCACGAAGGCCGCCGGGCCCGCCGCGTCCACGAAGGACACGCCGTGGTAGCTGGGATTCGCCTCCGCAATGGGCGCGTACTTGCCGCTGGCCTTCCAGTCGAACTTGCCGGAATCCACGATAATGCCGCCCAGGGTGGTGCCGTGGCCACCGATGAACTTGGTGGCGGAGTGCACGACGATGTCCGCGCCGTGCTCGATGGGGCGGATCAGATAGGGCGTGCCGAAGGTGTTGTCGATCACCAGCGGCAGGCCGTGGCGGTGGGCGATCTCCGCGATGGCGTCGATGTCGGGAATGTCCGAATTGGGATTGCCCAGGGTCTCCAGATAGACCGCCTTGGTGTTGGGCTGAATCGCGCCCTCCAACTCCGCCAGGTTGTGGACGTCCACGAAGGTGGTGGTCACGCCGTACTGGGACAGGGTGTGGGCCAGCAGGTTGTAGCTGCCGCCGTAGATGGTCTTCTGGGCCACGATGTGGTCTCCTCCCTGGGCCAGCGCCTCGATGGTATAGGTGATGGCCGCCGCGCCCGAGGCCACGGCCAGCGCCGCCACGCCGCCCTCCAGCGCCGCGATGCGCTTCTCCAGCACATCCTGGGTGGAGTTGGTCAGGCGGCCGTAGATGTTGCCCGCGTCCGCGAGGCCGAAGCGGGCCGCCGCGTGGGCGGAATTGCGGAATACATAGGAAGTGGTCTGGTAGATCGGCACCGCGCGGGCGTCGGTGGCGGGGTCGGGCTGTTCCTGTCCAACGTGCAGCTGAAGGGTTTCAAACTTGTAATTGCTCATGATGTAACCTCTTTCCTCTCTCTGGTCGGCGTGCTCTCTCCGGCCGGTGTGTTTTCAGTTCGGACGGCGACGGTTCCGGCACATTCGGTCGCACGCTCTGCCGGTGCGTTTCATGGTCATAAGCTCTCCTCCACAAAAAAACGGAGGAACGCCCCTGCGGACGTCCCTCCTTCACAATGAAGCGGTCGCGCTCAGCATCGGGCACATGAGAAAGCGGAGTACATGCACATGCACATACCCTCACGCATCATCATCTGCCCATTGCGCCTTGCCATTGCGTCCGCCTCCTTCTCTCTGAAATTGAAACCATTATACGGCTTCATGTCTACTTTGTCAATAGACATTTCGCATAAATTTTCCCACTATTCTTCCGTCACCGTGATGGAGGAGCGGATCATGCCCATCCAGCAGGAGTATGCGATCACGCCCGGCTCCTCCGGCGTGAACTCGATCCAGTTGTCGCCGCCCATCAGCGCCACATGCAGCCCCAGATCGGGGATCACAATCTCCCCGTTGCAGCCGTTCAGGCGGCTCGAATCGGCGTGGAGGTTCCACTTCACCGGCACGCCCGCGCGCACGGTGATGGGCGGATAGCTGCCATAGTCCAGCTCGGTGTAGACGTACTGCACGTCCTGCTCCACCTGCGCCGCCGCGCCGCCGTCCGCCGCGCCCAGGGAGACTCCTGCCAGCGAAAGTCCGCTGGCCAGCGCGCTCAGGCCCATGGCCAGCACCAGCGCCGCGGAGGCCAGGCGCATGGGCGCGCCGAAGCGGCGGTTCAGCCCGCCGCCCACCAGGCCGAAGCCCAGCATCAGCGGAATCGTGCCCAGCGCGAAGCAGAACATGCTGAGCGCGCCCCGCACGGCGCTGCCCGAAGCCAGTGCCACCACCTGCATGGCCTGAAGCGGCCCGCAGGGCATCAGGCCGTTCAGCAGGCCGATGCACAGCGAGGAGCGCCCCTGGCCCCAGGTGCCGACGCGCCCGGCCAGTCCCCGGGGAAGCCGCAGCCCCAACCGGTGCCCCGCCAGCACGCCGGACAGGTTCAGCGCCATGGCGAGCATCATCAGCGCCAGGGCGATCTGCAAGCCGGCCCGAACGCCGTTTGAAATGCTCAACAGGCCGCCCAGCGCGCCCAGAATTGCGCCCGTGGCGGCATAGGAGACCGCGCGCCCGAGATTGTACAGCGCCGCCCCGCGCAGCACGCCGCGCCGTCCCTCCCCGGCGCTGCTGCGGGAGAGGCAGATGCCGCCGCACATCGCCACGCAGTGCAGGCTGGTGGTCAGGCCCAGCAGGAGCAGCGCGCCGTAGCCCATGCCCTCCCGGGCCGTGGGAAAGGCGCGGGTCAGGTTCGCCAGCGGCGATACGGTCAGCAGATAGAACAGGAGCGCCGCCACCGCCGCAAAGGCCGCCAGGCGCGCCGCCGTGGTTCCCGCGCCGCCCCGGCGCAGGCCGTAGCCCGCCTCACGCAGCGCATGCCCTCCACGCGCCAGGTCTGCCGCCGCGCGCTCACAGTCCCTTCCTCCAGTTGCGGAACGCGCCGGCCATGCCGTCAATGACCTCCTGCGGAACGAGGATCTCTCCATCCTCCACCACATATCCGCTCAGCAGCCAGGGCATGCAGCCGCCCTGTGAGGCCACGCCCACGGTATCCAGGCTGAAGCGTTTCCCGCAGTTCTGGCACACCAGCTGGCCCCCGTCCAGCGCAAAGAAGGCCGCCGGGGAGCCCGCGCAAGTCTGGCAGGTGTTCCACGCAAGGCCCGGCTCGCCCGCAGCGTTGACCCGGGCCAGCAGCTGCATGGCCGTCTCCCCCGAGGCGCAGTCCACAAACAGGATGCCGTCATTCAGCGCGGACAGGGGAATCCGCACGCCCGCCTCAGCCGCCTCCGCGCCGCCGGAGGCGGCCCCGGCCTCGGACAATTCCGCTTCGGCAGGTTCCGCTTCGGCGGTTGCCGCCGCCTCCGTGGGCGCAGCAGTCGCCGCTTCGGAAGGAGCCGCACCCGCTTCCCCGCCGCTCCCGCCCGCAGGCGCGCAGGCCGTGAGCACGAGCGCCAGGCACAGCAACAGCAAAACGATTCGACGCATGTTCAAAACACCTCCGCAGGCGCGATGCTTCACGCCTTATTATTTTCTTATTGTCCATAGACTTTCTGTATTATAAAACGGCGGTTTCGGGGAGTCAAGGGGCATCTGTGGCGTTTTTGTGGCGAAAGTGTATCGTTATTCCCGGCCGAACGCGTCCATCTCCGGCTGAAACCGCCCATTGCCGCGGCCCGGCGGGTACGCGGCCGGAAACCCCCGCTCAGGCATTGCATTTTTCAGGCGACGTGGTAAAATAGAAACAGGAGATGATGGAAATGCTGATCTCAACCAGGGGGCGCTACGCCACCCGGATGCTGCTGGACATCGCCCGACATCAGGGGGATGGCTACGTTTCCATGAAGCGCATCGCGGAGCGTCAGGGCATATCCAAAAAATATCTGGAGCAATTCACCGCGCAGCTGGCGGGGGCGGGGCTGCTGGACATCCGCCGGGGCAAGCAGGGCGGCTATCGCCTGGCGCGGGATCCCGAGGAGATCACGCTGGCGGACGTGCTGTCGCTGACGGAGGGGTCGCTGCACGCGGTGGCCTGTCTGGAGCATGCGCCAAACCGCTGCGCGCGCTGCGAAACCTGCATCACGCTGCCCGCCTGGGAGGGGCTGGAGCGCACCGTGCAGAGCTATCTCTCCTCCGTGACGCTTCAATCCCTGCTGGACGGGGCGAAGCCCCAGCCGGAGGACGCGCCGGGCGCGCCGCAGTGCGGCTGCTGAGCCCGATTCCCTGGAACTGGAGGATACCATATGCTGTTTTTCATGCCTTATCTGTTCATCAACCCGATTCTGATCGCCGCGGCAGTGATTCCCGCCGTCATCCTGCTGGTGCAGGTCTACAGGGCGGACCGGCTGGAAAAGGAGCCGCCGTCGCTGCTGTTGTCGCTGGTGCTCTACGGCGTGTTCGCCACGAGCCTGGCCAAGCTCACCGAGAGCCTGGGCGTCTCCCTGCTGAACCGGTTCGTCCGGGGCGAGCTGGTCTACAACCTGCTATTGAACTTCGTCGTGGTGGGCCTCTCCGAGGAGGGGTTCAAATATCTGCTGCTCAAGCGGCGCACCTGGGACTCCGCCTGCTTCAACTGTCAGTTTGACGGCGTGGTCTACGCGGTGTTCGTCTCCCTGGGCTTCGCCCTGTGGGAGAACATCAGCTACGTCATCATGTACGGCTTCGGCACGGCGCTGGTGCGCGCGGTGACCGCCGTCCCCGGCCACGCCTGCTTCGGCGTGTTCATGGGCGCGCTCTACGGCATGGCCAAGAAGTACGACGGCTACGGGCAGATGGAGAAGTCCCGCACCCTGCGGCGGCTGGCCGTGCTGCTGCCGGTGCTGCTCCACGGCGCCTACGACTTCATCGCGAGCTACCCCAACGTCCACTACGCCTGGATCTTCGTGGGCTTCATCGCCGCCCTGTTCACCGCCGCCTTCCTGCTGGTGCGCAAGCTGTCCCGGGAGGATCAGTACATTCACAACCGCAGCGCCCGCTTCTTCTGAGCCGGCCCGCATGGCCGCCGCACGGCAAACGTGCGGCGGCGCTTTTTTGCGCGCCGCGCCGGACTGTTTATTGATTTTTCGTTACGTCTCCAAATATATTTCCGTATTTCGAATTTTTTACAAAATGCACTTGCGCACCTGCACTTTATGTAATACTAATCTCAATTAAAAATGTCTCTTATCCACTCGCGTTGAGTAATGCTCATGACGGTATGACGAGAAAGGTGGTTGATTGTCTTGCAGAGACGGTCTACCACCTTTTCCAATGTGGCAAATACCTCATTGCGAAAGCAGGACATCAACAGGCAAATCCGCGAACTGAAAACGGCGGGAGCCGACGAAGTGATTTTCGAATACGAACACGGCGATGCGAAGGTGAAAAAGAACCTTCATATGCTCTTGGAAATGGCGACTGCGGGCGACACCATCATCACTCTTGAAGTGAGCCGATTGAGCCGAAGCACACAGCAACTATGCCAGATCATCGACATCATCAGGGAGAAGCGGTTGAGGCTTGTGATTGTGGGGAGCATCACCATCGACTGCCGAAATGGTCAGACAGACCCCATGAGCGAAGCCTTTCTTCAAATGGCGGGCGTTTTCAGTCAGTTGGAGTTGGCGATGATTCGAGCAAGAGTGAAAAGCGGGATGGAGAATGCCAAGGCAAAGGGCAAGCAAATCGGCAGGAAGCCCACCACAAAGGATGACATCCCCGCAACCTTCTACAAGCATTATCCCGCCTTTATGGCAGGGACGCTGAATGTGAGCGAATTGGCGAGGGTGTGCGGATTGAGTAGACCCACGGTGTATAAGTATTTGAAATTGGTGGGACAAGAAAGTCCCTCTCTCCACGATGGAGAGAGGGATTGAATACAACAACCTTCTTATCAGATTTCTATCACATAAAATAGGTCATTCTTCTATAATACTTTTACCAATTATAAGCCCAATATATACGCCCCAAATACCTCCGAGTTTCCCCCAAAAAGTAAAATTCTGTATTGTAAGAATCTCAATAGCAATAATACCTAGCAAGATATACATAGTCCATTTTTTATGTTTATCAGTCATAGGTTTCATTATCAATGCCATGATAATCCCTGGGACTATTGCTGGAACGCCCAGAAGCAGAAGTGCGTACCAATGCT
>SFTH01000038.1 GCA_004563405.1 bacterium
AAGAAATCGCCCCCAGCGTACGCTGCTGGGCGCGGCGCACACGCCGGAGACGAAGCAGGCGCGGGCGGACTACCGCCTCTCCCCTGCTGAGCTGGCGCGGGGCAAGGCGAAGCTGCGTCTGGCGGGCATGCTGCTGTACAGCTTCCCCGGCTCCCCCACCCTGTTCTACGGCGACGAAGCCGGGATGCAGGGCTTCGAGGATCCCCTGAACCGGGGCACGTTCCCCTGGGGCGGCGAGGACGCGGCGCTGACGGCGTTCTTCCGGACGCTGGGCGGCCTGCGGCAGCGGGAGAGCCTGCGCCGGGGGCGGCTGGCGTACATACGCAACCAGGGCGGCTGTCTGGTGATCGAGCGGGCGGCGGACGGCGAGCGCACCGTGACGGCGCTGAATGCCGGTGACGCGCCGGTGGAGCTGGTGCTGCCGTGGGACGCGCCCACGGCGCGGGACGGCGTGACCGGGCAGCGGTTCCTGACCGAGGGCGGCGTGCTGCGGGTGATGCTTCCCCCGCTGGACGGCATGATATTGGTGTAAACGATTCCCCTGTTTCACGTGAAACAGGGGAATCACTTTTTCAGGCGGCTGTTTCACGTGAAACAGGGGCGCTGCCCTTTGCCATGGAATGTTTCATGTGAAACATTCCGGGAAAATTTGCGCTTCCCTCTTGCAAGCCACCGGTTAAGTGGTATATACTATGGTATCGAACTTAGACAGAAAGAGGAATCTGCTGTGGCGAAAATTGTTGCGATCGTGAATCAGAAGGGCGGCGTGGGAAAAACCACCACCTGCGTGAATCTGGCTGCCGCCGTGAAGGCAGCGGGTAAGAGAGTGCTGCTGTGCGACTTTGACCCGCAGGCCAACGCCACCAGCGGCATGGGCGTGGACAAGTCCACCAGCAACGGCGTGTACGACGTGATCATGAACGGCGCGTCTACCGAGTCCGTCATCGTCTCCACCCCCTACGGCGACGTGCTGCCCAGCAGCAAGGCGCTGGCGGGCGCGGGCGTGGAGCTGATCAGCATGGACGACCGGCAGTTTCTGCTGAAGGCGGCGCTGCGGCAGGTGGCGGACAAGTACGACTTCATTTTCATCGACTGCCCGCCCTCGCTGGAGCTGCTGACGCTGAACGCACTGTGCGCCGCCAACAGCCTGCTGGTGCCGGTGCAGGGCGAGTATTACGCGCTGGAGGGTCTGAGCGACCTGATGAACACCGTGCGCATCGTGCGGCGGAGCATGAACCCCGGTCTGGAGATTGAGGGCGTGCTGCTGACCATGTACGATGGGCGGACGAACCTGTCCATCCAGGTGGCGCAGGAGCTGAAGCGCTTCTTCGCCGGGAAGGTGTACAGCGTGGTCATCCCCCGGAATGTGCGCGTCAGCGAAGCGCCCAGCCACGGCAAGCCCATCGGCGCTTACGACCGGACATGCCGGGGCGCGGAAGCGTATACGGCGCTGGCGGCGGAATTTTTGCGGAAAAACAACTGCTGAAAGGAGACGCAGTATGGCAAATACAAAAGGCCTGGGCAAGGGACTGAGCGCGCTGCTGGGCGACGATGTCATCGCCGCCAAGGACGAACGCGCCTCCTCCCTGCTGCTGCCCATCAGTCAGGTGGAGAGCTGCTCCACCCAGCCCCGCAAGAGCTTCGACCCGGAGGCGCTCAGCGATCTGGCGGACTCCATCCGGGTACACGGCATCATCCAGCCGCTGACGGTGCGGAAGCTGCAAAGCGGGTATTATCAGATCATCGCCGGCGAGCGGCGGTGGCGGGCAGCGCGGATGGCCGGGCTGACACAGGTGCCCGCCGTGGTCATCGAGGCCGACGACCGCAAGGCCATGGAGCTGGCCATGATCGAAAACCTCCAGCGGGAGGACTTGAACCCCATCGAGGAGGCCGAGGGCTACCGGGTGCTGACGGAGCAGTACGGCATGACCCAGGACGAGTGCGCCCAGCGGGTGGGCAAGTCCCGCCCCGCCGTGGCCAACGCCCTGCGGCTGCTGGGGCTGTCCGAGCCGGTGCGCGCCATGGTGGAGGACGGGCGGCTGTCCGCCGGTCACGCCCGGGCGCTGGTGACGCTGGGCGCCAGGCAGCAGCAGGCCGCCGCCGAAACGGTGGTGAAGGATGCCCTGTCCGTGCGGCAGACGGAGCTGCTGGTGAAGAAGCTCACCGCCGAGAAAAAGGAAAAGCCCCAGCCGGACGCGCTGTCCGTCAACTATGTAGAGGAGGCGGCGCGGGAGCTGGGCGAAAAGCTGGGTCGCCCCTGCCGCATCGTCAACGGCAAGAAAAAGGGACGCATCGAGCTGGAATACTACGGCACGGACGATCTGAACGCCCTGCTGGAGGCGCTGGAAAAGCTGGGCAGGAAATAAGCGTTTCACGTGAAACAGGCGCGCCTCCCCCCTGCCGCAAGAAGAATAAGCGGCTGTAGGGCGGGACCCATGTGTCCCGCCGCAAAACGCGCTCTCATCACGGCGGGGCACGCGGGCCCCGCCCTACGGGAATATCCGAGCCAAACGCAGCGCTCGGCAGAACAACCAACCAATACAATATAAGAGGTAAGCAACATGCTTGATATCAAATTCATCCGGGAGAACCCGGAGATCGTGAAGGAGAACATCCGCAAAAAATTCCAGAACGCCAAGCTGCCGCTGGTGGACGAGGTCATCGCGCTGGACGCGGAGCGCCGCGCCGCCATCAACGAGGGCGAGACGCTGAAGGCCGAACGCAACAAGCTGTCCAAGGCCAACGGCCCCCTGTTCGGCAAGCTGAAGAAGTGCGCGGACGAGGCGGAGAAGGCCGCTATCCAGACGGAGATCGACGCCAACAACGCCGCGGTGAAGGCCAACGCCGAGCGCATGGCGCATCTGGAGGAGAAAAAGGCCAACGCCGAGGCCGCCATGAACAAGCTCCTGCTGGTGATCCCCCAGATCATCGACGAGTCGGTGCCCATCGGCCCCGACGACAGCTGCAACGTGGAGGTGGAGCGGTTCGGTGAGCCGAAAACCCCTGACTTTGACATTCCCTACCACACCGAGATCATGGAGCGCTTTGACGGCATCGACATGGACGCCGCCGCCCGCGTGTCCGGTCAAGGCTTCTATTACCTGCTGGGCGACATCGCCCGGCTGCACTCCGCCGTCACCGCCTACGGCCGGGATTTCATGATCGACAGAGGCTTCACCTACTGCATCCCCCCGTTCATGATCCACGGCAACGTGGTGGAGGGCGTCATGTCCCAGACGGACATGGACGCCATGATGTACAAGATCGAGGGCGAAGATCTCTATCTCATCGGCACCAGCGAGCACTCCATGATCGGCAAGTTCATTGACCAGATCGTGCCGGAGGACAAGCTGCCCCAGACCCTGACCTCCTACTCCCCCTGCTTCCGCAAGGAGAAGGGCGCCCACGGCATCGAGGAGCGGGGCGTGTACCGCATCCACCAGTTCGAAAAGCAGGAGATGATCGTGGTCTGCCGCCCGGAGGACTCCAAGGCGTGGTACGAGAAGATGTGGCGCTGGTCGGTGGAGCTGTTCCGCAGTCTGGACATCCCCGTGCGGCAGCTGGAGTGCTGCTCCGGCGATCTGGCTGACCTGAAGTGCAAGAGCTGCGACATCGAGGCGTGGTCGCCCCGGCAGCAGAAGTACTTCGAGGTGTGCTCCTGCTCCAATCTGGGCGACGCGCAGGCGCGGCGGCTGAAGATCCGCGTCCGCGGCGAGGACGGCAAGCTGTATCTGCCCCACACCCTGAACAACACCGTGGTGGCGCCGCCCCGTATGCTCATCGCCCTGCTGGAGAACAATCTGCAGGCGGACGGCTCCGTGCTGGTACCCAAGGCTCTGCAGCCCTACATGGGCGGCAAGGAGCGTCTGGTGCCGCTGCACTGATAGCAATTTGTAATATCGCGCGCACTTTATACCGCAAGTATAGGAGATAACACAAATGAAGAAGTTTTTTGCAGAATTCAAGGAATTCGCCATGCGCGGCAACGTAATGGACATGGCCGTCGGCGTGATCATCGGTACCGCGTTCGGTAAGATCACCACCTCTCTGGTGAACGATGTGTTCATGCCGCTGATCGGCCTGCTCATCGGCGGCGTGGATCTGGGACAGCTGAATATCGTGCTGAAGCCGGAGGTGCTGGACGAGGCAGGCCAGGTGGTCACCGAGGCTGTTACCCTGGGCCTCGGCACGTTTCTGAGCACGGTCATCGACTTTGTTCTGGTGGCCTTTGTCATCTTCCTGATGGTCAAGACCATCAACCAGCTGCACAAGCTGGGCAAAAAGGACGAGGAGCCGCAGGAGGAGGAAGAACCGGCTCCCACCAGCGAGGAGCTGCTCACCGAGATCCGCGACCTGCTGAAAGAGCAGCAGAAATGAGGGATATCCTGACCGCCGGGCTGACAGCGCTGGGGCTGGATACCGCCGCCGCGCCGCAGCTGGAGCGCTATGCCGCGCTGCTGCTGGAGAAGAACAAGGTCATGAACCTGACGGCCATCACCGGGGAGCGGGACGTGGCCACCCTGCACCTGCTGGACTGCGCCGCGCTGCTGGCGCAGGCGGACATGCGGGGTAAGACCGTCATCGACGTGGGCACCGGCGCGGGGTTCCCCGGCATGGTGCTGGCCATACTGGAGCCGTCGGCGCGGTTCACGCTGCTGGACAGTCTGGGCAAGCGGGTGGACTTCCTGCGGGAGGTCTGCGAGCAGCTGGGGCTGAAAAACGTCACCTGCGTCCACGCACGGGCGGAGGAATTCGCCGCCGGGCACCGTGAGCGGTTCGACATAGCCACATCCCGCGCCGTGGCGCAGCTGAACGTGCTCAGCGAGCTGACGCTGCCGCTGGTGAAGGTGGGCGGCCTGTTCGCCGCCATGAAGTCCACGTCCACCGACGAGGAGATCGCCGCCGCCCACAGCGCCATCGCCCAGCTGGGCGGGCAGCTGGCCGGCTGCACGGACTATCCCGTGCCGGAGACGGACGTGATACACCGCATCGTCCGCATCGAGAAGGTGCGGCCGACGCCGAAGCAATTTCCGCGGGCCTTCGCCCGCATCAAGAAAGCGCCGCTGGTATAGCGGCGCGGAGAGGAGGAATTCCATGGGCAAGATCATCGCCGTGGCGTCCGGCAAGGGCGGCACCGGCAAGACCACCTTCACCGCCAACACCGCGCTGGCGCTGGCGGCCATGGGACAGCGGGTGCTGTGTCTGGACTGCGACATCACCCTGCGGAATCTGGATCTGGCGCTGGGACTCAGCGACCGGGCGCTGATGGATTTCTCCGACGTGATGGAGGGGCGCTGCACACTGGACGAGGCGGCGGTGCCCCACGAAAAGTACCCCTCCCTGTTTCTGCTGACCGCGCCCATGGCCGACAGGCCGCTGACGCTGTCGGTAACTGGGATACAGAATCTGGCGCGGGCGATCCGGGAAAAATTCGACTGGTGCCTGATCGACGCGCCCGCCGGGCTGGGACAGGGCTTCCAGATGGCGGCGTGCATGGCCGATCAGGTGATCGTCATCACCACCACGGACGTGTCCGCCATGCGGGACGCACAGCGCACCGCCGCCGAGCTGTCCGCCTTCCCCACCGGGACGGTGCATCTGGTGGTGGGACGGGTGTCCCGGAAGGTGCTGCGGGCGCTGCACACCACCATCGACGACGCCATCGACGCGGCGGGTCTGCCGCTGCTGGGCGTGGTGCCGGAGGATCCGGACGTGCCCTACTGCCTGAATCAGGGACTGGTGCTGCGGGAGCGGAACTACTACGCCGCCCGCGCCTATGAGAACATTGCCAAACGCATCATGGGGCAGAAAGCGCCCCTGATGAAGATATAAGAGAAAGGAGTCGCCTTCTATGAACATTGCATTGATGGCACACGACAACCGCAAGGAGCTGATGGTGCAGTTCTGCACCGCCTACTGCGGCATTCTGGCCAAGCACACCCTCTGCGCCACCGCGCGCACCGGTCAGCAGATCGCTGACGCCACCGGACTGACCATCCACCGCTTCCTCTCCTTCGACCACGGCGGCGGACAGCAGATCGCGGCGCGTATTGCCTATAACGAGATCGACATGGTGCTGTGCTTCAGCGACCCCAACCGCAAGACCACCGACGAGGATATCGCGTATATCTCCCGGCTGTGCGACCAGAACAACGTGCCCTTTGCCAGCAATCTGGCCACCGCCGAGATGCTGGTGCTGGGTCTGGATCGGGGCGACCTGGACTGGCGCGACATCGTGAATCCCAAGAGCAAGCCGTTTACGGCGTGACGAACCCGACAAAGGCGGATTGCCGCACCCATCTGTAGGGCGGGACCCATGTGTCCCGCCGCGCCTATGCGTTATCCGTTCGGGCGGACAGAGTCGTCCGCCCCTACAACGGGACGTCGGGGACGCCGTCCCATACTGGCAGCATCCCCCACTCGAGAATTTTGTCAGCGCGCGGGCTTGACACGGGGCGGGAAATCGCATACAATAAGGAATAACCGTGCAGACCTCGCAGGAGTAGCCTGTACACCGCCGCTGCAAGAGAGACGCGCCACCGGCTGAAAGCGCGTTGCGGCAAGGAGCAGGTCAAGACAGCGAACGAGCGGGGATGGAAACATCCACGGCGCGCTCCCCGTAACAGGAGCATCAAAGGGCCGCAAGGCCGAATTTGGGTGGCACCACGAAGTGTTTAACGCTCTCGTCCCAATGCAGGGGACGGGAGCGTTTTCTGTTCCCGCACCACACACTATCCGAAAAGGAGATCGCCATGCAAGCTGTTCTGGACTTCATCAACAAGCACCACTACGACATCTTCATCCCCCTGACGGCGCTGGCGGTGCTGCGCATCATCGTGTGCCGCGCCCAGCTGAAGAAGATCGCCTCCCTGCGGGAGAAGAAGGGCGCGTATCACGCCGTGGGCGGCAACTACACGGAGATCGGCGCGTGGCTGGGCACGCTGCCCGGCTTCGTTCTGGCGCTGGCGGCGCCGAAGCTGTGGTACGCCGGGCTGGTGCTGGCCGTGATCGGCGGCATTCTTCTGGGCAAGGCCGGGAAGAAAAAGGGCGCCGAGCTGGACGATATCTACCGGGAGGTGGCGCTGGAGCTGAAGCGCGAGGCTGAGGCCGAGGCCGCCCGGCAGGAGGCCTCCCGCGCGCTGGAGGGCGGCGCGGAGGAAATACCGGAAGCAACGGAAATTACCGAAAATAAAGGAGAAACGAACAATGGCTGAGATGACGCCCCGCACACTGTCGGGCTTTATGGAGCTGCTGCCCCGGCCGCAGCAGCAGATGGAGCGGATGATGGACATCCTGCGCCGCACCTATTCCCTGTACGGCTTCACCCCGCTGGACACCCCGGTGATCGAGGCGGCGGAGGTGCTGCTGGCCAAGGGCGGCGGCGAGACGGAGAAGCAGATCTACCGCTTCAACAAGGGCGACGCCGACCTTGCCCTGCGGTTTGACCTAACGGTGCCGCTGGCCAAGTACGTGGCGCTGCACTACAACGACCTGTCCTTCCCCTTCCGCCGGTACCAGATCGGCAAGGTCTACCGGGGCGAGCGCGCCCAGCGGGGACGGTTCCGGGAGTTCTATCAGGCGGATATCGACGTGATCGGCGACGGCAAGCTGGACATCACCAACGAGGCGGAGATGCCCGCCATCATCTACCGCGCGTTCAGCGAGCTGGGGCTGAAGCGGTTCTGCATCCGGGTGAACAACCGGAAGATACTCAACGGCTTTTACGCCATGCTGGGTCTGACGGAGAAGTCCGGCGAGATCATGCGCACGGTGGACAAGCTGGACAAGATCGGCGCGGAGAAGGTGCGCGCCCTGCTCACCGACCAGGTAGGCGTGGAGCCGGACAAGGCCGACGAGATTCTGAAATTCATCGCCATCACCGGCAGCAACGACCAGGTGCTCGCCGCGCTGGAGGGCTATGTGGGGCGGAACGAGACGTTTGACGAGGGTCTTGACCAGCTGAAAACCGTGGTGAAGTATCTGGGCGCCTTCGGCGTGCCGGAGGAGAACTTCGCCGTAGACCTGACCATCGCCCGGGGACTGGACTACTACACCGGCACCGTGTACGAGACGGCGCTGCTGGATCACCCGGAGATCGGCTCCGTGTGCTCCGGCGGACGGTACGACAACCTGGCGGAGTACTACACCGACAAACAGCTGCCCGGCGTGGGCATCTCCATCGGCCTGACCCGGCTGTTCTATGTGCTGGGCGAGCAGGGGATGCTCAACGGCGACCTGCCCACCGCCCCGGCGGATGTGCTGATCCTGCCCATGACGGAGGATCTGTCCGCCGCCGTGACGCTGGCCACAAGGCTGCGGGACGCGGGCATCCGCACCCAGCTGTACACCGAGCAGAAGAAGTTCAAGGCCAAGATGAACTACGCCGACAAGACCGGCGTGCCCTATGTGATGTTCCTGGGCGAGGACGAGATCGCCAAGGGCGTTATCGCCTGCAAGGACATGACCAGCGGCGAACAGACCACTCTGGACTTCGCCGGGACGCTGGCGCGGGTGCAGGAAGGTCTGGCGGAGCGGAACCGGGGCAAGGTCATCGTGGAGAAATAAAAAAGGCAATGCCTCCCTCTGTGAGGGAGGTGGCACGGCGAAGCCGTGACGGAGGGAGAGATATCACCCGGTGCTTCTCTCCCCCAGTCGGCTGCGCCGACAGCCCCCTCCCGGAGGGGGCCACGCAGCGCGGCGCTTCGCGCTGACGGGACGTCGTACCCCAAGGGCATTTGTTCCGCTGCGCTCCACTGCAGGACGCCGTCCCCTACGGGCGGTTCACCGTACCCGACCGTAGGGCGGGACCCATGTGTCCCGCCGCAGAACGCGCATTTCGCGGCGGGGCGTGCGGGCCCCTCCCTACAGAGGCTGAGCCGATTTAATAACATATTGTAATAATTTAATCAGATTATACAGAACACAATCACAAATAGGAGGAAAACAACATGATGCAGATGCGTACACATACCTGCAACGAGCTGCGCGCCAGCGATGCGGGCAAGTCCGTGAAGATCGTGGGCTGGATGGAGAACGTCCGCGAGGTGGGCGGCAATCTGGCCTTCGTGGTGCTGCGGGACTTTTACGGCACCACCCAGGTGGTGGTGGAGGACGAGGCCGACCTGAAGATCATCAAGGGTCTGAACAAGGAGAGCACCATCTCCGTGGAGGGCACCGTCCGCGAGCGCGCCAGCAAGAACCCCAAGCAGGCCACCGGCGACATCGAGGTGGTGCCCACCAGGATCGAGGTGCTGGGTCGCTGCCGCTACAACTCCCTGCCCTTCGAGATCAACCGCAGCCGCGAGGCGGACGAGACGGCGCGCCTGAAGTACCGCTACCTCGACCTGCGGAACCCGGCGGTGAAGCAGAACATCATCCTGCGCTGCCAGGTGGTGGCCGCCCTGCGCGCCGCCATGACGGAGCACGGCTTCCTGGAGATCACCACGCCCATCCTGACCGCCAGCTCCCCTGAGGGCGCCCGCGACTATCTGGTGCCCGCCCGCAAGCACCCCGGCAAGTTCTACGCCCTGCCCCAGGCGCCCCAGCAGTTCAAGCAGCTGCTGATGACCTCCGGCTTCGACCGCTATTTCCAGATCGCCCCCTGCTTCCGCGATGAGGACGCCCGCGGCGACCGCTCCCCCGGCGAGTTCTATCAGCTGGATATGGAGATGGCCTTCGCCACCCAGGACGACGTCTTCGCCGTGCTGGAGGACGTACTGCCCCCCATCTTCGCCAAGTTCGGCACCTACAACGTGGCGTCCACCGCCCCGTTCCGCCGCATCCCCTACAACACCGCCATGGAGACCTATGGCTCCGACAAGCCCGACCTGCGCATCGACCTGACGTGCAAGAACGTGTCCGCCCTGTTTGAAAACAGCGAGTTCGAGGCGCTGCGCGGCCAGACCGTGAAGATGGTGGACATCACCGACTGCGCCCTGACCCGCAAGCAGATCGAGAAGCTGCTCACCGACTGCGAGGTGCAGTCCGGCTCCAAGGCCTACTGGTTCAAGGTGGACGAGAACGGCGAGATCGCCGGCGGCATCGGCAAGTTCGTCTCCGGCGTGAAGGACGAGCTGGCCAAGGTGCTGACGCTGAAGCCCAACACGCTGGTGGTGGTGGCTGCCGGCGAGTACGCCACCAAGTCCGCGGGCGTGCTGATCAAGACCTTCGGCGCCGCCTGCGAGAACCACTTCGACAAGGAGCGCTATGAGTTCTGCTGGATCGTGGACTTCCCCATGTACGAGATCGGCGACGAGTCCGGCGAGCTGGAGTTCTGCCACAACCCGTTCTCCATGCCCAACGGCGGCATGGAGGTGCTGCTGAAGGCCGAGCGCGGCGAGATCGACCCGCTGGACATCTACGCCAACCAGTACGACCTGGTGTGCAACGGCGTGGAGCTCAGCTCCGGCGCTGTCCGTAACCACGACCCGGAGATCATGATCAAGGCCTTTGAGCTGGTGCGCCTGGGCGAGGAGGACGTGAAGAAGAAGTTCCCCGCCATGTACAACGCCTTCTGCTACGGTGCGCCTCCCCACGCGGGCATCGCCCCCGGTGTGGATCGCATGGTCATGCTGCTGGCGGGCGAAAGCTCCATCCGCGAGATCATCCCCTTCCCCATGAACAAGAACGCGCAGGATATCATGATGGGCGCGCCCTCCACCGTGGAGCAGAAGCAGCTGGACGAGCTGCACATCGCCATCGTGGGCGACGTGGAGAAGGACGACTGATGGAGACGGTCAGACTCTATTACGAAAACGCCTTTACGCAGGACTTCACCGCCGTGGTGGAGTCCTGCGGGGCTGTGAAGGGCGGCTTTGCGGTGGTGCTCGACCGCACGGCCTTTTACCCCGAGGGCGGCGGGCAGCCCGCCGACCACGGCACGCTGGGGGACGCCCGGGTGCTGGACGTACACGAAAAGGACGGCATCGTCACCCACCTGTGCGACCGGGCGCTGCCCGTGGGCGCGGAGGTCAGCGGCCATATCGACTGGGCGCGGCGGTTCGACCACATGCAGCAGCACTCCGGCGAGCACATCGTGTCCGGCATGCTGTGCAGCGCCTTCCACTGCGACAACGTGGGCTTCCACATGGGCGCGGACACCGTGACCATCGACTACAACGCCGACATCAGCTGGGAGCAGGCGCTGGACATCGAGCGCCGCGCCAACCGGTACATCTGGGAGGATCACCCGGTGCACATCTGGTACCCCTCCCCTGCTGAGCTGGCTGCCCTGCCCTACCGCAGCAAAAAGGCGCTGGAGGGCGCTGTGCGCATCACCGAGTTCCCCGGCGCGGACATGTGCGCCTGCTGCGGCACCCATGTGGACAGCAGCGGTCAGGTGGGGCTGGTGAAGCTGCTCTCCTGCCAGAAATTCCGGGACGGCGTGCGGCTGGAGCTGCTGTGCGGTCAGCGGGCGCTGGACTATCT
>SFTH01000005.1 GCA_004563405.1 bacterium
TCCCTCCAGGTTGTGGATTGTCGCATTTTCATTTTACCTGTTTGGGCTTACTTTGTCTTCCCTTTTTAGGTCGCACCCCAACTTTTATTATAGAGCCGAATTCATGAGCGATTCAAGATCGGATGATCGACATTGTACGCTGTGTATCCCTTGGATGCAACTGTCACAGCCGCAGCCCCTTGATGTCCTTTATGCGGGAGAGAATGATGTTGCAGCTGCAGTCGGTCACGCCGGGGAGTGGATCAATCACTTCCCGAAGCAGTATTTCCATTTCTTCACCAGAGGCGGCGACTGCGTGGACGTGCAGCTTGTTGCGACCGGTCACGCGATAGATCTGCGTGATGGTGTCGTTGCGGTCCAGTATCTGTTCGATCTCCTGCGTCGCGTCCGGCTGCGCTTCGATTTCGAAGTAACAGGACACGGCGCCGCTGATCTTCTGCGGGTTGATGACGGTCGTGTATTCCTCAATTACGCCGCGCTGCTCGAGCGCCTGTATGCGCGCCTTGACGGCGACGCGGGAGATTCCGATCTTCTGCCCGATCTCCGAATAGGAGCTGCGGGCGTTCTCTATCAGCAGCTGGACGATCTGACGGTCCAGCGCATCCAGTCCGTCGAGAAACATGGGGCCA
This sequence comes from bacterium, assembly GCA_004563405.1. Lineage (GTDB taxonomy): Bacteria > Bacillota > Clostridia > Christensenellales > Aristaeellaceae > SFTH01. The sequence goes on from SFTH01000005.1 coordinate 630, forward strand.
TCCCTCCTTTACCTCTGCGCATATTATAAATCCTATAAAGCAAAATGTAAATGGAGAATTGACAATTGCAGCGTGTATTGCTATAATGCTTACGAAACGAAATATAAAACTTACGATATGGATGTGATTCCATGGACAGGGATCTGACCCGCGGGCCGGTCATGCGCTCCATGCTGTTCTTTGCGGTGCCGATGATTCTGGGAAATCTTCTTCAGCAGTGCTACAACATCGCAGATACGCTGATCGTCGGCAGATATCTGGGAAAGAACGCGCTGGCGGCCGTCGGCTCGTCCTTTACGCTGATGACTTTTCTGACCTCCATCCTGCTGGGAATGTGCATGGGCAGCGGCGCGCTGTTCTCCATACGCTTTGGCCAGCGCGATGAAGACGGGTTGCGCGAGAGCATGCGCGCCTCCTTCGTGCTGATCGCCGGGGCGGCGGTTCTTCTGAACGCGCTCGCCTTCGCGGCGCTGGATTTCATGCGGGTGTTTCTCCGGGTTCCGGAGGAGGTATGGGGCACCATGCGCGCGTACCTGCGCGTCATCTTCTGCGGAGTCGCCGCCACCTTTCTGTACAATTACTTCGCGTCATTTCTGCGGTCGGTGGGGAACTCCATCGCGCCGCTGATCTTCCTGGCGCTGTCTTCGCTGATGAACATCGCGCTGGATCTCTGGTTCGTACTGGGACTGAAGCGGGGTGTGACTGGCGCGGCGGAGGCGACGGTGATTGCGCAGTACGCCTCCGGCCTGGGCATCGCGGCCTATGCGTGGCTGCGCTATCCGCGAATCCGCTGTCTGCGCAGTCTGCGGGTACGTCGAAAGAGCGTGCGGGAGGTCGCCGGTTTCTCTCTGCTGACCTGTGTGCAGCAGTCCGTGATGAATCTGGGAATTCTGATGGTGCAGGGGCTGGTCAACAGCTTTGGCGCGACCGTCATGGCGGCCTTTGCTGCGGCAGTGAAGATCGACGCCTTCGCGTACATGCCCGTGCAGGACTTTGGCAACGCCTTTTCAACCTTCATCGCCCAGAATTACGGCGCGCGCAGGCAGGACCGCATACGCGCCGGGCTGAGGGGCGCGATACGCGCGTCGATGTGCTTCAGCATCGTGGTTTCGGCGCTGGTCTGCGCCCTTGCGCGGCCGTTGATGGGGCTGTTCGTGGAAGCGGGCGAGCTTGAAATCATCGCCGAGGGAGTGCGCTACCTGCGCATCGAGGGCGCGTTCTACTGCGGCATCGGTTGCCTGTTTCTGCTGTATGGGCTGTACCGCGCGCTGGGCCGGCCGGGTATGAGCGTCGTGCTTACTGTGATTTCCCTGGGGACCCGCGTGGCGTTGGCCTACGCGCTGTCGGGCCTGCCGACCTTTGGCGTGAAGGGCATCTGGTGGTCCGTGCCCATCGGCTGGACGCTTGCGGATCTGACGGGCATCGTGTATTATATATATCACAGAGACAGATTACTCTCTGTGGAGAAGTGAAAAACGCAGAGTGACTCGGGAGGAAGGGGAATGAAGATCGTACTGTTGGAGGGATTGGGCGTATCCGACGCGGTGATCGGACGGCACGCGCGCAGGCTGGAGGACATGGGGCACAGCTTTGCGGCCTATCCGAAGGATGCGGATGCGCAGGTTCAGATTGCGCGCAGTCGCGATGCGGACGTCATCATGCTGGCCAACATGCCGCTTGCGCCGTCGGTGCTGGAGGCGGCGAAAGCCCTGAAGTTCATCGACGTGGCCTTTACAGGTGTGGATCACATTCCCGTGGCGGAGGCGAAGCGCCGAGGCATCGCCGTGAGTAACGCCTCCGGCTACGCGACGCAGGCTGTGGCGGAGCTGTGCATCAGCTTTATGATTCAACTGTTGCGTCATGTGGACGGGACGCAGGCGCGCTGCCGCAACGGCGGCACGAAGGACGGCCTGGTGGGGAACCTGTTGTGCGGAAAGACCGTGGGCATCGTTGGCGCGGGGGCGATCGGCAGGCGGGTCGCCGCGCTGTGCAAGGCCTTCGGGTGCAGGGTGCTGGCTTTCAGCCGAAGCGCAGTCTTCGATCCGGCCATTGACGAACAGGTATCGCTGGAGGAACTGTTGGAGCGCGCGGACGTGGTGTCGCTGCACTGCCCGTTGACTGAGCAGACGAAGGGTATGATCGGCCGGGAACAGCTGGCGCGGATGCAGCGGCATGCGATTCTCATCAATACCGCCCGGGGCGGCGTTCTGGATTCCGCCGCGCTGGCCGGGGCGCTGGAGCGGGGCGAAATCGCCGGTGCGGCCTGCGACGTCTTCGAGATGGAGCCGCCTCTGCCTGGGGATCATCCGCTGCTGCACAGTCCAAACACCATCGTCACGCCGCACATCGCCTTCGCCTCCGAGGAGTCCATGGTGCAGCGCGCGGAGATCGTGTTCGACAACCTCTACGCCTGGCTGGACGGACATCAGATCAACGCAGTCTGAATTGAAATACCTGTTTACACGGCCTGAACAGTGCGGGCGGGATGAAGGGATAGACCGCATGAAGAGGCGCGATGCCTGCGGATCCGTTCCGGCATGCGCGCGGCGGATGTCATGCAGTTTTGACAGAGATGTGTGATCGTACTCAAAATGCTTTTCGAGAAAGAGTTGTCCATTCCATACCGGTGGGCAACTCTCTTTATGGTATCAGGTTCAAGAAGGATTGCCGGATCTGCGCGAGCATCAGGGCGTAGACGGATGCGCTATCGGGAAAGCGCTTTTGAGAGGGAATTATAAGTGTTTTAAACATATAAATTTCGGAAATGTTAAATTTAGAAATAAAGACAAAATATTGTACGAAATTATTCATATTTAACGTCTAATGTGATAGAATATCTCTGTGCAAATAGATGGTGTGGTGCTCTGTCATCTGGCAGGGATATGTGAAAGCTGAAGATCGTTTGCGGAGAATTCAACGGCAAGCGATGCGGGTTTGATATGTATGTATAACAGAGGAGAATGGCATGGATAAGCATTTGAAAAAGCTGTTTGCGTGGCTCACGGCGCTCAGCGTCCTGTTTGGTGGCGTCACCGCAGGCGCAACAGAGGAGGACGTGGCTTCTGAAAGCAATGTAAATGTAGAAAAAAAGACTGAAGTCGGAACTGATGGCGCGCAGGCGCAGGCAAGCGCGGAAGAGACGAGCGAACCGGCGAGCCAGCCACAGCAGACAACGCCCGAAGCAACGCCGACGGAGGCGGCCACTGCTGCGCCTTCCGGCGAAGCGCAGAATGTTTCGGAAGCAACGCCGGAGCCGACCCAGGCAGCCACAAGCACTGCTCCTTCCGAGGTACCGGTGCCTGCCTTCGTGACAGGTTACGCGGCAGTTGCGTCCGGGACCATCTTCTACGGAGAAGATGAAGAAGAAAGGAAACTGAACGCAAGCGCCGTCGTCTATGCGTTTGAATATGACGCGCACAAGGATCGCACGCGCGTGGCTTACAATGAGGACGCGCACGTTCAGTATGCATGGGTCGATGCGCCGAAGCTGCGCATGCTTGACGAAGCAGCGGTGGAAAAGTATCTCGGGAGAGACCGCAAAGATGTACTGGAGTGGAAGAACTGTCTGCTTTGGCCGCTGGACTTCGAGGCCGAGGAGGATCAGAAACAAACCATAGTCGAAAATGAAAATGTGCCCGCGGATGGCCTTGAGGGCGCAGCTGTGCCTGAGGGTGAGGGCGGCGTTACAACGGGAACGCAGAAAAATGTGGATGGGTTCCCTGATGCGGACAAAAATACAAATTCTGCGGAAGATAATTCAACCCAGAAGAAACAGAGCGACGATCCGGCGGAGGCCGACGGCGATGGAGAGAGCGGCGCGGGTGCTCCCGCAGATGTGCAGACCTCTGTGAGCGCGGTGCAGCCCCAGCCCAAAGTGCAGAGATTTGTGATGGATGTCGCGGTGGATGTGCCGCTGATGGCGGCAAGTGCGGCGGATCCGAATTCTGTTTCTATGCTGAGCCTGGTCGTGCCGGATCTCGAGATGGATTATCAGAGGGAGCGCCTGCTTGTGGCCGCGCCGGATGCGGACGGGACGCTGCGCTTTTACCAGGAGGGTACGGACAAGCCGATCTACGAACAGGCGCTGACGGAGGCGTGCGCGATTGATTTAAAGCAGCTGAGTGCGCCCTGCTCCTCCGATGTGACGCTGCGGGTGGATTTTGTATCGGAGGGCCTGGAGACTGCCAGCACGCAGCTTTACATTCCTGCGCGGCCGGAGTTTGCGGGCGAGTTGACCGGACTTGAGATCGAGGCCGGATATACGAAGGCGAAAATCAAGGGCAACGCAGGAAACGAGTATGCACTCTCCGTAATGGATGAAACCGAACCGAGTCTGTTTTCAGCAAACGGAGAGATTGGCGGCCTGTCTGGGGACACAGCCTATGCCATCTGGGTTCGGAATCTGTCCGGCGAGGGGCGCTTTGCGAGCACCTGGAAAAAGCTGGAAGGGACGAGCTGCGTGACACTGGCCCGGACGGGCGCGGATGCGAGCTTTTTGGAGGAGAGTCTAACGACGCAATTGCGTGTAGAGTGGCGGCCCGACATGGATCCCTTCGATCCAGAAACCGGGCTTCACTTCCAAAGCGGCGGCGCCTCCATCGACGAGGAGGTTGCGGGCAGCTTCAGCATCACATGGCGCGACGGAGAGGGGAACCTGCTTTCGGCTGCGCCCGTTGACGCGGGCAGCTATACGCTAGAAATCACACTCACCGGAGAGGCCGAGAGGTATGTGCTCAGCCAGGCGAAACTCAGCTACATCATTGATCCGATCGACCTGAGTACGGCGAATTTCGCCATGTTTGAGGGCGAGAGATGCGTATACAACGGACAGCCGCAGTACCCGTCGGGCATGCGCGTCGTGCTCGACGAGCATGTGATTCCCGAGGCGTGCTATGAACTCAGGGAAAACGGAGATGCGAACCAGACCGACGCAGGCGAAGCGTGCGCGCTGATCGTCGGTATGAACGATAACGTGATTGGCCAGCGGGCCTTTGCCTACCGGATTGAACAGAAGCCGGTGACGGTGATCCCGGAGCGGCTCACGGACATGGTTTACAGCGGCGGCGCGGAGGTTCCGCTGACCCGGGAGGGTTGGGCGCTGGAGGGCGCCGTTGAGGGCGACATTCTGACGCTGGATCTCTCCGATGCGACCGCGACGGCGGATTCGCCCGGTGCGGGCGAGGGCCGGAGCGTGCGCTTTGAGGGTGTGCGCCTGGCGGGCGCGGACGCGGAGAACTACACCATCGGCAGAATTGAGACGGCCACGATAAACATCCTTCAGGCGGCCGTGCCGGCAATTGAATGGCCGTCGGCTGGGATGATTACCTACGGACAGCAGATCTCGGCGACCGTCCTCACGGGAGGCAGCACGCAGTGGGGCAGCTTCGTCTGGGCGGACGGCGCGCGCGTTCCGAATGCGGGCACGGGCCTGTTTGAACTGACCTTTGTGCCCAACGACGCGGAGAACTACGCCTGGCAGCAGAGCGCCCTGCGCGCGGAGGTTCAGGTCGTCGTGCAGCCCCGTGCAGCGACCATCTATGCGGGCAGCTTTGAAAAGGGCGTCGGCCAGGCGGACCCCAGCTTCACCGCTTCCACGGAGGGCGTGCTCAAGGGCGATACGCTCGCCTACACCCTCAGCCGCGACAAGGGCGAGGCGATGGGCACCTATGTCATCTATGTCAAGCCGGGGAACAACCCCAATTACAGCGTTAAGACGAAAAACGGTTCGCTGACCATTCGGGCCAGGAGCATCAACGCCGATACGGTGACGGTCAGCGAGATTCCGCGCCAGGTGTACACCGGCAGCGAGATTGAGCCGAAGCCCGTGGTTCGGGACGGTTCCACGCTCTTGCAGAGGGATGTGGACTATCGGCTCGAATACCACGGCAATCGCCTGGAGGGCGTTGCGACGGTGGATATCGTAGGCATGGGCAAGTATTCCGGCACGCGCACTGTGAGCTTTACCATCTACAAGCTCTCCTCCATCGGCGGCATCGTCAACGACTATGGCGTCGAGGGCGAATCGGCGGGCGTCTACGGCGCGTATGGGGAGGACGGAGAGGACTGGGAGAGCGGCCTCTACGACTTCCTTCCGCAGTCCAAGCTGTTGAACAATCCCCTCTATGACGAATACCTGGGCACCGGAGGCGGCCTGGAGGAGCTGAAGATCGTGCGCAATGCGGACGGCGCGGCGCAGGAATACGAGCTGCTGCCCATCTATACCGCCACGGATCCCGACGCAGAGGCGGGAGATGTGTATGGCACGCTGCTGGTCTGCGCTGGGCCGGATGAGAGCGGGGAGGCCGCGGACAGGACCTTCCGCTTCAGCGGCATGCAACTCGCGCGCCTCTATGGAGAGCGCAGCGTGAGTACCCTGCTGTTGCGCAACTGTGAAACGACGGTCTGCCTGGACGTGTACGAAATGCTCTCCGGCGACGCGGCTGGCCTTGCGCGCCTGTTGGACGCGGGCGAGGTGGACGCGGGCGCGGCGCTGGATGCGCTGGATTACGATGCGCTGGACGTTCAACCGTTCACAGTGGAGGAGCTCTCAGGATTGAACTTCGAGCTGAGAACCCGCGCGATGGAGATGGATAGCGGAGAGCCCGGCTATGAACTGGGCCTGTACCTCTGCCTGGACGGCGCAGAGATGGAGATCTCCGCCCTGCTCCCGTCGCTGTCGGTGGGCTCGAACGTGGAGGGGCTCTTTGAAGCGGGCGAGGAGGACGCCTTCCTCAGCCGGTTTGTCAATGTCCGCATGAACGAGAACGGCGGGGAGGATATTCTGGAGGGCGAACTTGTCCGCATGCCCGAAGAGCAGCCCGAATGGCAGGAGGACGAAGCGCCCCGCTATCTCGCGACCTGCGGCGATGGCGAAGTGATGGCCGTGCGCGAGGAGCAGGACGCTCAGCTTGACCCGTACAGGTGTCAGACGCTGCTCTCTGCGTGGGGCGGCCCGGGTCTCTACCTGTTGAAGGGCGATTCGGAGGCATAAATGCAGTGACAAAGCTAGGAATCTACACAGCCTGTTAAAAAAGCTGATTTGACAAGCTGGTGGACGGGGGAGTAAATCCTTCGCTGCTGCCACCCCATCATCGCACCGGGAACTCTGTTTTGCGGAGTTTCCGGCGGCACTGCCCTGGAATCCGAGGGGTTCAGGCGGGCTGGCCGCGCGTGCTCACGGCGCAGTTGCGTGACGGCTATGCAGATTTGCTGTATCGGTTGCGTCTCTGAAAGCGCCGCGATCAGCCGCCGGTGGATTTTCAATTCTCTTTGGCGTGCGGCTGGGCGCTGCAAAGCATTGCAGTGCGGCCGGTCTATTCAATAAAATCAGCTGCGTGGCTGTCATACGCGCTGCCGATCACGATTGTTGTGCGAAAGGGCTTCTGCCCTCTCGCGCTCTCCTTTGCTGCTTTTGACAGCCCAAGGCCGGTGCAGGATGTGCGCCGGCCGGTTTCTTTTAATCCAAACTCAATCACTTTTTTGTATGGAGGCTGCCTCCGTTGATGCATATTTAACAATTCGCCGCTAAAATGTGAATGTATATTTTGAAGCTATCGCAGATTCAGGACGGGATTTGACAGGTAACGGTATGGAAGATAAGTGTTCGCTTTCGCTGGGAATCGACATCGGTTCGACGACGGCGAAGGTTGTCCTCGTGGAGGACGGACGGGTTCTGTATGAAAAGTATGAGCGCCACCTCTCTCAGGTGCGCCAGAAGACGCTGGAAATGCTGGAGGAGCTGAAGCCGCAGCTGGAGGGCCGGTGCTTCTATGCGGCGGTGAGCGGCTCTGCGGGCCTCGGCATGGCCGAGGACGCGGGCCTGCCCTTCGTGCAGGAGGTCTATGCCACAGGCGAGGCCGTGCGCCGCTTTGAGCCGGATACCTCCGTGGTCATCGAGCTGGGCGGGGAGGATGCGAAGGTCATCTTCTTCGATCGTGGCCTGGACGAGCGCATGAACGGAAGCTGCGCGGGTGGAACCGGCGCGTTCATCGACCAGATGGCGGTGCTTCTGAACATGAGCGTGCTGGAGATGGATGCCGCCAGCATGGAGCACGAGCGCATCTATCCCATTGCCTCCCGCTGCGGCGTGTTCGCCAAGAGCGACATTCAGCCGCTGTTGAACCAGGGCGCGAGCAAGGCTGACGTGGCGGCAAGCATCTATCAGGCGGTGGTAAACCAGACCATCGCGGGACTGGCACAGGGGCGCAGGATCGAAGGAAAGGTGATGTTCCTGGGCGGCCCGCTGTACTACTGCCGCGGACTGCGCGAGCGCTTCCAGGAGACGCTGAAGTTGAACGATGAAAACGCAGTATTCCCGGAGTATGCCCGCTTCGCGGTGGCGCTGGGCGCATGCATCTATGCGGCACAGGCGGGGGAGCAGTACGACTACGAACGCCTGACGCAGGCCATACGCGGGAGCATCGGCAAGGGCGGCGCGCGCACGAACCGGCTCCATCCGCTGTTTGAAAGCGAGGCGGATTACGAGGCCTTCCGGGAGCGCCACAGCCGGGCGAACGTACTCGAGGCGCCCATCGAGGCGTATCGCGGACGCGCGTGGCTGGGCATTGACTGCGGCTCCACCACCACCAAACTCGTGCTCATCGCCGAGGACAAGTCCATACTTTACTCCTATTATGCCTCCAACCAGGGCAACCCCGTGGAGCGCGTTCGCATGCAGCTGGGGGAGATCTATACCCGCTGCGGTGACCGCATTGAAATCTGCGGGTGCGCGGTGACGGGCTACGGCGAGGATCTGATTCGCAGCGCCTTCTGTGCGGACGAGGGTCTCGTGGAGACCATCGCCCACTTCACATCCGCGCGCCACTTCCGCCCGGATGTGGACTTCATTCTCGACGTGGGCGGACAGGACATCAAATGCTTCAAGATCCGAAACGGCGCGATTGATTCCATCATGCTCAACGAGGCCTGCTCCTCCGGCTGCGGCTCCTTTATCGAAACCTTCGCTCGGTCCATGGGCAGAAGTGCGGCGGAGTTTGCCGCCTGCGGCCTGAAGTCCAAGGCGCCGGTGGATCTGGGCACGCGCTGCACGGTGTTCATGAATTCTTCGGTCAAGCAATCCCAGAAGGACGGCGCGACCATCGAGGATATTTCCGCAGGACTCTCCATGAGCGTGGTGCGCAACGCCCTGTACAAGGTCATCCGCGCCAATTCTCCCGAGGAGCTCGGGCGCAACATCGTGGTACAGGGCGGCACCTTTCTGAACGATGCGGTGCTGCGCGCGTTTGAGATGGAGATGGGCGTGCAGGTTATCCGGCCCTCCATCGCCGGCCTCATGGGTGCGTACGGCGCGGCGCTGCACGCCATGCGCTTTGAAAAGAGCAGCCTCATCTCTCCTGAGGCGCTCGCACGCTTCAGCCACGAGGCGCGCTCCGCCGTGTGCAAGGGCTGCACCAACCACTGCCACCTGACCATCAACATCTTCCCGGACGGGCGGAAGTTCATTTCCGGAAACCAGTGTCAGAAGGGCGCGGGCGCGCAGAAGCGCGACGACGAGCTTCCGAACATGCACGCCTTCAAGCGCGGCATGCTGGAGGAGCTGCGTGGGCAGGGAAGGCTCGGCCCCCGGGGCAAGATCGGCCTTCCGCTCGCGCTGGGCATGTTCGAGCTTGCGCCGCTGTGGCACGAAACCTTCACCAGGCTGGGATTTGAGGTGGTCATGAGCCCGCTCTCCACCCGCAGGACCTATGAAAAGGGTCAGTTTTCCATTCCCTCGGACACGGCCTGCTACCCCGCGAAGATCTTGCACGGCCACATCGAGGAGCTGATCGAGGAGGGCGTGGAGCGCATCTTCTATCCATGCCTGAGCTACAACGTGGACGAGCACGCGTCGGACAATCACTACAATTGTCCGGTGGTCGCCTACTATGCGGAGCTGCTGCACGGAAACATGGAGAGCTTGCAGAAGGTGGACTTTCTCTATCCCTACCTCTCCGTGGAGTCGCCCCGGGCGCTGGCGGAGACCCTGCACAGGGCGCTGGAGCAGCACGGGCTGCACTTCAATCGTCGGGAGGTGCGCGCCGCCGTGGACGCGGGTTTTGCGGCCTACGACGCATGGATGGCGCGCATCCATGCGGAGGGCGAGCGCTGCCTCGCCTTTGCCCGGGAGAATGGCTTGCGCGTGATGATTCTGGCCGGGCGGCCCTACCATGTGGACCCCGAGATCGGCCACGGCATCGACAAGCTGGCTGCCTCGCTGGGCTTCGTGGTCGTCAGCGAGGACGGCGTGTATCAGCTGGAGCCGAAGCAGAACGTGCGGGTGCTCAACCAGTGGACCTATCACTCCCGGCTGTATCGCGCCGCGCGCTATGCGGCGGAGCATGAGGATACGGAGCTCGTGCAGCTGGTCTCCTTCGGCTGCGGAATCGACGCAATCACCACCGACGAGGTGCGCTCCATACTGGAGGAGGGCGGCAAGCTCTACACGCAGATCAAGATCGACGAAATTACCAACCTGGGCGCGGTGCGCATCCGTCTGCGCAGCCTGCTGGGTGCGCTCGAGGAGAGGAGGCACGGCGCATGAACGACTATTACATCCCCTTTACCGAGGAAATGAAGCGGGACTACACCATTCTCGTGCCCACCATGCTGCCCATGCACTTCCGGATGATCATCAACGTGCTGAGCACCTACGGCTACAAAATGGCGCTGCTGGACAAATCCGGCCCGGAGATCGCGGCGACGGGACTCAAATATGTGCACAACGACACCTGCTATCCGGCGATACTGGTCATTGGCCAGTTCATTGACGCGCTGCAGTCCGGCAAGTATGACCCCGACAAGGTGGCGCTGATCTACTTCCAGACTGGCGGTGGTTGCCGCGCGTCGAATTATGTCTCCCTGCTGCGCAAGGCCCTTCAGAAGGCAGGCTACGGCCATGTGCCGGTCATCACTTTCTCCTTTCAGGGCATTGAGAAGCATCCGGGCTTTCAGATTGGCGTCAAGCAGCTTCTCTCCATCGCATGCGCCGTGCTGTACGGCGACCTTCTGATGACGCTGGTCAACCAGACCAAGCCGTATGAGTTGCAGGCGGGCGAGGCGCAGCGCCGCGCGAACCTGTGGACGGAGCGGTTGGGGCACGAGTTGGGAACAAATCCGAAGGCGGCGCTGCACCGCCTGAAGAAGAACTACCGGGCGATCCTGAAGGACTTTGCGTCCATCGAGCGCGAGGAGCGCGACACCGTCCGTGTGGGCGTGGTGGGCGAGATCTTTGTCAAGTATTCGCCCCTGGGCAACAACAATCTGGAGGACTTTCTGGTGCGCGAGGGCGCAGAGGTGGATATGCCGGGTCTGCTGGACTTTTTGCTCTACTGCGTCTACAACAACGTGATGGATCACCGGCTCTACAGGCGCAACAGCCTTGCAAGCTATGTGGTCTACTGCGTCGCCTACCGCTACCTTCTCCACTGCAAGCATGTGATGATCCGTTGCATCCGGGAGCAGGGCGTGTTCCGCGCGCCCACGCCCTTTGAGGAGACGGTGAAGCTGGGAGACGGTTATCTGGGCATCGGCGCGAAGATGGGCGAGGGCTGGCTGCTCACGTCCGAAATGTTGGAGCTGATTCATTCCGGTGCGGAGAACATCGTCTGCACCCAGCCCTTCGGCTGCCTGCCAAACCACATCTGCGGAAAGGGCATGATGAAGCCCATCAAGGACAGAAACCCGAACGTGAACATCGTGGCCATTGACTACGATGCGGGCGCGACCCGGGTCAACCAGGAGAATCGCCTGAAGCTGATGCTGGCAAACGCGCGGCGCATACAGGTGGAGAAGGCGCGCAGCGCATCCTGAGAGCTACAAGTGCAAACCAATCCGGCTCCGGCGGCATGCCGGGGTAAACATGGAGCGGCGCACCGGATTACCGGTGCGCCGCGTTTGCATCATTTCCTGATTCTTTGTTGCTGCCGGGCATACAGGGCGGCTCCGACCACGCCCTTATCATCCTCATCACCGACGTAGAGAATGGACAGGTTTTCTGCGGGACGAGGCTTTCGGGTGTGCGCGCGTATGCGTGAGTTGAGCACGTCCCGAGGGAAGCCCTTCATGGCGGGCACGCCGCCGCCGAGGAGAACAAAATCCGGGTCGAGTATGTTGATTTCCGTCGCCACGCACTCGGCCATTCGGTCTACAAATTGCAGCAGCTGCGGCTCGCCGCCGTGAAGCGCGAAGAGCTCGTCGATGGAGGCATCCGGGTAGCGGGTCTGCTGCAGGTGGGCCAGGTACTTGCCGCCGGCAAGGTTTTCCATGCAGCCGACGTTTCCGCAGCCGCAGGGCAGATCGGAGCCGTCTGCCGGGATGTGACCGAGCTCGCCGGCCGTGCCATTTTTGCCGATCAGCGGCCGGCCGTCGATGCAGATAGCATTGCCGATGCCGGTGCCGAAGTAGAAGGCGCAGATGATTCCCTCCATGGGAACGTCGTACTTTTTCGCGTCATAGCAGAGCGCCATGGTGACGTCGCGCTCGATGAAAACGGGCAGATTGAGCTGCGCGGTGAGCGTGGCGACGACCGGAAGGTTCTCCATGAAGGAGAGGTTCGGCGCCTGCAATACGCGCATGCGCTCCCGGTCCAGGGTTGCGGGAAAGCCGATGGCAACCGCCTCGATTTCAATGCCCTCCACGGCGAGCACGCTCCGATAGGAGGCGAGATATTCGGAAAGATCGCGCAGCGGCGCATCCGAATGGAAGATCTGACGGGAGGGCAACTTTCGGAAGTGGAAGACCTCGCCTTCGGGGCTGACCGCGCCGATGCGGAAGTGGGTGCCGCCGATGTCGATGCCGACGCTGTAGCGCTTTTGTTCAGCCATGGTTCAGTCCCCCGGGAAGCGGATTCCGGCGCGCAGGCGCGCACCCTCCACCACCTCGATCGTGTGCACCATGGTGTCCAGGCGGGCATAGAGCGCCTCCCGATCCTCCGCCTGGAGCAGGCGGGTCAGACTCTGAATCTCGTAGAACCAGCGGTCGGGATTGGGCTGGAGGTTGACGGTTTCGTCCGAGTCCTTCGTGACGATGCGAACGGAGCTCAGGCCGTTGCTGCCGTTTTCGATGTAGATGAAGCCCTTCTCGCCCTCAATCTGGTATGCGTTTACACCCCAGGTGTCCTTTGCGCCGGCGCATTCCGCGACGAAGCCGGGATACTGAAGGTGCATCACGCCCGAAGTGTCGATGCGCTCGTCGAACAGATTGGGGTGATACGCCGCACTCTCCGGCTTGCCAAACAGCGATACGGTGAGGTAGATGTTGTAATAGTTGATGTCCATCAGGCAGCCGCCCGCAAACTCGGGGTTGAAGATGTTGGGCATTTCTCCGGCGAGCAGCTTGTCGTAGCGGGAGGAGTACTGGCTGTAATTTGCAAGCACCAGGCGCACGCGGCCGATCTTTGAAAGCGCCTGCTTCAGCACGCCAAAGTTGGGAAGGAAGGTCGTCGGAACGGCCTCCACGAGCATCAGGTTGCGCGACTTGGCCAGCGCGACCAGCTCCCGGGCCTGCACGCACTTTGTGACGAAAGGCTTTTCGCAGATGACGTGCTTGCCCGCCAGCAGAGCGCGCTTCGTCTGCTCGTAGTGCAGCAGATTGGGCGTGGCGATGTACACCACGTCGATTTCCGCATCGGCGAGGAAGGCGTCCATGTCCGTGTAGACCTTGCCCGCGCCGTATTGATTGGCCAGCTCCCGCCCCTTGGCTTCGCTGCGCGAATAGACGGCCTGAAGGTCGATGCCGTCCGTCAGGCGAACGTTGTCCAGTATGCTGTGGACGATGACGCCGGAGCCGATGGTGCCGAGGCGAATGGTCTTCATGCCTGTGCACCTCCATGGGAACGGGCCACCGCGGTGGCCTCCTCCAGGATCTCGAGCACGCGGATGACCTCGGCGTCCTTGATGCACTTTTCGCCGCCGTTTTCGATGGCGTTGATCAGGCTGTCGTACACGCGCTCATAGTGGGCGCAGCCCACCGGCACCTTCTCGGTTACCTTTTCGCCGTCCTTCATGTAGACGAGGGTGCCCCAGCGATTCTCGCTGGCCATGGCGGTGCTGATTTTGTGACGGCCGACCACCTTCTTCTTGCCGGAATTGTGGATGACCGGCGGCAGGGTGAAGCTGCCGTTCGTTCCGTGCAGGGTGAAGCGGGGATAGTCGATCAGCACGCACATGCTGGTATTGACGGAGGCCTTACAGTTGCCGTAGTGGAACTCCAGATCGTAGTAATCGTCGCCCACGCCTGGGTGGTGAATGCTTCGCACGTCGAAGTGCGTGCTGTCCGGCATGCCCAGAAGGCTGATGACCTGGTCGATGGTGTGCACGGCGAGGTTGTAGAGCGTGCCGAGATGATCGTACCAGCCGTTGGTCTTGAAGTAGTCGTAATGGCTCTCCAGGCGAACCAGCTGTCCCAGCTTGCCGCTGGCGACGACCTCCTTCACCGCCAGGAAGTCCGCGTCGAAGCGACGGTTCTGGTTGGGCATGCAGATCAGGCCCTTTTCCTTCGCCAAATCGAACACCTCCCGCGCCTCGGCGGCGGTGGGAGCGAAGGGCTTTTCGATGAGCGCATGCTTGCCGGCGTTGAGAATCTGCTTTGCATAGGGAACGTGGAAGCGGTCCGGCGTGTTGACCACCACCAGGTCCACATCGGGATCGTTCAGCACCTCATTGAAATCGGTGGTGAAGCGGATTTCGGGGTAGAAGGGCTCGTATTCCGCAAATTGCGGGATGTCCTCCGCACGGCGGAACACATACTTGACGCGGACGTCATCCCGGTTTTCCACATAGGGAATGTGATACTCCCGGACGCTGACGCCAAATCCGACATAGGCAACGGTAATCATGGATCTCGTCTCCTTTCAGGCGAAGATATTGGGCGTGGAGTCAGATACTGTACAAATTCCAATGGCGGGGGTTCGCCTCCCGCATCGTGCTACTCATGGCGCACGCTGCATCCTGCATTTTTGTTCAATCTCCCACATTATAGCATAAACGATCTGTAAAGAAAAGTGTTCGAAGCGCAGAGAGGGACAGATTTCTGAAATATGCAAAGGTCCGGTGCGCGCAAAATGCCGTGGGGAGGCAGGAGCGAAAGACAGAACTGGTAAGTTCCATCCTGCGTGGGATATACGGGATGGGTTTGTTTATGAACAAGTACGCAATGTGGATAAAAGCGCATTGCAAGGACTGTAAAATTGTGCATGCGGTATTGAAGGCGTAGATGGTGTGGAAGAAAAGTTAATAAAATGTATTACAATCCCTTGCATGGATGGAGAATTGGTGCTATAATCAAACGTAACAAAATTACGTTATGGTATGGGAGGTGGCTGCGCGCGTTTTTGGAAGGCGCGCGCTTCTTCCTTCCGCCGGGACGGCTTTGCGGGGGCGCAGCAGCGCGCGGAACCGGCAAGCGTCCGGCTTCCGGCTCTTCGCTTGGGCAGAAGGATTTGGAGGTGGCTATGAGCAGAGTAGTATTGGAGATGCGCGACATCGTGAAGCGCTTCCCGGGCGTGCTTGCGCTCAACGGAGTCAGCCTGAAGGTGTATGAGGGCGAAGCGATGGCTCTGCTGGGTGAAAACGGCGCGGGCAAATCGACATTGATGAAGGTGCTCACCGGCGTGTACAAGCGGGACGAGGGCACGATTCTCTACGAGGGACGCGAGGTTGCCTATACAAACGCGCGCCAGGCCCAGGACGACGGCATTGCCATCATCCACCAGGAGCTGAACCTGATTCCGAAGATGAAGGTTTACGAAAACATCTTTCTGGGCCGCGAGGTGCGAAAGCGCGGCGGCGCGTTGGACAAAAAGTACATGATCCAGAAATCGGCGGAGCTGTTGCAGGAAGTGCGGATGAACATCAGCCCGAACGCGCTCATCAGCTCTCTGTCCATCGCGCAGCAACAGATGGTGGAAATCGCAAAGGCCCTGCTGATGGACGCGAAGGTCATCATCATGGACGAGCCCACGGACGCGCTGCCGGACGAAGAGGTGGAGAGCCTGTTCAACATCATCCGCACGCTCAAGGAAAAGAAGAAGGGCATCGTGTACATCTCCCACCGACTGAAGGAGATCTTCGAAATCTGCGAGCACGCGACAATTTTGCGCGACGGGCAGTTCATCACGGAGAAGCCCGTATGCGAGCTAGATCAGCAGAGCCTGATCAGCATGATGGTCGGCCGCAGCCTGGACCAGCAGTTCCCCTATATGGACATGGAGCTGGGCGAGGTGATCTTCTCGGTGAAGGGCCTGAGCAACCATCTGGTGCGAGACATCTCCTTCGAGGTGCGCAGCGGAGAGGTGCTGGGCGTGACCGGACTCGTCGGCGCGGGGCGCACGGAGCTCGCACAGACCATCTACGGCCTGCACGAGTGGAAGGAGGGCGAGATGACGCTGCGCGGCAAGCAGATTCATCCCACCAATCCAAACCAGGCGATCCGCCACGGCATTTACTACATGACCGAGGATCGCAAGCGCAACGGCCTGGTGCTCATCATGGACGTGCGCAAAAACATATCGCTTTCGTCGCTGGAAAAGATTTCAAAGCTCGGAAAGGTGGACGTTCGCAAGGAAAAGAAAATCTGTGCGGACTACATCGAGAAGATCAACGTAAAGACGCCGTCCCAAAACCAGAAGGTGCGCAACCTCTCCGGAGGCAACCAGCAGAAGGTGGTGCTCTCCAAGGCGCTGATGACGGAGCCGGACGTTCTGATTCTGGACGAGCCCACCCGCGGCATCGACGTGGGCGCAAAGAAGGAAATCTATACGCTGATCAACCAGCTCAAGGAGCGCGGCAAGGCAATCATTATGATCTCTTCCGAAATGCCCGAGATTCTGGGCATGTCTGACCGCGTGCTGATTCTGCACGAGGGGCACTGCAAGGGCGAATTGACCCGCGCAGAGGCGACGCAGGAAAAGATTATGGAGAAGATACTGAGTTGACAGAGCCGACGGCAGAAAGGAAGAAGAACAATATGAAGGCAGTTAAAAAATCCATGATCGTCATTGGAACCGCGGGCGGCTTCGCGCTGTTCCTCTGGTCGGTTTACAGGCTGTTCAACGCGAAATTAATCAACGCCCTCTCCTTTGTGATTCTGGTCGCGGGCGTCGCGCTGCTGGCCTGCGGTATCGCTTCGTATGTGAATTGCAGCCGCGAACAAAAGAAGCTGGAAAAGAAGAATCCGGGTGCAAAATCCGCATATCTGAAGGCGGTGGACGACGTGGTCGGCTTTGGCAGCCGCTTCCGTCCGGTGCTGATCATGCTGCTGGTCGCGGCGGTGTTCAGCTGCATGCATCCCCGCTTTCTCACGATGTCCAATTTCCTGAACATCCTCAAGCAGAATTCGCACTACGGAATCCTTGCAGCGGGCGTTTGCTTCGCCATTCTGCTGGGCGGCATCGACATCTCCGTCGGCTCGGTTCTGGCCTTCTCCGGCGCGGTGGCCGCTCTGATCATTTCCACCGGCGGTTCGGTCATCTTTGCAATCCTCGCGGCAATCGCCATCGGCGCGGTGGCCGGACTGATGAACGGCGTATTCATTGCGCGCTTCAAGCTCCAGCCGATGATCGTCACCCTGGCGACCATGTCCATCTTCCGCGGCGCGACGCTGGTGCTGACGAACGGCAAGTCCATCTCCCTGGGCAAGCTCGCGGGTTCGGGCATGTTCAAGGCTATCGGCCAGGGCTCTCTGGGCTTCCTTCCGGTTCCGGTACTGCTGCTGATTGTGACCTATGCGGTGGTCTATTACATCCTGAACATGACCAGCTTCGGCCGGCACGTCTACGCGATCGGCGGCAACGAGGAGGCGGCGCGGCTCTCGGGCATCAATGTGGAGCGCACCAAGACGCTGGCGCACCTGATGAGCGGCCTGCTGGCGGGCGTTGCCGGCATCCTGGTCACGGCCCGCGTGGCCTCCGCAACGCCCACCGCGGGCGACGGCTATGAGATGGACGCCATCGCGGCGGCAGTCATCGGCGGCATCTCCCTGCGCGGCGGCGAGGGCCAGGTGCTCTTTACCATCGTCGGCGCAGTCATCATCGGCATGCTGAACAATATCCTGAACCTGATGAACGTCTCCAGCTACTATCAGACGATCATCAAGGGTGTTGTGATCCTGATCGCGGTTTTGCTGGACGCGAAGTCCAAGGAAAAGTGAGATTCATAAATCGGATGGTTATATGGGAGGCATCCCATATACTAAATAAAAAACCAGGAGGTACCCCAACATGAAAAAGATCCTTGCTGTACTGATTGCCACGCTGATGCTGCTCTCCATGTGCAGCATGGCCATGGCCGAAGAGACCGTGACCATCGGCTATCTGCTCTCCGACCTCTCCAACCAGTTCTTCACCACCCTCGAGCAGGGCATCAAGGCCCGCTGCGAGGAGCTGGGCGTCGAGGTTGTCGGCTATGACTCCGGCAACGATGCAGCGAACGACATGACCAACATGGAAGACCTGATCAACCTGGGCGTGGACATCATCCTCTACAACCCCGTTGACAGCGACGCCGGCGAGGCCGTCGTCGAGCTGGCCAACGCGGCCGGCATCCCGGTGGTCACCATCGACCGCGGCGTGAACGGCGGCGAAGTGGTCTCCCACATCGCTTCTGACAACGTGTACGGCGCCGAGCTGGCCGCCAAGCACATCGTCGAGCTGCTGGGCGAAGAGGGCGGCGCCGTTGCTGAAGTGCAGGGCATGGCCGGCGCTTCCGCCGCGACCGACCGTCACACCGGCTTCGACAACGTGATGAGCGCTGCGGAGAACATCACGGTCGTCTCCAGCCAGATCGGCAACTGGGACCGCACCCAGGCGATGACCATCATGGAGAACGTTCTGACCTCCAACCCCGAAGTCAAGGCCGTGTTCTGCGCGAACGATGTCATGGCTCTGGGCGTTGTGGAAGCCTGCCAGGCCAATGGCCGTGACGACATCATCATCGTCGGCTTCGATGCGGATGACGATGCCATCGCCGCGATTCAGGAAGGCACCATGAGCGGCACCATCCAGCAGCTGCCCGAGACCATGGGCGTGACCGGCGTGGACGTGGCGCTGGCCCATCTGAAGGGCGAAACGGTTGAAGCCAACATCGGCGTCGAAGTGGCGCTCGTGACCGCGGAATAAGTTATGTTCCGGAGCGGAGCAGGGGAGATCCCCTGCTCCGCCTGTTCTGTAAAGGGACGAAAAAGATCCATACGAAGTGAAGAATGGAAGCGCGAGCGGATGCGCGCTGCGCGCCGAGAATGGGACGATTTGAATGTGAATGCACACGCGGGCCTGCCTGTGGGCGATCCGCGTATTGTATAGATGGATGCGCCCTGCGCACCAAAACGGAAAGGAGCAAGCAAAATGAAAAAACTGCAATTCGGAATTGCCGAGTGGTGCGTGCCGGTGGCCGGTCCGTCGATCTGCCGCATGGCGGCGGAAGCCGGGCTGGACGGTGTGGAGCTCAACCTGGGCGAATTCAGCCACAACCTGCCGCTGACGGACAGGCATGTGCGAAAGTACTATCTGGACGAACAGCAGAAGTACGGCATCGGCTTCGCCGGACTGGCGGTCAACACCCTCGATCAGAGCTACGTCATGCCGCCGGAAAACGAGCAGCGCGCCAGGGAGCGGCGCTTCATTCTCAAATCTGCGGTGGAGACGGCGGCGGCGATGAAGATTCCGATCGTGCAGGTGCCAAATTTCTGGGACAATGCCATCAAAAATCACGACGAACTGGTGTTGGCTGCGGACTTCTTCCGGGAGGCGTGCGAGCTGGCGGAGAAGCAAAACGTCATCGTCAGCAGCGAAAACCCCATGTCCGTGGAGGAGAATCTGGAGCTGATGGAACTGGTGAACCGGCCGAATTTCCGCCTGTACTTCGACACGGAGAATCCGGTGTACTTCTCGGGTGCGAACAGCGCAGACATGCTGCGCGCCTACGGTGATCGGGTCTGCCAGATTCACGTCAAGGACGGCACCGACGAGCAGATGTCCTGCAAGTTGCTCGGACAGGGCCATGCCCACTTCCTGGAGTGCGCGCAGGTCATTCGGGAGATCGGCTACGAGGGCTGGATTGTGCTGGAAAACAACTACGACATGCCTCCGTTCAACACCTTCGAGAACGATCGCTTTGATCTTCTGGCGCAGGACGTTCGCATCCTCCGGGAGACGTTTGCATAGAGCGAAGGTACGGCTTGAAGGCGATGGGTGCAAAAGGCGGGAAAGCGGGCAAATCTATGTCCCGGGCGCCTCAGAATCGCAAATCCCCAAAAACGGCCGCCGGCACTTTTGCTTTGCCGGGGCCGTTTTTAATTCTGCGCGCACAAACACGCAGTACGGAACGCAACAGAGCGGCACTCGAAGCGCCGCTCCGTTTCATTTTCGGAGTCAGCCCACCTTCTGGAAGACAACCGCCGTGCGGCAGGGGATGTAGACCTCAAAGCCGAGGCCGCGCCCGGTCTCCTGGGTGTGGTAGATGTAGTCCTTGCTCACGCGCTCCTGGCCGCCGAATTCGGCGTCGTCGCTGGAGAACACCGCGCGGTACTGCCCGGCGCCGATGGTGTGGGCGTGGAGGAAGAAGTCCGGATCGGACTGGGTCGTGTTGAAGTTGAACAGGTAGAGCAGATCGCCCTTGGAGAAGGCGAGAATCTTCTTTTCCTGGTCAATCCAGAGGCTGACCGCCTGGGGCTTGCTGAGAACACGGTACTTCCGCGCGAACTTGAGCATCGCCCGGTCAAAATTCTCCAGCCACTGATACTTCAGATAGCCGTTTTCGGCCAGGGACCACTGGCGGCGCGCATACTTGTAGCTCCAGCCATTGCCCTCCCGGGGGAAGTCAATCCACTCGGGATGCCCGAATTCGTTGCCCATGAAGGCCAGATAGCCGTCGCTGGCCAGAACCAGCGTGGAGAAGCGGATGAGCTTGTGCAGGTCGATGGCGCGATCAATGACCGGAGAGTGATAGCACTTGTCCATGCCGGTGTACATCTCCGCGTCCGCCATGCGGAAGATCAGCGTCTTGTCGCCCACCAGCGCCTGGTCGTGGGACTCGCAGTAGCCGATGTTCTTCTCCTTCGGGCGACGGGTCGTCAGCTCGTACCAGAGCTTGTGCATGTCCCAATCCTCGTCCCGGTACTCCTTCAGAAGCTTGATCCAGAAGTCCGGCACGCCCATGGAGAGGCGGTAATCAAAGCCAATGCCGCCGCTGCGGATGGGAATACACATGCCGGGCATGCCGCTCATCTCCTCGGCAATGGTGACGGCGAAGGGGTTGACCGCGTGCACCAGCTCGTTGGCGAGCTGGAGGTAGGTGATGGCGTCCACGTTGGTGTTCAGGCTGAAGTACTGATCGTACCCGGAGAAATTCGTGCCCAGACCGTGATCCTGATAGATCATGGAGGTCACGCCGTCGAAACGGAAGCCGTCGAAGTGATACTCCTCCTGCCAGAACTTCAGGTTGGAGAGCAGGAAGTGCAGCACCTCCGGGCGGGCATAATCGAACAGCTTCGTGCCCCAGGCAGGATGCCAGCCCCGCTGCCCGGGAAGGAAGTACTGGTGGTCGGTGCCGTCCTGAAGGTTCAGGCCGTCGCCGGTATTCGGACAGGCGTGGGAATGTACCACGTCCAGGAGCACGAAGAGGTTCTTCTCGTGGGCGCGGTTGATGAGATACTTCAGATCCTCCGGCTCGCCGTACCAGGCGGAGGCGGCGAAGAAGTTCGAAACCTGATAGCCGAAGGAGGCGTAGTAGGGGTGCTCCTGTATGGCCATCAGCTGTATGGTGTTGTAGCCCAGATCGACGATGCGGTCCAGATTGTTGTCGGCAAATTCCCGGTAGGAGCCGATGCCTTCCCGCTCCTGCGCCATGCCGATGTGACATTCGTAGATGACGGGCGTGGTCAGCTTGCGCTTTTTGTAGCTTCCGTCCGTCCAGAGGAAGCGCTTCTGCGGCGCCCAGATCTGACCGGCGAATTGCTTGGTGGAGGGATCCTGAACCACGCGGCGGATGTAGGCGGGAATGCGGTCGAAGGTTTCCTTGCCGTTGCGCACCTGAAGCTTTACGCGCTGGCCGTGCTGCAGGGCGTCCGCGCCCTGCAGACGGATTTCCCACACGCCGTTGTCCAGACGGGTGAGGGGGTGGGACGCGCGGTTCCATTCGTTGAAATCGCCAATGAGATGCACCTCATCCGCGCCGGGAAGCCACTCGCGGAAGACCCAGCCGTCCTCGGTGCGGTTGAAGCCGTAGTACATGTAGCCATTGGCAAAGGAAGCGAGATCCGCGCCATCGCCGATCAACTGGCGGCGCACTTCCGTGTTGCGCTGCATGCGCAGGTCAATGTCGCGGTAAAAGGGCTTCAGCCAGGGGTCGATGGACAGGATTTTATACCGAACCTGTTCGGCCGTCTTTTTCATGGGCATATACACCTCCAACAATATTATAGCATTTGTGACATAAAAATCAAGGTTAAAAGAAAATTATCGGCGGCGGGGTTGAGTGGGTTCATAAATCGGGCGCTGCGCCATAAAAATACCATGTGCGGGAGGTGATGGCTGAATGAATCCGGCGGACAGGCTTGCGGATGCGCTGGGCGGAGAACTGGGCGCGGCCGTGCGCGAAAACGCCGGCAGCATCGCAGAGCTGAGACTGCGCAGCGGGCGACCGGCGCGGATGGCGCTGCTGGGCGGGGACGAGCTGTGTCTCGCGCCGGTGGAGCCGACGGAGCTCAGGCGCATCCTCAACCGACTGATGGAAAACAGCCTGTACGCCTGGGAGGAGGAATTGAAGGAGGGATACTTTACCGCCGCGGGAGGCCTGCGCGTAGGCGTGTGCGGCAAGATGAACGCGGCGCGAGGCGGCGTGGAGAGCCTTTCCTCGATCGCGTCGGTGTGCATACGCGTTCCACGGGAGATGCGCGGCTGCGCGGAGGAGCTGGCGAGGCGAACGCTGGCGGACGGCCCCACAAGCGTGCTGATTCTTTCCACGCCGGGCCGCGGAAAGACAACGCTGCTGCGCGACTTTGTGCGCATCGCCTCGGCGCGGGGCTACAACGTGGCCGTCGCCGACGAGCGGCGGGAAATTGGAGCATGTCTCGAGGGCGTTCCCCAGATGGATCTGGGGGAGCGGACGGACGTGATGGACGGCTGTCCGAAGGTTCTCTCCGTTCCCATGCTGGTGCGCGCCTGTGCGCCGCAGATTCTGGCGGTGGACGAAATCGGCAGCACCGGGGATGCGCGCGTGCTCCGCGAGGCGATGCGCTGCGGCGTGGCCGTGGCCGCCACCGCCCACGCGGAAAACCTGGAGGCAGCGGCGCGCCGCAGGCAGATCGGCTTTTTGATTCGCGAGGGCATATTCGACTGGTGCGCGATACTGGGCCCGGGCGTCGGAAAAATTCGGGAGATAAGGCCGCTGAAGGGCGGCGGGGAGGGGAAGGTGAAACAATGCTGAAGGGTGCGCTTCTGTCGGTGATACTTCTGTCCTGTGCAGGTGTGGGCCGCGCGCTCTCCAACGCGCGAAAGCGGCGGGTGGAGCTGCTGGGGGAGATCCTGGCAGCCATGCGCGTGCTGCGGCTGCGCATGCTCAACTCGATGGAGCCGTTGGGAATCCTGATGCGGAAATCGGATTCGCGGCTGTTCCGGGAGCTGGGAAACGACCTCTGGGAGGGCGGCGGGCTGGCGGAGAGCTGGCGCGGGATGCGGGAAAAGCAATCCCGCCGGGGCGGACTGCTGGACAGCCTGACCGAGGAGGACCTTCTGCTGCTGGACGGCTTTTTCCAGAATCTGGGGCAGAGCGGCCGGGAGGAGCAGTGCAGCCTGTTTTCCACGGTCATCGAGCGAATGGAGGAGGAGCAGAGCGCGGCGCGGCGAAGGTATGCGGACACCTCCAGGGTCTACACTGCCCTTGGAACGCTGATCGGAATTGCCATTTGCGTGCTGATTGTGTGAGGTTTGGTATGGATGTGAATTTTATATTCCGGATCGGCGCCATTGGAATACTCATCACGGTGGTTTCGCAGGTACTGATTCGCGCGGGCAGGGAGGATGTGGCGACCCTGGCGACGCTCGCCGGGCTCATTGTCGTGCTGATGATGGTGGTCAACATGATTTCCGAGTTCTTCGAGAGCATTCGCGTGATGTTCAGCCTGGAGTGAGCGGATATGAGCGCGTTGCGCATACTTGCGCTTTGTCTTACTGCGGCGCTGATCTGCGCCTCCCTGCGCACGACGCATCCGCAGATTGCGAGTGCGGTGGCGCTGGCAGCGGGTGTGGCGGCGATGATGCTGTCCACGGAGGATCTGGGGCGCTTTGCCGGGGCGGTTCGACAGCTGGAGGATTGCGCGAGTCAGGGAGGCGGGCATCAGATCGGACTGATCAAGATCTGCGGCGTGTCCATGATCGCGGAATTTGCATCGGACATCTGCAGGGATGCGGGCGAGGCGGCCCTGTCCCACAGGATCGACGCGGGCGTGAAGATGGGCGTGGTCGCGGCGGCCCTGCCGGTGGCCGCGGAGATCATGGAGCGCATCGCCGAATTGCTTGCCTGATCTTTCTCGCGGCGCTTGCGCTGACGTCTGTCCTTCTGACCGGGGCGGCTGCGGCGGAATCCGCAGCAAGGCGCGCGGTGGAGGAGGCAGACCTTGCCGGACTCGAGGAGTTTGCCGGGGAATATGCCGCTGGACTGGACGTGGGAGAGATGATCTCGGAGGCGCTGGACGGAGGAATCCTGAATCTGGAGGGTGTGCTCGGATGGCTGAAGGAGCACGCGTGCGCGCCGGTGCGCGATACCCTGGAGGCAGCCGGGGCGATGATTGCGCCCGCACTGTTGCTGGCGCTGCTGGAGTGCACACTGCCCGGCGGGAGGGGCGCGAGCTCCGGCGCGCGGCTTTTGTTGCGGATGGTGCTGCTCCTGGGATTTGCCGGGGTGGCACAGTCGGCGATTGCCGCTGCGGAGCGCTGCCTTCAGGTGGCGGCGCGCT
The DNA here is from genome assembly GCA_004563405.1 of bacterium. GTDB lineage: Bacteria > Bacillota > Clostridia > Christensenellales > Aristaeellaceae > SFTH01. Next base: position 25,575 of record SFTH01000005.1, read on the forward strand.
TTGCGGATGCAGCCGCTCCAGCCATCGCCGCGCTTTTGACCGCAATGGGCATGACGGGAGTGGCGGCGCTGGTCTCTCCGGCAGCCGCGCTGGCGGGGGACGCGGCGGAAAACCTGTTTCTCAGGTGCGGGATACCGCTGTGCAGGTGGGCGCTCTGTTGCGCGATTGCGGGGAATCTGAGCGCAGCAGTTGCGTTGAACCGCGTCACCCGGCTTATGCGCAAGGCGGCAAACTGGGGCGCGGGATTGGCGACGACGCTGTTCACGGCGCTTCTGACGCTTCAGGGGAGCGTGACGGAGGCGGCGGACGGCGTGGCCGTGCGGGCGGCGAAGTATGCCGTGGACAGCGCTGCGCCGGTGATCGGAAGCGGCGTCTCCGACGCCTGGGAGAGCTATGTGGCGGGGCTGATGGCGGCGAAGGGCGCGGTGGGCGTGAGCGGCATCGCGACGCTGCTTGCGGCGGGCTTTGAGCCGGTCGCGATCTGTGCGACCGGGATGCTCGCGCTGAATCTCGCAGCGGCGCTGCTGGAGGCGCTGGGCGAACGGGAGGCTGCGCGCGCCGCAGGAGAGATGGGCGGCGTGTGCCAGATGGCGCTGTCGCTCGGCACGGGCGCGCTGGCCATTGCGACGGTTCTGTTGGGCGCGGCCATGGCGGCGGGGCGAAGCCTGATCTGAGGGGAGGATGGCGCGATGCGACAGGCAATCGAGGCGGTGACGGGCCTGTGTCTGATGGCAGCGCTGTGCGAACAGCTGCTGGACGGAAGCCGGTACTTTGGTGCGGTGCGCCTGGCGCTGGGGCTGGAAATCGCATGGTTGGCGGTTTCGCTGTTGGATCAGGTGCGCCATGTGCTGAACTGAACGGGGAAGGTGCAAGTTGAAGCAGCTGTTCGAGGCGCTCAAATCCGCGCGGAACATGGAAATACTGATCCTGATCGCCATGCTGTGCGCATTGTTCGTTATGTGGATGGGCGGCGCGGCCCAGCCGGATGGGGAGGAGGCGCGCATGGAGCGCCTGCTCTCCGGCATCGAGGGCGCGGGAAAGGTTTCCGTCATGATCGCCCAGGGAAGCGACGGAGAAATTGGGGGCGTCGTCGTGGTCTCCTCCGGCGCGGACGACATTCGGGTGAAGCTGGAGCTGCAGCGGGTGGTTCGGACGCTGACCGGACTCGAGCTGGAAAAGATCGAAATCGTGAAATCAAGGGACTAGGGGGGAGCGCATGCGGCGGATCGTCAAGAATCTCACATGGATGGCGCTGGTGGTGCTCGCGCTGTGCATGGCGGTCGTGATTTACGCCGGAGTCAGGCAGATGCGCACGGACGTGGAGGCGGAACCCACGGGCGCGATTGCGCAACCGAGCGAGGCGGAGAGATTCCGAACCCTCCGGGAGCAGCTTCGGGCGATGGAGAAGGCACAACTCAACGACGTGGCCCACGGCGCGGACACGGACGAGGAGCTCAAGGCCATGGCCCAACGGCAGCTGCTCGAGCTGTGCACGCGCGAGGAGCAGGAGCTGACGTTGGAGGGCGTACTGGAGATGCAGGGCTACTGCGAGCCCGTGGTCACGGTGCACGCGTCTTCCGTGAACGTGCTCATCCGCGCGGAGGTGATCACCCGGCAGGAGAGCGCGGCGATTCTGGAGCTGGTGTGCCGGGAAACCGGCGCGCAGGCGGGCAATGTTAAGATCATTCCGGTAAATTAAGCGAAAATTGCATTGCGCTTTGTTCCCCAATCTGTTATAATACGATCAGGCTGACAAAGGAGGTCTGTGATATGAGTGAGAATTACCAGCCTGACGTCAAGCTGGATGAAAACCCGAACGGCACGGTTTCCTTCGCAACGGAAGTGGTTGCGACCATCGCCGGTCTCGCGGCGACCGAGGTTGAGGGCGTGGCCAGCATGTCCTCCCAGAACGGCGGCCTGGCCGATATGTTTTCCCGCAAGAACACGCGCAATTTCACCAAGGGCGTGCGCATTGATCTGGATGGAAACAAGGTGACGGTCGACATCACCATCGTGGTGGAATACGGCTCTCCAGTGCCCGACGTCGCCCGCAGCATTCAGGAGAACGTCAAGAAGGCCATCGAGACCATGAGCGGTCTGGATGTTCACGCGGTGGACGTGCACGTCTCCGGCGTGAGCTTTGAGCGCGAGCAGCGCGCCAACGCAGAGCTGGACGAGCAGCGCAGGAAGATGCTGGAGAAGTCCGAGGCAGAGGCGGAGACGAGCGCTCAGGAGGAACCGGCCGAGGCGGAAGAGCCCGAAGCGGAAGAGGAACCTGAGGAGGAAGCCGAAGAGGCGGATGACGAGGAAGAGGACGCGGCGGACGGGGAATAAGCGCGCGTACGGCCTCCGTTCCTCATGGAGGATAAGAGTATGAAATTGAATTTTGGCAGGAAGCTGGTGCTGTTTTTGCACTGGCTGATGTCTCTGGTTGCCTGCGCGCTCGTCGTGCTGTTCTGCGTTTGGCCGCAGTGCATGCAGGCGTTCTTCTCCGGCATGTATGCGACGATCGGGAAGCTTCAGGCGGATGCGGCGGGCATCGCGCTGCTGGCCGTCTATGTGCTGTTGGCGGTGGCGAGCGTCGTGATCATCTTCTCCGGTCGCCGCCGCAGTGAGCGCGGCTTCATTACCGTGGATTCCAGCGACGCAGGGCGCACCCGCATCGCTGTGGGCGCCGTCGAGCAGATGATCCGCCAGGCCGTGCGCGGCGTGGACGGCATTGCGGAGATGAAGGCGGGCATCGTCAACAGCGAGGATTCCATTTCCATCAACGTGAACGTCGCCATTCTCTCCGGGGCCCATGTTCCCACGGTGACGATGAACATTCAGCGCGCCATCCGCAGCTATATCGAACTCAATTGCGGCGTGGCAGTGCGCGAGGTCTGCGTGAGCGTGCACGCGCTGGAGTCCGCCGAGGAGGGTACAAAGCACGGCCGCCGCAAGGGCGGACAGACGCCCGTTCCGCCGCCGCAGGCCGTCGCCTGGCAGCCGCCGGTGACGGATCTCCCCGAGGTGCAGCCGGCCGCGGCGCAGGAACCGGTTCAGGAGGTTTTTGAACCTGCGCAGGAGGTTCCGGACGGGGACGCGCCGGAGGAGCCCCAGGACGCGGAGAACGAATAAACTCCATGCGGCGGCGCGATCGCGCCACCGCATTGATATGTCAGAAACGATACCAATTGAGATGAGGATGAGCCGATATGGACAGAAAGATCGCCCGCGCGCACGCGATGAAGCTGATTTATGAATGGGAGATGGGCGGAGACGGCGGCGAGGAGACCCGCATGAACCTGCTCGGAGTTGAGCCGGGCGAGAATGAGGCGGAGTACATGAACCGCATGTTCGAGGGTGTGGTTGTGAACGAAGAGAAGATCGATTCCCAGATCGCGGCCCATCTGCGCGGCTGGACGATCGAGCGCCTCTCCCGGGTGGATCTGGCCATTCTGCGCCTGGGCGCTTACGAGCTGATGCTGGGCGAGATTCCGGCGGGCATCGTGATCAACGAGGCCGTGGAACTCGCCAACCAGTTCTCCACCGACAAGGCCGGCGCGTTCATCAACGGCGTACTGGGCAGTCTCTCCCGCGCGGAAGCGGAGTAACGGCGCGGTATCCCTTCAGCCTTTGCTGCCCACGAGAAGCGGCGGAGGCTTTCATTTTGCACATTCGGCGGTGAAACCATGCTTCAGGATCGGTCGCTCAGCGTGAGCGAGCTCAACGAATATGTGCGCCGGCTGCTGGCGGGCGACGTATTGCTGCGCAATCTGGAGGTCACGGGTGAAATTTCCGGCTACAAGCACCACGTCAGCGGACACCGGTATTTCTCCCTGAAGGATGCGGGAGCGCGGGTGCAGTGCGTGATGTTTCGCCAGAACGCCCTCGGACTCAATTTTCAGCCCCAGGACGGCATGCGCGTGCGCGTGCGCGCCTCCGCCTCCCTGTTTCCCAGGGACGGAAGCTTTCAACTCTACGTCAGCGGCATGGAGAAGTGTGGCGTGGGCGAATTGTACCTGCGCTTTGAGGCGCTGAAGGAGAAGCTTTCGAAGGAGGGCCTGTTCGATCCGGCCATCAAGCGGGAGCTTCCGGCGTTTCCCAGCTGCATTGGGATTGTCACATCTCGCACGGGCGCGGCCATACGCGACATGATCCGCATCGCCCGGCGTCGGAATCCGAACGTGGAGATCGTGGTGGCCCCCTGTGCCGTGCAGGGCGCGGACGCGGCGGGCGAAATTGTGGAGGCCATCGACAGACTGAATCGGGACGCGCGGGCGGAGGTGCTGCTGGTGGGGCGCGGCGGCGGCTCCATCGAGGACCTCTGGGCGTTCAACGAGGAGATCGTTGCCCGGGCCATTGCAAACTCCCGAATTCCCGTCGTCTCCTGCGTGGGACATGAGACGGACTTTACCATCGCCGATTTCGTGGCCGACCTGCGCGCCGCGACGCCCTCGATGGCGGCGGAGGTGGCCGTGCCGGTGGCGGCGGAGCTTCGACGGAATCTGCGCGCGGCGATGGGGCGGGTGACCGCCGGACTGCGCCAGGGAAACCGGCTGCGCCGGTCGGAGCTGATGCGCGTGTGTGCGTCGGGCGCGCTGCGGGACCCCGCGCGTGCGCTGATCCGGCCCCGGGCGGAGGCAGTCTCAGCGCTCTGGGAGCGCTGCCGCGCGGCGGAGGAGGCGCGATCGCGCGATGCGCGCAACCGGCTGCACCGGACGGGCGCGAAGCTGGATGCGCTGAACCCGTCGGGCGTGCTGGAGCGCGGCTACGCCTATCTGACCGATGGAAAGAGCGTGCTCTCCTCTGTGGCGGAGCTGGCGCCGGGCATGCGGGTGGACGTACGCATGCGGGACGGCAGCGTGCGCGCGGAGATATTGGATCAGAATCATTCGGAGGCAAGCGATGGAAGATAAACTTAACTTTGAAGCGGGCATGCAGGAGCTGGAGCGCCTGGCGCGTGCGCTGGAGTCCGGAGAAATGACACTGGAGGATTCGTTTGCGGCCTATGAGCGCGCGAGCGCGCTGCGGGCGGCGCTGGAAAAGCTGCTGGACGAGGGAGACAGGCGCATTCGCGTGCTCACCTCCGAAGGCGAGGAAGAGATGGATGCGGAGGAAATGCAATGAAGACGCTGAAGGAATATGCGGCGCTGGTCAACGCGCGCCTGAAGACGGTTTTTCCCGCCCTGGAGGAGGGCAGCTTCCGGGAGGGCGAGATGCCGGAGCTTCTGTGCAGATCCATGAATTATAGCCTGCTGGCGGGCGGAAAGCGGCTGCGGCCGGCGATGCTGCTCGCGGCGATGGACATGCTGGGCGGAAATTCCGGGGAATGGCTGGACTTTGCCTGCGCGGTGGAGATGATCCACAGCTATTCCCTGATTCACGACGATTTGCCCGGCATGGACGATGATACCATGCGCCGGGGTCGCCCCACGAACCATGTTGTCTTTGGCGTAGGGCAGGCGATCCTCGCGGGCGACGGGCTTCTGAACGCGGCCTTTGAACTGATGCTTCAGGCGGCGCTCCGGCATCCGGAGCAGGCGGTGGCGGCGCTGCACGCCGTGCAGGAGATTGCCACCGGGGCGGGCGTGACCGGCATGATCGCCGGACAGGTGATGGACCTGTGGTGCGAGCGCAACGCAGTCTCCGGCGCGGAGGAATTGAGCTACATTCACCGGGATAAGACCGCCTGCATGTTCATTTATCCGCTCCGGGCGGCGGGCTGGCTGAGCGGCGCGACGCAGGCACAGATTGAAGCCCTCGGGGCCTATGGCGAGGCCTTCGGACGCATCTTCCAGGCCACGGACGATCTTCTGGACGTGATGGGCGATTCGGCGGAGATGGGAAAGACCCTCGGCAAGGACGCGGCGCAGGGCAAGCTTACGATGGTGTCCCTCTACGGCGTGGAGGGTGCGCGCGCAAAGGTGGAGGAGGAGCTGGGCCGGGCGCTGACTGCGCTGGAGCAATTCGGCCCGGAAGCGGACTTTTTCCGGGAGCTCATTCGCTCCATGGTGAATCGCAGCAAGTAAGTAGCATCGAGCGAGGAAGAACGAATGCTGAAAGATATTCAGAGTCCTGCGCAGCTGAAGGAACTCTCCCTGGATCAATTGAACGCGTTGGCGCAGGAAATCCGCGACGAGCTGATCAAGACCGTCTCCGAGAACGGCGGACACCTGGCTTCCAACCTGGGCATCGTGGAGCTCACCATTGCCATGCACTGCGTGTTCGACTGCCCCGAGGACAAATTCGTGTTCGACGTGGGCCATCAGAGCTATGTGCACAAGCTGCTCACCGGGCGCTACGAACGCTTTGAGACCCTGCGCCGGGAGGGCGGCCTCAGCGGCTTTCCCGATGCGGCGGAGAGTCCCTACGATTGCTTCGTGGCAGGACACGCCTCCACGGCGATCTCCGCGGCGCTGGGCATGGCCCGCACCCGGGAGATCATGCATGGGCAGAACCGCGTGGTCGCCGTGGTGGGCGACGGCGCGCTGACCGGCGGTATGTGTTACGAAGCGCTCAACGACGCCGGGCAGAGCGAAATCCCCATGACGGTCATTCTGAACGACAACGAGATGTCCATCTCGAAAAACGTGGGCGCGCTCAGCCGCTATCTGAACGGCCTGCGGCAGAGCAAGGGCTATCGCGCCTTCAAGCGCGGCGTCCGGCGCTGGCTGGAGAAGGTGCCCAAAATTGGCGTGCCCATCTTCCGCTTCATCGAGAAGCTTCGCGATGCGCTCAAGTCGCTGGTGATCGACGGCAAGTTCTTCGAGGCTCTGGGCTTTGTCTACCTCGGTCCCATCGATGGCCACGACATCAAGCACCTGATACGCGTGCTGCGCAGGGCGCGGGACGACCGGCGGCCCGTGCTGGTTCACGTCATCACCCAGAAGGGGCGCGGCTACAGGCCGGCGGAGAACCATCCGGATCAGTACCACGGCGTGGCCCCCTTCTACATCGATTCCGGAAAGCGGCGGAGCAGCGATTCCACGGCCAGCTGCGGAAAAATCGCGGCGCATCAGCTCAGCGAGATGGCCGATGCAGACATCCGCATCAGCGTGATCAGCGCGGCGATGGTGGATGGAACGGGCATGGCGGAGTTCCAGCAGAGGCATCCCGATCGCTTCTTCGATGTGGGCATTGCGGAGGAGCATGCCGTGACCATGGCGGCGGGCATGGCCGCAACGGGCATGAAGCCCTACGTCGCCATCTATTCGACCTTTTTGCAGCGCAGCTACGATCAGATGCTCATCGACGTCTGCCGGTGCTCCCTGCCGGTGACCTTCCTGCTGGATCACGCAGGCTTTGTGGGCGCGGACGGCCGCACCCATCAGGGCCTGTTTGATCTGAGCTTCATGCGCTCCATGCCGAATCTCGTGATTGCCGCGCCCCGGGACGTGCGGGAATTGAAGAAGCTCATCGACCTGAGCGCCACGATGAACGCGCCCATGGCCATACGCTATCCCAAGGACGGCCTGGATCTTGGAGCGGGTCTGGCCTCCCAGATGCCAATGGAAGTGGGCAAGTGGGAACTTCTGAGCGACGGTGAGGACGTGATGATCTTTGCCGTCGGGCCGATGGTGCAGATTGCCATGCAGGCGGCCATCGAGCTGATGGGCAGGCAGGTGCGCGCGGGCGTCGTAGACGCATGCTTCATAAAGCCCATGGATGAAGAGCTCCTGCTCAAAAAGGCTGCGGGCGTTCAGCTGGTGGTGACCCTGGAGGAAAACAGCGTCATTGGCGGCCTGGGCGAGGGCGTGGCCCACGTTCTGTCGGAGCGCGGCGTAAACAACCGGCGCATGCTGATTCTGGGCGCGCCGGATCGCTTTGTCTCCCATGCGCGCATCTCCCAGCAGCGGCACGCAAGCGGCCTGTCCAGGGAGGATATTTGCCGGAGAATACTGGAAGCAATGGATGAAATCCACGGAGGCGAACGATGAAGCGCAGGCGCGCGGACGTCGCGCTCTATGAGGATTTGAACCTGGAGAGCGTCGCACTGGCCCGGGCGCTGATCATGGAGGGCCGGGTGATGGCCGGGGACCGGAAGATTCGCAACGCCAGCGAACCCGTGCGTGCGGGCGAGGTGCTGCGGGTGAAGGGAAAGGAGCTGGACGCCTACGTCAGCCGCGGCGCACATAAGCTGAAGAAGGCGCTGGAGGTATTTTCCATCCGCCTGGACGATGCGGTGTGCGTGGATGTCGGCGCGTCCACGGGCGGCTTTACGGACGTGATGCTGCGCGCGGGCGCGCGGCGCGTCTACTGCGTGGACGTGGGTTACAACCTGCTGGACTACCGTCTGCGCAGCGATCCGAGGGTCACGACGCTGGAGCGCACGAACGCGCGCTTTCTGACATCTCAGCACTTTGCGGAGGCTCCGGAGTTTGGGGCGACGGATGTGTCCTTCATTTCCCTGAAGGCGGTGCTCCCAACGGTGCTTCCACTGTTGACCGGGCGGCGGGAGTTCGTGGCGCTGGTCAAGCCCCAGTTTGAGGCCGCGAAGGAGGACGTGGGGGAGAAGGGCGTGGTGCGCGACCCTGCGGTGCACGCAGCCGTTCTTACCGATATGCTCGAATTTGTGAAGACGACGCCCTGGGCTGCGGCGGGTTTGGATTTTTCCCCGGTGCGCGGCCCGGAGGGCAACATCGAATTTCTGCTGCACCTGCTCCCGCGGGAGGCGGTGGAGCGCGAAGTGGAGCCGCGGGAGATAAATGACATAATTACGTCAGCTTATGACAAATTTCTTAAATCGTCCGCAGAAGGCTTGTAAGTTCGATTTTCTTTGGTATATTGTATATATGGACGTGAGGTGATTCGCATGGAATTTCGAAGAGTAGGGATCGTCTGGAATCCGTCCAAGCGCACCGGCTTCGAAGTTGCTCGCGAATTGAAGAAAATCCTGGATGAATATGACATATCGGTCACCACAGGCATTACGCTTGCGCATGCGCTGGGAAATCCGGAACTGTCAGAGGGTGGGTTTCAGGACTGCGATCTGCTGATTGTTCTGGGCGGAGACGGCACGATACTCTCCGCGCTGGATCATGCGCTGCCGAATGACATTCCCATGCTGGGGATCAATCTGGGCAGAATGGGGTTTCTGACGGAGGTGGATCCCGCAGATCTGCGGAGGGACGTCGTGCGCGTGCTCGAGGGGAAATACACCATTGATTCGAGGATGACGATGACCCTGCGCGGCGCGGACGAGCGCAACATGTTTGCACTGAACGAGATTGTGGTTTCCCGTTCAACGCCTGCTGTGCGCGTTCTCTCGCTGGAGATCGAGGTCAATGGGATGCTGGTCGATCGAATATCGGGCGATGGACTGATTGTGGCGAGCGCCACGGGGTCAACCGCCTATTCGCTGTCCGCGGGCGGGCCAATTATTCGTCCCGGCCTGGACTGCTTTGTCATTACGCCAATCTGTCCCCACACGATGAATGCCCGTCCGGTGGTCGTATCCTCGAGTGATATGATAACGATTCGTGTGTTGGACGATCGGGGTGGAGCGCATGCCGTGCTCGACGGACGAAAGACCGTGGAGCTGCAAAGGGGAGAACCCGGCGTTACCATCATGCGTTCTGACCTCAAGGCGAGGTTTATTCGCCTCCACGACCGTAATTATTTCGGGTTGCTTCGGGATAAGCTGTCTGAGTGGACCCATTGAGCGCAGAGACAGGAGAGCAGAGACAGGAAGGAAGAACCGGACATGAAGAGCGCGCGCCACAATCTGATTTTGGAAATCATTGAGAATAAAGACATCGAGACACAGGAAGAACTTGCGGAGGAACTGAAGAATCACGGCGTAAAGGTCACCCAGGCCACCGTATCGAGGGATATCAAGGAACTGCGCCTGCTGAAGGTGCTCTCTGAGCATGGCGGCTACAAGTATGCCACCGTCGAGCGCGCGGAAAAGGGCATGAACGACCGCTTCATTCGTATTCTGACCGAGTCCATCGTCAGCATCGAATGTGTGGACAACCTGATGGTCATCAAGACCCTTTCCGCCAGCGCGTCGGCGGCCTGCGAGGCCATTGACTCCATGAAGTGGAGCGAGGTGCTGGGCACCATTGCGGGCGACAACACGCTGCTGATCATCGGTCGTTCCCAAGAGGCCATCGAGGCCCTGGAGAACCGCTTCAACAACCTGCTGAAGAGATAGAGAATCATGCTTTTGGAACTGACAATTCGGAATATTGCCCTCATTGAATCGCTGCGCATTGAATTTGCGCAGGGATTCAATGTGCTTACTGGCGAAACCGGCGCGGGCAAGTCCATTGTAGTGGACTGCGTGAACCTGGCGCTGGGCGGACGCGCGGACCGGGATATGATTCGCACCGGCGCGGATAAGGGCAGCGTTGAGGCCCTGTTCGACATCTCCCAAAATGTGCAGGCGCTGCGCCTTGCGGAGGAGCTGGGCGTGGAGGCGGATGGCGGCGTGGTCTGCGTTTCGCGGGAGCTCAGCCGCAGCGGACGCAATCTCTGCCGGATTGCGGGCACGGTGCTGCCGCTGACGGCGCTGAAGCAGTTTATGGCGCTGCTCGTGGATGTTCACGGCCAGCACGAGCATCAGGCGCTGATGAATCCCCAACGCCACATGGATTTTCTGGACGCCTTTGGAGACGTGGCGCACGAAGAGCTGCGCGGGCAGGTGCGAAGCGCCTACACCGCGCGCATGGAGACCGCGACGTCCCTGCGCGCCCTGCTGAAGGATGCAGCGGAACGCGAGCGGTTGATCGACATGCTCAGCTTCCAGGTTCAGGAGATCGAGGCAGCAAAGCTGAAGAGCGGCGAGGAGGAAAAGCTGGAGCGCAAGCTGAAGATGCTGGAGAATGCGGAAAAGGTGCGCGACGGCGTGGAGACGGCCTATCAGCTCACCTACGGCGGCGATGGCGCTTCCATGAGCGCACAGGAGGCGCTGCTTCGCGCTTCGGACGCGCTGCAGGGCATCGCAGGTCTGGATCCCCGCTTCGACCGGCTGAGCGGGGAACTGCGCAATCTCTATTACGCGGCACAGGAGGCGGGCAGCGAGCTCCAGACCATCCTGGAGGAGCTGAGCTTTGATCCCCGGTTGATGGATAAAATCGCGGATCGGCTGGATCTGATCTCCCGCCTGGAGCGCAAGTACGGCGCGACCGAGGCGGAGGTCATCGCCTTCGGCGAAGCTGCGCGGGCGCGACTGGAGTCCGTGCAGTCGGGCGATGCGCGCATCGCGGAGCTCAAGAAGCAGCTCAAGGCGCAGGATCACGCCCTTCGGGAGGCGTGCGCCGCGCTCACGGCGTCCAGACGAAGGCTTGCTACGGCGCTGGAGGAGGGAATTGTCGGCCAGTTGAAGGATCTGGGCATGGCGAAGACCCGCTTTCGCGTGGAGTTCAGACCGCTCGAAAAGCCCGGCGCAAACGGCGCGGATGAGATCGAGTTCATGATCTCTCCGAATCCCGGGGAGCCCCTGCGCCCCCTTGCGGCCATTGCCTCCGGCGGCGAGCTCTCGCGCATCATGCTCGCGCTCAAGACGCTTTCGCTGAACCGCGGCGGCGTGGACAGCATGGTCTTTGACGAGATTGACACGGGCGTTTCCGGCCGCATGGCGCAGGTGGTGGGCGAAAAGATGCGCGACATTGCCGGAACGAAGCAGGTGCTCTGCGTGACCCATCTTCCGCAGATCGCCGCCCTGGGCGACGCTCATTTCCGCGTGGAAAAGCGCACCGAGGGCGAGCGGACCCAGACGAACGTGGTCCGGCTCGACGAGGACGGGCGCGTTCACGAGCTTTCGCGGCTGGTGGGCGGAGCGTCGGACAGCGAAAGTAGCCTTTCCCATGCGCGGCACATGCTTGAGGAGGCCCGGCGCGCCTGAGCGCGCGGGGCAACGGAGATCCTTACGATTCCACAAAAGACAACCGCGGCGTCTGCGTCGCGGTTGTCTTGCGCTTCGTTGTCGGCACCGAGTGAAAAAACGAGGCAAAATGCAAAATTCTGCATCCGTGTCTTTGAAACATAATTCATGCACTATACACATACATTTTATTCGAACATAAAACTTCTTGGATATAATATGAACAGGATAAACTCGACATTTAAGGCTCCTTGGCCGAAGGCTTTTTCGAATCTGGAAAGGTATTCGTTGGAGGGTGCGGAGAGTGCATGAAGAGAATCAGGAATTTATTCAAAAAAGATAGATACGGCGTGCTGCGCGGCGGACTGGGAATGGGCCTGTTGATCGCGCTGAGCGCAATGCTGACGACGTACGGAATCGTGCTGTACGACGCGGCCTTTGAGGAGGAGCGCGCGTCGGACGCAGCGCGACGGGTGGCCGCGCAATTTGAACATCTGGTGGACGACGCCTTCGAGCGCATGAACGCAACGGCGGATCTGCTGGACGCTGCGACCGTGGAAGAGGGCGCGCTTCTGGAAAACCTGACCCAATACGGCCCCTTCACCGAGGCGGGCGTGGTTCGCGAAGGCGCGCTGCGCGGCGCGGACGGCAGCGTATCGCCCGTGCAGGAAGGTACTTCCTACGTTCACTACAATTCGACGAACCGATCCGAAAAGATCATCGCCCAGACGGATAGCGTCATTCAGCTGAGGGTTTCGCTCGGGGAAGCGGGCGAACTGGCGGCGTGGGTTGATCCGTCGTGCATGGACGAGGCGATGCAATGTGCCTTTTTCGCTTCGTATAACTACGCGGTCTACAACAGCACGACGGGCGCGTTCCTGTTGAACTGCACGCCCTTTGCGCATGAAAGCTATTACGATACGCTGCTTGAGCTGAATGAGGATGGAAAAGCGGAGGCCCTGCTCAGCAAGGGTTCTGCCCAGACGCGGATTCGCGATCGCGAGGGCGGGGCTTATTACATCGCACAGCGGCAGACCGGCGTTTTGCCCTGGAGCATTGCGCTGATGCTTCCGGAATCTCTGGTGGGAAGTCACTCGACCATCGTTCAGACGATACCTGTGGCAATGGTTGTCATCGCGGTGTTCCTGATTCTCGTGCTCACGCTGCAGACCGCCTTTGCGCTCTACCGCATACGGCAGACCAACCGGCGGACGGAGCGGGCGCTTGAGGTGGGCGAGCGTGCGTTGAACACGGCGGCCGCCGAGGCGCGCGCGACTCTGCTCGTCTATCAGCGCGGTTCGGACAGCAAAATGCCCTGCTACGATGGCCTCGGGCTGATCGGCGGGGCTTCCGGCGGCGCGCGGCGCGCGACGTTTAAGGAGATTGAAGCCGCATGCCGCCTCAGCGAGGAGGACATGGAGCAGCTGCGCGAGCGGATGCGGGAGCTGGCCGTGGGCGCAACGGCGGAGCTCACGCTGCGCAGTCTCGCCAAGGAGCGCGAGGAGCATCTGTTGCGCTTCGTGCTGAGTGCGCCCAGGGATGACGGCAATACGATCATCATCAGCGTACGCGATTGCACCTTCCAGGTGCTCTCTCAGAACCAGGAGGAAGAGGAGCGCAATTACCGCCGCGCCGTGGAATCGAGAACGGAATCCATCTGGCAGATCAACATCAGCAGAGACCGCTGGCGGCTGGTGCATGCGCGGCAGCAGAAAGTAGTCAGGGCGCTTGGCATCGTTCAGGGCGCGTGGCGGGAGTACAGCGCGGATCTCAACGGTGCGATGCGGAATTATGTGATGCCGGACGACTACGACGATTATGCGAATTCTCTGAGCATCGCGGGCATTTCGGCGATGTATCGCTCCGGAAAGTTTCAGCACACCAGCGACTACCGCGTGCGCATCGGCGAGGATTATGTGTGGCACCGCATGACGCTGCGCATCAGCATCAATCCGGAGACGGGAGATATCCTTGCCAACATCTATGTATTCAACGTGGACGCGGAGAAGAATGCGGAGCTTGAGCGCGGCGAGCGCAAGCGCATTCTGCACCAGACGCTTACGGCGCTGGGAAGCCTCTATTACGGCCTGTACTACGTCGATCTGGAGAAGGATCTCTGCTACGCGGCCAAGGCCCATGGCGGCGAGCTGGTGACGCAGCTGTGCACGCCCTACAAGGTGACCTTTGACGCCTACATTGACACCGTCGTACACCCGGACGACCGGGAACGACTGCGCAACATGCTCAGCGCGTACACGCTGCACAGGAGCATGACGGAGGGCTCTCACTACCAGCGCTGCGAATACCGCCGCCGTACAGATGACGGTTATCGCCGGGCGGAGGTCATTGTGCAGCCCGCGCGCTTTGAAAACGGTATCGTGCGCGAGGTTGTGCTCGCCCTGAACAACATTGAAGACAGGGAAAAGGCGGACTGAGCAGACAGCGGCTGCAAAACGCGCCCCCGCCCCTCGTTCGGAACATCCTCCGAACGAAGGGCGGGGGCGTTGTTTTGCCCGGAAGGAGCGCAGGTGTATCTTTGCGCGCCTCAGCAGCCGTATTTGATGCGCACGCGGTCCAGCTTTTCTCCGAAGGGGCGGGAGAGAAGGTTCAGAAAGACCACGTTGGAGATGGCGTAGAGGACGGTGTAGGGCAGGGCGCTCGCGAGCGCAGCCGCATAGAGCGCGGGATTGAAGCTGCCGTTGTACCAGAGTACCGTCCAGACGTCCATAATAAAGGAATAAGCCACGCCCGCGAACACGCCATAGAGGGTGAGCGCGATGCGGCTGCGCCGCAGCGGACGGTTCAACAGTCCGGCCAGCAGGCCCAGAAGTCCCCAGGAGAGCATCTGAAAGGGCGTCCATGGACCCTGTCCAAAGTAGAAGTTGGAGATCAGCGCCGAGAGCGCGCCCGTAAGGAAGCCGGCCTCAGGGCCCAGATAGATCGCCGTGATGACCACCACCGCAGTGATGGGCTTGAACGCAGGAATGGCCGCGAAGACGAAACGCCCCAGTACGGAGAGCGCCGTCATGACCGCGACCAGGATCATCCGCCGGGAGCCGGTCTTGCGGCGCTCGAAGCCGCAGGAGAACAGCAGCAGGGCGAGCAGCGTCATCAGCAGGCTGGAGAGCGCGTAGTGGCCCCGCCCTGGCCCCAGTGCGAACCAGAGCACAGCTGCGGGCGCGAGCACGAAGGGAATGAGTATGCCCAGCGCGCGCCGGAGCCGGGCGCTTCGAATGAGCAGCAGCTTCATGCGCCGCCTCCGCTTCTGCGGATGCGTTCCGCCGCGTCCTCCACGGTGGCCACGCCCGCGTACCAGCCGCGGCAGATGCGGTTGGCGGCGGTGGTGTAGAAGCTGTTCTCATCGAAGAATCGGTCGGGCGCATCCTCTGAGACAATTTCGCCGCGGAAGAAGAGCGCGCAGCGATCGGCGCAGCGGGCGGCAAATTCGACGTCGTGGGTGACGGCCAGAATGGAGACGCCCTGTCGCTTGAGTCGGTCGAGAATCTCCCGAATCGCGCCCTGGGTATGGGCGTCAACGCCCTTGGTGGGCTCGTCCAACAGAAGCAGGCGCGGCTTTGCAGCCAGTACCTTCGCAAGCGCCACCAGCTGCTGTTCGCCGCCGCTGAGGTCGTAGGGATGCCGGTCCATAAGATGATCCAGCACGTAGGGGAGCGACGCGAGGTCCGCGTGCACCTCCCGAAGCTCGTCGCGCACGGTGCTCTTGAGAAAGACCGTCTGCGCGTCCTGGGGCAGCATGGCCACACATTCCCGGTAGAGCGATTGCCCGCGATACTGCTTCATGGGCTTGCCGAATACCCGGATTGCGCCGCTGTAGGGACGGCTGAGCCCGGCGGCGAGGCGCAAAAAGGTGGATTTGCCCGCGCCGTTTGCGCCCAGGATGCAAAAGATTTCCCCGGCACGCACATCGAGGCTCAGGCCGCGCAGCACGTCCGGACATTCGCGGCCATAGCGGAAGTAGACGTTTTTGAATTCCAGCGCGCACGCCTCCGGCCTTGCACTGCCGCTGCGCGATCCCGCGGAGAGATCCTTCGGATAGCGCTGACGCAGGAAGCGCCGCCCTTCGCGCACGGTGATGGGACATGGACCCTTCGCACCGATGGCGTGAAAGAGGCGCACCGCGCCGGGCATCGCATCCAATAGCACCGGATGATCGCGCAGGCGGGCGCAGGCTTCGCTGGGCGGCGCATCCAGAATCAGCCGCCCGTCCTCCAGCGCGAGCACGCGGTCGCTCATGGGCAGGGCCTCCTCCAGGCGATGCTCGATGAGCAGAACGGTGACGCCCATGTCCTGGTTCAGCTTGCGCACGGTCTGCAAAAAATCGCTCGCCGCGATGGGATCCAGCTGGGAGGTGGGCTCGTCCAGAAGCAGCACGTCCGGTTGGGCCACCATCACGGCTGCCAGGTTCAGAAGCTGCTTCTGACCGCCGGACAGGGAGCCGACGTCCCGCTCAAACCATTCGGAAATGCCGAAGTAACCCGCCATCTCCGCCACGCGGCGGCGGATGACGCTCTGGGGCAGGCCCATGTTCTCCAGCGCGAAGGCGAGTTCGTGCCAGACCTTGTCGGTCACGATCTGCTGCTCCGGCCGCTGCATCACATAGCCGATGCGGCAGGCGGAGTCTGCGTCCTTCAGCGCCTCGATGGGCGTTCCGTCGTAGAGGATTTCACCCGTGCGTGCGCCAAGGGGAGCGAGCTCCCGCTTGAGGAGACGCAGCAGCGTGGACTTTCCAGAGCCGGTCGCGCCGATGAGGGTCACGAATTCGCTCGGATGCACGCAGAAGCTGATCTCCCGGAGGGAGGGCGAGCTGGCGTTCGGATAGCAAAAGCTCAGATTTTTGACTTCAATGTGTTCCAACGGATGTGTTCCTCCACTTCGAGCAGTCCCGGAAAGAGGGCGAGAACGCCATAGGAAAGGTAGGCGAGGCAGGCGAGGGGACTGCATCCCCCCATGGAAAAGCGCGGGTAGAAGGAGAACGCCAGCGCGCCTGTGGCGATGCCGGCGACTGAAACGCCGCCCAGCAGCAGGCAGGCGGCGCACATGGCCGCGTCCCGCGCGCGGAAGCGAAACAGGGCAAAGCGCGTGCGCCGCCCCACGCCATAGCCGCGGGCGCTCATGCTGTCGGCGGTAATCACGCCATTTTCCAGCGCCCAGGTCACCAGAACGGAGAAGATGCGCATTTCGCCCCGCAGCCGGTCGACGACGTTCTCCTCCCGAAAGAGCCCCAGTGCCTTCTGGGAATCCCGCACGCGCTTTGCCTGCTCCCGCAGCAGCGGTATGTAGCGGAGGGCGATGGAGAGAATCAGCGTGAGCTTGGGCAGAGCGGAGCCGAAGATGTAGAGTAGCTTGTCGCTGGTCATGATCTGCTGAAAGGAACGAAACCAGCAGAGCACCGCCATGAGCATGCCGCCCAGGGCAATGCCGTAGTAGAAAGCCTCCAGCGTGACGGGGTTGTGGTTGAGCACGAACAGAACCGTCGCTCCGTTGTGGGAAAACAGCGGGTTGAGCAGCGCAGAGGCCAGTGCGAGGCCGAGATAGGGCAGAATCGCCTTCAGTCCGGCGTCCGGGTTGCGCATATAGAAGTAAAACAGCGCGCCGACGAGGGAGAGGGCCAGCAGCAGCGGGTTGAAGCAGAACATCACGATGCCTGCCGTGGTCATCAGCCAGAGAAAGGCGGCTATGGGATTTGCGTCGCTCAGTCCGTTCATTTCAGATCCTCGCCAAGGTCGGTCGTGTATTGCCAGAGCACCTCATCGCCATCCTCGAGTATGTAGCTTCCGCAGCCGATGGAGGGCGTAACAGCATTGACGGAATAGATCCAGCCGGAGAGCTCGCCGTAGGCGTACTCGTAGAGATAATTGATGCCGTTTACATAGGCCATGTCGCCCTCGCCGCCCTCGTGCTCCATCTGAATGTGATATTGCCGCGCGGCGGCGGTGAGCAGGTCAAACACGCTGTCGCCTTCGCAGATGGGAAACACTGTGCGCGGAAGGATGACGCCGTCCTCGGGCGTGCTGCCATCCTCCGCCCGCCCGGCGACGGTGTCGCAGCGTATGCTGAGATAGGCGCTGCCCGAAGGATGGCGGTCGCCGGTATCCTTTTCCGAGTAGTATTCCGAGGCGGATTCAACGTTCAGGGCGAAAACCGCCGCTGCGGCCAGCGCGCCCGCGACGAGGACGAAGAGTAGGCGCTTTGTGCGGCTGCGCTTCCGGGTGAGCGCGTAGATCGCTCCCGCCAGGACAAGAGCGCCGATCGCGCAGAGCGCCCACAGCTTCCAGCCCGGGCCTTCCGCAGCCTGCGCGGCGGGAAGCGCCGCCGTCGGCGCGGTGGAAAAATCGTAGAAGCGCACGCTTTCGTTCATCAGGGCGACCAGCGCCTGAAAAACCTGTACCGTCGCCGTTTCGTTTTCGCCCTCCCTGGGAAGATGGGAAAAGCCGCCGGAGGGACAGCGGTATTCGAGCAGGGCGTCCAGGGGATTGCGCCCGCGCTTCAGAAAGCGCGCGTCCACGCGAAAGTCCACACCGAGGGAACTGAGCGCGAGGAGCACCTGTGCGCAGCTCTCCGCGTTTTCCTTGCCCATGCTGGAAAAGCCCGCGCTCTCCAGCTGACATTCGGAGAGGAAGCCGAGGCCGCGCTCCACGGCCACAGACACCGGCGCAGAGGCGTCCGGGCAGGCGAGCGCCTGAAGGCACATGGCGGTCACGTCCACGTCTCCGTAATCGCCCATGACACTCCAGCCGCCGTCTGCCTTCTGAAGGGAGAGGAGCTTTTCCGAAAGCGCATCCCGGCTCCAGAGCGCCGAGGACGCGCCGTTGTTCAGAAGGTGCAGGCCGTAGATGATGCTCATCACGCCCAGCTTTCCGGCGGTCTCGTCCACCAGCGCATCCGGAACCTGTGCGCCCGCATGGCAAGCGAGCAGCACGAGCGCGCAGCGCTGGCGGGAGACAGGGTTGGTGATATCCCCTGCGTTCAGCCGTTCCGAGGCGGCGCGGACGTAATTGGAAAAGTCAAGGCCGCTGTTCAGGCGGCACAATGCGAGCACATTGTTGTCCGTAGGGCCGCCTGCGCCCGCGCAGAGCGCGCCGTCCAGCCATTCCTGGAGTCCGGCTTCGCCCCGCGAATACGCACAAATGCCGCTGACGGCCTCCTCGGGGCCGGCGGCGGCATGGGCACAGACGGGCGCGAGCGCCAGGATCAGCGCGAGCGCCCACAGGACAAAGTTTCTACGCTTCATTTCGCTTCGGAAACGGTCACGACGCAAACCGGCGGAACCAGTACCGCGTCGTCCGAGCGGGCGGAGACGAGGTATTCGCCCGGCGCGTCGAAGCTCAGCTGCGCATTGCCCTCAGCGTCGGTAACGAGCTGCGTATCCGCACCATCGACGGTGACGGTGGCGCCCGCCATGGGAGCGACGACGGGATTCCAGTCCGCGTCATAGCTCTGAACGCTCAACGAAAGCGCAACGCCCTCGCCGACGGCACAGGCGGCGGTCTCATCGTCGAAGTAGCAGTAGAGATCGGACCAGGCCTCCAGATCGGTGTAGACAAAGGCGCGCAGCGCATCGCCATCGCTGACGGGGTCGGTGAGGCTGTAGGCGGAGGCGTTGTTGACGTAGTAGCCGTAGCTGCCGCCGTTTTCCTCGCCCCAGAGCTTTGTGAGGCTCAGGCCGTAGCCGAGGTCGCCTGCGGCGAATCCCGCCTCCGCGCCGCCCGCATAGGCGGCTTCGTGCGCGGCATAGAGCGCGTCATAGACGGTGACTGCGCCGTCGCCGTCCGCGTCGGACGTCTCAATGGGCGCGTGGGCCATAGCGACGTTTCCCTGTCCGTCGCTGATGGTGACGAACACGGTTTCAGCCATGGCGCCGCCGCAGACCAGCAGCAGCGCGAGCAGCGTGCAGAGCATCTTCTTCATGTTGGTTTCTCCTTCCTCTCCGGGCGGGGCGCGCCAAAGAAAAGCGCCCCCGCCGGTCTTTTGCGGCGATTGGCGCAATCACATCCGGGTGAAGCCCGGTCTGAGGATTGCGCTTTTCCTGCCCAAAAACGTATGCCTCAACCGCCGGTAACCGGCGGCGGTTTGCGCGAACAGGCTGCCCGGCTCCCGCGTGACGCGGATACGGTAATGGAGGTTGCGCCGGCCTTGCACCGGTCTTCCCCTGCGCTGCGCAAAGCAACTGACAAATTGTCGCAAAAATTTTACCACGAAGCCGCAATACAGTCAACACTGCAACAGTTAATTTTTATTCCCATATGGTCAAACCAGCGGTTGTTTTTTGGTACGGCATATGATAAAATAAACCCAATGGATAAATTTGAAACAGGAGATGATTCATACATGGGAAAGGGAATTTGCGTAGCCGGCAACATGATCGTCGATATACTCTATCCCACGATGGGTTGGCCGAAGCAGGGCGAACTGGTGCACATTCTGGACGGGATTTCCCGCTCCACGGGCGGCGCGGTCTGCAATGTCATCATTGACCTGGCCAAGCTCGATCCGAAGATGCCGCTCTATGCCATGGGCAAGATCGGCAAGGATGCGGAGGGCGATCTGATTCTGGAGCGCATGGGCGATTATCCAAACATCGACACCAGGAACGTGATTCAGGACGGAATTTCGGCCTTTACGCTGGTGCTGGCCGACACCGTGTCCAACGAGCGCACCTTCTTTACCTACCTGGGCGCAAACGGGCGCTTTGATGAGAGCGACATTGACTGGGACAGCCTGGACTGCGGCATACTGCACATCGGTTACATTCTGCTGCTCAATGCGCTGGATCAGGAGGATCCCGAGTACGGCAGCCGCATGGCGCGCCTGCTTCACAGCGCCCAGCAGCACGGCATCAAGACCTCCATCGACGTGGTGAGCGAGGCCAGCGACCGCTTTGCGCAGTTGGTACCCCCTGCGCTGCGCTACACGGATTACTGCATCATCAATGAAATTGAGGCGGGCCAGACCACGGGAATTCCGCTCCGGGACGAAAATGACAAGCTCATCTACGACAACATTCCCCTGGCGCTCAAGCGCATGAAGGAGATGGGCGTGTCCACCTGGGCCGTGATCCATAGCCCGGAGGGCGGCTTTGGCCTGGACGAAAACGACAATTACATCGCAAAGGAGAGCCTGCACCTGCCGAAGGGCTACATCAAGGGCAGCGTGGGCGCGGGCGATGCGTTCTGCGCGGGTGTGCTCTGCGGCGCGGAGCATGGAGACAAGCTGGAGGACGCGATCATGCTCGGCATCGGCTCCGCAGCGGCCTCCCTCAGCGAGGCGAACGCGACCGACGGCATGCGCACCGAGGCGCAGGTCAGAGAGCTCATCGACGAGCTGCGCTGAGAAAGGAAAGCGACAGCGGCGCGCCCGGCATTGCCGGGCGCGCCGCTGGGCTTTAAAAAAGCTTTGAGGGCCGGGGTGCGCGGTGCAGGGAGGCGAGCGCGAGAAAGAGGAGGGCCATGGAGGAGATCAGATAGCAGTAATTTGCGCTGAAGACGAACATTGCGAGCATTGCGACGCTGAACAAAAGGCAGCGGGGCGCGTTCTTCCGGTTGACGAGAAGCGCAAGCGCGTGGCGCAGGCGGCGCGGCGCGCGCCGGGACTCCGGGGGAGGGGAAATAGCGCCGGGATTCGCGGCGGCCAGCTGGGAAATCATCTGCGCATCGACGAGGGCAATGCGGGGTTGACGCAGGCCTGAAGCCATCATGCGGCAGGATGGTTCGCAGGTGCATGTGGCGCAAACGGCCAACCTATCCTCGCCCCTGTGCCGCTTCCAGACCTCGAAGAGCCGGCTCTGGTCGAGTGCCGCGGAGGGCGGCGACTGAATCAGATCCACCGCGTAGTCGCCCTCATAGCAGCTTTTGAGCAGCCCTTCCAGTTGTCCGATGGCCTCCTCCCGGGGAAGGCACGCCAGATGCATGCTGATGCTCCCGGCGCTCTTGCGGATGCGCCGCCGCGCGAGGAACCGGCTTCGGGAGGCGCGCGCCCACAGCCGGCGCAGCAGCCTGCGCGTCATTCCGCAGCATAAGAGCGACAGCGCGAGGCTGAGGGCGCGGCTTTCGAACGCACCCCGAAAGAAGAAGTAATATGCCCCGGCGAGGGCGAGCGTGAGTACGAATCCATCAATTTTTTTGCCCATATTCCGCCTCCGTGAAGGTTTTTCCCCTATTGTTGACGAAATAAACAAAGTTATACGGTTTTGAGATTTCCAGTTCACAATTTGGGTGTATACTGATATAGAGGTGAGACGCATGCGAATCGGCATCATGGGCGGCACGCTCGATCCGGTGCACGCCGGACACATACGGGTGGCGCAGCTTGCACGCGAGCATCTGGGCCTGGACCGGGTCATGCTGCTTCCGGCGGGTGATCCGCCCCACAAGCTCCCGCCCACCTCCAAGCAGGACCGGCTGGAGATGGCGCGCCTGGCCGCGCAGGGTTGCGAGGGACTCTTTGCCTGCGGCGTTGAGATCCTTCGGGAGGGCGTGACCTATACGGTGGACACCATGCGGGAGCTGGCAAGCGCCAACCCGAATACGCAGTGGTTTTATCTCGTGGGTGCGGATACGCTGGATGTGCTGGACAGCTGGCGCAGCTTTGCAGAGGTCGCGCGCATGTGCGTCTTTGCGGTCTTTGGCCGGGCGAAGGAGGACGTGAGCACGGAAAAGATGCGCGCGCTCGATCGTAAATACGGCGCGCGCTTTGAGGTGCTTCCCTTCCATGGTCCGGACGTCTCCTCGACCGAGATTCGCCGGAGGGTTGCGCAGGGCGCTTCCATCGCCGGCCTCGTGCCGGAGGCGGTGGAGGAATACATCAGGCGACGGGGATTGTACCTCTGCGCCATGTCCAAAGAGGAGATCCTCAGTATCCTGAAGGGAAGCCTGAAGCCCGCACGCTATGTGCACACTCTGGGCGTCGCAGAGACGGCGAAGCGCCTGGCGCCCCGCTACGGGATCGACCCGATGCGGGCGGAGCTTGCGGGGCTTCTGCACGATTGCGCAAAGTATCTGCCCATCGGGGAGATGCGCGCCCTGGCCGCGCGCGTGCCGGACGTGGACGCGGCGGAGATGGAGGCGGTCAGCGTGCTGCACGCCCCGGCGGGCTGCGTGCTTGCGGCGGAGCGATTCGGCGTGCAGGATCCCGGAATTCTATCCGCCATCCGCAGGCACACCCTGGGCGCTCCGGGAATGAGTGCGTTGGACGCGCTCATCTACACGGCGGATTTTATTGAACCGAACCGGGAGGACTTTCCCGGCCTGGAGTCGGCGCGCTCCCTTGCACAGAGTGATCTGTTTGCGGGGATGCGGCGCTGCACGGAACTCACAAATCAGCATCTGGCGGAGCAGGGCAGGCGGCCGCACCCGCGCTCCCTCGCCCTGCTTGAGAGCTGAATCCATCAAGAAAAAGGAGGATGAGAAATGAACGATTCCAAGGAACTGGCCCTGAAGGCCGCGCGAATTCTCGATCAGAAGGGCGCGAATGATATTGACATTCTGGAGGTCGGCCACCTGACTTCAATCACGGACTACTTCGTCATTGCAAACGGACGCAACATCCAGTCCGTCCGCTCCCTGGCGGAGGATCTGGAGGAGAAGCTTGCGGAGGCGGGCGTGGAGCCGCGCCGCAAGGAGGGCGAGCGGGAGTCCAAGTGGATCGTCCTGGACTACGCCCACGTCATCGTACACATCTTCCACCCCGAGGAGCGCAAGTTCTACAACATCGAGCGGCTCTGGCAGGATGGAACCAACCAGGTGGAATTCATCCCCCTGGGCGCGACTGTGGCTTCCGGCGAAGAATGATCAAGACCAGCGAGAGGTAGGAAACAAATGGAAAAGCGCGAACACAAAATCTTCAATCACCAGATGGAATGTATGAGCCGCGACGAGCGCCTGCAGCTGCAGAGTGAGCGCCTGGTGAAGACCGTGCGCCACGAGTATGACAACGTGCCCATGTACCGGGCGCGCATGGATGAAAAGGGCGTCAGGCCCGAGGACATTCGTTCCATCGAGGACCTGAAGTATCTGCCCTTCATGGAAAAGACGGATCTGCGCGACCAGTGGCCCTTCGGCCTGCTGGCGGTACCGAAGCGGGAGATCGTGCGCGTGCACGGCTCCTCCGGCACCACGGGCCATCCGATCATCTCCGGCTACACGAAAAATGACTTGGAGGTCTGGTCGGAAATGATGGCGCGCACGCTGACCGCCGCCGGCTGCGGCCCGGACGACATCGTGCACGTCTCCTACGGCTTTGGCCTGTTTACCGGCGGTTTCGGCGCGTATCAGGGCGCGGACAAGATCGGCGCGATGGTCATTCCCATGTCCAGCGGCAATACCCAGAGGCAGATCATGATGATGAAGGAGCTCGGCTCCACGATTCTGTGCTGCACGCCTTCCTATGCCACCTATCTGGGCGAGACCATCCGGGAGATGGGCCTGGATCCCAACCGGGATCTCAAGCTCAAGGCCGGCTGCTTCGGTGCGGAGCCCTGGACGGAGGAGATGCGCTATCACATCGAGGAGCTGCTGGGCATCGACGCCTGCGACATCTATGGCCTGACCGAAATCTGTGGCCCCGGCGTGTCCTTCGCCTGCCTGGAAAAGGACGGCATGCACATCAACGAGGACCATGTGATTGCTGAAATCATCAATCCCGCCACCGGCGAACAGCTCCCCTACGGACAATCCGGCGAGCTGGTGTTCACCACCATCACCAAGGAAGGCACGCCGATGATCCGCTATCGTACCCACGACATCTGCTCGCTGAATCCCACGCCCTGCGCCTGCGGCCGCACCACCGTGCGCATGACCCGCATCACCGGACGCACGGACGATATGCTCATCATCCGCGGCGTGAACGTATTCCCGAGCCAGATCGAATCCGTGCTGGTGAACGTGGATGGCGTGGCGCCCCACTACATGCTGATCGTCGACCGCGTGAATTCCTCCGATACGATGGAGGTGCAGGTCGAAATGACGGAGGAAATGTTCTCCGATACCGTTTCCCACATTGAGCAGGTGCGCCGCACGATTACCGAGCGCATCAAGAGCGTCGTGGGCATTTCGACCAACGTGAAGCTGGTTGCGCCGAAGTCCATTCCGCGCTCCGAGGGCAAGGCCAAGCGCGTCATCGACAACCGCAAGCTGTGAGAGGAGAGAAGATATGTTTATCAAACAGATTTCCGTCTTTCTGGAGAACATTCCGGGCACCCTGCGGGAGATGACCGCCGTTCTGAGCTCCGGCGGCATTGACATCCGCGAGCTGTCCATTGCGGACACCCAATCCTTCGGCATCGTTCGGCTGATTGTGCGCGCGGATTCCATTGACCGCGCCATGGATCTGCTCAAGGGCGCCGGTTACATGGCGCGCATCAACCACGTCATCTGCGCGGAGATTCCGGATGCGCCCGGCGGGCTCTGCAGCCTGCTGACCATCATCGGGGAGAATGGTCTCTCCGTGGAATACATGTACTCCTGCCGCCGCACGGCGGAGGGCAACGCGCTGATGGTGCTGCGCCTCTCCGAGCAGGATCGCGGCTGCGCATGCCTGTGTACGCGGGGTGTGCGCGTATACAACCAGGAGGAAGTTGACAGACTCTGATTGGAGAACTGGTGGGGAGGAAGATAACCATGGAAAAGCTTCGCAGCGATATGAATCCGGAATTCTGCTGGGATCTTACGGACATCTATGCGGACAGGGAAGCCTGGGAGCGCGCGCTCAGTGAGGCCAGCGGGAAGGTAGCCGCCATACCGGCCGTCGCCGGCACGCTGGGCAGATCCGCGAAGGACCTGAAGGCGGGTCTGGACGCGATCTTCTCCGCCGCCGAGCAGGCCGAGCGCGTGTATATTTACGCGATGTTGCGCGCTTCCGAGGACAATGGAGACGCACAGGCGCAGGAGATGGAGGCCCGTGCCACCCGGCTGTTTGTGGACTTTTCCACCTCCTCGGCCTTCCTGAACCCCGAAATCCTCGCCATTCCCCCAGAGGCGCTGGAGGTATGGATGCGCACGCCGGAGCTTGAAATCTACCGGCACATGATTGAGGACGTCTGCCGCGCCCGGGAGCACACCCTGAGCGAGGCAGAGGAGCGCCTGTTGGCCATGCTGGGCGACGCGGCCCAGACGCCGAAGAAGACCTTTGATCTCTTCGAGAGCGTGGACATGCAGTTTCCGTCGCTCTCCGACGGGCGGCCGCTGACCCACGCCCTCTTTGGCAACTACCGGGAGGACCGGGATGCTACAGTGCGCAGGGAAGCGTTTGAAAAGTATTTTGGGGAATACGTGAAGTACATCAACACGCTTGCCTCCCTCTATTCCGGAAACGTGAAGCTGGACAGCTACTATGCGCAGGCGCGCCGCTACGGGAGCGCGCTGGAGGCGGGGCTGTTTGCGGACAACGTTCCCACCGCGCTGTATCAGAATCTCATCTCCTGCGTGCATGACGCGATTCCCACGCTCAGCCGGTATCTGGAGTTGCGCCGCCGCAGGCTTGGACTGGACGAGTTGAAGCTCTACGACCTCTATGTGCCGCTGGTGGAGGATGTGGACGCGCGCATGCCCTTTGAGGAGGCCAGGGAGCTGGTGCTCAAGGCGATGGCGCCCCTGGGCGAGACCTATCAGGGCCTGCTCCGGCGCGCCTTTGACGAAAAGTGGATCGACGTGTATGAAAACAGGGGGAAGACCACCGGCGCGTACTCCTGCGGCGTGTACGGCGTGCATCCCTATGTGCTTTTGAATTACACCGGCAAGTACGACGACGCCTTCACCCTGGCGCACGAGCTGGGACACTCCATGCACTCCTGGTTCTCCTCTGAGGCCCAGGAATACGTCAACAACGAGTATTCCATCTTCGTGGCGGAGGTTGCATCCACGGTCAACGAGGTCATGCTGACGCGCTACCTCCTCTCCGTGGAGAAGGACGCGCGCAAGCGCGCCTACATCCTCAACCACCTGCTGGAGGGCTTCCGCACCACGGTGTTCCGCCAGACGCTCTTTGCCGAATTTGAGATGCGCGCCCATGCTCTCTACGAGGCGGGCGCGCCGCTGACGGCGCAGGCGCTCAACGACCTCTACCGGGAGATGAACGAGACCTTTTATCCCAATGCCAAGGGTACGCCGGAGACGGACGCGGAGTGGGCGCGGATTCCGCACTTCTACCGCGCGTTCTACGTCTACCAGTACGCCACGGGCTTCTGCAGTGCGGTGGCCATTGCAGATTCGATTCTCAACGGCGGCGGTGCGGAGGCGTATCTGAAGTTCCTCTCCACCGGTGGAAGCATGTATCCCATCGACGAACTGAAGATCGCCGGCGTGGATCTCACGTCGCCGGAGCCAATTGTGCGGGCGCTGAAAGTCTTTGAGGAAACCCTCGCGGAATTCGAACAGCTGGTGGACGGACCGGCTTAATCTGAAAACGGAGCGATTGTATGAGCTATACCCTGTGGAATGTGACGCTACTGTTCTTCGTGTACGCCTTTCTGGGTTGGTGCGCGGAGGTGGCCTTTGCGGCGTGCAAGAACGGAAGGTTTGTCAACCGCGGCTTTCTGAATGGCCCCATCTGTCCGATCTACGGCTTTGGCCTGATCGGCGTGGTGCTGCTGCTCAGACCTGTGGAGGACAATCTGATTCTGCTGTACATCGGCTCCTTCCTGCTCACTTCGCTGATCGAGCTGGTGACGGGCTACCTGCTGGAAAAGTGTTTCCATGCGAAGTGGTGGGATTACTCCGCCATGCCGCTGAACATCGGCGGCTATGTGTGCCTGCTGTTTTCCCTCGTCTGGGGACTGGCCTGCATGGCCATCGTGCGCTGGGTGCACCCGCTGGTCTTTTCTCTGGTGGATCATCTGCCGAAGCTGCTGGTCTACATTCTGGACAGCATATTTGTGTGCGTCCTCGCGGTGGACCTTGCCGCGACTGTGGCCAGCATACGCAAGCTCTCCCAGCGCCTTTCCAACCTGACGCAGCTGGCGAATGAGATTCATGAAATCTCTGACAGCCTGGGCGAGAACATCGCTGAGCGCACGCTCGCGACCCGCAAGCGCCTCGAGGAGGGCCAGCAGAAGCTCGAGGAAAAGATGGACCGCATCGAGGAGAAGCGGGATCTCAGCCGCGAGGTCAGCGAGCGCAGGCTCGCGGAGCTGCGCCTGAAGCTGGAGGGCGTTCTCGGCGAGAAGCGCTTCGGCCACAGGCGACTGCTGGAGGCCTTCCCGAATCTCTCCAGCCACCGCAACTCAGAAGCACTGGAGCGCATGCGCGCGTTCTTCGAGGAGCACCGGCGGGGAAAGAGGAAGGAGAATACATAGCCCCAAAATATCAGGAGCGCGCCTTTTCCCGGTTTTCGGGGTGCAGGCGCGCTCTTGTTATGCGCAGTTTTGCCGGAACGTCAATCGTCATAATCATCCGAATCGCCGCTCAGGGTTTCCACGGCGCTTCGGATGGCGTCCCAGCCGAAGCCGCGGCGCGCGAGGGCCTGAGAGAGCTTCGCGCGCCCCTCACGGGGCGGAAGCGCGTCATATTTTCGCCAGAGCTTTTCGGCAGCCTCCCGACAGGCGGCAGCCTGCTGTGCGTCATCGAAGTCCTCCATGGCGGCGTCTATGTCCTCCTCAGACAGGCGCTTCGCGCGCAACTTGCGGCGAACGGCGTAGGCTCCCACGGCCTTGCCGAGCTGTGCCTGCGCCATGCGCTGGGCGTAGCGCGCGTCGTCGATGAGGCGGTTTTCGCGAAGGCGTTTCACAGTCGCCTCCGCCACGGGCGGAACATAGCCCTTGCGCACGAGCTTTGCGCACAGATCCCCGCCGGTCTGAGCGGCCTGATCCAGCATGGTCAGGGCGGCCTCATAGCAATCTGCCGCCTGGAGCGCCGCCATTGCGTCCAGATAGGCCTGCGTATCCACAGCCTGGCCTTGCTCCAGGGGCCGCAGGGCAAAGTGTTTTTTGCGCACGCGAAGCCAGAGTACGCCGTCCAGCGAGATTTCCATCAACCCGCGAAACTCCCGGATATCGCTCGCAATCGCCATAATGAACTCATCTCCTGCATGGAAATTCGGTCCATGCGCCATTATTTACTCTGATTATACAGCAATTTCTTGACGAAAGCCAGTCAATTGTGCTATTATATAGCATAAGTGTTTTCTGGGAGGGATAGTCCATGTCAGGACATAACAAATGGTCTACCATAAAGAATAAAAAGGCGAAAACCGACGCGGCCAAGGGTAAGATCTTTACCAAGATTGGCCGTGAAATCGTGATTGCCGTCAAGACCGGCGGCAGCGCGGATCCGAACCTGAACAGCAAGCTCAAGGACGTCGTGGCCAAGGCTAAGGCGGCCAATATGCCCAACGACAACATCATGCGCTCCATCAAGAAGGCTGCGGGCGAGGGCGACAGCGCAAACTACAAGGAGATCACCTACGAGGGATACGCGCCCTGTGGCGTGGCGGTCATCGTCGAAATTGTGACCGACAACCTGAACCGCACGGCGAGCGAAGTGCGGCACATCTTCGACAAGTGCGGCGGCTCTCTGGGCGCCTCCGGTTGCGTTTCCTGGAAGTTTGAGCGCAAGGGCGTCATTGAAATCGACAACTCCAAGGGCATGGACGAGGACGAGCTGACCATGCTGGCGCTGGATTGCGGCGCGGACGACGTCGAGTTTGGCGAGGATGCGGCTGTGATTTACACCGACCCGAACGATTTCTCCGCCGTGCGCGATAAGCTGGAGGAAGCGGGCTGCGTCTTCCTTTCCGCCGAGCGCGAGATGGTGCCCACCACCACCACGGAGCTGCCGGACGAGGAATCCGTGCAGAAGGTGCGCAAGCTGATCGACTGGCTGGAGGATTACGACGATACCCAGGCCGTCTATCACGATGCGGAGCTCCCCGAGGAGGAAGAGGAGGAATAAATCGGATTCAAAGGGGAGCCGGGGCCTGCCGGCTTCCCCTTTTCCTGCGCAAGAAAAGACCAACCGTTCAGAGGCGGTTGGCCTTTTGTGTTTCAGGGATGATGCGCCGTCAGTGGGCGTCCGGCTCAACGATTGCGGAGACGGAGGCGTTGTATTCGTCGTTCCAGACGACGTAGTTCGAATTCTGGTACTCCGAACAGACGCTGCTCCAGCTGGCGCAGGCGTAGCCGGAGAAGGTGCTTCCGTCCTCGGAGAGGAGCACCAACGTCTCCACGCTGCCGGAATCGGGCGTTGAAACCGGAACGGCGACCTTCCAGGCCCGGCCCGTCCAGTAGGCGACGGCGTATTTTGTCTGGGGATCCCCGTCGGCGAGGGAGCTGAAACTGCCCCTGGCGAAGCTGCGCCACTCGTCGGCGCTGGGGGACACGTCCGAGAAGGGCAGGGATGTGACGACCTTGTCGTAGGCGCCGGAAGCGAGGCTGACGAGCGCGCCCTTGGCATATCTGAACAGCCCCTCGGACAGGGAGGGTACCTCCGCAAGGGCGGACGCGCTCATGACCGCGAGAATGACGATCAGCGTGCAACATAGAAGCTTTTTCATTTCCATTACCTCCGATACTCTGCCATTTAGACGAAAGCTCCGCTCACTTGGTTGCCCTGCGGGGCATGACAATTCTTAGCATCAGCGCGTTCAGCGCGGCGCGCTCCTGAATCTGCCCTGATTTGATGGCGAAATCCGCCTCCACACAGGCTTCATAGCGCTGGCGCAGCGAATCTGCGGAAAGGGGCCGAATCTGGCGGAGAACAAAGCGCGCCCGTGCGTCGCTCACGTTCAGCGCCCGCTGCACCTCCGGAAGATTGCCGCCGGTCTCCAGGGCGTACTTCATGTGCGCGTCAATGCGCAGCTGGCTCGCAAACAGGGCGATGAGGCGAACAGCGCTGGGTTCGGTCTGGAGCACGGTATTGACCACCTTCGTGGCCTCTGCAAGCCGCCCCTCCAGCAAATGATCCAGAATCATAAAGACCATATACTCCGGGGAGGGTGCGACGATGGCGCGCACGTCTGCGACGCTGATCTCCGGCGCGTCCCCGACAAAGGCCGAGAGCTTCTTCAGTTCGCCGGACAGCCGGTTCAGATCCTGCCCGGCCATCATGGTCAGTTCATTGAGCGCCTCCGGCTGGATTTTCTTTTTTACGGGCCGGAGCTGCTGGTTGCACCACTTCAGGAGCAGCGCGCCACTGAGATGATTGAATTCCACATACGCGCCCATCTTTTTCAGCGTGGTTGGAAGCTTTTTGCGCCCGTCCATCTCCACGGACATATAGAAGATGAGGATGCAGCTCTCCGGCGGATTCTTGAGCCATTCCAGCATGCGCTCTATGTCCGCTTCGTCGCTCTTGACCTTGCTCGCGGAGAGGGGAAGCCAGTCGCGCACGACCACGATGCGCCGCGCGCACATCACCGGGAGCGTCTCCGCGCTGTCGATGATGGCCTGTGCGCCGCAACCCTCCAGCGTGGCTTCGTTCAGGGCCTCCAGGCCGGGCGGCAGGATCGCCCTGCGCAGCGCCTCGAGCGCCTCTCGCTTGGTCAGCTCCTCTGGCCCGGCAAACAGATAGACGCTCTGGTAGCGTTCCTCCTTGATTGCCTTGTAAAAATCATTCCAATCCATTTGTATCCTCCGGGCTGAGATAGGCGCGCAGGTGCAGCGTGCCGTCCGCAGACATGCGGCAGGTGACCGCACCGTCGCGATCGGTGCGGAAGACGCGCGCTCCGGCGGCTTCAAGCAGGCGCAGCGTCCCGTCTGCGGGGTGACCGTAGTTGTTATCTCCCACTGAGACGATGGCGACGGATGGGGACAGGGCGGAAAGGAGCTCTGCGCTCAGCGCATCCGCGCCGCCGTGGTGGCTGACCTTCAGAAGATCCACGTCCTCCGCGCAGCCTTCCACGATTCCTGAAGAGGCGTCGCCGCCAAACAGCGCGCTCGCCGAGCCGTGGACGACGCGAAGGACCAATGAATCATCATTCGCCAAATTTGCTTCGATTCCTGCCTTAGGCGATAAAACTTGCAAATTAGTTGCATCTGACAGTTGAATTTCCATGCCTGCCGAGAGAAAAATGATTTCCGATTCCCTGCTTTCCGCCAGGGCGAGGGCCTCGTCTACGCCTTCGTCCGCCTTGTAATGCTTCCAGTTCGCAGAGATGTAGATTGTCTTCGGCGTACAGACCTCCAGGATATCCGCGAGGCCTCCGGCGTGGTCCAGATGGGGATGGGAGAGGAAAATGCCGTCCAGATCGTAGTTCATCGCGCTGAGGTAGTCTGCCGCGGGGGTGTAGGGATCGCCCGCATCCATGAGATACACCTTGCCCTCGGTGCGCACCACCGCACAGTCCGCCTGACCTGCATCTAGGAAGACGACGCTGCAACCGCGGGTTGAAAGCTGTGCGCAGAAATTGGAGACGAACACGGCAAGAATGACGGTCAGCGGGAGGAAGCGCCGGAGGCGCGCACTCAGGCGCGTGAGATCGGAGGCGAGCAGACAGGAGAGCGCGCACAGCAGCGCCAGCCAGAGCGGAAAGCGCGCGACGCGAAGTGCGGCGAAGGGCAGGCTGCCGAAGAGGCGCACGCAGCGGTTCAACAGTCCAAAGAGCGAATCCGCCAGGGAAGCGAGGGGCGCGATTCCGGCGATGGCTGCGGGGATGGAGGCGAGGTAGGCCGCCATGGCCAGCGGAACGGCCAGCAGGTTGACCACAAAGGAATAGAGCGGCTGCGCGCCAAAGAAGTAGACGACGGATGGAAGAATTGCAAGCTGCGCTGCGAGGGTGACGACGAGGGTGGAAAGAATCCAGCGCGGCAAGCGGTAGCAAAGCAGATTCAGCAGGCCGGTTTCGGTTCTCCTGTGCAGGTATCTGTCCAGATGAAACAGCCGCTCCAGCGGCGAAGTGAGCAGAAAGATGCCAGCGCACGCGCCGTAGGAGAGAATAAAGCCGCTCTCCAGGACGGCGATGGGTCGGATGATCAGATAGAGCAGCATGGACGCGGATAGACGGGTATACACGTCTGAGAAGCGACCTGCAATCGGCGCGAAGCCGAGAATTGCGAACATCAGCAGCGCGCGGGTCAGCGAGGCCGGAAAGCCGATGAGCGCACCGTAGAGCAAAAGCAGCGCCAGCGTTAGCGCAAAGGCGTGACTTCGCTTCATCAGGCGGCGCAGCAGCAGGCTGAGCGCGGCGGCAAGAACGCCGATGTGCATGCCGGAGATGGCGAGTAAGTGCGCCGCGCCGGATTTCGAGTAGCTGGCGCGCTCCTCCTGGCTCAGGCCGCTGCAGTCGCCGAGCAGAAAGGCACGCGCGATTGCGGCGTTTTCAGGGAACAGGCGGTCGATGCGCGTGCCCAGGCGCGCCCGGATGCGCTCCGGAAGATCGCTCGGGCGAAGCTCCGGCGCCGTGAGGCGGGCGTCTTCAATCTTAGCGGTAGCGTAGCCGCGCATGCCGTTCAGGCGAAGGTAGTTGGAAAAGTTGAATTGTCCGGGGTTGGTCGCGCCCCGGGCGCGCCAGATGTGCGCAGTGCAGCTGATTTGCTGCCCGAGCTGAACCGCCTGCAGCTGTTCACAATCGCCGCGAAGGTAGAGCCGCAGGCGGCCGCTTATGGCCTCTCCGTCCAGCTTGATTTCGTCCAATGTGCAGATGGTTCGTTCCTCATCGCTGTCCCAGACCGGAGTCTGTGCAATCCTTCCGGCCAGGGTCGCGCTGCTCTTCGCCGGAAAGGGAGTAAGGGACGTCCATTGACAGAAAAAGCGCAGCGCGCCCAACGGTAACAGGGTGAGAATGAGGATGGGTGCGATCCAACGCCGCACGCGAGGGAAGGGAGAGAGACAGGCGAGACAGATTAAAAGAACTATTAGAGTAACCAAAAGCACGATTTTCTGCAAACACAGCACATATTCCAGCAGACAGCCGGTGAGAAAGAGCGCTGAGGCGAGTACGAGCGGTCGAGTGTGAATCAGCCGCGTCAGAAAATCGCGCCGCTGAATCTGCATATCAGATTTCGTACTGTGCGCCGATGCGTACGAACTGAGCGTCAGGGCGAATGGCATGGGCTTCGTGCTCCAGCTCTTCGACCATGTAGCGCGGATTCAGGTGGGTGAGCAACAGGCGACCGCAGTCTGTTCTCTTGGCGAGCGCAGCGCAGCGCTCCGCGGAGAGGTGCGGCGCCTCCATGCGCCAATCGGCGGCGCTGAGTCCCGCGTCCGCAAGGAGGAGATCCGCGTCCCGGGCAAAGGAATCGAGTGCCGGCGCTTCATTGGTATCTCCGGTGTAGACGAAGCATCGGCCGTCGCAGCTGGCGCGCAGGGCGAAGC
Organism: bacterium; assembly: GCA_004563405.1. Lineage (GTDB taxonomy): Bacteria > Bacillota > Clostridia > Christensenellales > Aristaeellaceae > SFTH01. Next base: position 59,646 of record SFTH01000005.1, read on the forward strand.
TCTCAACGGGGTGGCGAACGGGACAGAAGGAGAAGGAGAATTCGCCGATCTCGCAGTCCTCCATGGCTTGAAGCGCAAAGGCGGGAACGTTGAGCAGGCCGCGCACGTCCGCGGGCGTATCCGGGGCGTAAACCGGAAGGGGCGCGCTGCGCGGGTGAAATTGCAGCGCGTACTGCATGGGCAGCAGGTCGCTCATGTGGTCAAAGTGCAGGTGACTCAGGATCACGGCGCTCAGGGATTCCCAGGGAATGCAGCAGGAGAGATTTCCGAGGACGCCCGTACCGCAATCCAGCAATACGTTTGTGTGCCCGCTGTCGCTGGTGAGCAGATAGCCGGAGCATGCGCCGCCGGGCGAGGGATAGGGGCCGTTATTGCCGAGAATGGTCAGCTTCAAGGGATCAACCTCCTCTCTTTATCCACTGTAATTATAGCATGTTTTTCTGGGATAATTCAACTGAAATATGCATGCGGAGGATGCAAAAAACATAGCATGAATCAGAACGTGTGGGGGTGGAACGATGGATTTTTTGGGTTCATATCACAGAGATATTCGCTCGCGGGCGCTGGATATATGCGATGCGCCCCACATCGCCAAGGGGCAAATGACCCTGGCAGGTTTTGAGAATGCGTCGGACGCAAACGGCATGGCACTCGTGCAGGGGCGCATGCGCAACCGGCGGGCGCTGGCGAAGGAGCTCGGCTGCGCACCCTATGCATCGCAGGCGCAACTGGTCCTGAGCGCGTATGCCGCCTGGGGAGACGAATATCCCCGCCACATCGAGGGCCCCTGCATGAGCTGCGTCGCAGACGTGGCCCGGGACCGCATGATCGTGGCCCGGGATCGCATGGGCGAGACGCAGGTCTTCTTCACCTGCGGAAAGGGAGGCATGGTTTTTGCGGGCCACCCGGATATGCTGTTGCGCAGCGCTGTTCTGGAGCCTGTGATGGACCGCGAAGGGCTGTGCGAGCTCTTTGGACTGGGCCCGGCGCGCACGCCGGGAAAGACGCCGCTTCGGGATCTGAAGAGCCTTGAGGCGGGCTGCGCGCTGATTTGCGAGGATGGAAAGTGCAGAACGGAGCGCTATTTTACCCTGGATACCCGGGAGCATACCGATGGCGAGCGCGCCACGGTTGAGCGGGTCCGCTCTCTGCTGGAGCAGAGTGTGGGGAGCATCGTTCATTTGCATCCCGGATGTATGCTCTCCGGCGGGATTGATTCGACGGCGCTCACGGCCCTGCTCAGCATGCGCATTGGACGGCTGGAGAGCTTTTCGGTGGACTATCGGGACAACGAGCGCGACTTTGTGTCCAACGCATTCCGGCCGGAGATGGACGCGCCCTACATACGCCTCGCCGTCAACGTGTTCGGAACGCGGCATCACAACGTGGTGCTGGAACAGGATGAGCTGGCGTCCGCGCTGGATCGTGCCGTGCGCTTCCGCGGCTTCCCGGGCATGGCGGATATCGACGCGTCGCTTCTTCTCTTTGCCCGGGAGATCGTTCGCTACGCGCCCAACGTGGTCTCCGGAGAGTGCGGCGACGAGGTGTTTGGCGGCTATCCCTGGTTCCGGGGCGAACCCTCGCTGCCGGAGGACGCCTTCCCGTGGTCGGGTTCAATGGAGCTGCGCACGGGCATACTGCGCCCGGAGATCCGGGAAAAACTGAGGCTGCGGGACTATGTGCGGGATGCGTTGCACGCGTCGCTCGAGAGCTATGACGTCTCATGCATCCGGGACGGGCAGGAGCGGACGATGTTCAAGCTCCAGCGGCTGTGCTTCGACTACTTCATGGCGAACCTTCAGGAGCGCGCACTGCGCATGTGCGTGCCGCAGGGGCTGCATGTGCTCACACCGCTGTGCGACGACCGGTTGGTGCAGTATGTTTACAACGTGCCCTGGAGCATGAAGCGCATGGACGGCGTGGAGAAGGGGCTGTACCGCCGGGCGGTGCAGGATCTGCTGCCGGAGAAGTTGCGCATGCGGAAAAAGAGCCCGTATCCCAAGACGTGCAGCGCGGCCTATACTTCCGCCGTGCGCAGCGCGGTGCGTTCCCTCTGCGCCGATGCGGATGCGCCGCTCTGGAAGGTGGTCAATATGGATTGCATCGCGCGCCTCGCCTCTGCGCCCCTCGATCCGGCGGACGCGCCCTGGTACGGCCAGCTGATGGCCGGGCCGCAGATGCTCGCCTATCTCCTTCAGGTGAACAGCTGGATGAAGGAGCGAAGTATAGCCGTCGAACTGGACTGAGAGATACAAAGGACGGTGCCTGTTTGCACGCACCGTACGGACGCAAACCACAAGCGCGCCCGCAGGAACCGTCTGCGGGCGCGCTTGCGCTGTCTCAATTGGAAGTATCGACGACCAGGCCGGGGTCGGGCATCAGCGCCGATTTCAGGTAGATATCCTGGGCGAGGGAATCTACCTGCCGCCCCTCCACGAGGAAGGAGACCGCGCCGACGCTGCTGAGCTCTGCGAGGGCGTTGATCATCCCGTAGATCAGCGCGCGCTCCTCGGCGGCGCTCAGGGATTGACAGCGCGCGTAGAACTTGCCGGAGAGGTTTACGATGGCCGTGCGATTCTCCACGCGCACGCCGAGGATGTCCTCCGGCAGAATTCTCTCCGGAAAAACGCTGGTTAGGCCCTCGATTCCGGGATCGTCCACCGCAATCATCGCGCGGAGGATGCTGCCCGCCGAAGCGGAGGCGGACTGGGCAACGGCGCACCCCACGGCGGCCAGGGTTCCGTCCTCGCGGGCGAAGTAGAGCCGGGCGCAGCTGCCAATGAGAAAGGCATAATCCTCGCGGCGCATCAGGCCGTCTTCAAATTGAACGCGGCGTCCGTCCGGCATGGCACATTCGGTCACATACACGCCGTCGATGCTGATCCGCAGCGCGCTCAGATCGGGAATGAAGGAGAGCAGCGTCAGGGCCAGAGAGCCGTAGAGCTGCCAGGGCTCCACGCCGGCCATTGCGAGATAGCTGGGCAGCATGGAGGTGAACCCGACGTCGAGCACCCGCTCGCCCGCGCCGCTCACGCTCAGTTCGGGCGCGGCAGAGAGAAGATCCTGATTGCCCGGCATGGCGGCGAAGCAGCATGTGCGCGCCTGTGGGCCGGACTTCAGCGCATCAATGAGCGCCAGGGCGTAATCGGAGGAGGAAAAGCTCACTTCGCGCGCCTCAGGGAGCAGATATTGGCCGTCCGAGGAGGGAAAGTAGAGCAGGGCGCTGCGGTTGAGGCTCGCGCCACCACCCGCGAGAAAGCGATCGCTCTCCACCTGAGTCTGGGCGTATGCCGCGGCCGCGTTCTCCTCGGCGCGCACGAATGTGCCGGTAGGAATCGCGCAGACGGAGATGCTCCTGTCGCCGGCGAGGAGGTTCACGGCTTCCACGCCGTCCATGCCCAGCAGCGTATTTGCGATGGAGGAGTACAGCAGCAGATAGTCCTGATCGCTGCGGTTGACGCTCGCATCCAGCGCAAGACGAACGGTGGCGACGCCGCAGCCGAACTCCACGTCCGTCAGCTGAGCCTCCGCGGAGCCTACCAGCAGCGCGCCGCCGCCGGGCGTGGCGTTGAGCAGCTCCAGGAGAACGGCCCGCAGCGGGCTGTCGCCATCCTTGACGTGAATGACGCGGGTTACGCTGGAGAGCTCAGGCGAATTGTCCGTCGCGCAATAGAGGGTGACCTCCAGGCTGTCGGACGCGCTGCTGTCTCCCAGAATCTGGCGCTGTTCGATTTCGGGCGGCTCGGGAAGCGAGATGCTCGAACCCTCGGAGGCGTTTTGCGCGCTGCGTCCGCATGCGCTCAGGCAGATTGCAAGGAGGGTCGCGATGGAGACCAGTTTCAGTATCTTTGCGGATTGCATGCGCTTCAACTCCCTTCCCGCCGTCATTGGGGCTGCTGAACCGGCAGCAGAATTTCAAATGTGGTTCCCTTGCCCTCCGTGCTGGAGGCCGTGATGCTGCCGCCGTGCTGTTGAACGATCTGTTTGACGATGGAGAGGCCGAGTCCGGTTCCGCCGGTCGCCCGGGAGCGCGCCTTGTCCACACGGTAGAATCGGTCAAAGATGTGGGGCAGATCCTCCGCCGGTATGCCGATGCCCGTGTCGGAGATGCGGATCAGGGCGCGGCGGCCGCTGCGGGAGAGGGAGGTCTCCACCTCACCGCCCCGGGGCGTGTACTTGATGGCGTTGTCGATGACGTTGTAGATCACCTGCTGAAGCTTCAGGCTGTCGCCCATGACGGAGATTTCATCCTTCATGGATAGGTTGATTTCGATTCCATTCTCCCGCGCCAGGGGGAGCAGGCGCTTCACCTGCTCGTCCAGCAGGGCGTTGAGGCTCAGTTCCGCGAGGTTGAGCTTCATGCCGCCGCTGTCGATGTTCACCAGCGTCAGAAGGTCGGAGACGATGCGGTTCAGACGGTCGATCTCCTTGTTCACGTCGTTGAGGAAATCCTTGGTCATGGCGGGGTCCATGGGATCCTGATACATCAGGGTTTCAATGAGGATCTTCATGGTGCTCAGGGGGGTCTTCAGCTCGTGAGAGGCATTGGAGACGAACTGGCTGCGGGTCTTGTCCAGCGCTTCAATCTTTTCTGACATGGAGTTGAACGCGCGGGCAAGCTCGGAAAACTCCGTCTTGCCCCGTACGTTCACCCGTGCGGAGAGGTCGCCGCCCGTCATCTTGCGGATTCCCTCGCTCAGATCGCCGATCGGACGGGTGATGGAGCGCATCACATACATGCTCACGATGAGCACCAGCGCCGCGACGATGCACATCCAGAGCAGAATCTTCATCTGGATGCTGTGCAGGTTTTCATAGATTTCCTGGACGGAGGTGATGTAAACCAGCACGCCCACGCGCGCGCCGTCCACGGAGATGACCTGCGCGTACAGTCCGCTCATGGAGCGCACGTTTTCATAGAAGGAGAGCGCCGAACGGATCCAGAAATTGCCGGATTCGCCCGCATCGTAGTAGCCGTAGTCGCTCTCTGCGCCGGAGAGCACGTTTGTCACCTCCCGGTTGGGAAAGCGCATGCCCGTGAGCGCGGACTGGGTGTCCGCCTTCACAACGCCGTAGAGATCCACAACAAGCACGCGCCCGGCATTTTCTTCCGCAACGCCGCGCGCGAGGGTGAGCAGAGTATCAATATCAAGGGCGACCAGAGACCGGCCGATCTGCTCGGAGAGCGTCTCGGCGATTCTCTGGTCGTCTCTTGTGCGCTGGGTGAAGAGATTTTCGCCCACCAGCTGAATCAGGGAGACGGCCACGGAGGTGAACGCCACGACGATGATCAACAGGTAGGCAAAAACGATTCTCCAGCGTATGGAGTGCAGATTGATTTTAATCCTTGTCAGTAAAATAGTAGCCAACTCCCCACTTGGTGAAGATGTACTCCGGCTGGCTGGGCACCTTTTCAATCTTCTCGCGCAGACGGCGGATGTGCACGTCTACCGTGCGCAGATCGCCCAGATAGTCGTACTTCCAGATCGTCTCCAGCAGGCTCTCCCGGGAGAAGACCTTGCCGCGATTGGTCACGAACAGCTGCAACAGGTCGAATTCCTTCGCCGTCAGGTTGACCTCTTTTCCGGCGACGGTGACGCTGCGGTTGTTCATGTTCAGCTGCATGTCGCGCACGGTGATGATGCGCTGTCCGGATTCCCGCTGGGTCATGGCAGTGCGGCGGAAGATGGTCTTGATGCGCGCCTTGACCTCCAGGATGTTGAAGGGCTTGGTCATGTAGTCGTCCGCGCCGTATTCCAGGCCCAGAATCTTATCCATGTCGTCGCCCTTGGCGGTGAGCATGATGATGGGCACGTTGCTACGCTCGCGGATGCGCTGGCAGACCTCCATGCCTTCAATTTTCGGCAGCATGACATCCAGAAGGATCAGATCGTACTGCCCCGCGAAGAACTTCGAAACCGCTTCTTCTCCGTCCTGGGCGGAGTCCGTCTCATAGCCGTCCTGTTCGAGTGAATATTTCAAACCTTTTACGATCAAGGGTTCGTCGTCTACGATCAAGATTCTTTTTGCCACTTTGAGACCTCCAGATTGCAGTTTCTCCGAAAAAACCATTATGTAAACATTACAGCTTCATGATTTCGTCATGTTTATTATACACGACCGCTACGCAGATTTCAAGCGCCGTCTTGTTAATGTTAGAATTTTCTGTCTCTATGTACAAAGCCGTCAAAAAATGATATAATCTAAAATAGTGTAACAGCGCTGCGCGAAATCGCGCATGCGAACTGCGATTCCGAATAAACAACTGGAGGATGCACACCTATGCGCCGCAAATTGCCCGCGCTTTTATCCATAATACTCATCATCGTTTTCTCCCTGTCCGCGTCCGCGCTGGCCCTCACGTCGGCGGACTACGACGCGAGCGTGCCGCAGTCCCTCACCGCGGATGAGCTCTATGCCCAGTCCGCGATCCTCATCGACGCGGATTCCGGAGACGTGCTCTTTTCGAAGGACGCCTATACGCGCATGCACCCGGCCAGCACCACCAAGATCATGACGCTGCTTCTGGGCATCGAGAGCGGAATCGACCTGGATCAGCAGATCGCCATTCCCCAGGCGGCCGCCGATATTGCAAAGGACAGCACGATGGTTCCCGTCTTTCCCGGCGAAACCATGAGCTTTCGCGACCTGCTCACCGGCTTCTTCCTCAATTCGGGCAACGACGGCGCAAATGCCGTGGCTGTGATCGTGTCCGGCAGCGTGGAAAAATTTGTGGAGCGGATGAACCAGCGTGCGGAGGAGATCGGCTGCCGGGATACGCACTTTGCGAACGCCCACGGCTACACCGCGGAAAACCACTACACGACGGCCTACGATCTTGCGCTGATCACCCGCGTCGCCATGCAAAACGAGGAATTCCGCAGCATTGCGCGCCTGGGCCGCAGCACCGTTCATGTAAATGAGCGCGGCGACATCATCGTAGGCACCAAGCGCTACATGCAGATCGAGGGCAGCGAATACTACTACGACGGGTGCGTGGGCGTAAAGTCCGGCACCACCAGCGCAGCGGGGAACTGCTTTGTGGGCGCGGCCGAAAAGGACGGCGCGCTGCTGATTTCCGTGGTCCTGAAGGATGCGGAGGACAGCCAGCGCTGGGTGGACACGCAGCGCCTGTTTGACTTTGGCTGGACCTGCTACGAGACCTACACGCTGGATCAGATGTACGAGGTCGCGAGCGACCGGATCGCCAGCTTCATCATCTCCAACGCCAGCGAGGACGATCCCTTCGGCGGGCGGCTCGATCTTGAGATTGCCCAGATCAGCGATACGGATTACCTGCGCATGGTCGAAAAGGACAATCCGGACGCCCTGCCCGCGGCGGTGGAGGATTTCCTCTCCCGGACGACGGTGGAAATCACGCACGATCTGACGGCGCCCATCTCCATGGGCGAGATCATCGGTGAGTTCAGCTACTATGACTCCGTCGCCGGAAACACGGTTACGGCAAGGCTGGTCGCCGGGCGCGACGTGGCCGAGCGCGTGGTTCGCGCAAAACTCACGGATTTCTTCCCCTTCCTGAAGATCTTCAACAATCGCCTGTTCCTGCTGCTGCTGGGCGTGCTGTTCCTGTTGCTCGTGCTGATCATCATACTGATCGCGAGCAGGAGGGCGGCGAGACAGCGCCGCCGCCGCAGAATCTATGAGCAGCGCAAGGCGGAGTACATGCGCCGCCAGCGCGCTCAGGATCAGAGCAGCCGCAGAAGTGCGTCGGGTGCCCCCCGCAGAGATCCCCGAAGGGATCCCCGCAGGCCGAGATAACGGAAAATCCTGACGCGCCGCATGTATAAATCCCTCCCTTTTTTCCCATTCTTTGGAAAAAGGAGGGATTTTTCATGTTCGCAAGAGAAGCGCTGCGGCACAGCCTGAAAGAATTGAAAAGATTCCTATCCGACATGCGCGTGCGAGCAGCGGCGCTGCTGCGTGCCCACGGAGGAAAAATTGCATACTACGCCTGCGTCGCCGTCGCCCTGAGCGCCATTGCCTACGCAGCGGATCAGTACCGCGCGGAGCGGGAGGTGCAGGCGGATGCGCTGATTCTGCCCGCGGTCGAACTGGAGGCGCTCCCGACGGAGCCGACACAGGAGTTGAGCGTTCCGGAGGGTGCACTCTGCCTGCGGAAATACGCGAGTGCGCCGGAGTGGAATTCGGAGCTTGGACTCTGGGAGTCCCACGCGGCGGTGGACTACCGGCTGGAGGGCGACGCGGTTGTGAGCCTCTGCGCGGGCACGGTGCGCACCGTGGGCGCAAGCGGCGTCTACGGAGGCTTCATTGAGGTGGAATCGGAGGAGCTGCTGCTGCGCTACGCATCCGTCTCTCCGGCGGAGGGAATCGTGCCCGGAATGCGGGTCGAGATGGGGGAGCGCATCGCCGTCGCGGACGACAGCATGCCCGGCGAGGCCCTCATGGGCGCACATCTGCATCTGGAGATGGAGCGCGAAGGAAGGAATGTGGACTTTGAGATGGAAGCGCAGGGAATTCAACCGGGCGTGGATTGACTGTTTTGAAAAACATGGTATAATGAAAATGCGAAATGAGCAGGCCCGGCGGGCCGCTCGAGCACAGCGGGAGCGACATCCTGGGACAATGATGTCGGGGCGCCGAAAGGTTTGCTTTCGGCTGACGCGAAATACAGAAGAGTGCAGCCCTGGGCACAGGTATGCAAATGCGGAATGTGCCGGGGACGGGAGGTGCGGACATGGCGAGACTCTGGGGACGGATCATAGTGAAGCATCGCATTGAGCGGCAGGCGACGGTGCCGTGCGCGCCGGACGGCGTAGACGAGGCCATCACGGAGCTCTGCCGGGGCTTCGACATTCCCTGTCCCCTGTGGCTGAACAAGCATGCCCATGAGTTCGAGGCCTTTCGCCACACGGCCTTCCTGCCGGAGCATTTTATGGAGGAGGTTCCCTTTCAGAAGCTGGAGATCGAGTATCTGGACGATACGGGGAAGAAGCGCAGAAGCAATGATCCCAGAAATCAATTCGACGGCTTCTGAGCGGGGTCATTCAGGGGAAACGGGTAGGAATCATGAAAAAGAGGGAATGGCTCAATCTGCCGAACGGGTTGACCTGCGCGCGCATTGCGCTTGCGTTTGCGCTGCTGGCGGTCTACTTTTCATCGCCGTCAGGGCGCCAGCTCCCATCGCTGTGCCTTTTGCTGGCGGCGGGATTCACGGATTGCCTGGACGGCTTCTTTGCCCGGAGGCTTGGACGGGTCACGGCGCTGGGAAAGGTGCTCGATCCGATTGCGGACAAGCTGATGAGCGTGTCCGCGCTGCTGTGCCTCACGCGCTCCGGCGTGCTGCCGCCCTTCGTGCTTCCGGTCATACTCGCGCGGGAGGTTTACATGGCGGCGGGCGCGGCGGTCTGTTTGAAGCACAGACTGGAGGTTTCTGCGGACATCTACGGCAAGGTCGCCACGGCGCTGTTCTATCCGGCCGTGTTGCTGACCTGGCCCTGGCACGGCGTGGCTGCGCTGCGCGGCGTGGGTCGCGCGCTGATTTACATATCCCTGGCGCTCTCGATCTTTGCCGCAGCGCACTACACCTTGAATTCGGTTAAAAAATGGAGAGCGCGGAAAGCGCGTTGACGGAAACAACAAAATGTGCTATAATGCCGGTGTTTGATAACTGGCCTGTGAGGAAGAGGAGTAGCGCTTGCGCGACGGCAGAGAGGGCGGTTCGCTGGCTGAAAGGCCGCCCGGTAGAGCGGAGTGCGAAGGTCGCTTCTGAGGCGGTGCGGCGAACGGAGTAGTCGCGCGGGGTGCGCCCCTTAGAGCGCGGAGAGGCCCGCTGGATGCGGGTGAATAAGGTGGTACCGCGGAACAGACCCGCCCTTTGGGTTTGTTCCGCGTCTTTGTTTGCCATGAAGGGAGGCGATTGGGCGATGCAGTGGCTGAACAAGGTTTTTTCGGGCGCGGCGGATGCGTCGAGGGTCAAGCCGCTGGGAATTGCGCTGATGCTCGCAGCCGTCGCACTCGTCTGCCTCGCGGGAAGAATCGCGCGCAGACTCAGGCCCGAGGCCGGCGAAGGTGCGAAGAACGTCATAAAGCTGATTGGAATGCTTATCTGCGCAGGCGGCGCGCTGCTTGCGATCCTGGGATAGGAATATTAGGAGGAAGCTATGGAAAACAGGGAATTCACCATGGAAAAAGTCTATCAGCCCCAGCAGATTGAGGGCCGCATCTACGAAAAGTGGGAGAAGAGCGGCGCGTTCAAGCCCGTGATGCATCCCGGGAAGAAGCCCTTCACCATCGTCATGCCGCCGCCGAACATCACCGGACAGCTGCACGTCGGCCACGCCCTGGACGAAATGCCCCAGGATGTGCTCATTCGCTATCACCGCATGAAGGGCGACCCGACGCTGTGGGTGCCCGGCACGGACCATGCCGCCATCGCCACCGAGGTCAAGGTGGTGGAGGCGCTGGCGAAGGAGGGGCTGAGCAAGAAGGAACTGGGACGCGAAAAGTTCTTGGAGCGCACCTGGGAGTGGAAGAAGGAGTACGGCGGGCGCATTGTAAAGCAGCTGCGCAAGCTGGGCGTGTCCTGCGACTGGAGCCGTGAGCGCTTCACCATGGACGACGGCCTCTCGAAGGCCGTGCGCGAGACCTTCGTGCGCCTGTATGAAAAGGGCCTTGTGTATCAGGGCTGGCGCATGATCAACTGGTGCCCCTGCTGCAAGACCTCCATCTCCGACGCAGAGGTGGAGTATGAGGAGAAGAACGGTTCCTTCTGGCACCTGCTCTATCCGGTGAAGGAGACCGGCGAGATGCTGGAGCTGGCCACCACCCGCCCGGAGACCATGCTGGGCGATACCGCCGTGGCCATCAATGCCGAGGATGAGAGATACGCCCACCTGCACGGCTGCCACGTCATCCTGCCGCTGATCAACAAGGAGATTCCCATCGTCTGCGACGAGCATGCCGACATGACCAAGGGCACCGGCGTGGTGAAGATCACTCCCGCCCACGATCCGAACGATTACGAGGTCGGCAAGCGCCACAACCTGCCCATGGTGCGCGTGTTCACCTACGACGGCCACATGACCGGCGCGAAGGAAGCTGCGGAAAACGCCGAGTGGATCGCCAGCGGGCGCGCCACGGCGGATGAGCCTGTGGTGCTGGACTGCGGCAAGTACGCCGGCATGACCACCCTGGAAGCCCGCAAGGCCATCGTCGCAGATCTGGAGGCAGCGGGCCTGCTCAAGAAGGTGGAGCCCCTGACCCACGAGGTGGGAACCTGCTACCGCTGCCACCACACCATCGAGCCCATGGTTTCCAAGCAGTGGTTCGTGAAGATGGAGCCCCTGGCGAAGCCCGCAGTGAAGGTCGTAAAGGACGGCGAGCTGCGCTTCGTGCCTGAGCGCTTTGAAAAGACCTATCTGAACTGGATGGAGAACACCCGCGACTGGTGCATCTCCCGCCAGCTGTGGTGGGGCCACCGGATTCCCGCCTTCTACTGCGACGATTGCGGCGAGATTACCGTTTCCCGCGAGGACATCACCGTGTGCCCGAAGTGTGGAAAGCGCGTGCACCAGGATGAAGACGTGCTGGACACCTGGTTCTCTTCGGCGCTGTGGCCGTTCTCGACCCTGGGCTGGCCGGAGGAGACGCAGGACTTCAAGGACTTCTATCCCAACAGCGTGCTCTCCTGCGGCTATGACATCATCTTCTTCTGGCTGGCGCGCATGGTGTTTTCCGGCATCGAGCAGACCGGAAAGTGCCCCTTCAGCGTTGCACTGATGCACGGTCTGGTGCGCGATGCGCAGGGACGCAAGATGTCAAAGTCCCTGGGCAACGGCATCGACCCCATCGAAGTGATCGACCAGTACGGCGCGGACGCGCTGCGCTTCTCGCTGGTGATGGGCGTGGCGCCCGGCGCGGACGTGCGCCTCTCCAACGAAAAGATCGAGACCTACCGTAACTTCTGCAACAAGATCTGGAACGCCAGCCGCTTCGTGCTGATGAACCTGACGGACTTCACGCCCGAGGGCGTGCCTGCGGCGGATGCGCTGTCCATCGCGGATAAGTGGATTTTGACCGAATATCAGAACACGGTGCGCATCATCACCGACAACCTGGAGAATTTCGATCTGGGCCTGGCGGCCACGAAGCTCTACGACTTCGTGTGGTCCGATTTCTGCGACTGGTACATTGAGATCGCCAAGCAGGGCCTGTACGCCGAGGATGGCGCGGTGAAGAAGACTACCCAGGAAGTGCTGCTGCATGTGCTCACCGGAATTCTGAAGCTGCTGCATCCCTACATCCCCTTCATTACCGAGGAGCTCTACGGCTACCTGCCGGGCACTGAGGGCATGCTGATCTCCGCCAGCTGGCCGGAGTGTGACCCCGCGCTGGACTTCACGGCCGAGGCTGCGCGCTTCGAGGGCGTGATGGAGGCAATTCGCGCCATCCGCAACCTGCGCGCCGAGATGAACGTTGCGCCCGGCAAGCGCGCCACGCTGATTCTTAAACCTCACGAAGGCTGGCGGGAAGCACTGGCCGCAGCCGAGGGCTACTTCAAGCGCTTGGCGGGCGCGAGCGCGGTGGAATTCATTGACCCCGCTGCCGCGAATCCCGAGAAGAGCGCGTCCGCAGTCACTGCGCCCTGTGAGCTGTTCATTCCGCTGGGTGAGCTGGTGGATGTGGACAAGGAGATCCAGCGCCTGAGCAAGGATCTGAAGAATGTAGAGGGCGAGATTGCCCGCGCAAACGCCAAGCTGAACAACCCCGGCTTCCTCGCCAAGGCGCCCGCCGAGCTGGTGGAGAAGGAGCGGGAGAAGCTGAACACCAATCAGGGACTGATGGAGAAGCTCAAGGCCCGCATCGCTGAGATGGAGGCGCTTCGCTGAGGAGACGCGCGCCCCGGTTTTCCCGAGAGGGAGGCCAGGGCGCTTTTCTTTGCCGCTGTTTCAGCCGCCCTCGCTTCCGGCTTCCAGAAGAATTCGATGCACGGCGCGGACGGTATCTTCGTATTCCCTTTCCGGTACGATTATTTGTATGTGATCCTGCATATGAATCATATGAATCGGATGTATGGTTGCTTCAACCAGGCGGATCTGCGGATCCGTCAGCCCAAAGGCGTTCACAGTGGCGACCCGAACCGAGCCCTGCAGCGGGAGGGCGTGAAGCAGGACGTCGTTTTTGCCGCCGCTGGCAGCGGCTGCATCACCCAGCATGTACAGGCCGCGTCGACCGGTGACGCAGCGGACGATGCCGGTGCAGTTCTCGCTGACGCACGTTCCCGGCGCACCGGGCGCGAAGGTGTTTTTGAGCAGGGTGTCGATGTGCGTCCCGTGCAACGGGGAGAGCGCGTCCGGATGAAGAAGGCGCGCGCCCGCAGCGCAGATGCGCTCCATCTGCGAGAGGCTGACTGTGAAGTTGCGCGCGGGATGCGCCACCAGCTTGGGATCTGCGGTGTAGAGTCCGTCAACGTCCGTCCAGTTTTCGTAGAGCGTCGCCCCGAGCGCAGCGGCCAGTAGCGCGCCGCTCACGTCCGAACCGCCGCGGCTGAAGGTACGGATGCGCCCGTCGCGGGTCGCGCCGTAGAAGCCCGGCACCACGGCCCGCCCGAGAGGCAGGAGCTTATCCCGCGCGGCGCGGGCGGTGGTTGCCACGTCGATTCGGCCGTCGCCGTCAAAGAACAAAAGCTGTGCGGCGTCCACGAAGGGGAGGTGGGTATAGGCGGCGAACAGCTTCGCGCAGAGATATTCGCCGCGGCTTGCCACATAATCCAGAGACCGGCCGAGATTGGCGCGCAGCTGCGCGAATTCGCCCTCCAGATCAAAATCCGGCGCGAGCGCGTCGCGTATGGATGCATAGCGTTCAAAGATACGGGCCAAAATGGAATGATCCCCGTCGCAGTCCGCGGCATGGGCGCGAATGAGCAGATCGGTGATTTTATCGTCCGAGGGGCAGCGCTTGCCCGGCGCGGAAAGTACGATATATCTGCGGTTGGGATCGCTGCGGATGATGCGGTTTACCCGCACAAACATGCCGGCGTCCGACACGGAGCTCCCTCCGAATTTACATACGGTGATGGACATGACTATCCCTCCATATCAGCGCGCAGAAGCGTCACGCTGTATCGTATGCCTCCGGTGAAAATGCGTTCGGAAAAGATTTCCGGCGGTCGAATTCACGAAAAATTTAAAAAACAAAGAGGAATTTCCATCGGGTTTGTTGTATTTTATACATTACCTTCCGCGTCTGCGGCGCGATGCGCCGCGGAGGAAAGCGGGCAGGCGAAAATTGATGTAAATTGTCAGAATCAGGCAGGAAAAGGGAAAAGGCTGGCGAATAGAATTAGGGTCGCGTCGGATGGAAGGATAAGGTGAGCAGGCGGAAATGGCAAGGTTTTCAGACGCTTTTCTGGATGAACTGCGCGCGCGGGTCAATTTGGAAGAGCTCGTGTCGGAATACGTCCCGCTGAAGCAGAAGGGCCGGCGCTTCTGGGGCTGTTGCCCTTTTCATAATGAAAAGACGCCTTCTTTCTCGGTGGACTCCGAAAGTCAGCTCTACTACTGTTTCGGATGCCACAAGGGTGGAACGGCGCTTAATTTCGTCATGGAAATGGAGCGCATGGAGTTTCAGGAGGCGGTCAAGTACCTTGCGGAGCGCGTTCACATGCCGCTTCCGGAGGCAGAACCCGCGCGGAATGGAAAATCGTTCGTCACTTCTCAGGAGCGAGAGCGCATTTACGAAGCAAACGTGATTGCCGCCCGCTATTTTCATTCTATGCTGTGGACGGACGAGGGCGCGGAGGCGCTCAATTACCTCTACAAGCGCGGGCTCAACGATGCAGATATCCGCCGCTTCGGCCTGGGGGCTTCGCCCCGGGGCTGGGACGGTCTGATTCGCCATCTCGGCGAGCAGGGCTTTAAGCCGGAGCTTTTGAAGCGCGCGGGACTGGCCGTGGAGCGCGACGGGAAATTCTACGACATGTTCCGCGGCAGGGTCATCTTTCCGATCATCAATGCACAGGGGCGCGTGCTGGGCTTCGGCGGGCGCGCCATGGGCGACGCGCAGCCCAAGTACCTCAATACGCCGGATACGCCCGTATTCAACAAGCGTCAGGGCCTCTATGCCCTGAACTTCGTGCGCAAGGAGCGCGACGCGGGACGGCTGGTGTTGGTTGAGGGCTATATGGACACGGTTTCGCTTCGGAAGTATGGCGTGCGAGGCGTGGTGGCCACACTCGGCACGGCGCTGACCCAGGAGCAGGCGCGCCTCATCAAGCGGTACGCCCCGGAGGTCTGGATCAGCTACGACGGCGATTCCGCCGGACAGAAGGCTGCGCTGCGGGCGCTGGACATCTTCGATGATCTGGAGGGGCTGACGCCCTGGGTCATCGACTATCCCGGCGGCCAGGATCCGGACGATTTCGTCCGGGCCAACGGACTGGAGGGCTTTGAACGCCTTCCGCGCTACGATGCGGCGGAGTACCGCATGCTGCGGGCGCGGGACGGCCTGGATCTGACCACTCAGGATGGCATGACGCAGTACGCGCTGCGCTGCTGCGAGATTCTCAAAAAGGTTCGCGATCCCATCGTGATGGAAAACCACCTGCGGACGCTCGTCAACCAGACCGGCTACGACCGGGAGATACTGCTCAGGCAGATTGGCGTCGCGCAGGCAGAGCCGCGCAAGATGAACCGTCTTCAGCCACGGCCCTCAGGGAAGGAGCGCCCAAACGAAGACGTGCTGGCGGAGAGGGCGCTCTTGACGCTGCTGGCGAACGGATATATTCCGCCGGAGACCGTGAAGGGCGGGGACTTCTCCCTGGAGATTCATCGCAGGGCGGCCGAATGGCTGCTCGGCGGCGGAAGCGCCGCGAACTTCGTGGAAAGCATCGAGGATGAGGCGACGCGCAGCGATGCCATGCAGGCCTTCAACTATTCTCCGCTTCCGGAGGAGCACGAGGAGCGCATGCAGCTCGCGGAGGCGAGCCTGAAGACCATACGCCGCACGCGCCTGCGCGAGCGCATGGCGGCCATTGAAGAAGAGATAAAGACAGCGGATCCGAGCCGCAAGAGAGAGTTGTATTCGCAAATGCAAGCCATGACACAGGCTTTGGAGGACTGACCGGTCGAAAGGAGCGTTTTATTATGGGCAAGGCGGCACCGAGTTTGGAGACGATGAAGGCGCGCATCAGCGAGCTGATTGAGACCGGAAAATCCAAGGGCGTTCTCACCTATAAGGAAATTGTGGAGATGCTCGGCGATATTGAAATGGACAGTGAGCAGTTTGACCGCGTGCTGGACACCCTCAGCGGACTGAACATCGAGGTGGTCAAGGACGATATGATTCCCGAGGCCAGCCTGAACGCAGAGCCGGAGCAGGAGGAGATCGACATCTCCGTGCCCGAGGGAATCTCCATTGACGATCCGGTGCGCATGTACCTGAAGGAGATCGGCAAGGTGCCGCTGCTCTCCGCCGAGGAGGAAATCGAGCTCGCCCAGCGCATGGAGCAGGGGGATGAGGAGGCCAAAAAGCGCCTCTGCGAGGCGAACCTGCGCCTCGTGGTCTCCATTGCGAAGCGCTATGTGGGCCGCGGCATGCTGTTTCTGGATCTGATTCAGGAGGGCAACCTGGGCCTGATCAAGGCGGTTGAAAAGTTTGATTACCGCAAGGGCTATAAATTTTCCACCTATGCGACCTGGTGGATCCGGCAGGCCATTACCCGCGCCATCGCGGATCAGGCGCGCACCATCCGAATTCCCGTGCACATGGTGGAGACGATCAACAAGCTGATTCGCGTCTCCCGCCAGCTGCTGCAGGAGTACGGCCGCGAACCGCTGCCCGAGGAGATCGCCGAGGAAATGGGCATTCCCGAGGACAAGGTGCGCGAGATCATCAAGATTGCGCAGGAGCCGGTTTCCCTTGAGACGCCCATCGGCGAGGAGGAGGACAGCCACCTGGGCGACTTCATTCCCGACGACGATGCGCCCGCGCCCGCCGAAGCTGCCGCGTTTACGCTGCTCAAGGAGCAGTTGATGAGCGTGCTCTCCACGCTGACGCCCCGGGAGGAAATGGTGCTCAAGCTCCGATTCGGCCTGGAGGACGGCCGCGCCCGGACGCTGGAGGAGGTCGGCAAGGAGTTCAAGGTGACCCGCGAACGCATTCGCCAAATCGAGGCGAAGGCGCTGCGCAAGCTGCGCCACCCCAGCCGCTCCCGCAAGCTGAAGGATTCCATCGACTGATGGTATACGAACGCAGAATATCCCTGGATCCGCGCCTGTCGGCGATCGCCGGGATGCTGGGCAGCTGCGTCTGCTGCGCAGACATCGGAAGCGACCACGGCAGGCTCGGTGCGTTTTTGTTGCAAAATCATCGCTGCAACCGCGTCTGTCTGACGGACGTCTCCGCGCCCTCGCTGGAAAAGGCGCGCAGGCTGATTGCGCTGACGGGGCTTGAGGACCGGGCCGCCTTCTATGTGGGCGACGGCGCGCAGGCCCTCGCAGAGCCGGTGGACGCTGCGGTGATCGCGGGCATGGGCGGCGAGACGATCGCCGGCATCCTGGAGCGGGCGGACGGTCGGCTCGACGGCGCGCGGCTGATCCTTCAGCCCAACGTGGCCGCTCCTCAGCTGCGCAGGCGAATGAACAGCTGCGGCTGGAAGATCGAGCGGGAGGCGCTGGTGAAGGACGGACGCAGGATCTATCTGATCCTCTCCGCCGTTCAGGGTGCACAGAGCCTGGATGAGCGGGAATGTGCGGTGGGCCCTGTGCTGCTTCGGGAGCGGCCGCCGCTTCTCGGGGAATACGCACGGTTCCGGCTGCGCGTCGCGGGAAAGGCGCTAGAGGGCGCCGCTCGCGGGGGAGACGAGGAAAGCGCGGACGCGCTGCGCAGGGAGATTGAAATCTGGGAGGAAGTGGAAGCATGCCTTTGACTGTGGGAGAAGTCTACCGGGCGATCGACGCGTTCGCACCCTTCAAAAATGCAGATGAGTGGGACAACGCAGGCCTTCTGGCCGGGGATCCCGATTGGAATGTGACGGGCATACTCTGCGCATTGGATCTAAATTTTTCCGTGATCGAAGAGGCGCTTCGACTGGGAGCAAATCTCATCGTGACCCACCATCCCATACTCTTTCGCGGGCGCAAGAACCTTCGGGAGGACGACGCGGAGGGGCGGCTGCTGTGCCGCCTGGTGCGAAACGATCTGGCGCTCATCGCCGCGCACACAAATTTTGACAATGCTTCGCCGGGCGTAAACGATGCGTTGGCCGCAAGGCTGGGCCTGCGCGCGCTCGTCGAGTTGCCGGAGGGCATGCGCATGGGCATTCCGGAGGAGCAGACGCTGGGCGCCTTCCGCGAACGGGCGGAGAAGGCGCTGGGCGGACCGGTGCGCATGTACGGCGAGGGGGAACGGCGCGTGTCCCGCGTGGCTGTGCTGGGTGGCGCAGGCGGAGATTATGCGTCCATCGCCTGCGAAGCGGGCGCGGATGCGTATCTCACCGGTGAAATCGCCCATCACAAGGCCTGGGACGCATACATGTCCGGCATGTGCGTGCTGGAGGCCGGACATGCTGCGACGGAACTGCCCGCAATACATTTACTTGCGGATGGTTTACAAAAGGCTGCAAATGGTGTAAAATGGAATGTGCGTATATATGAGAGCGAAGCTGCGCTGTTCAGATAGAAGTGGAGGAAGAGAAATGCAGTTGGATAAGTTGTGGCAGTTCATGCAGGTGGATATGGAGGCAGACCGCTTCGAAACGAAGATTCGCCAGTCCGATAAGCGCCAGACGCTGATCAAGCAGCGTAATTTCCTGATGGAACAGCAGAACAACATGAAGAAGCTCGAAAGCGAGGTCGCCGCCATGTCTGACCGGCTGGAGGCCGTGCGCGACGATTCCGAGCGCCTTCAGAAGGTTCTCGGCGGTCTGATGGAGGAAATTGAGCAGAACGCGCCCAAATCCGCTGAGGAGGCGGAGGAGCGGATGGAGCCCGTGCAGAAGCTGATGGACACCCTGACCCGCTACGAGCAGGAGCTGACCAAGATGCGCAAGGATGCGGAGATCCGCGACCGCCAGCAGCGGGAAATCCGCGTGCGCGCCGCCCGCACCAAGGCGGAATACGACCAGCTGAAGCAGGAATACGACGTGGAATTCAAGCGCGATACCGCGACGCTGAAGGACATGCGCGCAAAGACTGAGCAGGAGGCTGCGAAGATCGACGCGCCACTGATGGAAAAGTACCGCAGCATCAAGCAGCACTGCACGCCCCCCATGGCGAAGCTGATCGACGGCCAGTGCAGCGGTTGCTTCATGTCCCTGCCGAGCGCGACGCTCCTTGCCCTGAAGGAGGGCGACAAGCTGGTGCTCTGCGACAACTGCGGACGGATTATTTACAGCGAGGAATAATCCGCACGGAAACGGAATGATATGCGAGGACGCCAGACGATCGCAGGCAGTTTTGTCTGAGGAAAGTCCGAGCACCGCAGGGCAGGATGCCGGTTAACTGCCGGTGGAGGCGACTCCAAGGAAAGTGCAACAGAGATATACCGCCCTGGATTCTCTGAATTCAGGGTAAGGGTGGAAAGGCGAGGTAAGAGCTCACCAGCGGCTTGGCGACCAGTCCGCTCTGTAAACCCCATCCGGTGCAAGATTGATAGGAAAGCGCATGTGGCTGCCCGTCACGCTTTCGGGTAATCGCTTGAGCCTCATGGCAACTTGAGGCCTAGACAGATGATCGTCCAATACAGAACTCGGCTTACAGACGTCGCTCGCATTCAGAATAAACGGGAACTTTCCTCCGGAAAGCTCCCGTTCAATTTATTTCTGGCCCTGTTTATGCGTCGTGAGGGCAAAGGGACGCGCCGCCCGGATGTGTCCGGCGCGGCGCGACGTTCTGTGTCAGTCCAGCAGATCCTGTGCCGCCTTGACGGAATCCCGCATGTGGCGCATGTCGGGTTCGAAGGCAGCGTAGTCCTCATAGGCGCAGAGGAAGTGGTACACGAAGAGATAGCGCTCAAAGTAGGTCAGAATGACATAGCCCTGTATCTCCTGGTCGCCGTCGTAGGCGAGATAGGTGGTGGAGATGGCGGAATTGTCCATGAAGCGGGTCTCTTCGTCCAGCGTGGTATTGACCTTGAAGGTCTTTTCATCATACTGGGTCATCAGCGTCTTGAGGTAATCCGCAAGCTCGGTCTTGTGCTCGTTGTTTGAGTCGTAATTGCAACGGTGGGCGAGCTTTTTCATGGTGACCGCCACGCGCGCAGGATATACGGTGCCGTTCTCCGTGGGCTGAACGAAGCAGACGGTGGAGCGGCCCGGGATGTTCGTCCATCCGGTGGGATAGCTGAAGCGGAAGCCCAAGCCGCCTGCATCGACCTCTGTGTAACCGGCGATTGAGGTATTGGGCTGGGGCGTCGCCGTGGCAAAGGGCTGCGAAGCGGCCTGCTGCGTCTCTGTTGGCTCGGACGCAGCCTCCGGCGTCTCCGCAGGCTCAGGCGTTGTCTCCGGCTCCGCTGCCTCCGAATCCGTCGGGTCGAGGGCACTGTCCTGGGCGACCGGTTGCTCCGCAGGGGCCTCATCCGCTTCCGTTGGCACGGTTTCCGGCACGGTGGCTGGCAGATCGGCGCCAGTAAAGCCTGCGGCGGTCGTCTCCGGGGCAAAGTCCGCCTGCTGTTCTGCAGCGGGCTCGGGCGTAACCGTCTTGCGGTCGCAGCCGGTGAGCGCGCATAGGGAGAGCGCCGCAACCAGCAGCGCACAGATGAATCTCTTCAAGGCAAATATCCTCCGTATTCTCAGCGCGGCGTGTCGCCGTTGCGCGCAATCTGTTCGTTCAGGAGGTCGATATCTCCACAGCCGTGGCTGATCATGAGGTCGCCCTCGTGCCAGTGGCTGCGCAGATAGGCCTCCGCGTCGTCGAAACTGGGGGTGAGGACCGCGTCCAGGCCCCGCGCGCGCAGGGGTTCAATGAGCATCGCGGCGCTGATGTCGCCGGGATCCACTTCCCGCGCAGCGCAGATGTCGGTCACCAGAACGTGATCCGCGAGGTCGAAGGTCTCCAGAAACTGGTCAAAGAGCGTCTTCGTGCGGGAATAGGTGTGCGGTTGAAAGACGGACCAGAGCTCCCGATGGGGCTGGAGGCTCGCAATCTTCAGTGCGTTTTTGATCTCCGCAGGATTGTGGCCGTAGTCCGTGTAGCACTTCACGCCGTCCGTGCGGCTGGTGAGCTCGAAGCGGCGATGCGCGCCCACAAAGCTCTCCAGCGCGCCGGCGACCTTCTGAAGGTCGAGGCCGCGTATGTAGCAGACGCCAATGACCGCGAGGGCGTCCAGCATGTTTGCCTCGCTGGCGACGCCGATGTTGAAGTGCCCGAGCACTTCGCCGCAGAGCACTGCGTCAAAGTGGGCGCAGCCGCGCGCGTCGTAGCTGAGATTCTCGGGGCGCAGGTCGTTGTCCGGATTCAAGCCGTAGGTCATGCGGTTGCAATGGCTCTCCAGGCAGACCCGGCGCGCACGGAAATCGTCGCCCCAGGCCACGCACCAGCCGCTTTCGGGCAGGAGATCCGCGAACTTTCGGAACGCGGCCTCGATGTGGTCGATGTCCCCGTAGAAATCGAGATGATCTTCGTCGATGTTGGTGATCACGGCCACCGTGGGTTTGAAGTGCAGGAAGCTCTCCTTGAATTCGCAGGCTTCGCAGATGAAGTCGTTGCCGTCGCCGCGGCGGGTGCTTCCGCCGATGAAGTCCAGCTCGCCGCCGATGTGAATAGCGGGGTCCGCGCCTGCGGAGAGGAAGGCCTGGGCCAGCATCGAGGTGGTGGTGGTCTTTCCGTGGGTGCCGCTCACACCGACGGCGAAGCTGCTGCCGGCCATCAGCTGGCCGATCAGATCGCAGCGTTCGATCTCCGGCACGCCCAGCCGCGCCGCCTCCGCGCGCTCCACGTTGTCCGGAGAGATTGCCGCGGAGTAAACCACGACGTCCGCGCCGCGCAGGTTTTCGGCGCTGTGGCCGATGTGAATCTCAATGCCCTTTTCCTGAAGGTGATCGGTCTTGTGGGAGCGGGTCTTGTCGGATCCGCTGACGACATAACCCTCCTCCTTGAGAAGTCCGGCCAGGCCGGACATGGAGCTTCCGCCGATGCCGATGAAGTGAACGTGCCGTTTCTGATAATCATGAATGTCTGCTACCATCGAATCCATCTCTCCCGATGCCGTCATATGCGTCCCGATCGCTCCGGGACATACGGAAAATCTACATTATATTATAATTGAAAATGCATGGAACTGCAAGGGCAAGCGGCCAATTGCGGCGGAAAGTACGTTAAAACTTCGCGCGGGTGTCAAAATACATTTGAACAACATGTAAACCTAACAATTCCGAATTATAATATTGAAAACTTGCAAATCATTCGGATGAGGAGTGCTGACGAGATGGATAAGATCAAGCGGAACGAGCGACTGGGCGCAATGGCGCGCATACTCACGGAGACCCCCAACCGCATTCATACCCTTGGGGAATTCTGCGAGCTGTTCGGCACCGCAAAATCGACCATCAGCGAGGACATCGACCTGATCAGCAATTCCTTTGCACAGTTCGATCTCGGCCGCGTAGAGACCGTAGCGGGCGCTGCGGGTGGCGTGCGCTATCGCGCAATTCCCAGCCCGAAGCGTGTGGAGCGCGTGCTCAACGGCCTGGCCCAGCGACTGAAGGAGCCCGGACGCATGCTGCCCGGAGGCTTTCTCTATACTTCGGACGTCACGGCAGAATCCGCGACGGCGCAGGCGCTGGGCGAGATTCTCGCCATGCAATACTATGACAAGGCGCCAAACTTCGTGTTGACCATGGAGACAAAGGGAATTCCCATTGCGCTGATGACCGCGCGCATGCTGGATGTGCCGCTGGTCATCG
The DNA here is from genome assembly GCA_004563405.1 of bacterium. Lineage (GTDB taxonomy): Bacteria > Bacillota > Clostridia > Christensenellales > Aristaeellaceae > SFTH01. The sequence continues at coordinate 82,528 of SFTH01000005.1, forward strand.
CACGCAGGGACAGCCGGGCCTACGAGGGCTCCGCTGTAAAGATCAACTACATTGCGGGAGGCGGAAACGAGCGCATCGAAACCATGGCTCTGGCACGCAGGGCGGTCAGCCCCGGCCAGCGTGCGCTGATCGTGGATGACTTCATGAAGGGCGGCGGAACGCTGCAGGGCATGGTGGACATGATGCGGGAATTCCAGGCGGAGGTCGTGGGCGTTTGCGTCATGATTTCCACCTCCACGCCGAAGGAGAAGCGGGTGAAGGGTGCGAATTCCCTGCTGATTCTGGATGGATTCGACCAGGAGACAGGATGCGCAATCGTGCGTCCCTCCGAAAAGTATATGAACTGAATGAAAATGCCGTCCGCAGAGCGGGCGGCATTTCCAGTATTTTGGAAAAGATTTGTACAGAAAATTAACTAACATGTATTTAACCACTAAAACTTTCGATTTATTTACATTTATGAATTATTTTATTGATGGACGGTTAAATTTCGATGGTGTGACGGATGCGTCTTGACAATATGGAGAAAAATATTTAAGATGAGTCTAGGATTTACAAATCTATACTTAAGAGTAAAACATAGGGAGTGTGGCATTTGATTCGCAGAACGCAGGGTGAGAGCAACCGGCATGGAGTCGGAATGCCCTATATGACCCAGGAAATGGCGTCAATTCTCGCTGAAATTGAGCGGGAAACCAACGATGCGTCGCTGTCTCAAAGTATTTATTTCAGCCCGACAGCATTGACGCACATCAAACGCCTGATTGAAATGGGCGGAACCATTATTACGGACACGACACTTGTGGAAAACGGCATTGACATGAGCCTGATGGGCAATAAGGGCGCAAAGGTGGTCTGCTTTATCGACGATCCCCAGGTGATATCCCTGGCGGAGCAGCGCAGAATCACCCGCGCGGAGATCGCGGTGGACTACGGCCTCGCGGTCACGGGCCCCAAGCTGATGGTTGTGGGCAGCGCGCCCGCAGCGATCAACCGCATGATACGCCGCCGCCAGAGCGAACCCATGAGCGACGTCTGCGTGCTGGCCGCGTCCACCGGCTTTGCGAGCGTCGTGCAGCTGAAGGAGCGGCTGATCGACAGCGATCTGACCTCCATCGTCGTTCGCGGAAAGAAGGGCGGCATTCCGGTGACCATCACAATTTTGAATGCTATCCTGCGCGAAATTGCAAAAAACGCAAATAAGTGACAGAAACACAAGACGAAGCAATCCCCGGCGCATGTGCGCCGGGGATTGGTCATTTTTTGGCAGATATGCTGAAATTACGAATTCTCTGCGGGCAGGTCGACCTTGATCTTCAGGGTCTCCAGCTGATCCGGGCGGACGTCGGCGGGGGTCTCCATCATCAGGCAGTTGGCGCTGGTGGCCTTGGGGAAGGCGATGACGTCGCGTAGGCTGTCGCTGCCGGTGAGCAGCATCACCAGGCGGTCCACACCGAAGGCCAGTCCGCCGTGCGGCGGCGCGCCGTACTTGAACGCATCGAGCAGGAAACCGAAGCGATGGTGGGCTTCCTCGTCGGACAGGCCGATCATCTCGAACATCTGGGCCTGCAGGTCAGCGCGGTGGATGCGGATGGAGCCGGAGGCCAGCTCGATGCCGTTCATCACCAGGTCGTAGGCGCGGGAGCGGATCTTCTCCTTGTCGCCGTCCATGTGGCAGTTGTCCTCTTCATACCAGCTGGTGAAGGGATGGTGGGCGGCCACATAGCGCTGCTCCTCTTCGCTGTACTCGAACAGCGGGAATTCGGTGACCCAGAACAGGTTGTACTTGCCCTCGTCGATCAGGCCCTTGCGCTTGGCGATCTCGCAGCGCAGCGCGCCCAGGCTCTGCCAGACGACGGCCTTCTTGTCCGCGCCGAAGAACACGATGTCGCCGGGCTCGGCGTTCATCTCGGTGCGCACAATTTCGATCATCTCGGGGGTCATGAACTTGTTGAAGGAGGACTTCACGTTGCCGTCGGCGGTGAAGATCATGTAGGGAAGGCCCTTGGCGCGGTAGGTCTTGACGAACTCGGCCAGAGAATCGATCTCCTTGCGGGTCATGGACGCCAGACCCTTTGCATTGATGGCCTCCACGCGGCCGCCCTCGGCGATGGCGTTGTCGAAGACCACGAAGCCGGAGTTTGCCAGCTTGTCCGTCAGATTCTTCAGGCGCATCTCGAAGCGGGTGTCGGGCTTGTCGGAGCCGTAGTTCTCCATGGCGTAGTCCCAGGTCATGCGGGGCAGGGGCAGCTGAAGCTCCACGCCCTTGACTTCCTTAAAGATGCGGGCGAACACGCCCTCGACCACGGCATAAATGTCCTCCTCGTCGATGAAGGACATTTCAATGTCGCACTGGGTGAACTCCGGCTGGCGGTCGGCACGGTTGTCCTCGTCGCGGAAGCAGCGGGCGATCTGGTAGTACTTGTCAAAGCCTGCGAGCATCAGCAGCTGCTTGTAGATCTGGGGGCTCTGGGGAAGGGCATAGAAGGTACCGGGATGCAGGCGGCTGGGCACCAGGAAGTCGCGCGCGCCTTCGGGCGTGGACTTGGACAGAATGGGGGTCTCTACCTCGGTAAAGCCCTGCTCGTCCAGCGCCGTGCGGATGCAGTTGACCACGCGGCTGCGCACGCGCAGCTTCTCCTGCATGGAGGGGCGGCGAAGATCCAGATAGCGGTACTTCAGGCGCACCAGTTCGTTCTCGTCGGCCTTGTCGTCGATGTAGATCGGCGGGGTCTCGCTCTTGTTCAGAAGCACTGCTTCGCGCACGACTACCTCGATCTCGCCGGTTTTGAGCTCGCGGTTGACGGCGCTCTCGTCGCGCAGGCGCACCTCGCCCACCACGGTGAGCACATATTCGCTTCTCAGGCTCTGGGCCAGCGAGAGCAGCTCGGGGGAGCAGTCGTTTCCGTCAAACACCAGCTGTACCAGACCCTCGCGGTCGCGCAGCCAGACGAACACCAGTCCGCCCAGGTCGCGGGTGCGCTGCACCCAGCCGGAGAGATGCACGGTCTGACCGGCCATTTCACGATTCAGCAGACCGCAATAATGATCGCGCTTGTGGGAAAGCATATTCAATTCCTCCTATATATTTATATCCGTATATGTTTGTCTCACTTCGTAAGGCGTGCGACGATCCCGGCGCGCGCGACCTCCTCCTCGGAGCTGTTCTCCATGTCGCGCAGCTTGACCACGCCCTTAGCGAGTTCGTCCCCGGCCAGTACGATGACCTTCTTTACGCCCAGCTTGTTGGCGTATTTGAACTGGGCCTTCATGCTGCGGGCGGCGTGATCCAGATCGGCCTTGAGGCCCGCGTCGCGCAGTTCGCGCACCAGCTTCACGCCCTCGAGCCGCGCCTCGTCGCCCAGCGTGACCACGAACACATCGTAGAGATCGGGCGCTGTGGGGGCGATGCCGCGCAGATCCTGCACCATCAGCATGCGCTCGATGCCCATGCCGAAGCCCATGCCGGGGGTATCAGGGCCGCCCAGCTCCTTCACCAGGCCGTCGTAGCGGCCGCCGCCGCAGACGGTGAGATTTCCCTGGGCGGTCTCGGTGATGATCTCGAACACGGTCTTGGTGTAGTAGTCCAGGCCGCGCACGATGCGCGGGTCGATCTCGTAGGCGATGCCCAGCGCGTCGAGGTATTTCTTCAGCTTTTCGAAGTGCTCCGCGCAGTCCGGGCAGAGGTTGTCCAGCATGGCGGGCGCGTCGGTCAGCTTCTCGGCGTCCTCCTTGCAGTCCAGGATGCGCAGGGGATTGCGCTCGTACCGCTCCTGACAGGTCTTGCACAGCGTGGGCAGCTTGGGTTCAAGGTAGGCCTTCAGCTTCTCATGGTAGGCCTTGCGGCACTCCGGACAGCCGATGGAGTTGATGCTCAGCTTGAGATCTTGGATGCCGTTGGCCTGAAGCATGCGGATGGCCATCTGGATGATCTCCGCGTCCAGGCTTGCGTCCTTCGCGCCGAAGACTTCGATGCCGTTCTGGTGGAACTGGCGCAGGCGGCCGGACTGGGGTTTCTCGTAGCGGAAGCAGGGGCAGGCGGCGTAGTAGAGCTTGCAGGGCAGGCTCTCGTTCAGATGGTCCTCGATGAAGGCGCGCACTGCGCCCGCGGTGCCCTCTGGCTTCAGTGTGATGGAGCGATGGCCCTTGTCCTCGAAGGTGTACATCTCCTTCTGTACCACGTCGGTGGTGTCGCCCACGCCGCGCTGGAAGAGCTCCGTGTGCTCGAAGATGGGCGTGCGGATCTCCCGGTAGCCCGCCTCGGCGCAGATGCGGCGCATGTTCTCATCAATGATCTGCCATCTGTAAGCGTCCTGGGGCAGCATATCCTGGGTGCCCTTGGGTGCCTGTGTCAGCATAGTAAAATCCCTCCCGACAAAAATAAAAAAGACCCCGTCCCAATGTAGGGGCGAAGGTTTCGCGGTGCCACCCTGCTTGGACATCAAGGGATGTCCCACTCAAAGCCTGTAACGCGGGCCGCGCCGCAAAGGCGGATGCTCCGGGGTGTCCTTCGGCCTCTTCTCTGCGCGGACGCTTCCAGCCAATGGCGTCCCTCTCTGTCGTGCTCGATTGCGGCGTACTCTTCCCATCAACGCATATCCAATCTGTTAACGTCACAATTATACGGCGCTGCGGTAGGAATGTCAAGGAAATCGGAGAAACTTAAAGTCCGGAGTCCGCGCTACAAAAGAAATTGCGCACGCAAACTTGCGTTTTTCACCGGCTTTCGGTATGATAGTTGCGGAGCGTGATACAAATGACCGACAGACTCTATTACAACGATTCCTATTTGAAAGAATTTGACGCCGTGGTGGAGAAGGTTTCCGAACGCAACGGAAGGACGATACTCGCACTGAACCGTTCGGCGTTCTATCCCACCTCCGGCGGGCAGCCCTACGACGCCGGCACGCTGAACGAAGCCCGTGTGACGGACGTGTTCGTGGATGCGGAGGGCGAGGTCTGGCATGAGGTGGACGCGAACTTTGCGGTGGGCGAGGCCGTCCACGGTTGCATTGACTGGGCGCGGCGCTGGGATCACATGCAGCAGCATGGCGGAGAGCACATGATCGCCGGGGCGGTGTATGAGTTGACCGGAGGCATGACCATCGGACTGCACCTGGGCGCGGAATTCTCCAGCATTGACGTGGAATTTGCGGACGGCGCGACCCACATTTCCGATGAAATGATTGCCCGCATTGAGGACTGCGTGAATGCGCGGATTCAGCAGGATGCTCCCATCCGCTGCTGGTTCCCGGAGCCGCATGAGCTTTCGACGCTGCCGCTTCGAAAGCGGCCCACGGTGAAGGAGCATGTGCGCATCGTGGCTATGGGAGACTTCGAGATGGTAGCCTGCGGCGGCACTCATCCCTCCTCCACGGGTCAGATCGGCCTGGTGAAGATCGTGGGCGCCGCGCCCGCCCGGGGAAAGCTCCGGCTGAGCTTCGTCTGCGGTTGGCGGGCGGTGGAGGACTACCGGAAGAACTACGACTGCGCATGGGCGGCGGCGAATCTGCTCTCGACCCGGCCGGAGATGTTGACGCACAGCATCGGGAATCTTCAGTTGCGCTTGCGGGAAGCGGAGCTCGCGCTGGGCAGGCTGCGCAGGGAGAAGCTATTTGGTGAGCTGGACGCGCTGCTTGCGGGCGCGCAGGTACTGCCGGGAGGCGGACGGTTGGTCTGCGCGGAGCTGGAGGCCGATGCAGGTCTTCTGAAGGATGCGGCTTCTAAGCTGATCGCCGCGGAGAGCGTCGTGGCGCTGCTCGCGGCGAAGGCGGGGGAGAAGTACAACTTTGTGTTCGCCCGGAGCGCTGACCTCAAGTATGCCATGGGCGCGTTGCTGTCGGGCGCGCTGAAGCCGCTTGGCGGAAAGGGCGGCGGGCGGCCGGATTTTGCCCAGGGCGGTGGGCCGCTGGAGGCGCTGGACGCGGCGCGCCGGACGCTGCTGGAGGAGGTTTGAGGAATGCGACCGAAGTTCAGGGCGGCTCTGTTTGATATGGACGGAACGCTGCTGTGCACCATGCGCTACTGGCGCTTCTCCACGCTGGAGTTTCTGTTGGCGCACGACATCATTCCCACCGGGGAAGAACTGTCGCGCATGTATCTGACCTCCAGCAAGCGCCTCTGCGCGGAAATTCTGGAGGCGCATGGAAGGCACATGGAGCAGGCGAAGATCGTACAGGAGCTGGAGGGCTACATGCATCGCCACTACCTCTTCGACGCACACGCCAAGCCGTTCGTGGGAGAATACCTGAAAAAGCTTCAGGCATGCGGCGTTTCCATGTGCGTGGGCACGGGTACGCCCAGGGAGTATGCCCGGGACGGACTTCAGCGGCTGGGACTGGCGCAGTATTTTTCCTTTATCACGGATTGCTACGAATACGGCCTGACCAAGGCCGAGTCGGCTTACTTTGAACTGATGGCGCAGAAGCTGGGCGTGGAGGCGGGGGAGATGTGCGTGTTTGAGGACGCGCTCTATTCCATTCGGAGCGCGAAGGCTGCCGGATGCCCGGTCATCGCGCTGCTCGATCCGACGCAGATCAACGATCGCGCGGAGATCATACGCATTTCCGATTGCTGCATCGAAAGCTATGAGGAGCTTTTGTGAAACGGACGAAGAACAGCCTCTCCCGGCGGAGCGCGCCGGGGGAGGCTGTTGCATACCCCCGGGAGCGCGCGAGCGGGCGGCAGCCCTATCGCGCTTTAATTGTCTCCGGGGGCGTTCGTGCGTCAGGGCAGGCAGATGACCCGCCCGGGCAGGAAGTCGCCGGGGGCCAGCTCCGGGTTGGCCCGAAGCAGCTGGGAGGCGGTGGTGTTCAGCGTGCGCACGAGCGAGTAGAGGGTTTCGCCCTGTCCCATCACATAGGTGCGGCTTCCGTAGGTGCACATGCGACGGGTGCCGGAGGGCGGCGCACAGTAGACCGTACCTGCCGGCGGGCGGGACGTGGGGAGAGCGGGGTTTGCCGCGCGCATTGCGCTGTAAGAGACGTTGTTTTCCAGCAGCAGATCCGTGAAGGTCTGATTGCTGCGCACCGACAGGCGCTGATAGCCCGCCGGACAGAGCCGGGATGTGGGCGCGCAGCCCGAAGGCGGACAGCTCGGCTGCGAGGGTTGCGGGCGGCTGGGCTGGGGCGTGCTGGGGAGGGACGGCGTGGGCAGCCCCTCCGGTCCAATGCCGGGCATGGCGGGTTCGTTGAGGTCGGGAAGCTCCGGTTCAGCGGGAAGGGACGGCGTGGGCAGTCCCTCGGAGCCAATGCCGGGCATGGCGGGTTCGTTGAGGTCCGGAAACGATGGGGTGGAAAGCTCCCCGCCGGACGGATTTATTGAATTGCTTTGCGTCATGTAAGGCACTTCCTTTTTCTTGAATATGGATGCGCTCCACAATCCAGCTTATGCGTCCGGGCGGGAATGGTTCGTGTACTATGCCAGGGAAGCGTTGAGCGCCTCCGCCAGCGCAGCAAATGTAATTTCGCCGCCTGCATAAGCGCGCGCGGTCGCTTCGGCCTGCGCCCACGCGTCCGGGTTTTCCCGGGCGGCAGAGGGTACGACGGTGAGATCGCCGGCCAGCGTACGCATCCGCGCAATCCACGCCGCGCAATTTGCGTCGTCCGTCATTGCGTTCGGTTCGCTGTACGCGTCAAAGACGCTGCGATCCTCGATGCTGGCGCTGTCGCTGAAATAGAGGCGGATGTAATCGTAAGCCAGCTCCCCGCGCGCCGATTCAGGGTTGACGACCGCCGCGATGCCGGAGCAGCGGCTGACGAGGGGACTTTGCGCATCAAAGCGCAGCGTGCGCGGGATTGCCCAGGGTTCATAGTTGTAGATGTCGTCCGAATAGAGCAGCGTGCCCTCGACGGTGTTGTCCGGCATGTCCCGGCGCGCGTAGCGGAAGGCGTCAAAGTCAATCTGCCGCCAGAGCGCAGCGAGGGATTCAAACCCTGGATCGCTGAAGTCCGCAGTTCGATTCTCATAACGGCACAGGCGAAGGTACGCGTTGCTGATGAGGTTGAAGAGCATCCGGGAGAATTCGTCCGCGCTTGCATAGCTGTCGTTCAGGCAGAAGTCATGGGACTGCGGGCTCCGGGAGAGCTCGATCAGCAGATCCAAAAGCTCGGCCCAGGTTTCGGGAAGGGCGTCATCAGAGAGGTTCAGCACTTTCATAACGTTCGGATCAAAGCTGAAATCCGCGTAGGAGTAGCCGTAGAGGGGCACGGCGGCCAGCTTTCCGTCGCGAAAGATTTCGCGCTGAAGTCCGGAGTACATCCGTAAGGCGGCCCCGGTCAACTCGGGATCGTCTATCTCTGCATATGTCCCTGCGTCCAGCAGGTAGGGAAGCTCATCCAACGGAAGCAGCCACACGTCCGCCTGACTCTGCCCGGCGAGGATCGCGTCCAGATAGGTCCCGTCCTTTATGCTGTCCGCAAAGCAGGGATCGCCCACAAGATTTATGCCGGGATGCGACTCGGCAAAGCGCGTCTCCACAAAGTAATTGCCGCCATGGCCGTCGACGCACAACTGCGTGATTTCCGCCTGTTCGTCGCTCAGGACGTAGATCTGCGCATTCATGTCGTTTACGATGGCCAGCGTGCTGTCGTCGATGAGCACGGCGCTTCCGTAGGTCTGGCCGGTGGTTGCGATCGGATGGGCCAGGGACGGGTCGGAGATGGGCGCGCCGTAAACGCAGCGCTCCTGAAGGAAGTAGAGGGTGTCTCCCGCTGAATTCACGGCGAATGCGCAGGCACGGGCGTTGCCCTTGTAGGGAAGCCCGGAGAGGGGCGATAGGCTGCCGTCCGCTTCGATGCGCAGGATGCGGGTGGTTTGCACCGCGTCCTCGGAGAGGGCGAGGTAGGCGCGGCCGTCCCGCCCTGAAAACGCGGACAGGGCGCCCTCCCAGCCGAGGTAGTTCCCCTCGGGCAGCACGATCTCATCCAGCGCGCCCGTGACCGGATTGTAGCGCAGTAGACCGCAATGGGACTCGCCGCTCCAGCCTTCAGACGGGTAGCTCCATTCATAGAGCAGATAAAGGGAATCTCCATCCGCGCAGAAGCACTGCACCGCTGCGCTCGTGGGCTTTCGGGTATCATTGCCAAACAGGTTCTTCAGATTCAGGGTGCGCGGCGCTTCGACGGCATAGCCGTCTTCGGAGAAGCGCACCCTGCCGATGCTGTAAGAGGCGCAGACGGCGTCGTTTGCGTCTCCGCCAAACCAGTCGGCGTCCGCGTCCTCGGCGCAGAGCGCGTAAAGGCCGTCGCCGAAGGCAGTCAGGTTCATCAGTTCGCGATCTTCCGATCCGGTTTTTTTGTACACGCCGTATTGCGACGCGCCGGGCGTCTGAACGTAGATGTCGTCGTCGGAGTTTACGCCTCCGGCGAGGTACAGCGCATCTCCCAGAGAAGCGCCGCCGCGGAAACCGGAGAGGGGCTCGTCGCCCCAATACCGGGTGGGCACGCTGTTCTTTCCGCTTTCGGCGGCAAAGATGTTCATCTCCTCGTAGATCTCCGCGTGCAGCACGCCTGCCGCCCAGCTACGGGCGGCGGGAGAGGCCGCGAGGGCCACGCCCATGCCGACGGCTAGCACGGCGATCAGACAGGCGACCGCCTGGGCGGCGCGGGGCAGAATGTGTACGGCGGCCTGGCGCGCGGCGCGGCGATGGGCGCGGCGGCGCAGGTTGCGGGCAAATTCGAGCTGCCGGGGATCTTTATGCCCGGCGCGAACGGTTTCCATTGTGTATTTCATGATTTCCTCCTCCTCCAGTTGCAGAAACGCAGCGCGGAGAATTGCGGCGTCGCAGCCCTCGGAGATGGCGGCGCGGCTGTGGTTGGGAATCTTGCAGAACTCATTGACCATCGCTTTCCACCTCCTGAAGCAACGCGCCCAGCTTCCGGCGCGCGCGGTTGACGCGGCTGCGCAGGCTGTCCCGGCTGACGCCCAACAGTTGCGCAATTTCAGCGTCGCTCATTTCGTCAAAGTACTTCATCTTCAAAAGCTCCCGCTCTGCGGCTGCAAGCCGCTTGAGCGCAGCCGCCACGGCCTGAATCTGTTCACTGCGGATGAGAGCGGCGTCCACCGCCGCAGAATCGTCCGACACGCCGTCAAGGCGCTCCTGGGGATCTGCGAAGCGGTCGAGCTTCGAATCCCTTCTGAGTCGGTCGATGGCCGCGTTGCGGGCGCAGGTGAGCAGATAGGAGCGCTGCGAGGCGGCGTTGCAGGCCTTCAGCGTGGGGATGCGGTCGAGGATGCGGAGCATGGCTGTCTCCACCGCATCCTCGGCTTCTGCGTGGCTTTTGAGGATGCTCCGTGCCTTCTTGTACATCAGGCCGTAGTTTTTCAGGTAGAGCTGCTCTACAAAGCTGCGGTCGTCCTCGTTGTCGAGGGCGGCGAGGATGCATGCAATCATTTTTCTCTCTCCTTTTCTGTGCGCACACCTGATAGACGCGCGAAGGCAACAATCCGAACGCGGAATCCGGCGGGAACGGAAGTTTTTTTCGCGCGCACGCAATAAAAAAGGAACGGAAGCAGATGTCCGTTCCATGCTGTGCGAATCAGCGCTCCTTTTCGGAGCCGATGTATATGGTTTCTCCGTAGCCGGTCAGGCTGCGCAGATTGTCCCTTATGGCGCGTGGAAAGAGGTTGCGGTTGGGAACCTCCTTCAGGGGAATCCAGTCCGTGCCGATCTGAAATCGGTCGGTCTCGGAGGGCTCGGCGCGCTCGCCGCTGTCCAGGCGGCAGAGGAAGATGAAGTAGATCTTGTGGCACTGCCCCTCGTCCCGTCCCGTGGAGACCCGCTCATAGATGCCGGAGAGCCGCAGGGGCGTGACGGAGTAGCCCGTCTCCTCCAACAGCTCCCGCCGGACGGTCTCCGTGAGCATTTCGCCGGTGCGCTGGCCGCCACCGGGCAGCGTGAAGTATTCTCCGAAGCGGGAATGGCAGCGGTTAACGAGGAGCTTCCCGTTGTTGATCACCACGGCCTTGGCAGAATTGCGTGCGGACAAGGACAACCACCCCTCGCTGGAAAAAAGTATGAAATCATTATACCGCTTCCATTGCAAAAATACAAGATGGAGCCGCAGCAATTTCGGCTGCTTTGGTCATGGCGCGGGGAAATCCCTCGGGAGAGTTCGACATCAATGTTAACGAATGTTAAGGATTTGCGAATAAAATGTTGTTTGGTTGATTCTTCATGTCCGGGCTGTTACAATAAAGATATGCAGGTATGTATGCCTGAAGTATGGAAAATCAGAACAGGAGGATGCAACGAATATGGCAGTTCCAGTCATTATGCCGAGACAGGGCAATACTGTCGAAAGCTGTGTCATCAACGAATTCAAGAAGCACCCGGGCGATGCGGTCGCCGTGGGCGACGTGCTCTTCACCTATGAGACCGACAAGGCCGCTTTCGAGGAGGAGGCCAAGGTCGCGGGTACGCTGCTGGCCAACTTCTTTGAGGAGGGCGACGACGTTCCCTGCCTGTACAACGTCTGCGTCATCGGCAATCCCGGCGAAGACTTCGAGCAGTTCCGTCCCACCGAGGATGGCAACCCCGACGTCGCTGCCGCCGCAGCTCCGGCTGCCGCCGCTGCGCCTGCCGCAGCTGCCGCCGCACCTGCGGGCGGTTGGAAGGGCAACGCGGTCCCGGTGATCATGCCCCGCCAGGGCAACACCGTGGAGAGCTGCGTCATCAACGAGTTCGTAAAGAAGCCCGGCGATAAGGTCGAAGTGGGCGACGTGCTTTTTACCTATGAGACCGACAAGGCTGCCTTCGAGGAGCAGGCCACCGTCGCGGGTACGCTGCTGGCCAACTTCTTCGAGGAGGGCGACGACGTTCCCTGCCTGTGGAACGTGTGCGTCATCGGTAACCCCGGAGACGACTTTGAGCAGTTCCGCCCCACCGAGGACGGCAACCCCGATCTCAGCGCTCCCGCCGCCGAGGCTGCGCCCGCAGCCGTCGAGGCCGCGCCCGCCGCGGAGATCGCCGAGCCCGCCGTGCAGATGGGTAAGATCAGAATCTCTCCCCGCGCCAAGGCGCTGGCCGAAAAGAGCAAGGCGGATCTGTCCCAGGTCGTGCCCACCGGCCCCGATGGCCGCGTGATCGAGCGCGACGTGCAGGCGCTGATTGACGCCGGCAAGATCGTCGGCGCGACCGTCGCCGCCGAGGCCGCCGCACCCGCCGCGCCCGTGGAGCTGGGCGTGCCCTGCGACGACAGCTACACCGAGCCGATGACCAACATCCGCAAGATGATCGCCAAGTCCATGGTCGCATCCCTGTCCACCATGGCGCAGCTAACCCACAACATCTCCTACGACGCCACCGAGGTCAAGGCGGCCCGCGCGCTCTACAAGGCGAAGGGCGAGGCCTTCGGCATGGACAAGATCTCCATCAACGACATCATCATGTACGTCGTGGCCCGCACGCTGACCATGCCTGAGCATCGCGCGCTGAACGCGAACCTCGTGGACGACGGCAAGACCATGAAGTACTTCCGCGGCGTGCACCTGGGCATGGCGGTGGATACCGATCGCGGCCTGATGGTGCCCACCATCTTCAACGCCGACAAGATGACCCTCAAGGAGCTCTCCGACACCGCCAAGAAGCTGGCCAAGGAGTGCAAGGAGGGCAAGATCAACCCCGATTACCTCCAGGGCGCTTCCTTCACCGTATCCAACATCGGTGTGTATGGCATTGAGTCCTTCACGCCCGTTGTGAACCCGCCGCAGACCGGCATCCTGGGCGTTTGCGCCATGAAGGACGCCTTCCGCATGGTCAACGGTCAGATTGAGGTCTATCCCAGCATGAACCTCTCCCTGAGCTACGACCACCGAGCGCTGGACGGCTCCCCGGCCTCCAAGTTCCTGAAGGATCTCAAGACCAACCTGGAGAATTACAACCTGATTCTGGCCAAGGGTTGATCAAGCGTTTCAAGTCCATCCAACATCCGATTAAAAGGAGTGTAATGCCAAATGTCCAAGCAGTTATTCGTCGATCCGAATGAGATGCGCAAGCCCGGTTACATCCACTTTGAGGATATCCCGTGCAACCAGTATCAGAAGACCGTGAAGGATGAGCTCGGCAACTTCACCAAGGAGCAGTTCATCAACATCTATCGCGATATGCTGACCCTGCGCGAGTTCGAGACCATGATCAATGAGATCAAGATCAACGGCAAGTACAACGGCGTGGCCTACAACCATCCCGGCCCGGCCCATCTGTCCATCGGCGAGGAAGCCGCCGCCGTCGGCGAGGCCTTCCACCTGGACGTGGACGACATGATCTTTGGCTCCCACCGCGCGCACTCCGACATCCTGGCCAAGGGCCTGTCCGCCATCGAGAAGCTCTCCGACGAGGAGCTCATGAACATCATGAAGAGCTTCCTGGACGGCAAGACGCTGGCGGTGGTCGAGAAGTTTGACCATGCGACCGTGAAGGATCTGGCCATCGACTTCCTGCTCTACGGCGCCATGGCGGAGATCTTCGCACGCGAGACCGGCTTCAACCGCGGCCTCGGCGGATCCATGCACACCTTCTTCACCCCCTTCGGCATCTATCCGAACAACGCCATCGTCGGCGGCAGCGGCACCATCGCCATGGGCGCTGCGCTGTACAAGAGAGTCAACCGCAAGAAGGGCGTCGCCATCGCCAACATCGGCGACGGTTCTCTGGGACGCGGCCCCGTGCTCGAGGCGCTGAACATGGCCGGCATGGGCCAGCTGACCGAGCTGTGGAACGATGAGATGAAGGGCGGCCTGCCGGTCATCTTCACCATCCTGAACAACCAGTACGGCATGGGCGGCCAGACCCGCGGCGAGACCATGGCCTACGACTTCCCGGCGCGCATGGGCGCGGGCTTCAACCCCAACCAGATGAATGCCGAGCGCGTGGACGGCTTCAACCCGCTGGCCGTGATCGAGTGCTACGGCCGCAAGAAGAAGATCGCCGAGGAGGGCAAGGGCCCGGTGCTCATCGACGTGGTGACCTACCGCTTCTGCGGCCACTCCCCGTCGGACAGCAGCTCCTACCGCACCCAGGAGGAAATCGAAGCCTGGCGCGCGCAGGATCCGATTCCGGCCTTCGCCAAGCAGCTGGTCGAAGCCGGCGTCGCCACTCAGGAGGAACTGGACAAGATCGTCGAGCACGTCAAGGAAGTCAACTTCCGCAACTTCAAGCTCGCCATCGACGAGGAGATCTCTCCCCGCATGAATCTGGATCTCAACCCCGACGAGATCGCCGACATGATGTTCACCAACGGACATGTGGAGGCCTTCTCCGATGCGAAGCCGGACGTCAACATCCCCATGGAAGAGATTCCGCGTGTTCAGGCCATCGCCAAGAAGGAGAGATGGGGCTTCGACGCCAATGGCAAGCCCGTCTCCAAAAACAAGGTCTATCAGCTGCGCGACGGTCTGTTTGAGGCGATTGTCGACCGCTTCTACAAGGATCCGACTCTCGTTACCTACGGCGAGGACGTACGCGACTGGGGCGGCGCGTTCGCGGTCTATCGTGGACTGACCGAAGCTCTGCCGTATCACCGCCTGTTCAACAGCCCGATTTCCGAGTCTGCCATCGTCGGCAGCGCTGTCGGCTACGCCATGGCGGGCGGCCGCGCGCTGGTCGAGCTGATGTACTGCGACTTCCTGGGCTGCGCGGGCGATGAAGTGTTCAACCAGATGGCCAAGTGGCAGGCCATGTCCGCGGACGTGATCAAGATGCCTGTGACCCTGCGCGTGTCCGTCGGCTCCAAGTATGGCGCGCAGCACTCTCAGGACTGGACCAGCCTGACCGCCCACATCCCGGGCCTGAAGATTGCCTTCCCGGCGACTCCCTACGACGCAAAGGGCCTGATGGCTTCCGCACTGGTCGGAACCGACCCGGTCGTGTTCTTTGAGTCCCAGCGCATCTACGACGTTGGCGAGCAGTTCCACGAGGGCGGCGTGCCGGCGGAGTACTACGAGATTCCCTTCGGCAAGGCCGATGTGAAGCGCGCCGGCAAGGACGTCACCATCCTGACGATGGGCGCCGTGCTCTATCGCGCCCTGAAGGCTGCAGACGAGCTCAAGGAGAAGTATGGCATGGAGGCGGAGATCATCGACGCCCGCACGCTGGTTCCCTTCGACTATGAGACCGTGATCGAGAGCGTGAAGAAGACCGGCCGCCTGGTCATCGTGACCGACGCCTGCGAGCGCGGCTCCTTCGCCTCTGAAATTGCCCGCAACATCACCGAGATGGCCTTTGACGAGCTGGATGCACCGCCGGCGGTCGTGGCTTCCCGCAACTGGATCACTCCGGCCCACGAGCTGGAAGAGGCCTTCTTCCCGCAGCCGAGCTGGATCCTGGATGCGATCGACGCGAAGATCGTGCCGCTGCCGGGCCATGTGCGCACCACCAACCAGACGGTGAGCGAGAAGCTCCGCAGAGAGAGCAAGGGCGTCTGATTCCAATTCCAACTCGGACAGGCAATTTGTCAAAGGACAAATTGCCTGTCCTTTTGTGATAATGCGATGGAAATACACATGCAGTTAACAAGGCTTGTGTATAATGGCATAGAATGAGGTGGCTTGAAATATGATTTGCGATAAGTGTCATGTGCTCTGTGAGGCGCAGTGTCCGAAGTGCGGCAGCAAGAGGCATTTGCGCGCGCCGGAGGAGAACGAGCCCGTCTTTCTGATCGCGCTGACCGCCATGCAGGCCATGCTGGTGGAGCCGATTCTCAAGGAAAGCGGCGTTCCCTACTACAAGCAGGGGATGATCGGGGGCGCGCTGGCGGCGCAGGTCGGCATGATGCGTGAAATCTACCGTTTCTATGTGCCTCATTCCGCATTTGCAAGCTGCAGGGCGCTGATTGAGGATGTGTTCGGCGAGGATGAGGGTCTCATGGCGCTGCTGCATGAATTTGACGCATGTGAGGAAGAAAAGGGAGAGTGAAAGTCCTGTATGGACACAGGTGATTTAGGAACCATCGTTGCACTGATATTTCTGGTAATCTGTTCGGCGTTTTTTTCGGCCTCTGAAACGGCCTATACATCGCTCAATACCGTCCGAATGAAGCGCATGGCGGCGGATGGCGACGCGCGCGCCGCGAAGGTGCTCAAGCTGGCGGAGCGGTATGAAAGCCTGCTTTCATCCATTCTGGTCGGCAACAATATCGTAAACATACTGTGCTCCTCGCTGGCGACGGTACTGTTCGTGCGCGCACTGGGAAGCGGCGGCGTATCGGTCTCCACT
>SFTH01000023.1 GCA_004563405.1 bacterium
GGCTGACCGCCGTATCTGCATGGGTCAAGCTCAAGTTTGCTGCGATGAATCTTAAGAAACTCGCCATCCACAAGTGGATGCACTTCCTTCTTTTCCCTTCCTTCTCCTGCATGAAGCCCTATTGCCTTGCTGCAATGGGGCTTCTTTGACAGGCTGAGTCTCCGCTGAAATCCTTCAGGATTTCAGCGGAGACTGGAGGGGGTGGCAGTGGAGGGGGAGAGACTCCCCTGTCCACCAGCTTGTCAAAATGTCTTTTTTGACAAGCTGGCGCAGGCTGCGATTTATCGCAATCTGCGCTTCGTTCTCGATGGCAGGACCGCCCTCGTCGGGCGGGGTTCAAGGGCCTTGCGGCGCGTCAGGCGGCTTCAGCGGTTGTCCACCTTCTCGGGATAGAGGTCGTGGTTCGCCAGGCGCTGCCAGGCGACCTCCTCCCAGCGGGTGCCGGGCCGGCCATAGTTACAGTAGGGGTCGATGGAGATGCCGCCCCGGGGCGTGAACTTGCCCCAGACCTCGATGTACTTGGGGTCCATCAGGCGGATCAGATCCTTCATGATGATGTTCATGCAGTCCTCGTGGAAGTCGCCGTGGTTGCGAAAGGAGTAGAGGTAGAGCTTCAGCGATTTGCTCTCCACCATGCGCGCGCCCGGCACATAGGAGATGTAGACCGTGGCGAAGTCGGGCTGGCCGGTGATGGGGCACAGGCTGGTGAACTCGGGGCAGTTGAACTTGACGAAGTAGTCGTTGTCCGGGTGCTTGTTGGCGAAGGTCTCCAGCACCTCCGGCGCGTAGTCGCTCTTGTAGACGGTCTTTTTATTGCCGAGCAGGGTGAGGCCCTCGCCTTCGGCGTTGGTTCTTCCGGTCATGGGTATACCTCCTCAGTTTTCACGCAGAAAGGTGCGCTTGAGCGCCTTCACCAGCAGTACGCCGGTGACGCCGGAGATGAACTGGCCCAGCAGCAGGCTCGACGCCAGCGCCCAGTAGGGAACGCCCAGCAGGCCGGACAGATAGCTGGACACGCCCAGCGCGGGGATCAGCGTCACCGGCACGACCAGCAGCCACTCGTTCAGCTTCAGCCGCCGGATCAATGCGCAGCACAGCGCCGTGAGCACGCCCACGATGCCGCCGCCCACGATGTCCAGCACGCCCAGGCCTCCCATGAGCACGTTGGACAGCAGGTTCGAAAGTCCCAGCGGCAAAACCAGGAACGGAAACAGATATGCCAGCGCGTAGATTGCCGTTGCGATGCGCACCTGATACTGCAGGAACGCGAAGCTCTGGGTCAGATACATGACCACGATGTAGATTGCCATCATCATGCCGGAGAGGGTCAATTTCCGGGTCTTGCTCATCTTGCTCATATCCATTTTCGTCACCTCCAGACACAAAAAAAGGGACGCACCTTCCCCAGGTACGTCCCAACAAAATTCCATACAAGTCGAGAAATTCTGTTTTCGTCCCTAGTTTTGTTTAAAGACAGGATGGTTTCGAACTGTCTGCCGACGGCCTGAACAGTATAGCACAGCCGGGGCGCTTTGTAAAGCAGTTTGCCACTGGACTGCGGAAAATCGCGCAGGGATGGCTGTGGCGGGGGAGGCGCTCTCCCGTCCACCCGCCGGTCAACGACGCCTTTTTGACAGGCAAAGGCCGCCTCGCAGGAGGCGGCCCGTTCAATACCTGTATCTGCCGTTCTTCAGGGCATCAGCAGACGCACGCGGTACATGGTGTCCAGGGTTCCCAGCTTCGCCACCAGGCGCTCGCTGGGGGCGTGGCCCACGTCCACCACGGTGTAGGCGTAGCCGCCCCGGGAGACGTTGATCATGTTTTCGATGTTCAGGGCCTCTTCGCTGAGCACCTTGGTGATGGAGCCGATGACGTTGGGCACGTTCTGGTGCAGCAGCGCGATGCGGGGCACGCTCAGCCGGCCCAGCTTGCAGTTGGGATAGTTCACGCTGTTGACGATGGAGCCGTATTCGATGTAATCGTGCACCTGCTGCGCCACCATGCGCACGCAGTTGTCCTCGCTCTCGGGGGTGGAGGCACCCAGATGGGGCGTGAGCAGCACGTTCTTTGCGCCGATGAGCGCCTTGCAGGGGAAGTCCGTGACGTAGACGCGCAGCGCGTTCGCCTCCAGCGCGGCCTTCACCGCGTCGATGTTCACCAGGCCGTCCCGGGCAAAGTTCAGCAGCGCGGCTTCCGGCTTCATCTTAGCGATGGCGGCGGCGTTGATCAGATCCCGGGTGGAATCCATCAGCGGAACGTGCACGGTCACATAGTCGGATTTTTCCAGAACCTCGTCCAGGGTGGTGCTGTGCTGCACGGCCCGGGAGAGCTTCCAAGCGTGCTCGATGGAGATGAAGGGATCGTAGCCCAGCACGTCCATGCCCAGCGCGACGCCGGTGTTGGCCACCTGCACGCCGATGGCGCCCAGGCCGATCACGCCCAGGGTCTTGCCCGCGAGTTCCGGGCCGGCAAACTGCTTTTTGCCCGCCTCCACCTGCTTTTCGATGGTGGTCTCGCCCTCGGTCAGTCCACGGCACCATTCGATGCCCTCCGCGATCCTGCGCGAGGCCAGCAGCAGGCCCGCCAGAACCAGTTCCTTGACGGCGTTGGCGTTCGCGCCGGGGGAGTTGAAGGCCACCACGCCCGCCTGCGCCAGCGCGTCCAGGGGAAGGTTGTTCACGCCCGCGCCCGCCCGGGCCACGCAGAGCAGGTTTTCCTCCACGGGATAGCTGTGCATGTCGGCGCTGCGCACCAGTATCGCGTCCGGATGCTCGGCCTCCGGGCTCACGCTGTAATTGTCCGCCTTCAGAATGTCCTGATAGACGGGGGAGATGGAATTCATGGTCTTGATTGTGTACATTTATCTGTGCTCCATTTCAAAGTCTTTCATGAAGTCCGCTAGCGCGCGCACGCCCTCCAGGGGCATGGCGTTGTAGATGCTGGCGCGGATGCCGCCCACCAACCGGTGACCCTTCAGGTTCACCAGCCCCCGTGCGGCGGCTTCCTTGACGAACAGCGCGTCGGTGTCCTTGTCCGGCGTGGTGAAGGTCACGTTCATGCGGCTGCGGGACGCGGCCTCCGCGGCGGGGCGGTAGAAGGCGCTCTCGTCCAGCAGATCGTAGAGCAGCTTCGATTTCTCGATGTTGACCTTCTCAATGGCCGCCACGCCGCCCTGCTCCTTCAGCCACTTCAGGCACAGGCCGCACATGTAGATGGCGTAAGTGGGCGGCGTGTTGAGCATGGAGCCCTTTTCGGCCATGATCGTCCAGTTCATGATCTGAGGGCAGCTCTTCCGGGCGCGGCCCAGCAGATCCCGGCGCACGATGACCAGCGTCACGCCCGCGGGGCCGATGTTCTTCTGCGCGCCCGCGTAGACCGCGCCGAAGCGGCGCAGGTCGTAGACCTCGGAGAGAATGTTGGAGGACATGTCCGCGACCAGCGGCACATCTCCCGTCTCCGGCAGGCGCGCATAGCGGGTGCCGAAGATGGTGTTGTTGGTGGTGATGTAGACGTACTTCGCGTTGGGGTCGAAGTCCGCCTGTGTCCAGTCGGGGATGCGGCGGTAGTTCTCCTCCCGGGAGGAGGCCACGCAGCGCACGCCACCGTACTTCTGCGCCTCGTTCATCGCGATGTGGGCGAAGTTGCCGCTGTCGATGTAGTCCGCGCTGTCGCCCTCGCCCATCAGGTTCATGGGGATGGCCGCAAACTGGCCCGTGGCGCCACCCTGCAGAAGCAGCACCTCGTAATCCTCCGGAACGTTCATCAGCTCCCGCACGAGGGCGACCGTCCCGTCGAAGATGTCCTGATATGCCTTGGAGCGGTGGCTCATCTCCATCACGGACATGCCGCTCTCACCATAGCACAGCATCTCCCGCGCCGCGGTCTCCAGCGCCTCCGCAGGCATCGCAGAGGGCCCGGCCGCAAAATTGAACACCCGATCCATAGACATCATCCCTTCATATTCGGTATTTCCTCTATTTTAGTGGATTTTTGGGTGCGACTCCACCACGCTCTGTTAATTTTTGTTTCGAAATTCTGAGCGCCCTCTTTTCACATGTCCGGGATGGCGTTTTTCATCAAATTGTGCTATACTGATTTCCATGAATGATTTCGGAGGTTTGTGTCTTGGCACGCAAGGATAAGCTCATCAAGACCACCGCGCTGGTCACGGCGGTCATCATACTCAGCAAGGTCTTTGGCCTGGCGCGGGACGTGATCACCGCCGGCTACTTCGGCACGGGCGTGGAAAACGACGCCTACGCCTCGGCCTACACGCTGTTTTACTTTCCGGTGCTGCTGTTCAACTCCTGCATCACGGCCACCATCGTGCCGCTGTTTGTGGAGGAGCGGGAGAAGTTCAGCCTGGCCCATTCCAACCGCTTCGCCAGCAACGCGCTGAACCTGTTCGCGGTGGCGGCGCTGCTGATCGCGGCGCTGATGTACGCCTTCTGCGACCCCATCGTGCGGCTGATCTTCCGCTTCGACGCGGAGGGCATCGCGCTGACGGTGAAACTCACCCGCATCATGCTGCTAGGCCTGGTGTTCAACGTCAGTTCCATCGTGCTCGCCAGCCTTCTCAACGCCATGGAGCGCTTCATGGCGGCGCAGCTCACGGGCTTCCCGCTGAGCGTGGCGGTTATTCTGTCGGTGGTGCTCTTTGCGCCAAGCATGGGCATCGAGGCCGTGGCCTGGGGCGTGTTCATCGCCAGCGTACTGCAGGTGCTGGTGCTCATTCCCGCGCTGATGGGCTGGTTCCACTACACGCCGATCATCGACCTTCGGGACGAGCGCTTCCACCGCCTGCTGAAGCTGGCGGGTCCGGCGGTGCTCTCCATGGGCATCAGCGAGATCAATCACCTGGTGGACCGCAGCCTGGCCTCGGGCCTTCCGGTGGGCTCCATCTCCGCCATGAACTACGCCTACAAGCTCATTACTTTCCTGCTGGGCGTGCTGATGGTGCCGCTGACCACCATCATGTTCTCCCGCATGAGCCGCATGGCCGCCGACGATGACCGCTACGGCGTGCTGGATTCCCTGCGCCACAGCATCCGCCTGATTTCGCTGGTGGCGATGCCCATCATCGCCGTGGCCATGGTCATGGCCAACGACGTGGTGCAGATGATTTACATGCGCGGCAATTTCACCCGGGAGAGCGTGTATCTGACCGGCGGCGTGCTGCTGTTCTATCTGATCGGCGTGCCGGCTTTCGGCTTCAGGGACTTCATGAACCGCACCTTCCACGCCATTCAGGATACCCGCACGCCCTTCAAGGTCGCGTGCCTGGTGGTGGCGCTGAACATTGTGCTGAACGTGATTCTTCGGCGCGTCATGGGCGCGCGGGGCCTGGCGCTGGCCACGTCGGTGGCGAGCTACATCGGTCTGCTGGTGATGTTCTTCCTGTTGCGCAAGCGGCTGGGCCGCCTGGGCTTCAGGCGCATCGCACCGGAGATGATCAAGATCGTCGCAGCGGCCCTGGGCTGCGCGGCCGTATGCTTCCTGCTGCGGAGCGTGCTCCCCGCGGCGGAGAGCACGCTGGGCGCGTTCGGGCGGTTGGCCGCGGGCACGGCTGCGGGCCTGGTCGTGTATCTCGCGCTCTGCCTCGCGCTGCGCGTGGATACTCTGAAGGAACTGCTGGGCGGCGTTCTCGGTCGCCTGCGCAGAGGATGAGGAGGGAGAGAGATGCAGGACGAGGATAGACTCATCACCACCGGCTTCCGGGAGGAGGACGGGGACAGCGAACAGTCCCTTCGCCCCCACAGCCTCGGGGAATACATCGGTCAGGAGAAGCTGAAGAAGAGCCTGAACGTCTACATGCAGGCCGCCATCGCCCGCCACGAGCCGCTGGACCACATGCTGCTCTACGGCCCGCCCGGCCTGGGCAAGACCACCCTCGCGGGCATCGTCGCGGCGGAGATGGGCCACAACATCCGCGTCACCAGCGGCCCTGCCATCGAGCGCGCGGGCGATCTGGCCTCGATTCTCACGAACCTGAACGCCGGAGACGTGCTCTTCATCGACGAGATTCACCGCCTCAGCCATTCCGTGGAGGAGGTGCTCTACCCCGCCATGGAGGACTACGCCCTGGACATCATCATCGGCAAGGGGCCTTCCGCCCGTTCCATCCGCCTGGATCTGCCCAAATTCACGCTCATCGGTGCGACCACCCGGGCGGGCATGCTGTCCTCGCCGCTGCGCGACCGCTTCGGTATCTCCTTCCGTTTGGAGATGTACACCCCGGAGCAGCTTGCGGTCATCGTGGAGCGCTCCGCAAAGATCCTCAAGGTGGAGTGCGATCGCGACGGCGCGCTGGAAATCGCCAGCCGCAGCCGCGGCACGCCCCGAATCGCCAACCGGCTCATCCGCCGCGTGCGCGACTTCGCCGAAGTGCGTGGCGACGGCAGGATCACCGTGGACAACGCCCGGGAGGCGCTGGACATCCTGGAGATTGACGAGCTGGGACTGGATCACACTGACCGCACCATGCTCACCTCCATGATCGAGCGCTTCGGCGGCGGGCCCGTGGGCCTGGATACCCTCGCGGCCACCACTGGCGAGGACGCGGCGACCATCGAGGACGTGTACGAGCCCTACCTGCTTCAGCTGGGCTTCATCATGCGTACCCCCCGCGGCCGCATCTGCACCCAGGCCGCCTACGACCACATGAACCTGCCCATGCCCAGGCCCGCGGACAACCGCCAGCTTCGCATGGACGTGTGACTTAGGGGCGCTGCCCCTAAGGACCCCGCTCAAGGCTCTGCCTTGAGAATCCGCCAAAGGGAATGATTCCCTTTGGAAACCCCATATAGGCGCGCAATGCGCGCCCGAATAGGGAAAGGGGATACAAGGGGCTGAGCGGACTTCCACCTGTCTGCTCTGTTTCCGCGCGATGATCAACCGTGCGTAAATCAATCGAGAAAATTCCTGCGGCGCATTGCGTCGCATGCTGAGGGGTCCAGGGGAAATCATTTCCCCTGGTGGGGTTCTTAGGGGCAGCGCCCCCTAAGCGTAGCCCCGAATGAAACGAAGCGGGTGAACTGTATGAAGCTGTCGGATTTTATGTATGATTTGCCGGAGGAGCGCATTGCGCAGACGCCGGTGGAGCCGAGGGATCACAGCCGGCTGATGGTGCTGCACCGGAGGGACGGAAGCATCGAGCACCGGCATTTTTACGACGTCATCGACTATCTGAACCCCGGCGACGCGCTGGTGATCAACGAGACCCGCGTGATTCCCGCGCGGCTGATCGGCGAGCGTCCCAGCGGCGGGGCCTGCGAGATTCTGCTGCTCAAGCAGCTTGCGCCCAAGAAGTGGGAGGCCATCGTGCGCCCGGGCAAGAAGCTGCGCACGGGCGCGAAGGTGCTCTTCGGCGGCGGGCGGCTGACAGCCACCATCGCCGAGGTGAAGGAGGACGGCGGGCGCATCGTGGACTTTACCTGCGATGGCACGATGGAGGCTGCGCTGGACGAGCTGGGCGAGATGCCGCTGCCGCCGTACATCCACGAGAAACTCGCGGATCGGGAGCGCTACCAGACGGTGTACGCCAAACAGGAGGGCAGCGCCGCCGCGCCCACGGCGGGCCTGCACTTCACGCCGGATTTGATGGAGCGCATCCGGGCGAAGGGCGTGGACATCGTGCCGGTGCTGCTGCACGTGGGTCTGGGGACCTTCCGCCCGGTGAAGGTGGAGAACGTGGAGGAGCATGAGATGCACTCCGAATACTTTGAAGTCAGCGAGGATGCGGCAAGGCGCATCAACGCCGCCCGGGAGCGCGGCGGTCGGGTGATCGCCGTGGGCACCACCAGCGTGCGCACGCTGGAGTCCGCCGCGGTGAACGGCCGCGTGGTGGCGCAGAAGGGAGACACGCAGATCTTCATCCGCCCGGGCTATCAATATCAGATGGTGGACGCGTTGATCACGAACTTCCACCTGCCCGGCTCCACGCTGGTCATGCTGGTGTCGGCGCTCTACGACCGGGAGCACATCCTGGAGGCCTATCGCACGGCGGTGGAGGAGAACTACCGCTTCTTCTCCTTCGGCGACGCGATGCTGATCGAGTGACTTCCCGGCGATAAATGCAGGCACCTCCGCATAAGCTGTTGCGGAGGTGTTTTTGCATGCGCATTCCCTGGGAACTGATTGCGTCCTTCGCGGTGGGGCTTGCGCTCATCTGCCTGACGGGGTATCTGTTGCTGGTGCCGATGAAGTTTCTCTGGCGGCTGCTCGCCGGGGGCGTTCTGGGCGCGCTGGCGCTGATGCTGGTCAATCTCGTGGGCGCACTGTTCGGCTTCTCGGTGAACGTCAATCCCTTCACGGCCATGGCCGTGGGCTTTCTGGGCCTGCCGGGCGCGATTCTGGTGGTGCTCCTTCAGCTGCTGCTCTGATTCCCTTGCAATTTGCGGAAAAAGCGTGTAAAATACAGCCATGGACGCAAGCGCAGGGGAGGAAAAGCGATGAAGCACGGCATATACTACGCCTACTGGGAGGACATGTGGGGCGCAGATTACATTCCCTATATTGAGAAGATCGCAAAGCTGGGCTTTGACTTTCTGGAGATCGGCTGCACGCCGGTAAACGATTTTTCTCTGGAGACGCTGAAGGACATGCGCAGGTGCGCCGACGACAACGGCGTGTTCCTCACCGGCGGCTACGGCCCCACGGCGGACCGGAACATGGGCAGCGCCGATGCGCAGATCGTGAAGAACGCCAAGGACTTTTACTTCGAGCTGTTCAGGAGATTTGAGATTCTGGGCATCCGCACCATCGGCGGCGGCATGTATTCCTACTGGCCGGCGGACTACACGAAGCCCGTGGACAAGGCGGGCGACTGGGCGCGCTCGGTGGAGAACGTGCGCGAGGTGGGCCGCCGGGCGCAGGACTTCGGCGTGGACTTCTGCCTGGAGGTGCTCAACCGCTTCGAGGGCTACCTGCTCAACACCTGTGAGGAGGCCGTCCGCTTCGTGGATCAGGTGGGCGAGCCCAACGTGCGCGTGATGCTGGACACCTTCCACATGAACATCGAGGAGGACGACATGGCCGCGGCCATCCGCCTGGCGGGCAAGCGCCTGGGCCACTTCCACACCGGCGAGTGCAACCGCCGCGTGCCCGGCAAGGGCCGCATGCCCTGGCGGGAGATCGGCATGGCCCTGCGGGAGATCGGCTACGACGGAACCTGCTGCATGGAGCCCTTCGTGAAGATGGGCGGCGAGGTCGGCCGGGACATCCGCATCTGGCACAACATGTACGACGACCTCAGCGAGGAGAAGCTCGACCGGGACGCCGCGGACGCGGTGCGCTTCCAGCGCTACATGTTCGACGGCAATATGTAAGAAATCCCGGGGCGACCCGCGCGGCCGCCCCGTTTTTGTGTTCGGAGAGGAAAGAGAAATGGAAAAGGTGGTTCTCGGGCTGTCCGGCGGCGTAGATTCCGCTGTGGCGGCGCGGCTTTTGCAGCGGGCGGGATTCGAGGTGCACGGCCTGTATCTGGACATCGGCACGGAGGCGGCCCGCAGGGACGCCGTTGAGACGGCGCAGTTTCTGGGCGTGCCGCTGGAGGTGCGCGACATCTCGGCGGAGCTGGAGCGGGAGGTCTGCGCGCCCTTCGCGGAGGCCTACCTGCGGGGGGAAACGCCCAACCCCTGCGTCATGTGCAACCCGGCGGTGAAGTTCAGAAGCCTCGTTGCGTGCGCGGATGCGATCGGCGCGCGCCATGTGGCCACCGGCCACTACGCCCGCGCGGCGGCGGGCGCGCTCTACAAGGGCATGCCCGCCAACGACCAGAGCTACATGCTCTGCCGCCTGAAGCGCAGCCAGGTTGCGCGGCTGCTCCTGCCCCTGGGTGACTATGAAAAGGCACAGGTGCGCGCCCTCGCGGAGGAATTTGGAATTCCGGTGGCCCACAAGCCCGACAGCATGGAGATCTGCTTCATCCCGGACAAGGATTACATCGGCTGGATCCGCCGCAGGGGCGCGACGCCCGGGCCGGGAGAGCTCGTGTTCCACGGCGAAGTCATCGGCCGGCACGAGGGCATCTTCCGCTACACCGTGGGGCAGCGCTGGCCGGGGCTTCTGGACGGGCGAAAGATCTACGTTTCCGAGATTCAGCCGGAGGAAAACCAGGTGGTGCTGGCGCTCTGGGAGGAGCTTTTCAAAACCGAGGTGCGCGTCCGGGATATGAACTGGCTGATCGACCCTCCGACCGCGCCCATCCGCGCCAGCGTGCGGGTGCGCCACACCAAGTGGGAAAACCCTGACTGCACCGCCGCGCCCACGCCGGAGGGCGGCGCATGCATCACCTGCGACGAAGCGGTGCGCGCCCCTGCCCGTGGACAGGCCGCCGTGCTCTACGACGGCGACCGGGTGCTCGGCGGCGGAACCATCGCATGAGGCCGCGCGTCGCCTGTCGTGGCGCGTTGCGACCGCTCAACCCGTGCGCGCGGCCGCGTGCACGGCTGAACATCTCCAGATAACGAAAGGGAACGCATGCCCGGTCTGTGCCGGGATGCGCTCCCTTTTGCGTATTGGCCGATTACTTCTGAACGACTACGGTGGTGCCGGGCGTGCAGTTCTCATAGATCCACTTGGCGTGTTCCACCTTCAGGCGGATGCAGCCGTGGGAGGCGGGCCTGCCCAGCTTCTGCACGGAGGTCTTGTTGAGCACCTTGCCCTTGCTGTAAATGACGGAGTGGAACAGGATGCCGCCGATGATGCGGGTGGCCCACTTCGCGTAGCAGCTGTAATCCTTGAACCAGTACCATTCGCCGGTGCCGGTGGGGCCCGCGGCCTGATAGGTGCCCAGCGGGGTCTCGGTGCTGGCGCCCCGCATGCCCGTGGAGCAGATCATTTCGCCGATGCAGGTGCCGTAATCGGAGCCGTTCCACTGGTAGACGTAGACCCTCTGGTCAGAGACGTCCACGACGATCTTGTACTGGTTGACGTATTCCTCGGATTCCGCCGCGGACTCGGAGAAGAGCAGGCGCTGGGTGGCCTCGTCCGCCACTGCGGTCTGGCTCAGTCCGTTCTTCTTCTGGAAATAGAGCAGCGCGCGCTCGGTGGTGTCTCCATAGACGCCGTCCACGAGAGCGAGGTAGTTCAACTGATGCAGGCGGCGCTGCACGCGCATCACCTCGTCGCCGGTATCTCCGTTGGCCACGGTCTCCCGATAGACGTCAAATTCATACTTGCCATCCACGAAGTCCAGAATGTCCTGGGTGATCTTGTCCTCCTTCTCCGGGTCGATGGGCACATCCACGGCGATGGCCGCGTCGGCATAGCCGGTGCGCTCCGCAGGCGCGGGGGTGACGTCGGGCTCCGGGCTGGGGGTGGGGTGGAGCCGGAGATAGCCCCTCAGATAGGTCTTGAACTCCGCGACGGCCTCGCTGGTGTTGCTTCCGGCCACGCCGTCCGGCTCGTCCGCCAGAAAGCCCCAGACCGCCAGCTTGTCCTGCACGCGGAAGGTCACGCTCTCGGAATCCATGGAATTGGAGGCAGAAACCAGCTCGGCGTCGGAGTACAGGAGGGCCTGAAGCTCCGGCGTGGCGACGCCGGTCTCTTCGAGATCGTTGCTGCGCTGGAGGGCGGAGACCGCGTCCTGGGTGTTCGCGCCGTACACGCCGTCCGCTGCGTCCCGCAGATAGCCCAGCTCGATCAGGCGGTTCTGGAGCGCCACGATGTCGGCGGAATCGTCGCCGTCCCGGTCGCCGCGCTGGAGCGTCCGAAAGCTGCTCTCCGATTCTGCTTCCGCGTCCTCCGCGACGGGAACGTCCTCGGCCACTTCCGCCAGGGCGCCCATCCGGGAGCACAGCGCGGCAGGCAGTTCAACGCAGCACAGGGTCAGAATCAAAATCAGGCTCAGGAATCGTCGCAGCACGGTATACACCTCTCGCATCGGATTGTAAGGGGATCAATTCAGAACTTCCAGGGGCGGCAGCGTGGACTGCGCCGCGGGCGCGCCCACCTGAACGGGCGCATCCTCCACGACCCAGTAGCCGCAGCCGCAGAGCAACAGCATCAGGGCGCAGAGCAACAGCGCCAGACGGATTTTCACGCAGCCAGCCTCCCGCCAATTCCATGATTTGCTAACTTCCAGTTTAATACTTCGGAAAGATGAAATCTATTCATATCATGTTAAAACGGAGGTACAAAAAAGCGCCCGGATGCAGTTCGCGTTCAAGCGCCCGGAGCGCGCGGAAGAAACCGGCCAAATCTGTCCCTCCAAAGAGAATCGCGCCCGGCAGAGCCGGGCGCGGGGAGATGCGAAAATCAGGCGTAGGGATTCTCGGTCTTGTAGAGCATGCCCTTGGGCTGGTTGAACTTCACGTTCTCCACGCCCAGCATCTTCATGACCGCCCAGATGGCCTTGCCCTGCTTGCCGAAGGCGACCGCGCCGTGGTGCGGATAGCCGTCCGCGATCAGGACGTGACGGTAGAAGCGGTTCATCTCCGGGATGGCGAACACGCCGATGCCGCCGAAGGACTGGGTCGCCACGGGCAGAACCTCGCCCTCAGCCACATAGGCCTGGAGCACGCTGTCCTTGTTGGCCTGGAGGCGATAGAAGGTGATGTCGCCGGGGATGATGTCGCCCTCGAGGGTGCCGCGGGTGATGTTGGGCTCACAGTCGGGTTCGAGGCCGCGCTTCATGATCAGCTGATACTTCATGGTGCCCTTGGTCAGACGGCACATGGGGGTATTGCCGCAGTGGAAGCCCATGAAGGTCTCATTGTGGCGATAGCCGTACTTGCTGGCGATGGACTCGTTGAACATGTCGGCCGGGACGGAATTGTTGATGTCCAGCAGGGTGACAGGCTCGCCGGAGACGCAGGTGCCGATGAACTCGGACAGCGCGCCGTAGATGTCCACTTCGCAGGCCACGCAGTAGCCCATGGCGGTCAGGCGGGAATTGACGTAGCAGGGCACGAAGCCGAACTCCGTCTGGAACGCCGGCCAGCACTTGTTGGCCATGACCACATACTTGGCGGCGCCCTTGTTGTTCTCGATCCAGTCGAGCAGGGTCAGCTCATACTGCGCCAGGCGGGGCAGGATGCCGGGCATCTTGTTGCCTTCGCCCAGTTCAGCCTCCATCTCGGCGATCTTCGCGGGGATGCGGGGATCATTGGCGTGCTCCTTGTAGGCCTTCAGCAGGTCCAGCTCGGAGTTTTCCTGAACGTTGATGCCCAGCTTGAACAGGGGGGCGATGGGGGCGTTGCAGGCCAGGAAGTCGAAGGGACGGGGGCCGAAGGTGATGATCTTGAGATCCTTCAGGCCCAGCAGGGTGCGGGCGATGGGCGTGAACTCCTCGATCATGTCCGCGCACTCCTCAGCGGTGCCCACCGGATACTCGGGAATGTAGGCGTTGATGCCGGAGAGCTTCAGGTTGTAGGAAGCGTTCAGCATGCCGCAGAAGGCGTCGCCGCGGTCGCTGGACAGCACGCCGATGTTCTCCTCGGCGGCAGCGATGTACATGGTGGGGCCGCCGAACAGCTTGGCGATGGCGGTCTCCGGGCCCTCCGGGCCGAAGTTGCCGAGGAAGACGGTCAGCGCATTGATGCCGGACTTCTTGAGATCCTCGTAGGCTTCCATGACGTTCGCGTCGATGCCGCCCTCGATGATGACCGGGCACTCGTAGATGTCGTAGCCACGGCTCTTCAGCACTTCAACGACTGCCTTGCGGCGGGTTTCGGACAGAGTGATCGGGAAGCAGTCGCGGCTGACTGCAATAATGCCCATCTTGACCTGCGGAATGTTGTTCATTTTGCATGACCTCCTTATATCTTACCTTATGTTACCTCAGGTAAACCGATATTAACATATAAATCATAACAGTTTTCCCGTGTTTCGTCAAGGAGAAAAAGGTTTGAAAGAAGTCGAATCTTTTCAGATTCTTGTCCGATCGGAACAGAACGCAAAATCGTCTTGCTCCGGAGACAAAGCTGTCGGGCAGTTTCTCAATAATCCGTCTTTCAAGCAACGCAAACAAAGCCGTTCCTCCACAATAGACATGAGAAATCCGGCCCTTCCTGTCGGGCCGGATTTCGGGGAAATGCAGAGGATACAAGCGGATAGAAACAAAGGAAATCGCCCCCATAATCTACGGGGGCGATTTCCGTCCGCTTCCAGCGCGGCAGCTACTGGCAGCGGGCCCAGTCCGCCGTCACGCAGCCGATATCAGAAGTCGGCGTTGCCGGTGGTGCGGGGGAAGGGCAGTACGTCGCGGATGTTGGCGATGCCGGTGAGGTACATGATCATGCGCTCGAAGCCCATGCCGAAGCCCGCGTGCTCGGCGGTGCCGTACTTGCGCAGCTCCAGATACCACCAGTAGTCGTCGGGGTTCATGCCCAGCTCCTCGATGCGCGCCTTGAGCACGTCGTATCTCTCCTCGCGCTGGGAGCCGCCGCACAGCTCGCCCACGGCGGGCACCAGCAGATCGGCCGCGGCCACGGTCTTGCCGTCCTCGTTCATGCGCATGTAGAAGGCCTTGATGTCCTTGGGCCAGTCGGTGACGAATACCGGCTTGCCGAAGTGCTTCTCGGTCAGGTAGCGCTCGTGCTCGGTCTGAAGGTCGCTGCCCCAGAAGATCGGATACTCGAACTTCTCGCCGCAGGTCTCCAGAATCCGGATCGCCTCGGTGTAGCTGCAGCGCACGAACTCGCTGTCGCGCACGAACTTCAGGCGGTCGATCAGGCCCTTGTCCACGAAGCTGTTCAGGAAGTTCATCTCCTCCGGGCACTCCTCCAGCACGGCGGAAATGATGTACTTGACCATCTCCTCCTGAAGATCCATGTCCTCCTTCAGGGTGGCGAAGGCGATTTCCGGCTCGATCATCCAGAACTCCGCAGCGTGGCGGGGCGTGTAGGATTCCTCGGCGCGGAAGGTGGGGCCGAAGGTGTAAACGTTGCGGAAGGCCATGGCGAAGATCTCGGCGTTGAGCTGGCCAGACACGGTCAGCGACACAGGCTTGCCGAAGAAGTCCTTGGAGAAATCCACCTTGCCCTCGTCGGTCAGGGGCTGGGCGTCGGCGTCCAGGGTGGTCACGCGGAACATCTCGCCCGCGCCCTCGCAGTCGCTGCCGGTGATCAGCGGGGTGTGCACATAGAGATAGCCCTTGTCGTGGAAGAAGCGGTGGATGGCCTGGGCCGCCACGGAGCGCACGCGGAACGCGCACTGGAACAGGTTCGCGCGGGGGCGCAGGTGCTGAATCGTGCGCAGGTACTCCAGGGTGTGGCGCTTCTTCTGAAGCGGATAGTCCGACGGGCTCTCGCCGACGATGACGACGCTGTCGGCCTTGAGCTCAAAGGGCTGCTTCATCTCGGGGGTCAGTACCAGCGTGCCGGTCACTTCGATGGCCGCGCCCACGCCGATGCCCTTCGTGACTTCGCGGTAGTTCTCCAGCTTCGCCTCCTCCAGAATGATCTGCAGGTTGCGGAAGTAGCTGCCGTCGTTGAGCTCGACAAAGGCGAAGGCCTTGGACTCGCGCATGGTGCGCACCCAGCCGTTGACCTTTACCTCCGGAAGATCCTGGCCGGGGGTCTGGGTATAGAGTTCCTTCACGAGGTAGTGTTTCATCATGATGTCCTTCTTTCAGGGAATAGTTGTTTATTGTTTGGATGGGGCGGACGCATGGAAAGCGCGGCTGCGATTCGCGCCGCGAACGGCACGGCGTTTGCGCGACCGGTTTGCCGCATCCGGCGCGCTCAGGAAAGCCCGGGCCGTCTTCAGCATGACATCACCCCCTCTACGCACTTTTGATCATTATAAGCGGAAAGGAAAACGCTGTCAAGGCAAATTGGCCGCTTCAGAGGCCGAAAAGGTGCTCGATGAGGATCTTCAGGCCGATGAGCACGAGGATTGCGCCGCCGGCCAGCTCCGCGCGCTGCTTCCACTTCGTGCCGAACACGCTGCCCAGGCGCACGCCAAGCATGGAGAGTATGAAGGTCACCACGCCGATGAAGCACACCGCCGGCACGATCTGCACGTTCAGGAAGGCGAAGGTCACGCCCACGGCCAGCGCGTCGATGCTGGTGGCCACCGCGAGCAGCAGCATGGTCTTGAAGCCGAAGGACGCGTCCATCTGCTCCTCCTCCGATCCCAGCGCCTCGCGGATCATGTTGATGCCGATGATCGCCAGCAGAACGAACGCCACCCAGTGGTCGATCCGCTCAATCATGCTCTGGAAGCGCACGCCCAGCAGATAGCCGATCAGCGGCATCAGCGCCTGGAAGCCGCCGAAGTACGCGCCGCAGAGCAGCATGTGCTTTGCCCGCACCCGGGGCGTGGAGAGTCCCTTGCACACGGACACCGCGAAGGCGTCCATGGAGAGCCCGACGGCGAGAAGAAACAATTCCACAAGAGACATGCGATACACCCTCTCCCAATTGGTAAATGCCTACATTATACATGAAATCCCCGTTTCGGGCAAGCGCGTCCCGGGTTAAACTCTCTCCATTCTATGCGCGCGCCGCTGTTTTCAAAGCGCTAACAGAACCCGGCTTGAAATATCAATATATGGCCGTTAATATAGTAGACGTTTTGATGAAACAATGGGGTTTTAGAGGAGTAATCATGGACAGAGAGAATTTACAGGAAAACAAGATGGGCGTAATGCCCGTGGGCAGGCTGGTGTTCACCATGTCCCTGCCGATCATCATTTCGATGCTGGTGCAGGCGTTCTACAACGTGGTGGACAGCATGTTCGTCAGCATGATCAGCCAGGAGGCGCTCAACGCCGTGTCCCTGGCCTTTCCGGCGCAGAACCTGATGATCGGCTTCGCGACGGGCAGCGCCGTCGGCGTGAACGCGCTGGTCTCCCGCGCGCTGGGCGCGAAGGATCCGGAGCGGGCCAACAAGGTGGCGCTCAACGGCGTGTTCATCGCCGCGTGCTGCTATGCGCTGTTTCTGCTGTTTGCCATCTTCGGCGCGCGCCCCTTCTTCGCCATGCAGACCACCAACGCGCGCATCGTGGAGTACGGCTGCGACTACCTGCTGGTGGTGTGCGGGCTGTCCTTCGGCATCTTCGGCGAAGTGATGCTGGAGCGCCTGCTGACCTCTACGGGCAGGACGTTCTACACCATGATCTCTCAGGGCGTGGGCGCGATCGTCAATATCATCTTCGATCCCATCTTCATTTTCGTGTTCAAGCTGGGCGTCTCGGGCGCGGCGCTGGCCACGGTGCTGGGCCAGATCGTCGCCTGTGCGATTGCGCTGGTCTTCAACCTGAAGAAGAACGATGAGCTGCAAATCTCCTTCCGGGGCTTCCGGCCGGAGGGGAAGATCCTCAGCGGCATCTGCGCCATCGGCGTGCCCTCCATCATCATGGTGGCTGTGGGCTCGGTGATGACCTTCCTGTTCAACATCATTCTCTTCAATTATACCGGCGGCGGCACCTATGCCCAGAACGTGTTCGGCGCATACTTCAAGCTCAACAGCTTCGTGTTCATGCCCATCTTCGGCCTGAACAACGGCGTGGTGCCCATCATCGCCTACAATTACGGCGCGCAGAAGCGCAGCCGCATGCTTCAGGCCATCCGGGTGAGCACGCTGGCCGCCGTGTGCATCATGGCGGTGGGCATGCTGCTGTTCATGCTCTTCCCGAATCAGCTGTTGGGCATCTTCATTCAGAATGCCACGCCGGACGAGGTGGAGATCCTCCACACCATTGGCAAGCCGGCGCTGCGCATCATCTCCTGCCACTTCATCTTCGCCGGCGTGTGCATTTCGCTCAACGCCGTGTATCAGGCGCTGGGCAAGGGCGTCTACGCCATGATCACCTCCATCTGCCGCCAGCTGGTCGTCCTGCTGCCGGTGGCCTATGTGCTGGCGCGGCTGGGCCAGAGCATGGGCAATGACAATCTGGTGTGGATCTCCTTCCCGATCGCGGAGGTTGCGTCTCTGACGGTCAGCCTGTTCCTCTTCCGCCGCCTGAACCGTACCCTGATCAGCCGGGTGGGGGAGAGCGGCCTGAATCGAACGGCATAACGGGGGGATACCATGAAGGAGCTTTCCAACGGGAAGTGGTTCGCCCGCGGCCTGAAGGCGGGCATTCCCATCGGCCTGGGCTATCTGGCGGTGGCCTTCACGCTGGGCATCTCCGCCCGGGGCGCGGGCCTCACGGCCTTTCAGGCCACACTCACGAGCTTTCTGATCAACGCCTCCGCCGGTGAATTCGTGGGCTTTACGCTGATGTCCGCAGGCGCGGGCTATCTGGAGGTGGCCGTCATGGAGGCGGTGGCCAACGCCCGGTATCTGCTGATGTCCTTCTCCCTGAGCCAGAAGCTCAGGCCGGAGACCGGAATTCTGCACCGGCTGATCATCGGCTGGTACGTCACGGACGAGGTCTTCGGCGTGTCCATCTCCGCGCCGGGCTATCTCAATCCCTTCTACACCTATGGCGCCATCGCCCTGGCCTGCCCCGGCTGGGCGCTGGGCACCTGCCTGGGCGTGGTCATGGGCAACATCCTGCCCGCCGCCGTGGTGCGCGCCCTCTCCGTGGGCCTCTACGGCATGTTCATCGCCATCTTCGTGCCGCCGTCGAAGAAATCGCGCACGGTGTGTCTGCTGGTGGTTGTCTCCATGGCGCTCAGCTACGCCTTTGCCCGAATTCCCACCTTCGCGGGCATCTCCGAGGGCATCCGCACCATCATCCTCACCGTGCTGCTCTCTTCCGCCGCCGCAGTGCTGGCCCCCGTCCGGGAGGTGAGCGGCGAATGAAGGGAAATGTGTATATCTACATCGCGCTGATGGCCATCGTGACCTATCTCATCCGCGTGCTGCCGCTGACGCTGGTGCGCCGGGAGATCAAAAACGTGTACATCCGCTCCTTCCTCTACTATGTGCCCTATGTGACCCTCGCGGTCATGACCTTCCCGTCCATCATGGACGCCACGGGCGCGCCCTGGTCGGGTCTGGCGGCGCTGGTGACCGGCGTGGCGCTGGCCTGGAAGGGCGCGGGGCTCTTTCCCGTCTCCGTCGCCTGCTGTGCGGTGGTGTACGTTCTGGAAATGTTCTTTTTATGACGCAATGCAAGCGGGCGCTTCGATGAAGAAGCGCCCGCTTGCGCTGTACGGGGCGGGATGCACCCGACGGTTCGGGGGCGGATGTTTTTTCACTTTACGGCTGCTCCTGTCCGCCGTCCCTGCCTTCCTCCAGCCTCTCCGCCGCGACGGCGAGGAGCAGGGGCAGGTCGAGTTGCGCCTCCAACCCCGTGCCCAGCAGCGCGTCTGCGGAGCAATTCAGCGCCAGCGCGATGCGGTTGAGCGTCTCCACGCTCAGCTTCCGGCTGCCGCGCTCGATGTGGCCGAGAAAGGACGTGGAGATGTCCGCCCGCTCCGCCAGCTCCGCCTGCGTCCAGCGCTGCCGCTTCCGCAGACGGCGGATGCGCCGACCGATTTCAACATAGAATTCATCCATGGCAGTTTTCTCCCGATGTGAGTGTATTATACGATAATTATATGCGTATAATGCGATATATACCACACAATTAACCCATAAAAATAGCTCAATAGAGACATATATATGGCTCTTATTTCCGCTTTCGTATATCGGTTATGGGCCATACAATAATATCCATGGAGGGGATCGTCCGTGGATGTGAGCAGACGTTTGCAGGAGCTGTTGGATCAGAGGGGATGGACCATGTATAAACTGGCCAAGGAAGCCGATTTGTCCTGGTCAACCGTCCGCAACATTTTTAAACGGAACACGGATCCCACCATTTCGACCCTGGAGATTATGTGCAATACTCTGGGCATCAGCCTGTCCCAGTTTTTTGACGTGGACGGGCAGGGTGGACTGACGGCGGAACAGCGCAGAATGTTGGATATGTGGGCTACGCTCAGCGAGCGGGAGCGCGCGGCGGTCATGGAGATGATCGAGCTGCTGCTTGCGCACAAGTGATTCGGCCCGCGACCGAAGGAAGACGAAGGGCAGGGGAGGCGACGCCATGCGGCGGACGCATCCCCTGCCCTTTCCTGCGCCGCTTGCGCGATGCAGCCGAGATCGGTTTTCCCATAGAACAGGGGTGCTCCGCCCGTGCGGAGCACCCCTGTGTTGGAACAGATTCTTACTTGCCGAGAACCTTCCGGGCGTTGGCAGCCACGTTTTCGGCGGTGAAGCCGTACTCCTTGAAGAGCAGGCCCGCGGGAGCGGAAGCGCCGAAGTGGTCGAGGGTGACGGTCGCGCCATCCAGGCCCACATACTTGTGCCAGCCGAAGCTCGAGGCGGCCTCAACGGCCACGCGGGCGCGCACGGACGAAGGCATCACGGACTCCTTGTACTCCTCGGTCTGGGCCTCGAACAGTTCGAAGCTGGGCATGGAGATGACGCGGGCGTCGATGCCCTCCTCCTTGAGCAGCTTCTGTGCGCCGACGCACTGCTCCACCTCGGAGCCGGAGGCCATCAGCAGCACGTCCGGGGTCGCCTTTTCGCTGTCGGAGATGATGTAGCCGCCCTTGAGCGCGTCCACACCGCTCTTCTCGTACAGCGGCAGGTTCTGGCGGGTGAGCACCAGCGCCACGGGGTGTTTCTCGGTCAGGGCCGCGATCCAGCCGGCAGCGGTCTCCTTGCTGTCCGCAGGACGGAACACGATCAGGCCCGGCACGGCGCGCAGGCCGGCCAGATGCTCGATGGGCTGATGGGTCGGGCCGTCCTCGCCGACGCCGATGGAGTCATGGGTCAGCACATAGGGCACGCCCAGGTTCATGATGGAGCTCATGCGCATGGCGTTCTTCATGTAATCGGAGAACACGAAGAAGGTGGCGCAGTAGGGCCGCAGGCCGCCGTGCAGGCGAATGCCGTTGCAGATGGCCGCCATCGCGTGTTCGCGCACGCCGAAGTGCAGGTTGTCGCCCTCGGGGGTCTCCTTGGAGAAGTCGCCCTTGCCCTTCATGTAGCTCTTGTTGGAGGGCGCCAGGTCGGCGGAGCCGCCGAAGAAGTTGGGCACATACTTGGTCAGGCGATTGAGCACCTCGCCGCTGGAGGCGCGGGTCGCCCCGCCCTTTTCGAAGGCGAACAGGTCGTCGCACTTGGTCAGATCCGGCAGCTCGTCGCTCATCCACTTGTCGAACTCGGCCTTGAGCTCGGGATAGGCCTTGGCGTAATCGGCCATCAGGGCGTTCCAGGCCTCCTGCGCCTCCGCGCCGCGCTTCGCGGTCTCGGCGGTGCAGTCATAGACCTCCTGGGGAACTGCGAAGGGCTCCTCGCAGGGCCATCCGAGGGCCTTCTTGGTCAGGACGATGTTCTCCTCGCCGAGGGGTTCGCCGTGGGAGGCCGCCTGGCCCTGCTTCGGAGAGCCGTAGCCGATGGCGGTGTGGCACACGATCAGGGTGGGCTTGTCGCTCTTCTTGACGACGGTGATGGCCGCGTTGACCTGGCGCCAGCAGTTGCCTTCCTTCACGTCGATCACGTTCCAGCCGTAGGCGCGGAAGCGCGCGGGCACGTCCTCGCGGAAGGCGATGTCGGTGTCGCCCTCGATGGAGATCTCGTTGTCGTCGTACAGGGCGATCAGCTTGTTCAGGCCCAGGGTGCCCGCCAGGGAGCACGCCTCGTGGGAGATGCCCTCCATCATGCAGCCGTCGCCGAGGATGCAGTAGGTGTAGTGGTCGACCACCGGGTAGCCCTCGCGGTTGAACTTCGCCGCCAGGTGCTTCTCCGCCATGGCCATGCCGACCGCATTGGCGATGCCCTGGCCCAGGGGGCCGGTGGTGGTTTCGACGCCGATGGTGTGGCCGTACTCGGGATGGCCCGGCGTCTTGGAGCCGAACTGGCGGAACTGCTTCAGGTCCTCAATGGTCAGTCCGTAGCCGAAGAGGTGCAGCAGGCTGTACATCAGCATGGAGCCGTGGCCCGAGGAGAGCACGAAGCGGTCGCGGTTGATCCACTTCGGGTCAGCGGGGTTGTGCTTCATCTGCTTGCCCCAGACGGCATATGCGGCTGGAGCGGAGCCCATGGGCATTCCGGGATGGCCGGAGTTGGCCTTCTGGACGGCCTCAGCGGAGAGAATGCGGATGGCATTGACGACCATCTGTTCATGATTCATGGTAATGCACTCCTAACTTAATTAAAATACCATAGTGACGCGGCGCGCGCCGCGGCGTGTGGCTGCCCCTGGGGGCATGTCCATACACATAAATTATAGCATATTCCGCGATTATGTGAAAGTTCTTCGCGGGAATTTCCTCAAAATATGTCGCGATTTTTGGGCTCTACGCTTCGGCAGCGGCCTTCAGCGCCGTCAGATCCAGCGCGTCCACGCCCTCCAGCAGCGCGTAGAGCGCGCCGAGCATGCGCTTCACGCCGCCGGGCACGTCGCTCTCCGCGTTCAGGGGCATCACCGGGTCGTGCACCGACAGGCGCAGCAGGAACCAGGCGTTGTTCACGCCGCCGTCCAGATTGAAGGAGATGCGCACGCCCTCCCGGTTGTCCGGGGCCAGATGCCACTCCGGATTTTCCAGCGTGTGGGAGAGGATGATCTCGATGACCTCCTGTCCGGCGGCGCGGAAGTCCTCCTCGGCGCGGATGGGCAGGCGAATTTCCGTGCTCTCCACGGGCTCCTGCAATTCGTCGATCAGCGAGGACAGGGTCATGCCGTCGCGCTTGCGGCGCATGGCCTCGCAGATCAGCCGCGTGACCAGATACATGCCGTCGTCCAGGAAGTAGTTCTCCCGCAGCGCCGCGTGGCCGCTGGTCTCAATGGCCAGGGGACAGTCGATGCCCTCGGCGTTCAGTCGGATGGCTTCGTCGATCACGTTGCGGTAGCCCCGCTTGAAGCGGTAGTGCGTTCCGCCCCACTCGGTGATGAACTGGTTGAGGCCGGAGCTGGTCACGCTGTCGGTCACGAAGGTCGCGCCCGGGTTCTCCTCCAGCAGTATGGCGGCGATGAGGGCGATCAGCCGGTTGCGGTTGATGGCCTTGCCGCTCTGGTCCACGATGGCCGCCCGGTCGCAGTCCGCGTCGAAGATCACGCCCAGATCGGCCCGGTTCTCCAGCACGGCCCGGGACAGGCTCTCCATGGCGGCGGCGTCCTCGGGGTTGGGAATGTGGTTTGGGAAGCGGCCGTCGGGCTCCAGAAACTGGCTGCCCTCCACGTCCGCGCCTAGATCCTCCAGAAAGCGCGCGTAGAAGCCGCCCGCGCCGTTGCCCGCGTCCACCACGACATGCAGGCCCAGCAGCGGCTTGAGGCTGTCGTCGTTGAGGCGCTTGCGCACCATGGCGCGCAGCGTGCCGGTGTAGGTGGACAAAAAGTCCACCTCCCGCACCAGCGGGTCGGGAATTTCCACGCGCATGGCGGCCTCGATCAGGGCGGTCACGTCGCCACCGGTCAGTCCGCCGTCGCGGGTGATGAACTTGAAGCCGTTCTTTCGGGATGGGTGGTGGCTGGCTGTGATCATGATGGAGCCGTTGGCGCGCTCGCTCTCTTCCACGCAGATCATGAACATGGCGGGCGTGGTGCACAGGCCGCAGTCCAGCACGTCGCAGTCGGCGGCTTTCATGCCCTGAATCAGCGCCTCCTTCAGCCGCGGGCCGGAGGCGCGGGAGTCGTGGCCCACGGCCAGCTTGATCTTGTCGGAGGTGGTGCCGCAGCGGCGCGCCACATATTGGGCGAATACATAGCCGATGCGCTCGGCAAAGTCGTCGGTGAGTTGCTCCGCATCGCCGCGGATGTCGGAGCCGCTTCTGAGTTTCAGCCAGTCGCTTGCGTTGGAAAGCATAAATACCCCCTTTGGTCGATGGAAATCTGCTTCAGTCCCCTTCGGGCTGCAGATTGAGAATATAGCGGTACAGCGGCGCCAGCCGCGCGTAGCCGCCGCGAATCTCCTCCGCCAGTGCGCTCGAGCGGATGAGATCAAAGTCGGTGATGTCCTTTTCCAGATAGAAGCCCCGCGCCGCATACCAGATCCGCAGCTCCTCGGGGAGGTCTTCGGGAATTTTGATGCGCTTTGCGGCGTTGACGTGAAGGGTGAACTCCGCCTGCAGGGGCCGGTACAGTGCCAGCAGATCCTCCGGAGCGGTCCGCATGCGCTCTCGCAGCGCCTCCATTACGCCCCGGTTCTCCCGGTAGAAGCCCATGCCGTAGCTCGCGCCGGTGTCGCTCAGGTCGAAATAGACGCCCAGCGTGGTGTCCCGCTCCTCGCCGGGGCGGCGGAAGGCCAGCCAGATGTAGTCCCGATAGGGCGATTTGTCCCGGGAGAAGCGCACGTCCCGGTTGATGCGGGAGACCACCCGGTGGGGGCGGCGCTCCAGATTTTCGTCCAGCTTCTCCACCGCGGGGGCGAGCTCCTGCGCCAGCGCCAGGCTGGGCTCGCGCACCGCCCGCAGATACCAGTCCCGGTTCTCCAGAAAGAAGGGCCGGTTGTTGTTGAAGCGTATGGCCATGAAAAACTCAAAGGTCTCGTCGGTATAGCCCTGAAATCCGTTATCCATTTCGTCCCTTGCCCTTCTTTTTTGTCGCGGCGCGCACCGGCGTGAAGCGGTTGGTCTTGCCCATCTCCTCCTTGCGCCGCTGCTTTTCGGCGGCGATGCGCATCTGCTTCTCCAGCCGCGCCCGGCGGGAGGCGATGACGAGCATGATGATGAGCGCAAGCAGCGCCACGCAGCCCGCGATGAACAGCGCCGCAAAGGTGGAGCTGCCGCCGATCTTGATGGAATTGCCGGAAAAATCGAAGAAGCTGTTCTTTGCGCCCTCGGGCAGCACGCCGTCCTGAGCGATGACGACCTCCACCGGCGCGGTGGTGATGCTCTGAAGCTGTCCGCGGGCATCTGCGTAGGACACGGTGAAGCTGAACTGCGCGTCCGCGTCCGCATAGGCGCGCACATCGCGCTCGATCGCGTCGCCGGCGGGCAGGATGGAAAAGCTGCGCAGCGATCCCAGTCCCGCCTCGGAGAGAGCGACGTCCTGCACGTCCACGCCG
Source organism: bacterium (assembly GCA_004563405.1). Taxonomy (GTDB): domain Bacteria; phylum Bacillota; class Clostridia; order Christensenellales; family Aristaeellaceae; genus SFTH01. Next base: position 24,897 of record SFTH01000023.1, read on the forward strand.
CCGGGATTTTCGATGCGCACCCGCAAGGTCACGTTTCCTGCGCGGCGAATTCGGGGCGTGAGGGCCTCGGCGCTCACGCGCAGGGGCGCGGCCTCGCCCTCCGGGGCGGGGGAGAGGGCCACCAGCTCCGTGGTGAAGTCAATTCGCTCCCCGGCAGCGCTCATGCCGGTCACGCGCCAGCGGAAGCCGCCGCTTCCGCGAACCGGGCATGCACGGCGCACCTCCACGGCGTCGCCGCCGGCGGGCACGACCAGCGCGTCGGCGATCACGCCACCGTTGACTGCGTCGGTCACGCAAACGTCCCTGTAATCCACGTTGCCAACGTTTCGCAACGTCAGCGCCACGTCCGCAACATTCCCCGCGCGCTCCACGGCGGAGAAGCTGTGGGTCAGGCCGCACTCGGCCAGGGAGATGGCGACGTCCTCCAGGGTGTTGACGAAGATTTCATCGCCCGCGCCCTCCGCACCGTAGCTCAGGGAGGCGGAGGAGGCGCAGGTCTCCGTCACGGTCGCGCGGCTGACCAGCGCGCGGCTCTCGCCCACGTCCAGCCGATCCACGCGCCCGGTGAAGTCCCCCAGATCGTCCTGCACCCGCAGGTTGGTCAGCGCCACGTTTCCCGTGTTCCGAATCCGGTAGACGATGGTGAGGGAGCTGCCCGCCGCCACGCTCTCGCTGGAGAACTGGCGGGTGAACTCTGCCTCCGGACGGAGCGCGCTGCGGTGAATCTGCGCCTGCGCGGTATAGTTCACCTTGCCTCCGGGCTCCAGAGGATCGTCGTGACTGACGGTGTAGAGGATCTCGCCCGCATCCAGCTCTGCGGCGGTCACGCTGTGGGTGCGGTTGAACACCTGCACTTCGCCCGCGGCGATCTGGCCGATCGGCTCGGAGAGCAGCCCGTCGGCGGAGGAGAGATAGACATTCTGCGCGTCCGCGTCGGAGTTGTTTTCGATGGTGAAGACCAGCGTCACGTCGCCCGGCTCCACCAGCTCTTCCGGCCGGGCCGTCATCTGTATGTTGAGCAGCGTGCGCCTGCCCTCGGCAAGCGCGCCGCGCGCGAACAGCGGAAGCGCCGCGCAGAGAACGCACAGCGATGCCGCCAGGAGCCGAATCGCCCCACTTCGCAGTCCAAACCGTCGATTCATTCGAACGAAAACCTCGTATATACATAATTCCTACTCTATTTTATGCGATGTTCGAAACCCTGTCAAGGCCCGCCCTTCCGCTCCGATGCGAGGCCTGGGCCGGTTTCAGGAAGAAAAAACCACCGAAGCGCCCACGCTTCAGGAGCCACGCCTTTCCAGCCCGGCGGGAGGTCGGGGCCGGTTTCAAAAGGATCCTGCAAAAGCGTGCATGATTCGGTGTCCCGTTTCTTCAGCTCCGGCGGGAGGATGAATGTCTGCTGTCAAGCCGAAAACAACCGAGAAATTTACATAAATACCCCTTGCATTCCCGCAATCGGGATGCTATAATATACCTCGCAAGTTTGGTTCAGCCAAACCAAGCGCATACATGGGGCATTAGCACAGTTGGTAGCGCGCAACGTTCGCATCGTTGAGGTCAGGGGTTCGAATCCCCTATGCTCCACCACGAACCAGTCGTAAGACTGGTTTTTTCTTTTGCTTTCACGCAAGCGACAATCAAGGCCCTCCATCGCGGAGGGCCTTTGCTTATTCTTCCGTTGAAAATCCTTCGTCAGCCAGCCATTGGATCAGCGCGTTATCAATCGGGCCGGTCAGTAATCCCTTCTTCTCTACGGCGTATTGCCCAATGTGGTACGCGAATGTGGGTGCATTCTGGTAGATGGCCTGCTCTCCGGTGTAATTGGCCACAGCGGCCACCAGAGCCTTTCTACGCTCCCCCGTGACGTTGTAGGCAAGTTCTCCGGGCGCGGGCGTTTCATGGCATTCTGGCTGCTCTGCATCCGATTCTGCCAATGCTGCTACGGTTTCTGCATCCGCATAGCCACCTACGCGAACCGATGCGGCCAGCATCGCCGCCGTTTCTTCTGGGATGTTATTGGGCAGGCTTACTGCCTTGGAGCCACGCTGCTTGCGCTGGCGGGGTTCCGGCCATTCTGCAGGCAGTACACCTGCCTCAAACATGATCTTGAAGGTGATGGCCCCGTTCTGCGGTACGTCGAATTTGAAGGCCGTGAAGGGCAGCTTCTTGATTTCGTCCGGGATTTCGATGTTCTTGAGTTGCTTGACCTCCATTCCGTTTACAATGCAGCAAACCGGTACGGCGTCCCTGAGTTTCGCTGTGAGCTTTCCGCATCTCAAGGAATTCCTCTCGCTTGGTTTTGCGTTTCCTTGCGCTGTATTCCACGTCGCTGATGGTCTACTGCTTCATCATAATGCACCGCCTTTGCTTGTTATCCATATTATACCAGCTATTGGTGCTTGTGTATATCGCGATTTAATCAGCGTTTCCCTAAATAGCTCTATTCTATGTAGGTTCCCGAGGAATCGCCAAGGATTTCTATCTGTTCGCCTGCAGACAATGTACTTCCTTCGATAACAGGTCTGTCAGGAGAACAAACGTAAACATTTCCCTTGAAATCAGGCATGGTCTCTTCGGTATACCCGGTATGAATCAATGCTGATTTTGCCAAATAAAGCAGGTTGTTTTCAAAAATCCAAGGACCATGCGGTGCATCTCCGTACCAGAAATTGAGGGCGAGGCCATCATAAATGGCTGTACGCCAGGTGAAATCATAGCGTTCATCGCCGCTCCACCCGTAACCGGAATAGAGTATATCATTATTGCGAACCGTTACTTCATCAATATAAGCCTGATGGCATTCACTCATATGGGGCGCAATCAGCAGTCCGGACATGCAGCGGGAGACAACGTTGTTTTCAATGATAATATTTCCCCATTCACGTCCCTCCGCCCACGGATATACCGGGCCGCCTCCGCATAGTTCAACCTCGCAGATGATACCGCCGTCGAAGCAATCATGCACATAACAATTTACAGTGGAGTTGCCGTAGCCTTCTATTTTGATTCCCTCGCCAGCAACGGGCACTCCCGGTCTTACTGCCTCAGTGTATACCGGAATGGTGTCTGCGCCGATAAAAAGAGAACTTCCGCCTGCGTAAGCAACTTCACAATTTTGAATGCGGATTCCATCTCCATGGCATGAGATGCCTACACAGTTGTTATACATGACACAAAGGTTGTCAATGGTGGTATTGTTATAACACAGAATTACACCGGAATAGCCGTTTGGCTCACCGGTACACAGGAATTCAATGCTGTTATAGATTTCACCGGGATTGCCTGCGTCACAGCGAAGATATATATCGCCTCGCATGTCATAGTCAAATGCCGGGAACGAACTGGGATAGGATTGAATGTTTTCCGGATAATCGCAGTAAAACTGAAGGTCATATTTTAGATTTGGTACAATTTCAAAAGGAACGCTCATATCATTGTACACTACGGCGGTACGATTGCGCCACAGGGAGTAAACTCTGAAAGCATTGTACTGCCCATCATTCATGATAATGCAGCCCGGATCCCCCAACTGGGTGTGGAATTTCCATATCTTCACACCGTTTTCATCGTGCCACAATGTCCATTTCGACGGATCAGCACCATTTTCGGGTGAACCAAACAGCTTTGGCTTTTCACCTTCGCCCCAAGCCGAGTAGGTCACGCCCTCTTGCGTACGCAGCACACCGCGCCATAGCCCGCCGCGCTCAAAGAAAACAACGTCACCGGGCTGTAAACCTGCGTTGTTGACCCGATCAAGCGTGGCCCATGCAGCTTCAGGCGACAGGCCGCAGAGTCCATCATTGCCATCGGGAGATACATAGTAAGCCGTTCCGGTATGGCTGATCTCTGTCGGAGTGTTGAGGATAGCGTTGATGTGTTCATTTACGGAAGAAAGCAGCGCGTGGTCACTGCTGTTAAGTTGGCGGCCGGTATAAACCTCCGCAAGAGATTTGGTAATTGCAGCGGAAGCATTATTGGCGCTTGTATTCAGCGACGCCCCATCCGCCCATATGGCATCATCGGAAAACAAAACATTGATATCTTCGGTTGCCGCAGTGCCATTGACATCGAGACCATTCATTTCCTGGAATGCTTCCAGTGCCGTTTTGGTCATATTCCCAAAGGCGCCATCAGCCGTTCCTGTCAGGAATCCCAATTCTATCAAACGTTCTTGTAAAGCGGCGACTTCTTCTCCTTTTGAGCCTTTCTGCAATGTGGCATATCCGGGCATTGCAAATACGAACATCAATATTATACAGAGAAGAAAAATTACAAAGCGCTTCATATTTCTCACGGCCCTTCCATATTCTTAATATCCTTATAATAAACAAAAACTTACATTATGTCAACCAGAAAAAGTGTTCTTTAGGGAAACGCTGATTAAATCGCGATATACACAAGCACCAATAGCTGGTATAATATGGATAACAAGCAAAGGCGGTGCATTATGATGAAGCAGCAGACCATCAGCGACGTGGAATACAGCGCAAGGAAACGCAAAACCAAGCGAGAGGAATTCCTTGAGATCATGGATGAAATCATTCCATGGGAGGAATGGGTGGAGTATATTAATTCATTTGTTGATTGCTTTTCTGCAATAAAAGCCTTCTGGCCCGTTTTATTCTCAATAGTGTCACGACGGTTTCATTCTATAAAAAGCATGAATATTACAAAAGCGGGCGAATAGCCCGCCACCATTCCCAACGTTATTTACTCCACGTTTCAACTACAGCAAGAGCAGGGATTAAGTGCATAGAAGATTGTCCGGTTGGAGATGCTCCTCCAGCCGGGCATTTTGTTTTACAGTAAGTGGGGGTGTCAACAATCGCGGGGGTAAAGCATCTATTTGACCTGGCAAGCATCGCATTCTGATATCCATCAGAATACCATATGGCCGGTTTACGCCAAGCATATTCTCAGGGGCTGCGCCCCTGAAACCCTGCCGGAGTGAGCCGACAAAGTACATATGGTTCGGCAGAGAAGGAAGTCTCCATACCTTTGATGGGTACGGGGACTTTCCTTGCAAATCACCGCAGGATATCAGACACGGCCTTCCGGCCCTCCATGCGGCGCTTCAGGATGCCGCTTTCGCAGAGGGTAAGCAGATCCCTGCGGGCGGTCTCGGTGGTGATCTTATGCTTCTTTTTCCATTGCTCGACGGTGATGCGCTCGTTCTCACTCTCCAGCAGCCATTTGGCACCGCTCATCTGACGCTGATTGAGCGCATTGCCCTTGCTCAGCTCCTTCAACCGCTGACCGGCGATCACATGGTGGGTCAGGTGCTTTTCCATCTCTGCGACGCTGCGGGACAGCATGTCGCTGTAGAAGTCGATGAAGTAGGTCATGTCGCCCTCTTCCTCTACATTCAGCATGGCCTTGTAATAGCGGCCACGCTCCTTCGCCACCAGCGACGAGATGGAGAAATACCGGAAGAATTCGTAGCCCGACTGAAGCAGCATCATATAGCTCAGTGCACGGGCAGTTCTGCCGTTGCCGTCTCCAAAGGGATGAATGTACACGAAGTAGAAATGCGCGATGCAGGCCTTGAGCACGGGATGCAGTTCGCTCTCCCGGATGAAGGTGATGAGCTGCGCCATCATTCCGGGCACGCGGTCTTCTACGGGCGGAGTGTAGACCACTTCCTCCCGTCCCATGACGACCGCTTTGGAGCTGCGGTAGCCCTCCCCCCTTTCCTCTGCGGCATTCCGGGTGACGATCCTTGCGATGCCGATGATGATCTCATCGCTGATCTCCTCGTCCAGATGCTCCAGTGCAAAGGTCAGCGCGTCGTAATTGTTCTTCACCATCTGCTCGGATTTGTTGGCAGGCTCCCTGTGCCTGCGCAGAAAACCGATGGCAGCTTCGCGGGAGGTGAACGCGCCCTCGATCATGCTGGAAAAGATGGCTTCATCGATGACGGCGTCGTCCAGCATCTGCGCGAACACGGGTTCGTCAAAGATGGCGTCCCGGCGCGCAAGGGAAGCCACGCTGTCGCATTGGCGCTCGATGGAAGCGTTCAGAACGAACCAGAAGGGCTCGCCGTTCTGGTCGCTCAGGGGCAACTGGATGGCCTTCGCCTTCCTCGCCTCTTGCAGGGCGGGCCAGAATCTGGAAATGGGCATGGAAACCGGCAGGCGGTGGATGATCTCCTTCCGCGGCAGATACCTGTCCATGAACTGCGCGATCAACTGCTCCATAACGTATCCTCCCATTGCTGATCTACTGCTATTTTACTGCTAAAGATCTGCAATTTCAAGCGGTAATATTCGACTGAATCAAATTGTCCTGACCAGGACAGAAAGAGGAATTCTATCGTGCTACCCGTCACGGAAGAACGGGCGCAATCAAAAGGAGGAATTTTCATGCAGATACTTATGAACTCATGGAAGATATATCAGAATTGCTTAAACCTCCGTTTGACAAGCCGGTCGGGTTTATGAAGCTGTTTGATGTCAAGCGACAGAAGGCGATCATGCAGACGTTGACCCGGATTAAAAACAATGCAATTCATGTTGTGGCGTGAAAAGCCGGGGAGCAGAGCCCATCATCGCTGTTGAATCCCCTGCAACCAATTATCAGACAAGCGTGAAGCCGAAGAGAACACTCTTCCAGCTTCACGCTTGTTATTCAGGGGAACCGGGCGGGATTTCCACATGGGCATAAACTGCATTCGATGAATCCCCCCCCTGGAGTATTGTACGATGCAGTTGCTATGCGACAGACAGGAAAGCTTCCTGCTCCATGAGAATACCGGGATCCACTTGATGCTTCCCGGATGCACAGAAGAAAAATGTGATTCGGGCGAAAGGCCCAATCGCGAAGCGCCCCGGCAATTATAGCGACGCGCCGTTGCTTGCCGCGATCTCCCTGTACCAGCGCGCGCTGTCCTTCAGGATGCGTTTCTGGCTGGCATAGTCCACATAAACCAGGCCGAAGCGCTCGCCGTAGCCGCTGTGCCACTCAAAGTTGTCCGTGAGCGACCAGTGGAAGTAGCCGCGAATGTCGGCGGTCTCGGCGCATTTCTTCAGCTGACCCAGATAGCGCGCGAGGAAATCGATGCGGTCGGGATCGTGCACAGCGCCGTCGAGGAAGATCCGGTCGTTGCAGCTCTGGCCGTTTTCGGTAATGTAGATCGGTAAATTGTAGCGCTTCCAGATGTGGCCCACGCCCTCGTGCATCACCCGCTCCGTCACAGGCCACTTGAGCGCGGTGAGCGGATAGCCCGCCGGGCGCGGCACATAGGCTTCGCCCTCGCCGTCCGCGCGGACGCAGTTGCCGTTGTACACGTTCAGGCCGATGAAGTCCGGCGGACAGTGGATGATCTCCCAGTCCTCCTTTGAAAGCTCCTGCGCAAGCGCCTCCAGCACTGTTCCAGAGCAGGGCGCGAAGCTGCCCTTGCAGATCGCGTCCAGCACAACGCCGTGGTGGAAGAGCCAGTCGTCGTCAAAGACGCGGAAGGTGGCGCGCTCCGCAGCCGCCATGTCCTCTGCAGAATCCGTTTCGGGATAACACAGCCGCCCCGTGGACGCAAGACCCACCTGAGCCGCTGCATCCGCCGCCCTGATCGCACGCATCGACAGACCGTGGGCCATCATCAGATGCTTCCAGCAGCTGAACAGGCCGCGTTGATCCAGGTGTCGTCCCGGCGCGTGCAGCCCCTGATGGTAGCCCAGATGCAGGACGCACTGGGGCTCGTTCAGTGTGAAATACATGCGCACGCGGTCCCGGAAGTGCTCCGCCATCATGCCCGCAAAGCGTGCAAATGCCCGGGCAGTTTCCGGGTTCAGCCAGCCGCCCCGATCCTCCAACGCCTGGGGAAGCTCCCAGTGGTGCAGGGTGACATAGGGCTCAATGTCCTTTTCCAGCAGCAGATTGACCAGTCTGTCGTAGTAGGCCAGCCCAGCGGCATTCCAGCTTCCGTCGCCCCTGGGATCGATGCGCGCCCAGCTTGTGCTGAAGCGGTAGGCCTTCAGGCCCATCGCCTCCAGCATGGCAACGTCCTCTTCATAGCGATGATAGCTGTCGCAGGCGACGGAAGCGTCCACGCCCCCGGCAACCTTCCCGGGAATGCTGCAAAAGCGATCCCACACGCTTTCCCCGCCGCCGTCGGCGAGGGGACTGCCTTCGATCTGAATTGCGCTGGAGGCTGCGCCCCACACAAAATCCTTTACAAATGCCATGCGCTCACCCCATCTCCACAGCGACTTCCACCGTGCTGCCCGCCGGGAAAGCCGGAACCAGCTCGCCGTCCAGCTTCTCGCCGTTGACCCGGACGCACTTCACGCCGCGCTGCACGCCGTTGGGATTCTCCACGCGGATGCAGTAGGTCGCGCCCCGGAAGCGGCGGGAGACGCTGAACTTATGCATGTTCTCCGGTACGCAGGGCTCCAGACGCAAGCCGTCGTAATCCGGCTTCACGCCCAGAATCGCCTGACTGATGCACACGAACGACCACGCCGCCGTTCCCGTGAGCCAGCTGTTCTTGCCCTCGCCGAAGCTGGGCGCATCCTTTCCGGCGATCATCTGGCAGTAGGCGTAGGGCTCCGTGCGCCGGACGTCGCCGATGTCCTCGGAATACGCCGGGCAGGTTCTGCGATAGACCTCGAAGGCGCGATTGCCGTGACCCAGCTCCGTCTCCGCGCAGCAGATCCAGGGATTGTTGTGGCAGAAGATGCCCGCGTTCTCCTTGTACCCCGGCGGATAGCTGCTGATCTCGCCCAGGTTCAGGTAGTACCGGCTGTACGGAGGATTCTGCAGCACGATGCCATATTTGGTGTCCAGCCGCTCCTCCACGCTGCGCAGCGCCCGCGCCGCATGGCCGCTCTCCACGCCGATGCCCGCCATCACACACATGCCCTGGGGCTCGATGAAAATTTGGCCCTCTTCGCACTCCCGGCTGCCCACGGGATTCCCGAAGGCGTCGTAGGCGCGGCGGAACCATTCGCCGTCCCAGCCGGCCTCCAGCGCAGTCTTTTCCATCTCCGCCACGGAGGCAAAGGCATCCTGCGCCTCCTGCGCAAGGCCGAGCCGGGCACAGATTTCGCCGTAGGCGCGGCCGTACTTCACGAACATGCCCGCGATGAACACGCTCTCCGCCACGGGGCCCTCGCTGGGACCGGTGATCTGGAAGCTCTCGCCAGGATGCGCGGAAAAGCAGTTCAGGTTCAGGCAGTCGTTCCAGTCGGCGCGACCGATCAGCGGAAGCCCATGAGGGCCCAGGTGCTCACGGGTGTAGTTGAAGCTGCGGCGCAGATGCTCCATCAGAGGCTGCGCTGCGGACATGTCGCAGTCGAAGGCCACCATCTCGTCCAGTATGCTCCAGTCGCCGGTCTCCTTCAGATAGGCCTCCACACCGGCGATCAGCCACAGCGGGTCGTCGTTGAAGCCGCTGCCCACCGCAAGATTGCCCTTCTTGGTCAGGGGCTGATACTGGTGGTAGGCGCTGCCGTCCGGGAACTGGGTGGCCGCTATGTCCAGTATGCGCTCCCGGGCGCGCCCGGGAATCATGTGCACGAAGCCCAGCAGATCCTGACAGGAGTCCCGGAAGCCCATGCCGCGCCCCATGCCGCTCTCAAAGTAGCTGGCACTGCGGCTCATGTTGAAGGTGACCATGCACTGGTACTGATTCCAGGTGTTCACCATGCGGTTGAGCGTTTCGTCCGCCGATTTCAGCGCGTAGCCGTCCAGCAGCTCGCTCCAGAACGCGCCGAGTCGGTTCCGGGCAGCGTCAAACTCCGCGTCGCTCCGGTAGCGCGCCATCATGGCAAGGGCAGGCTGTTTGTTGATGATACCCGGAGAAACAAACTTTTCCGCTACGGGCAGCTCCGCATAGCCCAGTCCAAGGATGAAGCTGTCCTCGCCGCCGGGTGCGAGACACAGGTTCATCTGCATCGCACCCACCGGCGCCCAGCCGTGGGCGATGCTTCCGGTGCAGCCCCCGCCCAGCACGGCTGCGGGCTTCGCCGGGCCGCCGTATACGCCGCAGAAGGCGTCGCGGCTGGTGTCGAAGCCGTCGAAGGGGCGGTTTGCCCAGAGGAAAGCGTAGTGATCCCGGCGCTCCCGGTATTCGGTCTTGTGATAGATCGCGTTTTCGCCGATCTCCACCTCGCCGATGGAGAAATTGCGCTGGAAGTTGGAGGAGTCGTCCATCGCATCCCAGAGGCAGAACTCCACATAGGGGAAGAGGGAGACCTGCTTCTCCGCCGCGCCGAGGTTCCGGGCGGTCACGCGCATCAGCAGGCAGTTGTCGCCCCGGGGCACGAACAGCTCCTGCCGGACGCGCAGGCCGTCCTTTTCGCCCTCGATCACGGTATAGCCCATGCCGTGGCGGCAGGAGTAGGCGTCCGGCTCCACCTGCATCGGCTGCCAGCCGGGATTCCACACGCTGTCTCCATCCTTTACATAGACGTGGAAGCCGTCCGCGTCCAGCGGAGAATTGTTGTAGCGGTAGCGGGTCAACCTGCGCAGGCGCGCATCCCGATAGAAGCTGTAACCGCCGGCCGTATTGGACACGAGCGCAAAGAAATCCTCGCTGCCCAGATAGTTGATCCACGGCAGGGGCGTCCTGGGCTCGGTGATTACATATTCGCGCCGATCATCGTCAAAATAACCGTATTTCATGCGCTGAACTCCTTTCGATTTGCGTCCGTATACATTTCCGAAAACGTTTAAATTGTTGCTCCACCAATTACTGTACTATACAATAAACGAAAATCACCGAAATTGCAAGTGATTTTTTTGACAAATCCTCCGATAAGCCCTACGATTCACTACACGCAAGCCCGCCCGGAACGCGAAATAATGCCATTCAGCCCCACATTCTCCGAAATAGTTTCGACCTATGAAGATTCTTGCAACAATAATTTACGCAGATTTTGTTCGTAACTGACAAATTATCACAAAATCGATATTCACGTCTTGATTTTTTGGCGGTTGTGTTATATTCTAAATCTACGAAAACGATTAAGTAAATTCCGGGAGGCTCAGCGGCATGGTTTCTATGAAGGACATTGCACAGCGCTGCGGCGTGTCCGTCGCCACCGTCAGCAAGGCCCTGAACGATCATGACGACATCAGCCAGGAGACCCGCGAACGCATCCGCTCGGTGGCGGAGGAGATGGGCTATCTGGCCAATTCCGCCGCGCGGGCGCTGAAGACGAACCGCACCTACAACATCGGCGTGCTGTTTGTGGACGAACAGAACAGTGGTCTCGCCCATGAGTATTTCTCCGCTGTACTGGACAGCCTGCGCGTGGAGGCGGAAGCACGCGGATACGACATCACCTTCATCAACCGCAACGTAGGCGGCAGACACACGACCTATTTGCAGCACTGCCTGTACCGGGGCGTGGACGGCGTCGTGATCGCCTGTGTGGATTTCCACGATCCCATGGTGCAGGAGCTGATCAATTCGGAGCTTCCGGTGGTCACCATCGACCATGTGTTCAACAACCGCATTGCCGTTGTTTCGGACAACGTTGCCGGCATGGAGGCGCTGGTTCGCCACGCCTACGAGCTGGGGCACCGCCGCATCGCACTGATTCACGGTGAAATGACCGCCGTCACCCAGAACCGCCTGACCGGATTCTATCGGGCCTGCGAGGCGCTGGGCCTGGAGGTTCCCGACGAATATATCCGACAGGGCGTGTTTCACGATCCGGCGGACTGCGCGCGGCTCACCCAGGAGCTGCTGGCGCTGGACAAGCGTCCCAGCTGCATCCTGTTTCCGGATGATTTTTCCGGCATCGGCGGCCTGTCCGCTATCCGGGAAGGCGGGCTGCGCGTGCCGGAGGACATCTCCGTCATGGGCTATGACGGCATCAAGCTGACCCAGATGACCCGCCCCAGGTTGACCACCTACCAGCAGGACACTGTGGCGCTGGGCAAGACCGCCGCCGCGAAGCTGGTGGAGCTGATCGAGCAGCCCCGCACGACGATCATCGACCGGATTCTCATCCCCGGCCGCCTGCTGACCGGCGATACGCTGCTGGATCTGCGCAAAGAGGTGTGATTCTGCCGAAAGGCAGTAGAATAAGAGATCACAGAACATCAAGGAGGAAGAGATCATGAAAAAGGTTCTGGTACTTGTCCTGGCAATGAGCATGCTGCTCGCCTGCATCCCCGCTTTCGCGGAGGCTGAAGAAGGCAAGGTGTTCAACATCTATGCCTGGAACGAAGAATTCAAGGGCTTCTTTGAGAAGTACTACGAGGTTCCCGAGGGAATCACCGTGAATTGGGTCATCACCCCCAGCGACAACGGCGCTTACCAGCAGAAGCTGGACGAGGCCCTGCTGAACCAGGAAAATGCCGCGGATGACGACAAGGTCGACATGTTCCTAGCTGAGGCCGACTACATCCTCAAGTATGCCGGTTCCCCCTTCACCCAGGATATTCAGGCTCTGGGCGTGACCGACTTCTCCAATACCTATCCCTACACCGTGCAGGCTGCGTCCGACGCGGAAGGCGTTGTGAAGGGCGTTTCCTTCCAGTGCTGCCCCTCCGCGCTGATCTATCGCCGCTCCATCGCCAAGGACGTGCTGGGCACCGACGATCCCGCCGAGGTTCAGGAGCTGCTGAACTCCTGGGAGAAGTTCAACGCCGTGGCCGCCGACGCCGCTGCGAAGGGCTATCTGATGACCTCCTCCTTTGCGGAGACCTATCGCGTGTTCTCCAACAACACCACCTCTCCGTGGGTCAACGAGAACAATGAGCTGCAGTTCGACGACGCTATCGTCGCCTGGATGGATCAGACCGAAATGTTCATCGAGAACGGCTATACCCTGACCTCCGGCATCTGGGACGATGAGACCACCGCGCAGATGTTCGCCGACGGCAAGACCATGTGCTTCTTCGGCCCCGCCTGGTACTTCAACTTCTGCATGGGCAACGCGCAGGATCCCGACAAGGGCTGCTTCGGCGACTGGGCAATCTGCGAAGGCCCGCAGGCGCACTTCTGGGGCGGCACCTGGCTGCTGGCTCCCGCCGGCACCGACAACCCCACCATGCTGGCCGACGTCATGGATACCTTCATCAACGACGAGGACGTCTGCTCCAAGCTGATCGAGAACGAGGCGCAGTTCACCAACAACCAGGCCGTGAACGCCAAGTATGCGGAGGATCCGTCCTTCGGCAACGCCTTCCTGGGCGGCCAGAACGACGTGGCTCTGTTCGTGGAGCTGGCCAAGAACATCAAGTTCGAGAACAACACCATCTACGATCAGCTGCTCAACGAGGGTCTGCAGAACCAGATGCAGGAGCACTACAGAGGTTCCGTGGACAAGGACACCGCGCTGAAGAACTTCTACAACTACGTCAACGAGACCTATCCGGCCATCGTCACTCCGTAATTTACGCAAGGTGTACCCTTCCCTGAGGCGAGGCTTCGACCTCGCCTCAGGGTCGATTCTATCCGGCGCATTCCGATAATACATATTCCCAGGGAGGGCTATCAATATGGACAGAAAGACTCGCTTACCCGGGCGGAGCCGCATCAGCTACGCCAAGTGGGGATACATATTCATTGCGCCCTTCTTCATCGCGTACATCTGCTGCACGCTCATTCCCCAGCTGATGACCTTCTACAACAGCCTGTTCATGAACTATCGCGACGGGCTGATGCAGGTCGGCCCGAAGTTCGTGGGCCTGGACAACTACGTCAAACTCTTTTCCCCCGATAATACCGGCAACATCGGTATTCTGAAGTACTTCTGCAACACCATGATCCTGTGGATCATGGGCGCGGTGCCCCAGTTTGTCATCGCCATGCTGCTGGCCGTATTCTTCACCAGCTATCGCCTGAACATCCGTGGCCAGCACTTCTTCAAAACCGTCATCTACATGCCCAACCTGATTATGGCTTCGGCATTCTCCATGCTGTTCTTCACCCTGTTTTCCAACATTGGCCCGGTCAATCAGATCCTCATATCTGCGGGGTGGATCGATACGGCAATCGACTTCTTCAGCATGAAAATTACGGTTCGGTCCCTGATCGCCACCATGAACTTCCTGATGTGGTTCGGCAATACCACCATATTGCTGATGGCGGGCATCATGGGCATCGACCAGAGCATATTTGAAGCCGCCACCATCGACGGCGCAAACGCATGGCAGGTCTTCCGCAGGGTCACCCTCCCGCTGCTGATGCCGATACTGATCTACGTGGTCATCACGGCGCTGATCGGCGGCCTGCAGATGTTCGACGTTCCCCAGGTGCTTACCAAGGGCATGGGCATGCCGGATCGCACCAGCACCACCATGGTCATGTACCTGAACAACTTCTTGACCACCAGCAAGAACTACGGCATGGCCGGCGCGGTCAGCGTGGTGCTGTTCATCATCAGCGCGGCGATGAGCTTCATCGTCTACGGCACGCTGAACAAGCAGTACAAGAACATGAAGTGAGGAGGCGTGGAAATGAATGTCAATCTGAACAAAAAGGGGCGCATCCAGCTGATCGTCTCCCGGATCGTGGTCTACGCCATACTGATCTTCGTCACGATTCTGTGCCTGTTCTCCTTCTACATGCTCATCATCAACTCTACCCGCTCCAACGGACAGCTTCAGGCCGGCTTCTCCGCCGTTCCCCAGGGACACTTCATTGAAAACCTGAAGAATGCCTGGAACGACGCCTCCATCAATATCCCCCGGGGCATGCTCAACAGCTTCATCATCGCCTCGCTGTCCGCGATCCTGACCACCTACTTCTCCGCCATGACCGCCTACGGCATCCATGTGTACAACTTCAAATTCAAGAAGGCGGCCTTCTTCTTCATCCTGGCGGTCATGATGATCCCGCCCCAGGTCTCCGCCGTGGGCTACGTCCAACTGATGTATAAGCTGAAGCTGACGAACAACTATCTGCCGCTGATCATTCCCAGTATCGCAACGCCAGTGGTATTCTTCTACATGAAGCAGTATCTGGAGAGCGTGCTCTCCCTGGAGATTGTGGAGGCTGCGCGCATGGACGGCTCCAACGAGTTCCGCACCTTCAACTGCATCGTGCTGCCGATCATGAAGCCCGCCATCGCGGTGCAGGCGATCTTCTCCTTCGTCACCTCGTGGAACAACTACTTCATCCCTGCCCTGTTGCTGGATAAGGCGAACATGAAGACCGTTCCCATCATGATCGCCCAGCTGCGCAGCGCGGACTACTCCAAGTTCGACATGGGAAAGGTGTACATGTTTATCCTGCTGGCCATCCTACCGGTGCTCATCGTGTACATCTGCCTCAGCAAGCTTATCATCAAGGGCGTGACCAACGGTTCCGTGAAGGGTTGATTCCTTCGGACTTCACACAAACTCTGGAAGCGGACGGCGCGTACATTGGCCGGAGCTTTCCTCGGACAAATACGGTTTCCGATGCAAACAGGAGGATGAAACATGGCAAGTCTTTCTCTTCGGCATATCTACAAGATCTATCCGGGCGACGTGACGGCAGTCAGCGACTTCAATCTGGAAATTGAGGACAAGGAATTTATCGTGCTGGTCGGCCCGTCCGGCTGCGGAAAGTCCACCACCCTGCGCATGGTCGCGGGTCTGGAGGACATCTCCAAGGGCGAACTGTACATCGACGATAAGCTGGTCAACAACGTACCTCCCAAGGACAGGGACATTGCGATGGTGTTCCAGAGCTACGCGCTCTATCCCCACATGACGGTGTACAACAATATGGCCTTCGGCCTGAAGCTCAGGAAGATGCCCAAGGATGAGATCGACCGGCGGGTCAAAGAGGCTGCGCAGATACTGGGTATCGAGAAGCTGCTCAACCGCAAGCCCGCGGCGCTCTCCGGCGGTCAGCGCCAGCGCGTCGCGCTGGGCCGCGCCATCGTGCGCGAGCCGAAGGTGTTTTTGATGGACGAGCCGCTGTCGAATCTGGACGCGAAGCTGCGCGTGCAGACCCGCAGCGAGATCACCAAGCTCCACAAGAAGCTCCAGACGACGTTTATCTACGTCACCCACGACCAGACGGAGGCCATGACGATGGGCAGCCGGATCGTGGTGATGAAGGACGGCTTCATGCAGCAGCAGGACACGCCGCAGAACCTGTACGACTACCCGGCGAACCTGTTCGTGG
>SFTH01000001.1 GCA_004563405.1 bacterium
TGGATAATATGGACACATCAAATAATCAAAAAAATGAGGTATCAAATTTATGAAGCAAAATCCGTTAAATATGATGCCCAACAACGAGTGGGAATAAAACCATGGGGCCCGGAAATCCGGCGTTTGCGCGGATTTCCGGGCTCCTGCTTTGCGTGGGGAGTAAATTGAGCGCGTCTTTTGAGCGGGTGGAGTTTATTTTTTCCAGAAGGTTGCGGGCGCAAAGCGCTTTCACCTTCCGGCTTCGCCGGGAGCCTCCGCTATGCCAGGTCGGTGATGACCATTTCGCCATCCTCCACCGTGACGAGGCTGCGGCAAATCGCATCGTGGCTGTAGAAGTCGCCGCGGGTGTAGCAAATCTCATAGCCGTCCGGCTGCTTTTCGATGGACAGCACGTCGTAGGCGCCCTCAATTGCCCCGGTGAGGGTTTCCCCATCCGCCGTCAGCGTCAGTATGGTCACGGAGTGCGCCTCGTCCCCATTGTCCACAAAGCGCGTCCGGAGCACGGCGTTTTCATCGTACCATTTTGACCGGGGCGCTTCGTCTGCTTCCGCCTCCGCCGCCATTTCGTGCAGGGAATCGCACAGGCCGCTCAGCCGGTTTTCCCCGATCTCGTAGTCCTGTCCGCCGTAACAGAAATAGCTGTGGGGCAGGAAGCCGAAGGTATAGGTTTCCGCATCCTCAAAGATGAAGCGGTATTCTTCGTACTGATACTGAAACATGTCCACCTGGCTGCCCTGCGTGGAAACGCGGGCGCGCAGGATGACGTCCAGCGCTTCCCTTGCGATGGCAGGATCGTCGACGGTGACGGAAAAGGTTTCCGGCGCGCCGATGGATTCGGTAAAGACGAGCGCGACGGGCGTCTTTTCCGCCAGGGCCCTGATTTCATCCGAAAAAGCCCCGATGGTGGTTCCTGCCGGAAGCGTCTGTTCCTCCGCAGACGAGCGGGGAAGCGCGTACGCCGTCAGACAACCGAAAATGAGCATCAGGATCAGGCAGCGCTTTCGGATGCGCCTCCAGGATTTCACGGTTTTCTGCATGGAAGGATCCTCCGCGATGACGATTCGATCCGGCTTTTTGGGGTCGTACCAAATGGGCAGCTGTGTTCCGGGCGGTGCATGGAGGAATTTGCCCTCTTCCGCATACTCCTCCGGCACCCTGGTCCGATGGGTGGTTCCGTCGCGGTTGTACTCAATCTCAAAGTGTTGCGCGGCATCCCGCCAATTGCATTTTGACACCTGGATGAGAGTAGCCGTGCCCTTTTGGGTGCACTTTTTCCCTGTCCGGGCGCAGGCGAGCGCATAGAGACTGGTCAGAAAAATGAATGTGGAAATAACGAAAACAGCCTCGGCGACGTATAATAGGATCCGAAATAAAACAATGCGCATGATGCTCCCCCTGCCTGCCTGCAAGTCGATTGTGCGGCGTCCCAATTCCACCTCTTTCCAATTGGACGACTGCGCGACCGGACAGGTTCCCGCCGCGCAGCTTTTTTGAATCCCGTCCTTGTTGCTTTGAACAAATTCCGCTTAAACCGGCGCGCAGGTCAGAGGCGGCCTGTGCTCCTGTGCCATGGAGCGCAGCTGCCGCGCGTTCTCCATGCCGAAGGGCCCGGACGAGGTTCCTTGCCAGACGGGACGCTTTCGAGAGCGCCGGGTCAGCAGGAGCTGTTCGCGCAGCGATTCACAGGGGCAAACCCGTCCGGCGTCGCGCGGAGGGTCGTTGCCTTGAGCGGCGCGCCGGATTCGCACTCTGCCCGCAGGCGACCGGCGCGGGCGCGAAGTCCGCCTTCCGCTTCAGTGGGTGGGTTGGAAGCGCCCCTTCGGACAGGGCTCAGAACCGGCGCGGGCAGTACGCGTCGCGCAGGCGCAGCGCACATTCCCGGTAGCGGCGGTGTGCGCGCTCGTTTTCGCCGCGCCGGATCATCCCGACGCAGGGCGCGACCAGATCGGCGTACAGCCGCTCCCAGATCTCCGCGGAATC
This sequence comes from bacterium, assembly GCA_004563405.1. Taxonomy (GTDB): domain Bacteria; phylum Bacillota; class Clostridia; order Christensenellales; family Aristaeellaceae; genus SFTH01. Next base: position 1,981 of record SFTH01000001.1, read on the forward strand.
CGGCAGGCGCTCGATCGCGGCCACGATTTCCGGGGCAAAGGCGTAGTACTGCGCGATTTCCCGCCGCCCGTCCTCCGTGCGGGCGAGATAGCCGTCGCGGAAGGCCCGCAGGGTCTCCAGATCGGCGCAGTCATCCGCAAGTCCCCGGGCGCGCACGCAGGCCGTCGTCAGATAGCAGCCTCCGTCCTCCGGGCCGGGGGCCGTCGCCCCGGGCCCCTGCGCCTTCGGCTCCGGCGCGAAGTATTTGTCCGGCTTCAGCCCGTGCTCCCGCATGAAGCCGCGCAGCGCCTTCTCGGAGAGGTATTCGTAGATCTCCTCGGGATGCCGCGCCCCCGCATCCTGCAAATCCGCCTCCGCCTTCCTGTAATTGAACTTGCTCATGTTCGTTCCCCCTCGACCAACTCGAGAAAAAGCCCCAAAACCAAGCGGTTTTGGGGCCGATATTTAGATATCTCTGTCCGGATGGCAGCGTCAGCGCCGCGGGTTCATCCGTTCAGGCGCTCAGCCGTTGCGCTTTTCGTTGATCGCGGCCTGGGCGGCAGCCAGACGGGCGATCGGCACGCGGAAGGGAGAGCAGGAGACGTAGTTCAGGCCGATCTTGTGGCAGAACTCGACGCTCGACGGATCGCCGCCGTGCTCGCCGCAGATGCCCAGCTTGATGTTGGGACGAACCGCGCGGCCCTTTTCAGCGGCCATCTGCACCAGCGCGCCAACGCCGGTCTGGTCCAGCTTCGCGAAGGGATCGAACTCGTAGATCTTGTGATCGTAGTAGGCGCCCAGGAACTTGGCGGCGTCGTCGCGGCTGAAGCCGAAGGTCATCTGGGTCAGGTCGTTGGTGCCGAAGGAGAAGAACTCGGCTTCCTTGGCGATCTGGTCGGCGGTGACGGCCGCGCGCGGGATCTCGATCATGGTGCCGATGTGATACTCCATCTCGACGCCGGCTTCCTTGATGAGCTTGTCGGCGGTCTCGACGACGATGTCCTTGACGAACTTGAGCTCCTTGGCCTCGCCGACCAGCGGGATCATGATCTCGGGCACAATCTTGTACTCGGGATGCTCGCGGTTGACGTTGATGGCGGCGGAGATGACGGCCTGGGTCTGCATCTCGGCGATCTCGGGATAGGTGACGGCCAGGCGGCAGCCGCGGTGGCCCATCATCGGGTTGAACTCATGCAGCGCGGAGCAGGTCTCGATGATCTCCTCGACGCTGACGCCCATCTCGGAGGCCAGCTCGAGCATCTCTTCCTTCTTGGTGGGCAGGAACTCGTGGAGCGGCGGATCCAGGTAGCGGATGGTCATCGGGCGGCCCTCCAGCACCTTGTACATCGCCTCGAAGTCGCCCTGCTGATAGGGACGGATCTTCGCCAGCGCTTCCTTGCGGCCCTCGACGTCCTTGGCCAGGATCATCTCGCGGACGGCCTTGATGCGGTCGCCCTCGAAGAACATGTGCTCGGTGCGGCACAGGCCGATGCCCTCGGCGCCGAACTTCACGGCCTGAGCCGCGTCGCGCGGGTTGTCGGCATTGGTGCGGACCTTCAGCTTGCGGGCAGCGTCCGCCCACGCCATGAAGCGGCCGAAGTCGCCGGAGATGGTGGCTTCCGCGGTGGGGATGGCTTCACCGTAGATCTTACCGGTGGAGCCGTCCAGGGAGATCCAGTCGCCCTCGTGATAGTGGCGGCCGTTCAGGGTGAAGTACTTCTCGTCGGCGTGCATCTTGATTTCGGAGCAGCCGGAGACGCAGCAGGTGCCCATGCCGCGGGCGACGACGGCTGCGTGAGAGGTCATGCCGCCGCGAACGGTCAGGATGCCCTGAGAGGCGACCATGCCCTCGATGTCCTCGGGAGAGGTCTCCAGGCGGACCAGAACGACCTTCTGGCCGCGGTCGTCCCAGGCCTTGGCGTCCTCAGCGGTGAAGACGATCTGGCCGCAGGCGGCTCCCGGAGAGGCGGCCAGGCCCTGGCCGACGGGGGTGGCGGCCTTCAGCGCGGCCGGCTCAAAGGTGGGATGCAGGAGGGAATCCAGCTGCTTGGGCTCGACGCGCAGCACGGCCTCTTCCTCGGTGATCATGCCCTCGTCCACCAGGTCGACGGCGATCTTCAGAGCGGCGGCGGCGGTGCGCTTGCCGTTGCGGGTCTGGAGCATGTAGAGCTTGCCATTCTCGATGGTGAACTCCATGTCCTGCATGTCCTTGTAGTGGTTTTCCAGGTTGTTGGCGATGGTCTTGAACTGCTCGTAGACCTGGGGCATATCCTGCTGCAGGCGGGCGATCGGGCTGGGGGTGCGGACGCCGGCGACGACGTCTTCGCCCTGGGCGTTGATCAGATACTCGCCGAAGAGGGCCTTTTCGCCGGTGGCGGGGTCGCGGGTGAAGGCGACGCCGGTGCCGGAGTTTTCATTCAGGTTGCCGAACACCATGGGCTGCACGTTGACGGCGGTGCCCCAGGAGTAGGGGATGTCGTTCATGCGGCGATAGACGTTGGCGCGGGGGTTGTCCCAGGAGCGGAACACGGCCTTGACGGCCTCCATCAGCTGTACCTTGGGATCGGTGGGGAAGTCCTCGCCCTTCTCGCTCTTGTAGAACTCCTTGAACAGCTTGACCAGGGTCTTCATGTCCTCGGTGTCCAGCTCGATGTCCTGGGTGACGCCCTTCTTTTCCTTCACTTCGTCGATGATGACCTCAAAGCGCTTCTTGGAGAGCTCCATGACCACGTCGGAGAACATCTGGATGAAGCGGCGATAGGAGTCGTAAACGAATCTCTCGAACTTGGGATCGGGGTTGCCCGCGATCAGGCCGGCAGCCACTTCGTCGTTCATGCCGAGGTTGAGAATGGTGTCCATCATGCCCGGCATGGAGGCGCGGGCGCCGGAGCGAACGGATACGAGGAGCGGGTTCTTGCTGTCGCCGAACTTCTTGCCGTTGATCTCTTCGATCTTTGCAAGTGCGACATTGATCTGCTCAAGGATGTCATCGCCGATTGCGCGGCCGTCATCGTAGTAACGGGTGCAAGCTTCGGTAGTGATGGTGAAACCCTGGGGAACCGGCATGCCGAGCGCAGTCATCTCTGCGAGATTGGCGCCCTTGCCGCCGAGCAGGTTTCGCATGGTAGCGTTGCCTTCGCTGAACAGATAAACGTACTTCTGTGCCATTTTGATCCTCCTAATTCGCTTGATCTCGAATAAGCAACTTATTATATAAGCATTTTCTGGGAGAGGGCAAGCATGGTTTTGTTAATTTGTGACAAAAGGGCTTGTTTTAATCGTAATATACCTAAAAATCGGGATAGATTTTTCGCTTTGGTTGTTGACGGCGCAGGGAATTTGCGCGATAATAAAATTGGTTCATTTTACGGATTATTAAACGCGCGGACGGGGTGAAAAAAGCATGGCGCAGCGCATTGTTTCGGTGGATGCCGGCAGTCCGGCGGCCCGGGCGGGCCTGCGCGCCGGAGACGAGCTGGTGCGCATCGGCGGCGAGCCGGTGATCGACTTTCTGGACTATCAGGCGCTCACGGCCCGCAGGCGCGTGGAGCTCACCGTCCGGCGGAACGGGCGGGAGCGCAGCTGCGTTCTGCGCAAGGGGGAATACGAATCCCCCGGCCTGGAATTTGAAAAGAGCATGATGTCCGGCATGCGCATGTGCTGTAACCGCTGCCTGTTCTGCTTTGTGGACCAGCTGCCCGAAGGCGTGCGCCCCAGCATGCGCCTGAAGGACGACGACTGGCGCATGAGCCTGATGATGGGCAATTATGTGACCCTGACCAACGTCTCCGACCGGGAGCTCGACCGCATCATCGCACGCCACGCCTCGCCGCTGTACATTTCGGTGCACGCGGCCGACCCACAGCTGCGCAGCCACATTCTCGGCCAGAGCCGGGGCGCGCGGCTGATGGACCAGCTTCGGCGGCTCTCGGAGGGCGGAATCGAGTTTCACACCCAGGCCGTACTCTGCCCCGGCATCAACGACGGCGACGCCCTGGAGGAGACGCTGCGCGCACTGACGGAGCTTCCCGGCGCGCGCTCGCTTGCGCTGGTGCCCGTGGGGCTCACCGGCCACCGGGAGGGCCTCGCGCCCCTGCGGCCGTACCGGGCGGAGGAGGCCCGCGCCGTGATCGCGCAGGCGAACCGCTGGCGGGAGCGGCTGCTTTCGGAGCGGGGCACGCGCTTCGTGTTTCCGGCGGACGAATTCTACCTGATCGCGGGCGTGGAGCCCCCCGCCGACGAGGAATACGAGGACTATGCGCAGATCGACGACGGCGTGGGCCTGCTGCGGCTGCTGGAGACGGAGTTTGACGAGGCCTGGCGGGCGCTGCCGGAGCGGGAGCGCATGCCGGGCGGCGGCCTGTGCATGCTCATCGGCTGTGGGGTCTCCGCCGCGCCCTTCCTGGCGCGGCTGATGCAGACCCATCCCATCACCGGCGTGGAGGTGCGGGTGATCCCGGTGGAGAACCGCTTCTTCGGCCCCAGCGTCACGGTCTCCGGGCTGGTGACCGGCGGTGATTTGACGGCGCGGCTGCGGGAGGAACCGGGCGCGCGCGTGTTCATCACCGAATGTATGCTGCGCAGCGAGGGCGACCGCTTTCTGGACGACATGGAGCTCGGCGAGGCCGAGGCGCGCCTCGGGCGCAAAATCGTGCCCGTGGGCCGGCGCGGAGAGGATCTGCTGGAGGCCCTTCTGGGCGCGAGAGACGAACTTGGAGGAAGATAGAGCATGGCAAAACCCCTTGTGGCCATCGTGGGACGGCCGAACGTGGGCAAATCCACCTTTTTCAACACCATGGCCGGACGCAGAGTGGCCATCGTGGAGGACACGCCGGGCGTGACCCGCGACCGGGTGTATCTGGACTGCGAATGGCAGAACTATAAATTTACGCTGATCGACACCGGCGGCATCGCCCCCCAGAGCGAGGATCCGCTGCTGCAGCAGATGCGCCGCCAGGCGGAGATCGCCATCGAGACCTGCGACGTGATTCTGTTCTTTGTGGACGGCAAGACGGGCATGACCGCGGACGACGAGAGCGTGGCGGATCTGCTGCGCCGCGCCCACAAGCCCATCCTGCTGGTGGTGAACAAGATCGACTCCGTCAAGGCCATGGACAACGTGTACGAATTCTACAACCTGGGCCTGGGCGATCCCATCGGCATCTCCAGCGTGAACCTGCTGAACCTGGGCGATCTGCTGGAGGAGCTGTGTAAATTCTTCCCCGACCCGGACGAGGAGGAGGCGGAGCCGGACGCCATTCAGCTGGCCATCTGCGGCAAGCCCAACGTGGGCAAGTCCTCCCTCACCAACCGCATCCTGGGTCAGGACCGGGTGATGGTCTCCGACATCGCGGGCACCACCCGGGACGCCATCGACACCCGCTTCACCGACGAGGCGGGGGACGACTTCGTCATCATCGACACCGCAGGCATCCGCCGCAAGCGGGCCATCGGCTATCAGACGCTGGAGCGCTTCTCCATCGTGCGCGCGCTGGCGGCCATCGACCGCTGCGACGTGGCGCTGTTGGTCATCGACGCCACCCAGGGCGTGACCGAGCAGGATGCGAAGATTGCCGGCTACATCGACGAGAAGGGGAAGGCCGCCATCATCGTCATCAACAAGTGGGACGCCGTGGAGAAGGACACCGGCACCATGAACGAGTTCAACGCCCAGGTGCGCGAGAATCTGAAGTTCATGGCCTACGCGCCGATCCTCTACATCTCCGCCCTCACCGGCCAGCGGGTGAACCGCGTGCTGGAGACGGTCAAGAGCGTGTACGCCGAATCCCGCCGCCGCGTGACCACCGGCCTGCTCAACGACATCCTCGCGGACGCGCAGGCTGCGCTGCAGCCTCCGGCCACCTCGGGCCGCCGGCTCAAGATCTACTACGCGACGCAGCAGGGCGTTCAGCCGCCCACCTTCGTCATGTTCGTCAACGACGAGACACTGATGCACTTCTCCTATGAGCGCTATCTGGAGAAGCAATTCCGCAAGACCTTCGGCTTCGAGGGCACGCCGCTGAAATTCATACTGCGCGAAAAGAAAAGAGACGATCAATAATGGCTATGTGGCTCAAGTACCTCATCATTGCCGTGGCGGGCTACCTGCTGGGCAACATCTCCGGGGGAATTCTGATCTCCAAGTGCTACGGCGTGCGGGACATCCGCACGAAGGGCAGCGGCAACGCGGGCACGACCAACGTGCTGCGTACGCTGGGCTGGGTGCCGAGCGTGCTCACGCTGGTGGGCGACTGCCTGAAGGGCCTGATCGCCGCGGAGCTGGGCCGCTGGCTGGGCGGTGAAATCGGCATGCTGCTGGGCGGCACCTGCGCCATCCTCGGCCACGACTTTCCGGTGGTCTTCCGCTTCAGGGGCGGCAAGGGCATCGCCACCTCCCTGGGGCTGATCATCGCCGTCAATCCCTGGATCGCGCTCATCGTCACCGTGCTGGTGATCGCCGTGGCGGCCACGCTGAGATACATGTCCGTGGGCTCCATCGCGGCGGCGGCGCTGTATCCCGTGCTGGTGGCCATCTTTCTGCGGGGAAATCCACACTACGCGGTCTATGTGCTCTCCGCCGTGTTCGCCGGGGCGCTGGCCATCTTCCAGCACCGCAAGAACATCGCGCGGCTGTTGCGCCACGAGGAAAACCGGCTGGATTTTGCAAAGATTTCCCGCATCTCACACAAAATAAAAAACATTCACAAATAAAGGAGTGTTGCGATTATGAAATACCTGATTGGCCTGGACGTGGGCACCTCCGGCGCGAAGTGTATCATGATTGACGAGACCGGCAAGGTCGTGGCCTCGTCCACCCAGGAGTACCCGCTGTCCACGCCCCGCCCCGGCTGGGCGGAGCAGAATCCCGAAGACTGGTGGCAGGGCGTGGTGTGCGGCCTGCGCGCCATCCTCGAAAAGGCGAAGGTGAACCCCGGCGACATCCTCGGCCTGAGCTACTCCGGCCAGATGCACGGCCTGGTGGCGCTGGATGAGAACAACGAGGTCATCCGTCCGGCAATCCTCTGGTGCGACCAGCGCACCCAGAAGCAGTGCGACTGGATCACCGAAAGGGCCGGCGGCCTGGAGAAGCTGCTCAGCTACACCAACAACCGCATGCTCACCGGCTACACCGGCGGCAAGATTCTCTGGCTGCGGGACGAGGAGCCGGAGAACTTCCGGCGCATGAAGGTGTTCGTCTGCCCGAAGGATTACATCCGCTACCGCATGACCGGCGAGATCATGATCGACGTGTCCGACGCCTCCGGCACGGGCTTCTTCGACACCCGCAACCGCGTGTGGAGCGACGAACTGATTGAGATCGCGGGCCTGGACAAGTCCATCTTCCCGAAGGCCGTGGAATCCACCACGCTGGCGGGCTATGTCACCTGCGAGGTGGCGCAGCTCACGGGCCTGCCCGAGGGACTGCCCTGCTACGCCGGCGGCGGCGACGCGGTGATTCAGGCCGTGGGCAGCGGCCTGGTCAAGAGCGGCGTGCTGGGCGTGGTGATCGGCACCAGCGGCAACGTGACCATGGGCCTGGACCACTACGAGGACAACCCCAACGGCGATCTGCAGATGTTCTGCGGCAACGAGCCCGGCCTGTGGACGGACTTCGGCTGCACGCTCTCCGCCGGCGGCTCCTACCGCTGGTATCGCGACACCCTCTGCGAGGGCGCGGTGAAGGAGGCCGCCGAGACGGGCAGGAACGTCTACGACCTCATGGGTCAGTACGCCGAAAGCTCTGTTCCCGGCGCGAACGGCGTGATCTTCACGCCCTATCTCTCCGGCGAGCGCTGCCCCTATCCGGATCCCAACGCCCGCGGCAGCTTCTACGGCATGAGCCTGACCACCACCCGCGGCGACATGACCCGCGCCGTGATGGAGGGCGTGACCTACAGCCTGTGCCAGCTGGTGGACATCTTCGGCAAGATGACCACCAACGAGAAGGTCTACACCTCCGGCGGCGGCGCGTTCAGCCCGCTGTGGCGGCAGATGCAGGCGGACGTGTTCGACCTGCCGGTGTACACCATGTCCGCGGCCAGCGAGGGCGGCGCCTACGGCGCGGTGCTCGTGGCGGGCGTGGGCGCGGGCCTGTGGAAGAACCTGAACGAGGCCGTGCAGGTGATCCACCCCGAGACCGAGTGCCATCCCGACCCGAAGAACCAGCCGGGCTATCGGAAGAGCTATGAGATCTACAAGAAGCTCTATCCCGCCCTGAAGGACGTGTACGCCCTGAGCGCGGAGCAGGGCTATTGATCCGGCCCTGCCAGAGCGGCAGCAGTCAGTCGTACCGGGCGGCGGAGGAACGGACGCGTTCTTCCGCCGCCCGCTTTGCAGCCGGGAGGCGGCATGCGCGGTGGCCGCGCCGGGAATTGTTCTGCCGCCGTGCGATGGCCTGCACGATGGCCGCGCCGGGGATTGCTCTGCCACCGGACGGCTTGCACGATGGCTGCGCCGGGAATCTGCTGTGCCGCCGTGTGGCATGCGCGGTGGCCGCGCCGGGAATTGTTCTGCCACCGGGCGGTGGCCTGCACGATGTCCGACGTGTGAAATCTGCTCTTCCTCTGGACAGAGCGATCGGGTGCAGGCCCTTCCCCGGCGGAACCGTTTCCGCCACCGCCGCGTCCAAACAAAAAACGGCGGAGGAAAGAAATTGAAGCGAAGGATCAAGTGGACGCTACTGTTGCTGGCGCTGCTGCTCGCCGTCGCGCCCTTTGCGCTCTCCCAGCGGCTCAGGACGGTGGAATACCGCGTGTGCAGCGACAGGCTGTCGGATGAGGCGACCCTTGCGGTGGTGAGCGACCTGCACAACGCGGCGTACGGCCCCGGGCAATCTGCGCTCGTCGCCGCAATTCGCGCGGCGGAGCCGGACGCGGTGCTGCTCACCGGCGACATGGCGGACAGCCTGGAGGAGATGGACGGCGTGCTGGCGCTGCTGGAGGGCCTGGGCGGCGAGTATCCGGTGTTTTACGTCTCCGGGAATCACGAGTACAGCTCCGGCGCGCTGTCGGAGATCAAGGCGATGCTCCGGGAGGCGGGCGCGCGGGTTCTGGAGGGAGAGCGCGCGCTTCTGCCCGGAGGCGTGTGCATCGCGGGCGTGGACGACCCTGCCTGCCTCACCCGGGAGGAATGGCGGGCGCAGCTGAACGCCTGCCGGGCGGAGGACGGCGGGTTCACCGTGCTGCTCTCCCATCGCCCGGAGCGGGTGGAGTTCTACCAGAGCGGCTTTGACCTGGTGCTCTCCGGCCACGCCCACGGCGGGCAGATGCGCATTCCCGGCCTGCTGAACGGGCTCTGGGCGCCCAACCAGGGCTGGTTCCCGAAGTATGCCGGTGGGCTGTACGCGCTGGACGGGGGAGAGATGATCGTGAGCCGGGGCCTCGCCAGGGGCGCGCTGCCGCGGCTGTTCAACCGGCCCGAGCTGGTGATCGTCCGGCTCTCGCCGGATGCGCAAGTATAGAAAGGAAGGATGACCCATGACCGATTATGCCGGACTCGCCGCGCAGCTGCGCGCGCTGATTCAGGGCGTGCCCCATCCCATCGCCAACCTGGCCAACGCCTCCGCGCTGCTCTACGGCGCGCTGGAGGACGTGAACTGGGCCGGATTCTACCTGATGAAGGACGGCCGCCTGGTGCTCGGCCCCTTCCAGGGCAAGCCCGCCTGCATTGAGATTCCGGTGGGCCGCGGCGTGTGCGGAACCGCCGTCGCGCGCGGGGAGACTGTGCGGGTGGAGGATGTGCACCGCTTCCCCGGGCACATCGCCTGTGACGGCGCCTCCCGCTCGGAGATCGTCGTTCCCCTGCGCCGGGACGGAGCGGTGTTCGGCGTGCTGGACGTCGACAGTCCCATTCTTGCCCGCTTCACGCCGGAGGATCAGGCCGGCCTGGAGGCCTTCGCCCGCGCGCTGGAGGCGGAGCTTTGCCGGGCCGGAACCTGAGCGCACCGGGGCGCAGGGGAGGCGCCCGCAAATCAAAGCAGAAATCAGACAACGGGTCTGAGCGCGCCTGAGGTGCAGAAGGAGACGCCCGCAGCGGCTGTTTTGCCGTTGCGGGCGTCTCTCTCTCCTGTCTTTTCGTGAAGCAACGCCCTTCGCCCTGTCCCTGCTGCCGGGGAAGCGCGCCTGTCCTTCGGGCGGTCAGAGCCTCAGTTGCCCTCCGCACTGCGGGCTTCAATCGCCCCCGCGAGGCCGCCGGAGAGGTTCGCGCAGAGGTATTCCTCGTAGGAGCGCCACTCCTCCTGCACATAGCCGTACTTGATCAGCTGCGCGCGCAGCACCTCGTCCGCTTCGCCCTCGCGCACAGTCACGCTCGTGCCGTCCGGGCAGTTCAGGGCAATCCATTTCGCGTCCTCGCTGCGCAGTCGGATGCAGCCGTGGGACGCGGGCGTGCCCAGCAGGCTGCGGGCCTGCCGGTCCACGGTGGCGACGTCTTTTTCCAGATAGGGAATGGAGTGGAACAGATACGGCCCGTTGAAGCGGGTCACATACTGCACATAGACCTTGTACTGCTTGATGTAATACCACTCCGTGCGCTCGTCCGGGTAGTGCTGCTTGACGGTGAACGCTCCGCAGGGAGTCTCGTCCGCCGTGCCGGGAACGCCGGAGGAGCAGATCATCTGGCGGACGATGCCCGCGGCGCTGCGGTCGTCCGCGTCGTACACCGTGACCGCCTGGGCGGCGAGGTTTACGTCGATGGCGTAGCGCGGGGCCTCCTCCGCGCATGCGCCGAGGAGCGACGCCAGCGCCGCCAGAATTGCCAGAATCCGCTTCCACACTGCCGCACGCCCTCCTTTGTACAGTTTCTTTCCTTCGAAGTATAGCAGCCCCGGCCGCGCAAGTCAAGCCGCGCGGGCAGAGAAAGGCCCCGCCCCCGGATTTGGGGAGCGGGGCCTTCGCCGCGACCGGCGCAGCTCACATCAGATGGGTGTCGATGGGGCTGAAGTCCAGGTACGCGTCCTCGCCCACGTTGAACACGCGGCGGCCGACGGGGTGGTTGTCGGTGATGCGCACCAGCGTGTCGCCCACCATCACATGGTAGTTCTGGTAGGAGCCCATGAAGCAGGAGAGGATTACCTTGCAGGGCAGGATGCCCGTTTCGCTCACGCGCACGCCCTCGGGGCGGATCATCACGGTGCGCTCCTCGCCTGCGGCGATGGCCGCCTCCGGCTTGCGCACGGGGAAGCGGATGCCGTTCAGATCGACGGTGATCGCGTCGCTCTCCACGGCCGAGACCTTCACCTTCAGGAAGTTCGCCTCGCCGATGAAGTCCGCGACGAACTCGCTGGCGGGATTGTAGTAGATCTGCTGGGGCGTGCCCATCTGGGCGATGACGCCCTTGTTCATGATGATGATGTTGTCCGAAATGGACATGGCCTCGGACTGATCGTGGGTGACGTAGATGGCGGTGATGCCGAACTGCTGCTGGATGCGGCGGATCTCCGTGCGCATGTAGACGCGCAGCTTCGCGTCCAGGTTGGACAGCGGCTCGTCGAAGAGCAGCACGCCGGGCTCCACGATCAGCGCGCGGGCCAGGGCCACGCGCTGCTGCTGACCGCCGGAGAGCTGGTTGGTGTAGCGGTTCTCCATGCCCTCCAGGCCAACGAGCTTGAGCATGTCGAACACCTTCGTGCGGATCTCGGCCTTGGGCACCTTGCGCAGCTTGAGGCCGTAGGCCACGTTGTCAAAGATGTTCATGTGGGGGAAGAGGGCGTAGCTCTGGAACACCATGGCGGTGTCGCGCTTGTTGGGGGTCAGTTCGTTGATGGCCTGATCACCCAGATAGATCTCGCCCTCGTCCGGGCTCTCAAAGCCCGCGATCATGCGCAGCGTGGTGGTCTTGCCGCAGCCGGAGGGGCCGAGCAGGGTCACGAAATCGCCGGGCTTGATGTTGACGTTGATGGAATCGACGGCCTTGAAGGGCTTGTTGGTCTTGGGATCCAGGTATATCTTGGACACGTTCTCCAGGCGAACGCCCTTTTTGATATTGCTCATATTGCACACTCCTTCTTTCGGATGGCCCGTATCAGGCCTTCTGTTCCTTTACCCGGCGGCTGCGGCGCATGCGGCTGACGAAGAGCTGCATCAGCGCCATGGCGGCGTATACGATCAGCATCATGATGGTCGCATAGGCGCAGGCCACGCTGTACTGTCCGCGATCCACGACGGTCATGATCTGCGGCGTGATCAGCTGATAGCGCGCGGAGATCAGGAAGATGACGGCGCTGGTGGCGGTGATGCTTCGGGCGAAGGTCGTCACCAGGCTGGAGAAGAAGGAATCGCTGATGAGCGGCAGGGTGATGGAGGTGAACACCTTGATGCTGCCCGCGCCCATGTCGTAGGCCGATTCCTCGATGGATTTGTCGATCTGGTTGAGCGCAGCCACTGCGGATCTCGTGCCAATGGGCAGGCTGCGCACCACAAAGGCGATGATGATGATCGCGCTGGTGCCCACCAGAACCATGAAGCCGGAGTGGAAGATGCCGGTGATGTAGCCGCGCAGCATGGCGATGCCGAGCACCGTTCCGGGAACGGCCATGGCGAACATCGTGGCAAATTCCATGAAGCGCTTGCCGATGAATTTCTTCTTGACGATCAGGTAGGCGATGACCATCGAGAGCACCGATGTGATGCACGCCGCCACGAAGCTGAGGTACAGCGAATCCGTGAAGGGCTTGGTGTCGCGGCTGAGCACGTTGGCGAAGTGCTTGAACGTGAGGGTGAAGTCCTTGCCCCAGAGCTTGAAGCACGCGCCCACGGGCACCATGGCGTACATGCCGATGACGAACAGGCCCACCAGGGAGCACAGCAGCGTCGTGGGAATGCGCACCGAGCGGTCCTCGATCTGCATGCGCACGCGGCTGGCCTTGCCCGAGAGGGTGGCCACGCTCTTGCGCTCCAGGAAGTACTTCTCAATGATGAACAGCACCATGCTGATCACCAGCAGCACCACCGCCATGCCCGAGGAGGAGCGGGTGTCAAAGTTGGAAATCTGCATGTAGATGTAGGCCGCCAGGGTGTCGAAGTCGCCGCCGATCATGATCGGGTTGGTGAAGTCGGCCACGGACTCGATGAAAGAGACCAGGAAGGCGTTGCCCAGGCCCGGCAGCAGCAGCGGCAGGGTCACGTCCTTGAACACGCGCCAGCGGCTCGCGCCCATGTTCCGGGAGGATTCCTCCAGGGAGGGGTCGATGTTCGCCAGCAGGCCCTTGAGCATCAGGTAGACCACCGGGAAGAAGGTCAGAATCTGCACGATCAGTATGCCGTGCATGCCGTAGATGTTGGCGTTTTTGATGCCCAGCAGGTGATAGGTGATGATGCCGCGCTTGCCGAAGATCATGATCATCGACAGCGACAGCACGAACGGCGGCGACACGATGGGCAGCATGGAGATGACCTTGAGTATGCCGCGCATGCGGGTCTTGACGTACACGTCCACATAGGCAAACAGGAAGCCGATGAGCGTGGAGCACAGGCCGCTGATCGCGCCCAGCATCAGCGTGTTGCCCACGACCTTCAAAAACTTCTTGTTCGTGAAGAGGCTTAAGTAGACCTCCAGCGTGAAGTGGGTCTCGCCGATGTTTTCATAGGCGATGTTCAGCTGGTTGCAAACCCCCAGTATGTCGTCCACGCTCAACAGCGAGGCCTCCTCGTCGGAGGCGATGGCAGCGGCGTTGACGATCGAAACGAATTCCTTGGCGATGGAGGGGTCCGCCTCGATGGCGGCCATGTTGGCCTCGATGCTCGCGCTCAGTTGGGCCATCTTCTCTGCGTCCCGCTTGGACTGCCCGCGCTTGTATTCGTTTGCATAGGTGGCGCAGTCGCTGCCCAGCTGATAGATGGCGTTTTCCTCCAGGCGCGCGTCCTGTTTGGCCATGGAGGTGATCCGCTGTCCCTGGGAGATCAGGGTGTTGGGATAATCCGTTTCAAAGCTCTGCGTGAGGATCGTGCAGAGCGGGTACACCACAAACAAAAGCAGGAAAGCAAGAACCACGATGATGGCGAAGATCATTACAGGATCCGCCAGCAGCTTCTTGCGATCCAGCCGTCTGCTATTTGCGCTTGCCAAGCCTGAACACCTCGTTCCTTGTTCGTTTGCGATCTATCCCTGTGAACCATCCGCTCCCGGATGCTTCACAGGGATAGACCCTTGCGCCGCGCGCGGGCGCTTTCCTCCCGCGCGCGGCGACAATCCACAAAAACCGCCCCGAGAGGCGGTCTTTGCGGCTCGTTCCGGTTTGAATCGGAATCAGTCCTTGGGCTGGATCTTGTCGGCGTTGATCGCGGAGGTCCAGGCCTCGATGATGTGGTTCTTGTTGGCGCCGGTCCAGACGGAATCATAGTCGATCAGCTTGGTGCCGACCAGAGCCTGTGCGGACTCGGGATCCTGCGCGCCTTCGACGGTCAGGAACTGCAGCGCGCCGACGGTCTGGCCGATCTCCTGGCATTCGGGAGTCATGGCGAACTGGATGAACAGCTTGGCCTCTTCCAGATGCTTGCAGCCGTCGATGATGGCGGTGCCGCCGACCTCGTAGCCGGTGCCCTCGACGGGCGCGATCAGCTCGATGTTGTCATAGCCTTCCTCGATGTACATCAGGCCGGTGTGCAGGAAGCCGACGCCGATGGCGGCCTCGCCGGTGGAGACCATCGCGGAGGTGCCGGAGCCGGTCTTGACGTAGGTCACAACGTTGGGGTCAATGCGGGAGATCAGGTCCAGGGCCTTCTCCTCGCCGTAGAGCTGGAACAGGATGGAGGCGGTCATCACGCCCGTGCCGGTGGCGCCGGGGTTGGCCATCACGATCATGCCTTCATACTCAGGCTTGGCCAGGTCTTCCCAGCTCTGGGGCGCTTCCACGCCGGCCTCCTCCAGGGCGTCCATGTCGCAGATGAAGCCGATGTAGCCGGAGTAGATGCCGAACCAGTTGGGCTCGCCGATGCCGTAGTTCTCAGACTTGTAGGGCGCATGCTGGCAATCCTCATAGGCATAGAGCAGGCCGTCGTTTGCAGCCGCGATGTAGGGATCCCAGGTGCCGCCATACCAGATGTCCGCCTGCGGATTCTCGCGCTCCTCGAGGATGCGGGTGTAGCAGTCGTTGCCGGAGAGGCGGATGTAGCTGGTCTTGATGCCGGTCTTCTCCGCGAAGGCCTTCACCACCGCCGCGCCATGCTCCTCGTCGCAGCCGACGTAGACCATCAGCTCGCTGCCTTCGCAGGCGTGCCAGTCAACTTCTTCGGCCAGGGCGGCACAGCAGCCCAGGGCCAGAACCAGAGCCAGTACGAGAACCAAAATCTTCTTCATTTTCTTTTCTCCTATCTGTCCTGTCAATTTGGCGGGGAGATACCTCGCCATCTATCCTATTTTAACATGCGGGCAACAATCTGTCAATAAAAACCAGATACATCTTTGATCAATTATTTTTTTCGGTTAAAAATATTAAAAGAGCGCGGCAGCCCTCTTCGATCTGGCGGTAGACGCCGGCGAAATCCCCGGAGTACCAGGGGTCCTCGATGTCCCCGCCGGAGCCCGCGAAGGACAGGAGCAGGCGCATCTTTCCCTCCGGGTCGCCGCCGGTGATGCGCTGCATGTTGCGCAGGTTGTATTTCTCCATGCCGATCAGATAGTCCCACTGGTCGTAATCCCTGCGCGTCATCTGCCGGGCGGTCTTTCCCGCGCAGCGCAGCCCGTGCTCCGCCAGAATCCGCCGCGCGGGCGGATACACCGGGTTCCCCAGCTCTTCCGCGCTCGTTGCCGCCGAAGCGATCTCAAACCGCCCCGACATCCCCGCCTTCTCCACCAGATCCTTCATAATAAACTCCGCCATCGGCGACCGGCAGATATTGCCGTGACATATAAACAGGATTTTGATCATGTTTTTTCACCTCTTGAAAAGTCCTAAGTCTTAGTCGGAATACCGGAATTGCAGGGTTCTGCAAGGAATCTGAGCCTGATATTCGTTCATGAATCCTCTCATATCTTTTCGTGGCTTCCCATACTTTTCCCTGCAATTTTGGTACATTCATTGGTAAATGCTTATCCTTTACCAACGCAGACCTTGACCTTGACAATTTCCAGCCCTTCAGGCAATCGTTCCTTGAGAATGTCCAACATGGTTTTCATGTGATAGCTCCTTTCTGCCCTCGTAACCTCCGGGGCGGGAAATATGTTAGTATTTGAGCGTATAGCAAGGAGTTCCATCTTCTGCGTCGAACCAGTACCAGCGCGTTACTCCATCCTTGCAGAAACCCATGTTTTCGTACTCGACTTCCCACCATTCGTCATATCCAGCTACTTTTGCTGCTTCTGCGAATCTAACATACTTGCGTTTCATTGTATCTCCCTTTCTGCCCGGATAGGCTCCGGGCGGGCCGTGGTCGTTTACGCGAGAACTACAACGATCTCGCAGGGCTGCTTGAAGTAGGTCACATACTCAGATCCTTCATAATCGCGTTTGAACATGTTGAACGCGGCTTTTTCGATTGTGTCGCTGTAGCTAGGGTCGTTTGCGTCCTGCACCGTAACTACCGGGTATGTCTTGTATGTGCGGCTGTCCTTCCAAACTATTCTCATATAGCATCTTCCCTTCTGATTGTTTTTGCTGTATAATGTTGGCAAAAGCGTTTCACGGCTGTATACATGATGGTGGAGCTATAAAGAAAAGCCAGTAAACGGTGGTTATGAGATCAAATCGTTTGGAGAAGCAGCTGCTTTGAATGTTCTTGCCGGGGTGAGTAAAACGGTTGGAAACGTGGCGAATATAGCGGCTGATATGCTGCGAATTGATACTTCCGGCAATAAAGAATACCGCATTCGTACACAGGGCGGTCGGCTGGAAACCATCAAGTTGAGGGACATTCCTGCACAGGTTAGGTTCCTGTCAGGAAAAGTCAGCGACGTATACAAAAATGATTCGATCTACGGGTATTTTGGAGAGCCAATCGCACCTGCCAAGGCTGTGATGCCTGCGCTTGCCGTTACAGTAGAGAAGTCTACGTATGTCTTTCTGGGTGGCGGCATTGATCTTGAAGACGCTGAGGCAACCTATCACCAGCTTTTTGAAGTGTACAAGCAGTATCAGGAGGAATCCGAGAAGAAGAAAGCGCCAGTTGCGCTTCCCAAAATCAATCTCAGCCAGCCGAAGCTGAATATGCCTTCGATCAGGATTCAGTCACCGTTTGTTATCGGTAAAAAGGGAACCAACAGTATCGCAGGAGAACTGCCTGAAAACACAGAAACAGATTCACACAGGGAATGAAACGACGCGGGATTGGCGATCGCACCAATCCCGCGTTTCATGTATGGGTCAAGTCCATCAAAAGCGTCCATTCGACCGGCGCCTGGTGCAATTCAATCATCCCCGATGCGCTTTCCGCGCGGCGAATGGACGGGGCGGCGGCGAATCAGGCTTCGTCGCTCCGGACGGGCTCGATCTGGCGGCGGTAGAGGCGGCGGTCGAGGGACCAGATGCGCTCGGTGAAGCCGCCGGGCAGAGCCGCCTTCAGGGCGCGGCTCATTTCAAACATGCGCGCGTCCAGCAGATCCAGCGTGTGCAGGGCCTCGGCCTCGGGGAACATCGGCGGCTTGGGGCTGCCGTATTCGGGCAGGTCGTGGTGGGAGAGAATCATGTGCTCAAGCATCATCAAGAGCTCCGGCCGCGTGCCCAGCTCGTGGCCCAGGCGGTCGAGCTCCGCCACACCCGCCACCAGATGGCCGATCAGCAGGCCCTGGGCGGTGTAATCGGAGACCATGCCGATTTCGTCCGAGGCCATCTCGTCGATCTTGCACAGGTCGTGGAGAATGACGCCCGCGGCCAGGAGATCCGCGTCCAGCTGGGGATAGATTTCGCACACATGTCCGGCCAGCCGCAGCATGGTGCTGGTGTGGTGCAGAAGGCCGCTGCGCTCGGCGTGGTGGAGCTTGGAGGCGGCGGGGTAGTAATCCAGCTTTTCCCCGCACTGCTCCAGTCGGCGCAGCACCAGCGCCTTGAGCTGGGGATCGGCAAACTGTTCCACGCGGGCGAGGATTTCATCCTTCATGACCTGGGGCGGCAGGGGCGCGCAGGGCGCCAGCTGCTCCATGTCGAAGTCGTCCGCGTCGGTGGCGGGGCGCATCTTGTCCACGCGCAGCTGGGGGCGGCCGTTGTATTCCAGCATCATGCCGCGCACGCGCAGCACCTGGGCGACGGCGGGGGCCGCCGTCAGTCCGTCCCACATCTTGGCGTTTACCTCGCCGGAAATATCGCACAGGGTCATGTCCAGATACTTGCTGCCGTTGGAGCTGGTTCTCTGGGTGGCCGCCCGGGTGAGCAGAAAGCCGTCGAACACCTGTCCCTTGATCATGCCCGCGAGCTGGGGCTGTTGTTTCATGGTCGAGTCCTCCGTTTCCAAATGGATGTGTATACATGATAATCCGCCCCGGGTTCGCTGTCAAGCGGAAACAGAGCTTGTCATCTGCGGGGTTTTTGAGTATAATAGAAGAAATTTCCGACGGGAGGGGGCGCTTTCATGCCGGAGGGCGGAATGAGCCGGGCGCGGCTGAGGGCGCACCTGCGCCGCTGCTGGGCCGTCTATCTGGTGGGAGCCGTGGCGGTTCTGCTGCTGAACAACCTGATCTACACGGTCACGCGGCCCCGGGCCTCCGAGGAGGAGACCCTGCGGGTGATGCTGCTGAACGTGGACTGGGAGCCGGACGGCGGCGCGCAGGCGGCGCTGCTGGAGGAGATACAGGCGCGGGACGGACGCATCCGCGCGCTGGAGCTGGAGAGCATCGTCGCCGCCCGGGAGGAGGACCCCCAGGCGGGAATGTTGCTGACGGTGAAGCTGGTGGCGGGCTACGGAGACGTGTACGTCACCGACGCGGAGGGCTTTGCGCTGCTGGCGGACAGGGCCGCGTGCCAGTCCGTCGCGGATGTGGAGGCGCCGGACTGGGAGGCGGTGGAGTGCATTGACCCGGAGACCGGCGCGCGCTATCCCGGCGCGCTGCGCAGCGGCGCGGGGTTGTACATCGTCGTGGCCTCCAACGGAACCAACATCGAGAGCACCTTGAACGCGCTGCCGCTGCTGGCGGCGGCCCTTGCGGAGTGAGAGAAATGAAACAGATCGTTGCCCATAAGAAACTGAGCCCCCTGCACGGCTTTTTGCTGGTGGTTGGCATCCTGGCCGTGCTGCTGATCATGAACAACCTGGTGCTGGGCGTGCTGACCCAGGCGGTGGGATTCACCGCGGCGAACGTGACCTTCTGGCTGATCGGCGCGCTGATGGCGCTGTGGGTGCTGCGCGTCTACGTCGTGAAGTACATCTACGAGCTCGGCCCGGACATTCTGCGCCTGAACCGCGCCTACGGAAAGCGCACGCGCCACATCGAGGACGTCTACCTCAGCCAGCTCGCCTTCGTGGGCAGCCCGGAGGAGGCGAAGAAGCGCTGGCCGGATGCGAAGCGCGTCCGCGCCCTCCACGCCCGGAGCGAGGAGCCCGTGACCGCCGTGGTCTACAAGACCGCCGTCGGCGTGCGCACGGCGCTGATTCAGGCCAGCCCGGAGCTGAAGGCGAAGCTCGTGGAGCGGCTGCGGGAGAAGTGAGCCGCGGCAGAACCCGAAGGGCCCCCGAAACGGACCGTTGAAGGTCGTTTCGGGGGCCCTTTGCGCGCTATCGGAACGTGCTGCTCCCGTGGTCGCTGGGAGATGGAGCGCGGGAACGGCGCGGATTCTGCATCCGGCGCTGGTCGTGGGGCAGAGGCAGGTTTTTCCGAGAGCCTGCATCCGGCGCGGGGGTTTTCGGGGCAGGGCGGGATTCTGCCGCGAACCGGCGCTCAAGTGTGCCGTCGCGCGGGGGTTGGGGTGATGTGCCGGTTCCTCTGCATGTTCGGGCACTCAAGTGTGCCGGTTTCTCCGCATGTTCGGGCGCTCAAGTGTGCCGTCGCGCGGGGAGGTGGCGCGCCGGATTTCTCCGCATGTTCGGATGCTCAGGCGCGCCATGTGCGGATCCGGTCAGTCCTCGACCCGTACAAATTTCTGCGTGAACTCCTGCCCGGCGGCGCGGACGGCGGGATCGTCGCATTGCAGGGCGCGCAGGTCGGTGGCGCGGCACTCCAGCTGAAAGACCTCGCTTCCGGCGAGCCGGGTTGCGTCGGAGGTGATGGGAAGCGTCGCGCGGCGCTTCAGCTCCGCGAGCAGGGGGCGCGCGTCTGCGCGCATGCCGATGAGCCGGGCATACTCCGGCAGGGGATGGCGCGCGCAGAGGTCGCGGTCGAGCTCCAGCAGCGCGTGGGCGCACAGGCGGGAGATGCGCGCGTAGGTGTAGCGCTTGCACTTGACCGCTTCGATCAGCTCTGTCCGGCTCGCCGCCGCCTGCGCGCAGTGGGCCACCCGGTCGCCCAGCCCCTCAGGCGCGTCGGGCAGGTTTTCAAGCTTCGCTCGGGTCATGCGCCGCAGCGCGTGGAGCAGCAGGTCGTCCGGCGCGTGCATCCGGGGCGCGGCGGCGAGGAGCGCGCGGGCCGCGGGAGGCACGCAGGCGAGGGCCTCCTCCATGCGCCCCGCCGCCAGCGCGGCGCGGATGGCCGAGGCCGAGGCGAAGCCGCCCGCCGGGGTCGCGCCAGAAGCGGCGGCTTCTTTGTCCGCTGCGCCGCCGGGGCGATGTGCGGCCTCCGCTTCTCCGCCTGCTGCGCAGCCGCTGCGGTGGACGGCGGGCTGCGTCCCCGCGCCGCCGCTTCCGGGCGCGGCGGCCTCCGGTTGCGCGCCCAGCGCGGCGCTGTGATAGCGCCCATGGCGGGGAATGGGTATGATTTCCAGTTCCGCGCCCAGCGCGCCTGCGGCGCGGACGTACTCCGCGCCGAGGATGAGGTTCGGGGAATTGAGCAGCTCCGGCGGCAGGTTCAGGTGCGCGGCCAGGGCCTCGCCCCGGGCCCGGGCGTGGGATTTGCCCTGTTCGAGTCCGCCGCGCACGGCGGCGGCGAGGGACTCCGGCTCGTCCTCCCGCAATTCGGCCAGGGCGCGCAGCAGCGGAAGCTCCGCCGCCTCGCTTCCGAAGGAGAGGCAATCGCAGCCCAGGCCCGCCAGGATGGCCACGCCGCCCCGGGCGAAGGCGTCCGCCGGGCGCACCGCCCACAGCGCGGGCAGCTCGAACACCGCGTCCGCGCCGCACAGCAGCGCGGATCGGGCGCGGCTCCACTTGTCCAGACACGCGGCTTCGCCCCGCTGGGTGTAGCTTCCGGCCATGCAGACCACCACGAAGTCGCAGCCGCTCAGGCGGCGGGTCTCGCGGATGTGGTGGGCGTGGCCGCTGTGGAAGGGGTTGTATTCGGCGATGATGCCTGCGATCTTCATCTCTGCGTGCGCCTCCGTCTCTCTTTCCACCATTGTACCCGAAAAGCGCCCGGAGGGCAAGATTAACCGGGGCAGAGGCAGGAAGTCCGGGCGGCGGCGTAGAAATATACTTCCATTACGATACAAGGAGCTTTTTGAATCCATGGCCAAACTGTACTTCCGCTACGGCGCGATGGGCTCGTCCAAGACGGCGAACGCCATCATGGTGCAATACAACTACCACGAGCGCGGCCAGAACGCGCTGATGATCAAGCCCTGCCTGGACAACCGGGACGGCGAGCGCATCGTGGGCTCCCGCAGCGGGCTGAGCGCGCCCTGCATCTACATGGAGGAGATCGACGGCGTGGATCTCTCCGCGTACAACTGCATCATCGTGGACGAGGCGCAGTTTCTGAAGAAGGAACAGGTGGAGAAGCTGGTGGACATCGTGGACAGGATGAACATCCCGGTGATCTGCTACGGCCTGCGCGCCGACTTCCGGGGCAACCTCTTTGAGGGCAGCACCTGGCTGATGGCCTGGGCGGACACCATCGAGGAGATCAAGACGGTGTGCTGGTGCGGCCGCAAGGCCACCTGCAACGCCCGCGTGGTGGACGGCAAGGTGGCCCGGGAGGGTGCACAGATCGTTCTGGGCGGCAACGAGAGCTATGTGGCGCTGTGCCGCAGGCACTGGCAGAGCGGCGAGCTGGCTCCCGAGGAGGTGCGCAAGATTTCCACCGGCAAGAAGGCCTATCTGCCGCTGCTGCTGGAGGCCGACCCCAGCGAAGAGATGATCGACCGCTACCTGGGGGACGGCGAGATGTATGTGCTGATGATCAACGGCCAGGCCGCCGCCGTGGCCGTGGTGGGCCAGGTGGACGAGGAGGTTTGCGAGCTGTACAACCTCGCCACCGCCCCGGGCATGCGGGGCAAGGGTTATGCCTCCCGGCTGGTCCGGCACCTGCTGCGGCTGTATCAGCCCCGCTGCAAGCGCATGCGGGTGGGCACGGCCCGGGAGCTGATGCCCTTCTACGAGCGCTTCGGCTTCAGGTACAGCTTCACCCGCGAGGGCTTCTTCCTGGACGAGGGCTACGCCGGCGTGCAGTTCGACGAGGAGGATCTTCAGGACATGCAGGTGCTGGAGATGGAATTGTAAACCGGGATTCGAATGACTTTGCCTTGGCATTTTCATAATACCGCCGGAGAGGGGATGATGGAGGATGAAAAACAAATGCCGTGACTCGAAGGCGCATAGAGATCAGGACAACGAACGGGAAGAGGAGAATTTCATTGAACTTGAAGAGAGAAAACGGCATTCTGGAAAAAACCCTGTCCATCGCGGAGGGCGGATATGCCGCGGCATATCTGTTTCTGTCGGAAGAATATGAGAAAAACCCCGGGGAGTTCGGGGCGCAGGCGCTGTATTTTCTCGCCTGTCTGGCCGGCGGAGACGGGAGGCCGGAGCGGGCGTTGGAATGGCTGAAGAGGGCCGTACTGGACAACGGCTGGTGGTACCGGCCGGAGGTGCTGGAGGACGACGATCTCGCGTCGCTTCAGGGAAATCCCGCATTCCTCAGACTGAAAACCATTTCGGACGGGCGCTACGCAGGAGCCGTATCCAAATCGAGGGCGGTCTTTACCTGGGAGAAGAAACGGGCCGATCAACTGTTCCTCGCCGTGCACGGAAACACGCAGAACGCACGGGCCGCAAGGGAGGACTGGGAGCCGCTGCTCGATCCCGCGTGGCAGCTGGAGGCGGTTCAGAGCGCCGAGCCGGACGGCTACGGGACCTACCGCTGGAGCTATGACATGCGCTCCTATCTCCCGGTGGCGGAGGCGATGGAGCAGGTCCGGGACGCGGGCTATGATCGGATCGCCTGCGGCGGCTTTTCCGCAGGCTGCGACATGCTGCTGCGCGCGGTCGCATTTTCCCCTGCGCGCTGCGATGCACTGATGCTGCAAAGCCCGTGGATTCCCATGCTTCAGGCGCATGGAGAAGCGCTGGTGAACGCCGTCCGGCAAAAGAACATCGAAGTGAAAATCCGCTGCGGCTCGGAGGATGAGGACTGTCTGCCCATGGCGGAGCAATTGTATGACCTGCTGCAAAGGGCCAGCGTTCCTGCGGAGCTGGTGATCCAGCCGGGGAACCGCCACCAATTTCCCGAAACGGAGGCGCTGCCCGGTGCATGACATGGAAATTTCCCTTGCCCATCCCTGCGACATCGATCGCTGGATGGCGCTGGTGGATCGGGTGAAGGCGGCCTTCCCCGGGCTGGAAACTCCTGAGGCCCTTGCGGAGCATAGATCCACCGTGCTCGGCTTCATGGAAAGAAACGCCGCGCTTTGTGCAAAGATCAATGGAAACATCGTCGGCACGCTGCTGTTTTCGCGTGAGGACAGCGTTCTGTGCTTCCTCGCGGTGGATCCCGGCTTCCGCAGACGGCACATTGCGGAAAAACTGGTACAAATGATGTTCCGTCATCTGGATGCGGACAGGGTCGTGACCGTCACCACCTACCGCGAGGGCGTGCCGGAGGGCCGCGCTGCCCGGGCGTTCTACCGCCATCTGGGCTTCGTCGAGGGCAGGCTGACGGAGGAATTCGGAAGCCCTGTGCAGGAATTCGTGCTCATGCGCCCAAGAGTGGACGCAGGATGACGGATCGCAAAATCGTCCGCAGCTTCTTTAAGGGCGGGTCATATCAAAGGCAGGCTGTGCAGAGCAGAACCTGTACTGGCGAATCCCCCGTGCGTTTTTGCAACGTGCGGGGGATTCGCCGTATTTTATCTGAAATTGATTGATTCCATTCGGAAAACACGCTATACTAGAGACTAGAAAGGTGTGTTTTTCTATGTATATTGCCTCCCAATGGAAGGATTACGAGGTGCTCGACACCGGCGACGGCGAGAAGCTGGAGCGCTGGAGAGACATCATTCTGCGCCGCCCCGATCCTCAGGCGATCTGGCCGAAGCAGAAGCCGGAGCTCTGGGGCAGGGCGGACGCCCACTACCATCGCTCCGCGAAGGGCGGCGGCGAGTGGGAGTTCTTCAAAAAGCTGCCCGACCGCTGGACAGTGAAGTACGGCGCGCTTGAGTTCTACGTGCGCCCCACGGGCTTCAAGCACACCGGCCTGTTCCCGGAGCAGGCGGTGAACTGGGACTGGATGGCGGGGCTGATCCGCAAGGCGGGTCGCCCCATCCGCGTGCTGAACCTGTTCGGCTACACCGGCGGCGCGACCTGCGCCTGCGCGGCGGCGGGCGCGCATGTGACCCATGTGGACGCGGCCAAGGGCATGGTGCAGTGGGCGGGCGAGAACCGCAAGCTCTCCGGCATCGACGAGACCCGCGTGCGCTGGATCATCGACGACGCGCTGAAGTTCGTGCAGCGGGAGGAGCGCCGGGGCAACCGCTATCAGGGCATCCTGATGGATCCGCCCAGCTACGGCCGCGGCCCGGGCGGCGAGGTGTGGAAGCTGGAGAACGAGCTGTTCGGCCTGGTGAGCGCCTGCGAGAAGGTGCTGGCGGAGGACGCGCTGTTCGTGCTCATCAACAGCTACACCACCGGCCTTCAGCCCGCGGTGCTCAACAACATGCTGACCATGGCGGTGCAGCGCCGCCACGGCGGGCGCGTGGCCGCGGACGAGATTGTGCTGCCGGTCACGGCCGGCGGCGTGCTGCCCTGCGGCGCGAGCGGCCGCTGGAGCGCGGAATAATTCCCCATCGGAGCAATTCTATGATACTTTTGACCGTACAAAACGTTACCAAGTCCTTCGCCATGAACACCGTGCTCAAGGACGTGAACCTCACCCTCCAGGCGGGCAGCCGCATGGGGCTGGTGGGGGCGAACGGCGCGGGCAAGTCCACGCTGTTCAAGCTCATCTCCGGCGCGATGGAGCCGGACGAGGGCACGATCTCCATCGCCAGGGGCACGCGCGTGGGCGTGCTGACCCAGGAGGCGGACATCCAGAGCGACCTGACCGTGCAGCAGGAGCTGGAGCGCGTGTTCGAGCCCCTGCGGGAGATGGAGCGCCGCCTGCGCGCGCTGGAGGCCGAGATGGCCGAAAAGCACGCGGACGCGGCGGAATACGAGAGCCTGTCCAGGAGCTATTCCAACCTGCTGGACCGCTTCGAGCGCTCCGGCGGCTACGAGTGGCCCAGCCGCATCCAGGGCGTGCTGGCGGGCCTGGGCTTCGCCCGGGGACGGGAGGATCAGCCCGCGCGGGTGCTCTCCGGCGGCGAAAAGACCCGGCTGTGCCTGGCGCGGCTGCTGCTGACCCAGCCGGATCTTCTGCTGCTGGACGAGCCGACGAACCATCTGGACCTGCAGTCCACCCAGTGGCTGGAGGAGACGCTGAAGAAGTACAGGGGCACGGTGCTGGTGATCAGCCACGACCGCTACTTTTTGAACGCCGTGTGCGACTGCATGGCGGAGATTTCGCTGCGCAGGCTGACCCAGTACGAGGGCAACTACGACCAGTTCTCCGTCAAGCGCCGGGCAGATCTGGAGCGGCAGATGAAGGAGTACAAGCTCCAGCAGGCGGAGATCGCCCGGCAGGAGGCCATCATCGCGCGCTACCGCATGTACAACCGGGAGAAGTCCATCAAGGCGGCAGAGAGCCGGGAAAAGCGGCTGGAGAAGATGGAGCGGCTGGAGAAGCCTCAGAGCGAGCAGAAGGTGCGCTTCAGCTTCGAGGCACGGCGGCGCACCGGCGACGACGTGCTGATGGTGAAGGAGCTCAAAAAGGGCTTCGAGGGGCGCACGCTGTTTGAAAACTTCAGCCTGCACCTGCGCGCGGGCGACCGGGTGGCCATCATCGGCCCCAATGGCGTGGGCAAGTCCACGCTGCTCAACATCATCGCCCGCCAGCTGGCGGCGGACGGCGGCACGGTGACCTTCGGCTCCAACGTGGATCTGGGCTACTACGAGCAGCACCAGACCCGGCTGCATCCGGACAAGGACATCTTAAGCGAGGTGTGGGACGACTTTCCCCGGCTGGAGCTGGACCGCGTGCGCGGGGTGCTTGCGCTGTTCCTGCTCACCGGAGACGACGTGTTCCAGCCCATCCGCACCCTCTCCGGCGGAGAGAAGGGCCGGGTTTCGCTGGCGAAGCTGATGCTGCGCCACGACAACTTTCTGCTGATGGACGAGCCCACCAACCACTTGGATATGGACAGCCGCGAGGTGCTGGAGGGCGCGCTGGAGGACTTCGACGGCACGCTGCTCACCGTCAGCCACGACCGCTACTTCATCAACCGCGTGGCCAATCGGGTGGTGGAGATGTCGGCGGAGGGTGCAAGGGAGTACATCGGCAACTACGACGACTATCTGGAGAAGAAGCGCCAGGAGGAGGCCGGAATCGAGGAGGAGGCCTTCGGCGGCAAGACGAAGACCCAGATCGACAAGGAGAAGCGCAGGGCGCGCCTCGCAAGGGAGAGCGAAAAGGCGCTGCGCCAGAGGCTGAAGGACGCCGAGGCGGAGATCGCCCGCACCGAGGAGGAAATCGCCCGGCTGGAGGCCGCCATGGGCGACCCGGAGACCTACCGGGACGCGGACAACGCCCAGAGAATCGCCCGGGAGCACCGGGAGGCCCAGGCGCGGCTGGACGCGTTGTACGGGGACTGGGAGGAACTGAGCGAGGCCGTGGCGGAGCTGGAATGACAGAGCGCGCCGGGGCGAAGACGGGAGAAAGCGTCTTCGCCCCGGCGCGTTTGATCGGGAAGCGGGCTGGGATGCGCGGAAACGGCCGCGCGTTTCGTCCCTGGTTGTGTTGCGCGGAAACGGCTGCGCATTTTTTGGAGCGCCGCGCGAGAACGGGCACGCGTTTCGCCTCTGGATGGGCTGCACGGAAACGGTTGATCTGTGCCGCGCTGTACGGAAGGATTTCCGCGCACCTTATCTTCAATTGCGCGGGGGCCCTTTCAGCGGCGCAGCTCCAGCGGGAGGCTGTTCAGAAAGGCGTGAATGAGCCGGTTGGCGCTGCGGGGGTTGTCCGCGGCGGCGCAGCGGCCCGCGGCGCGCACGCGGTAGAGGGGAACGCCGGAGCGGTCGCGCCAGGCGGTGCAGAGGGCGCGCACGCCGTCGGCGCGGTCCCTCTCGCCCACCAGTAGCAGCGTGGGGCAGGCGGGCAGGCCCGAGTCCAGTTCCCGGAGCAGGGAT
Organism: bacterium; assembly: GCA_004563405.1. Lineage (GTDB taxonomy): Bacteria > Bacillota > Clostridia > Christensenellales > Aristaeellaceae > SFTH01. The sequence continues at coordinate 29,406 of SFTH01000001.1, forward strand.
GCGCAGACCGCGCGCACCAGCGCCACGAGCTCCCGGCGGCGGAAGACCTCCTCCGCCACCCGCAGGCTGGAGCGGGCGCGCAGCGTGCGGCCCGCGCGGCGGGAGAGGGCGCAGTGCAGGGTTCGGAAGGGATAGAGCGGCGATAAGCGCAGAGAGCGGCGCAGGGGGCGGCGCAGGCCGGTCTTTTTGTGGAATCCGGCGGACATGGGCCAGGTTCCGATGCCCACAAAGCCGCGCACCCGCTCCGGCCAGTGGGCGATGAAGGTTTGGGCGATCATGCCGCCCAGGGACTGGCCCACCAGCACGCAGCGGTCGATCTCCTCCGCGTCCAGGATGCGCTTGAGCTCCACGGCGCAGTGGAGCATGGAAAAGTCCGCGTAGGGCCGGGACGCGCCGTGGCCCGGGGCGTCCCAGGCCAGCACGGTGTATTCCTCCCGGAAGTACTCCGCCTGACGGTCAAAGAGCGTGTGATCCGCCGCCAGCGGGTGCAGAAACACCAGAACCGGCGCGCCCGGCCTCCGGGAAATCCAGTAGTGCGTCCGGCCCCGGGGAGAATCCACCCATTTTTCCGCCATCAGACTGAAACCTCCGTGTAAAGCAATTCGGGGCGGCGGCGAAGCTGCACGATGAGCTCTGCGTCCGCCGGACAGAAGGAAACGCGATCGAAGTCCTCCGCCGCGACCCAGCGCAGGGCGCTGTGCTCCAGCGCCCGGGGCGCGCCGGAGGCGATGCGCGCGGCGTAGAGCGTCAGGTGCACGCGCCGCTCCGGATAGTCGTAGAGCACCTCCGCCAGCTGCGCACCCACGGCGATCTCCACGTCCAGCTCCTCGCGCCATTCCCGGCGCAGGGCCTCGGGGCCGGTCTCGCCCGCCTCCACCTTGCCGCCGGCAAACTCCCAGCGCCCGGCGCACATCTTGCCCTCCGGCCGCTGGCAGACCAGAAAGCGCTCTCCGTCCCGAACCAGCGCCGCAACCACTTCGATCATCATCATTCCTCCGCGCCGCGCCGCTCCATGTCCTTGCCATGGGCGGCACTTTATGCTATATTGTAAATGCACGCGATGGCTTCGTCAAGTGCGTTTCAATTGATTTTCGACAACATCAGGCGGAGGCGGATTCCCAATGAACAATTCGATTGAGCGGCTGCGCCCGGGGCGCACGGGCGCGTTTCGCTATGCGGTTCTGGATTTTGACGGCACGCTGTCCCTCATCCGGCAGGGCTGGCAGGAGATCATGACGCCCTACTTCACCGACGAGCTCTGCGACACGCCCCTGGGCCGGGAGAAGCCCCGCGCCGAGCTGGAGAATCTGGCAAAGGAGTTCATCACCCAGCTCACCGGCAAGCAGACCATCTATCAGTGCATCGCACTGGCGGAGGAGGTTGAAAGGCTGGGGGGAAGGAGCAGGGATCCCCAGGCGTACAAGGACGAGTATACCCGGCGGCTGCTGGAGAGAATCGACGGCCGCCTGAAGGGGCTGGAGTCCGGGGAGATCGAGGCGGAGCGCCTCACCGTGCCGGGCGGCTATGATCTTCTGGAGATGCTGCTGCGCCACGGGGTCACGCCCTATCTGGCCTCCGGCACCGACGAGGAGCATGTGAAGCGGGAGGCCCGGCTGTTGGGCGTGGACCGGTACTTCGGCGAACACATCTACGGCGCGCAGAGGGCGTACAGGACCTTCTCCAAGAAGCTGGTCATCGAGCGCATCATCCGGGAGAACGGCCTCTCCGGGGAGGAGCTGCTGGGCTTTGGAGACGGCTATGTGGAGATTGAGAACGTGCGGGAGGCGGGCGGCTACGCCGTGGGCGTGGCCTCGGACGAGGCGCACAGGGCCGGAATCGACGAATGGAAGCGGGAGCGCCTCGCCCGCGCCGGGGCGAACATCATCATCGCGGATTACCGGGACCTGCCCGCGCTGGAGGCGGAGCTGTTCGGCTGAAGAAAAATCTGCGCGGACAAACGCATTTTTCCCGGAATCCGCGTCTAATAAATGGAACTTTGAAAAAATACGGACGCGGAGGAAGGATGAGAGATGAAGAAAGCGATGCTGCGCGGGGCGCTTGCGGCCCTCTGCGCGCTGCTGTTGCTCTGCAGCTGCGCCGGGGCGGAGGATTCCGCCCGGGAGTACGCCGCCTGGATTGAGGAGATGCTGCCGGACGCAGCCTTTGAGGATGTGCAGATTCCCGATTTCTGTGCGCAGGCCCTGGGCGCGGATTACGCGCTCATTGCCCGCAGCGACGCGCGCTATGGAAGCTATGTGGCCTGCGCGCGCCGCAGCGACGCGCCCGCCCTGCCGGAGACGGCGACGGTGGAGGGCGGCGGGGCCTTTTCGGGAGAGGGCTACACCCGCCGCTGGACGTTGAAGGACGGCGAACGGATCCTCTACGACTTCGTGCTGGCCGACGGCGTGGAGCTGACCGCCTTCGACGGCGGCGCGCGCCTGATCGTCACCTTCGGCGGGGACTCCGCGCAGCCCTTTGCGACCAGCGACAGCCACATTCTGGAGGCGGCCAGCCCCGAGGGCCGCGCGCGCATGGCCTACCGGCGCGCCCACGGCTTTGTGGAAGAGGACAGGAGCCGCCCCCAGCTGGCGCTGATGGTGCACGACATCGACAGCTGGCGCGCGGGCGCGACCGACCAGCCCACGACCTTTTACCTGGACGTGGACGCGCCGCAGGACCTGACGCACTCGCGCACGCTGTCCGGCGCGGAGGCGGAGCGATACGGCCGCGTGCCCATCGGGGCGTACCTCTGCGAGGGCGAAAGCCGACGGGAGCTGGCGGTCTCCGGCGCGGGCGTGAAGGGCGTGGTTTCCTACGATCCGCTGCGCGTTGCGGAGGCCGGGCCGGGCTACGACGCGCTTTTGAACCGGGCAGAGGCCGCGCTGGGCTACCGCCCGGGAGAGATGGACTTTCTGAGAAAGCGCAGCGTGCGCGCCACCTTTGAATGGCAGGCGGGCAGTATGCGCACGCAGGACGGCCTGTTGCGCTGGGCGGCGGGCGCGCAGGTGCTCGAGGACGCGGAGGGCCTGCGCAGGCTGGACGTGCTGCTCAACGGCGCGGACTTCACGCTGGGCAGCGTCAACTGTCCCGCACCGGCGTTTCTGACGCTGGAGTACGACGACGGGAGCAGCGCGAGCCTGGCCGTGGCCGTCAATTCGTTTTCGCTGTTCTTCTATCGGGGCGTGTGCTTTGAGACGGAGGAGGACATCATCGATCTGATGCAGCTTCGGGACACGGACTTCTTCCGGGGCTATTATGGAGGGTGAATGGCATGTTTGAAGGAAAGATCGCCGTTGTGACCGGCGGCGCGAGCGGCATCGGGCGCTGCATCGCGGCGGAATTTGAGAGGCGCGGTGCGAGGGTGCATGTGATTGACGTCAGGCCCGGGAATCACTTCGTGGGCGACGTGGGCGATCCGGCGGCGCTGGAGGCCTTCGCGGCAGAGGTGATCGCGGCAGAGGGCCATGTGGACTATCTGGTCAACAACGCGAAGCCGCTGATGAAGGGCATCGGGGATTGCAGCTGGGACGAGTTCAACGCCGCGCTGCGGGTGGGCGTGAGCGCGCCATTCTACCTGACCAGGCTGCTCGCGCCCCACTTCGCGCCGGGCGCGGCGGTGGTGAACATCTCCTCCAGTCGCGACCGCATGAGCCAGCCCAACACCGAGAGCTACACCGCCGCCAAGGGCGGAATCGCAGCGCTGACCCATGCGCTGGCGGTGAGTCTGGCGGGGCGGGCGCGGGTCAATTCCATCTCCCCGGGCTGGATCGACACCACCGGCAGCGAGATCGACGGGCCGGACGCGGTTCAGCAGCCGGTGGGCCGGGTGGGCAGGCCGGAGGACATCGCGGCCATGGCGCTGTTTCTCTGCTCCGATCGGGCGGGCTTCATCACCGGCGAAAACATCTGCATCGACGGCGGCATGACCCGCCAGATGATCTACCACAACGACTTCGGCTGGCGCTACGCCCCGGAGGGATAGTCGCGGGCGATTGCGCGCGGAAAGACGGGAGCGCGCCCTCCGAAGGAAGCGGAGGGCGCGCTCAGACTGTCGATAGGGCCCGATGAAAACCGGCGATTCCGAATGTGCATCGCGCCCGGCGGCGCGCATGGATGCGCCTGGTTTTCCGCCGCCGACTGGTCAAGGGACTTTTGACCGGCATCGCGGGCGGTCACTCCAGCACCTGGAGGATCATGCACTTCAAATACTTCGTCTCGATGCTCTGGGGCAGGATGGGGTGATCCTTGCCCTGGGTGCGGTACTCCACCAGGCGGATGCGCTTCTTTGCGTCCCGGGCGGCCTGATTGACCATGTCCTGGAACATCTCGGTCAGCACATGCTGGGAGCAGGAGCAGGTGACCAGGTATCCGCCGGGGCGCACCAGCTTGAGGCCACGGAGGTTGATCTCCTTGTAGCCCCGCAGCGCGCTCTGAAGCGCGGCCTTGTTCTTGGTGAAGGCCGGGGGATCCAGAATGACCAGATCGAACTTCTCGCCCGCGTCCGTCAGCTCCCGCAGGAGGTCGAAGCAGTTGTGGGCCTCGAAGGTCACGTTGTCCAGGCCGTTCTTCCGGGCGTTTTCCCGGGCGACCTCCAGCGCCTCCTCGGAGATGTCCACGCCCAGCACGCGCTCTGCGCCGTACCTGGCCGCGTGCAGGGAGAAGGAGCCGTTGTGGCAGAAGCAGTCCAGCACCCGCGCGCCGGGGCACAGCGGCGCGATGGCCGCGCGGTTCTCCTTCTGGTCGAGGAAGAAGCCGGTCTTCTGGCCGTTTTTCACGTCCACGCCGAAGATCACGCCGTTTTCCCGCATCTCCACCAGATCCGGCACCTCGCCGCGCAGGAGCCCCGTGGTCTGCTCCATGCCCTCCAGGCGGCGCACCGGAACGTCGCTGCGCTCCCAGATGCCCACGGGCCGGACGATCTCCATCAGCAAATCGGCGATCATGTCCTTGATGCGCTCAATGCCCAGCGACAGGCTCTGGAGCACCAGCACGTCGGCGTACTTGTCCACCACCAGGCCGGGCAGGAAGTCGGATTCGGAGTAGATCAACCGGCAGCTGTCCGGGTCGCAGAGCTGCCTGCGGTAGTCCCACGCGTCCTGAATGCGGCGGGCGAAGAAGGCCCGGTCGCAGATTTCGTCGTTGCGGGTGAGTATGCGCAGGGAAATCTGGCTGAGGGGGTTGTAGAAGCCCCGGCCGATGAACTTGCCCCGGAAGTCGCACACGTCCACGATGTCGCCGTTCTCGAACGCGCCGTCCACCTTTTCAATCTCCGATGCGTAAATCCAGGGATGCCCGCCCCGAACGCGGGTTTCGCGGGTCTTGCGAAGGGTAACTGTCGCCATACGCTTCCTCCAATTTTCATGCTGCCTTTTAGTTTAGTGCGCGCTTGTAAACTTGTCCAGCGCGCGCGTTCATGCTATAATGGGAAAAATGCGCCGAAAGAGGGATTTCCTTGGAAAATCAGACCAACGCGGGCGTGCGCCTGAACAAATTCATCGCCGACAGCGGCTATTGCTCCCGCCGGGAGGCCGACCGGCTGATCCAGGAGGGCCGGGTGAAGATTGACGGCCGGGTGGGCGCGCTGGGCGACCGGGTGCTGCCCGGCATGCGGGTCGAGTGCGACGGCAGGCGGCTCAGCGGCGACGGCGAGAAGGTCTACATCGCCCTCAACAAGCCCCGGGGCATCGTGTGCACCGCCGACCCCCGGGAGCCGATGAACGTGGTGGACTATGTGGGCTATCCCATCCGCATCTTTCCGGTGGGGCGGCTGGACAAGGACAGCGAGGGCCTGCTGCTGCTCACCAGTGACGGCGGAATCGTCAACCGCCTGCTGCGCGCCGCCGGAGGGCACGAAAAGGAGTACGAGGTGGAGGTGGACAAGCCCCTCACACGGGAATTCATGGAAAAGATGATGCGGGGCGTGCCGATACTGGACACGGTGACGCTGCCCTGCAAGCTGCGCCGCACGGGGGAGCGCTCGTTCAATCTGATCCTCGTGCAGGGTCTGAACCGGCAGATCCGCCGCATGTGCGAGGCGCTGGGCTACAACGTGCAGAAGTTGCGCCGGGTGCGCATCAATTCCCTGCGCATCGGAAGCCTGGCCCCCGGCCAGTGGCGGGAGTTGACGCAGGGCGAGGTGGACGCGCTGCTGCGCTCCATCGCCCATTCCTCCGGCCTGCCTGCGGGGGAGGGGGAGAGATGATGGCGTTTCGCCTTGCGACTGCGGCGGATCTCGATGCCATCGCCGGAATCTACGACGCGGTTCACGCGGAGGAGGAGGCGGGCCGGGCCGTGATCGGCTGGAACCGCGCCGTGTACCCCACGCGCTCGACCGCCCGGGACGCCATCGGCGCGGGCGACATGTTCGTCCTCGAGGAGGACGGTCGGGTGGTTGCCTCTGCGCGCATCAATCAGATTCAGGTGCCGGTATATGCAGACGCCGCGTGGCGGCATCCCGCCCCGGACGAGGCGGTGATGGTGCTGCACACGCTGGTGGTCGATCCGGATTGCGCCGGGCGGGGCCATGGCACGCGCTTCGTGGACTTCTACGAGCGCTATGCCCGGGAGCGGGGCTGCCCGTACCTGCGCATGGATACCAACGCCCGCAACCGCGCCGCCCGGGCGCTGTATCGGAAGCTGGGCTACGCGGAGGTCTCCATCGTGCCCTGCACCTTCAACGGCCTGCCGGGCGTGGAACTGGTGTGCCTGGAAAAGAAGCTGGAAAGCTGACGCGGAGCCCAACGGGCGCGAAGCGCCCCGGAGACGGCCCGTCAGAAAACGGCGAAGCCGGGGGACGCATGTCCCCCGGCTTGCGTGTCAAAAAAGATTTTTGACACTTGCAATGAAAATCTGCGATTTTCATTGCGGAAGGAGAAAACTGCGGATTGCTGAAAACCTCTGGGTTTTCCTTTCCGGGCGCAATCTTGACTGTTGGTATTGTTTTTCCTCCGCTTTCGCTTCAGAAAAACCAAATCCGCCGCGCAGGTCGCCGGATTTGATTGTACTGGCTTTTCTGTGATCGGTTTTTCGACAGTCTGGGCGGGGGACGCATGTCCCCCGCCCTCCCTGCCGCGATCAGGCGGCTTCCAGAACGAAGATGATTTCTTCGCCGAACATGTCGGTCGTTGCGCTCATGGTGCCGTCTGCCAGCAGCTGAACGTTCATGGTGTATTCTTCAGAGATTTCCGTGTTGGTCATGCGCAGTACCAGCGCATTGCCCGAGAAATTGCCTCCGGCAGTGATGGTTGTGGCTTCACCGTCGATGATGAAGGTCAACTCAGCGCTGCTGCCGTCAATGCGCAGATCCAGGCTGAGCTGCACCTGCGCTGGAGTCATATGCGTGCCCAGCATGCAGAGCATCTTCGTGGTCCAGCTGCCGCCCATGTCCTCCAGCGTGACAATGCCCGCGCGTGGAGCCGCCATTTCGAATTCCACAGGGGGTTCGCGGAAGAACAGAAGGTCTTCCCCGTCGATATCGGCATACAGGGAATCCGATCCGGCGTCGTAGACCAGCACCATTTCATCGCTGGTTCCCCTGTCGAGCAGCACATCCGTTCCGGCCATCTCCCAGATTCCGCTGTCCGGGTCTTCGCCTTCAATCGCGTTGGTGTAGCTGCCGTCCGGGTTCAGGGTGAGGCGCAGGGTGAAGCCATAGAGATCGGCGTACCAATCGCCGGAGCGATCAATGGCTTCGGCGAACGCGCTCGCGCACAGCAGGGTCAGCGCCAGAATCAGGGTCAGCGCGAAGGAAATGAGTTTCTTTATGCAGGGATTCCTCCTTTGTTGATGTCGGTTCATGTCATGCCGTATGGAGCTGTGGATTCGATGCGGTTAATAAGCGCTTCTCTTCGCGTTCGCGATCAGATCCGGCAGGAGTTTTTCATAGCCCTTGTTCTTCAGTACATAGGTCTGATCGGCCGCGAAGAAGAATTCCTTTTTGCTCTGGAGTCCGCAGTTTGTAATCGCGGTCAGCGGAATTTCCAGCCAGGGCCTGGGGCCTGCGCCGGCGGCAGCCTTCACACCTTCAACAATCATCGAGCCCAGGAGACCGCCACCCATTCTGCCCACCATGCCCACATTCTTTGAAGCGGCGCTCTCACGATAGAGAAGGATGCGCCGGTTCGTTACTTCCATATGATAGGCAAATTTTCCGCCGTTGGGCTGAAGCATCACAATTTCATGCCTGTTGCGCATGTTCTGTTCGCCCGGAAGCATTTCCCATTTTTTCATGGTTTCATCCGCATAGCGCACCTGAGCGACGACCGCCTGGGTCTGGGGGGCCGGTTGGGGAGTGGGCCGGGGCGCCGACTGGGGTTGTGGAGTCGGCTGGGGCAGGTACGCCGGCTGAGGCTGGGGAGCTGGTTGATAGGCTGCGGTCATTTTCTGGCCGCAGTTTGCGCAGTACTGCCTGTCGGCGATGTTCATTTGATGGCAGTGGGGGCAGGGGACCATTTGCGCGGCCTGCGGCTGCGGGGCTGCGCTTTGCGCGGGCACCTGCGCTCTGGGTTGATCGTACATGCCGAAGTCCTGCCTCTGCACCCCGTCTGTCACGGGGGCGGACTGACTCTGCAGCGCCTGCAATTCGCGCTGCAGCTGCGCGATCTTCAGCTGCCGCTGCTTCTCCTGTTCGATCCTTTCCTGACGCTGGCGTTCCTTTTCCCGCAGCGCCTCCTCGGCCTCTTCCCTGCGCTTTTTCTCCAGCATGATGCCGGCGCGCATGATCACGCTGTCCAGCTCATCGGCCGTCAGCGCGTTGAGCATCTTCAGAATTTCTTCCATCGGATGTTCCTCCCTGTCATCCGTGCGTCAGTTCGCGGATCTTCTGATCGTATTCTTCCTGGCTCAGGATGCCGCAGTCCAGCAGATCCTTGTAGGCCTGAACCTGCTTTTGCACATCCGGATCGTTTGTCTTCGGAGCCGCTTGAGGCTGAACCGGCTGCCGCGGCGGTTCGGGAGCGGTGTAGTTGGGCTCCGGCTGGGGCTGCGAAGGCTGTACGGGCGGCGCGTAATATACAGGCTGCGGCTCACTCCGGGCGTACACAGGAGCGTCCTTTCTGCACAGCCGCCGGAAGCAGAAGCCGGAGATGAACACGGCCAGTCCCAGAAGAACCACGGCATATGCATGCAGCAGCGCCGGATGCGTAAGACCCCGGAGCCCGGGGATACCTCCGCGCCGGGAGAAAACCTGCATGATTCCCCAGAGCGCTTCATCGTCGCTGAGCTCCTTTGCGAGCGCCAGAGCCAGCGGCAGCATGGGAACGAACCAGAGCCACCGGACGATGCCGCCGCAGCTTTCCTTGATCTTCCGCGTTGAAAGCAACGCGAAAATGCCCAGCAGGAAATACGCCGCCGCCTTGAGTGCGGGCGCGGCAAACATGGCATAATGGATTCCTCCGGCGGTGGTGTAGCCGCCGGAACCATAATAGCGATAAGCGTTCAGGGCGACGTCGAGGTTGCCCAGGGCCAGCCCCAGGAAGCCGATGATATACAGCACGGAAACCTGCTGGATGTGCCTGCTGCGGAAGGCCGCGATCGCCATGAGCATGCCCATGGAAACCATGGAAACCTGATTCAAGTTCATCTGATAATTGGGAACTTGCGAAAATCTCTCGCTGAGCACGATGTATTCCAGCAGAGCCGCCAGCAGGAAGAGAATTGCCGCGAACACGGCGGATTTGTTCACGCGCTTTCCCGGAACCATGGGTTCGGCGGATGCACCCATGGCCGTCGGCTGGGCGGTATACGCGCCTTGCGCGGTATACGCCGTCTGGCGAGTCTGGGTGTAGCCCGTGCCGATGGCGGCGGCTCTCGCCTGAGCCGCCTTTGCCTGTTTCTTTTTCTCTTTATGATTGCTGATCACGCCGGCCAGCAGCATCAGGCCAATGCCGAAGGCGATCATGCCGATTGCCGGGAGGATACCCAGCTCCCCGCTGATCACCGCGGTGACTCCTATGACGACGTACACAGCGCCAAACATGCTGCAGATCGTTGCCAGAACGGAGTTTCTGTAGACGACAAAACGAAAGAACATATCGCTGCTCCCTTACTTCACAGTAATGCGGTTGATTCCCATCACGCCCGTATCCGCGGATTTGAGCGCGAAATCAGTGGAGACACTCAGCGTGTCAAACACCCGGTTGATTTCATCATAGCCGGCCTCTGCCAGAGAGAACATGGAAAGGCGAATCGTTTTGTTGGGCGTTTCGGTGGGGAAGACGATGAGCTCGCCCTGATACTGATCCAGTCCTTCCGACGTGTACCGCACGATGTAGCGGATGACCGGGAACTGCCCCGCGTAGTACTTCTGAAAACTGACCATGCTGGCGTCGCTGTAGGACTGCCGGTAGGACGCAAGCATACCGGCCTCGTCGCTGGCGGCGTAGGAAACGTTCATCTCCATCGCCATGTACGCGCAGAATATGCTCATGCCGTCCGGAGACATCAGCCAGTCGGTACTGTCGCCTTCGCCCGGGAGCAGGGAATAGTCCGGCATATACAGGCGGGTCATGCCGTAGGTCAGATTGCCGTTCTGATAGAGCGCGCCGAAGAAACAGGAATCCAGAGCGTCGCTGACAGCGGGATCGAGCGAAACGGCTGCCTCGAAGCCCTTCTGGAAAAAGTTGATGGCGAACGCGGTCGGCGCGGCGCAGCTCACGCTGAGCAGCACAACCAGGACGACGCACAGTATGGACCTGCGCGCGCGCTTCACCGAATGACCGCTGTGATCGCGCGGCTGAAGCGGAACAGTTGCTTCCCTACCCCTATTGCTGAAAGACATGTGTTTACCCCCTCCTATTTGTTGTGGACAGAATGACCATAAAAAAACCACATTTACATTATATAATCCAGGTAGAAATGTGTCAATTATAAACATCCAAATGATAATGTAATATCATTCAGATTATTTTATCATACAATCAGAGGTGTGCCAAATGATTGCAGATAGAATAAAGCATCTTCGTAAAGTCAATGGCATGACTCAATCTGCACTCGCAAAGAAACTGGGGATCACACGCTCGAGCGTCAACGCGTGGGAGATGGGGATCTCTGTGCCATCAACGCAGAATATTGTTGAATTATCGCGTATCTTTTGTGTGTCAACGGATTATTTGCTGGGAGTGGATAAATCTTCAACCATTGATGTTTCTGGCCTTTTAGAATCGGATGTCCAGCTTTTGTACCGCATTGTTACGCATTTGAGGCGGCTTCACGATGAATGAGCTTCCGGGTTGCGGTGCCCAATGAAAGAGTCCAAAAACGCAAAAATGCCAACTGCATTGAAATAATCAGTTGGCATTTTTGCTTGCTACGTCAGCTTCGGCTGTAAAAGGTTGGAATCCCAAAGGGATTTCAGGTTCCCGATAGAATCGGGAACGGCCGACGTCCGAATCTGAGATTCGGACATGGCACCGTGCGGACGCTTTCGTTTTCTTCCGTCCGAGCCGCTTCAGCAGCCCTTTGGGAGCCCGGTTGCCAGCGCGTCGCGCAGCGCGTCCGGGGGCAGCGCGCCCACGCGCAGCACCTCCGGCGGCTGGTCGCCGTGGTCGCCGATGAGGCGCTCCATCCAGATCATGTCGTACCAGCGGCCGAACTTGTAGCCGCACTGGATGAAGCGCCCCACCCTGCGATAGCCGAGGCGTTCGTGAAAGCGGGGGCTGTCCCAGTTCAGATAGGGGTCGCTCTCCGCGTGGGGCACGGCGATGCAGGCGTTCATGTTCAGCACGTTCTGCCGCCGGAGAATCGCCTCCAGCGCGCCGTGCAGCGCGCGCCCCAGTCCCATGCGCCGCAGGTCCCTGCGTACATAGATGGAGGTCTCCACGCCCCAGCCGTAGGCCCGGCGGCTGTGGAAGGGACTCGCGTAGGCGTAGCCCGCGGCCTCGCCGTCCATCCAGGCGCTCAGGTAGGGGTATTTCTCCAGCGTGCGGGCGATGCGCGCGGCGAACTCCGCCACGGAGGGCACGTCGTATTCAAAGCTCACGGCGGTCTCCTCCACGTAGGGGGCGTAGACGGCCAGCAGCGCCGCCGCGTCCTCCGGGCGGGCCATGCGAAGTGTCCATTGCGTTTCCACGGGTCTTCCTCCGTTTCATGGATCGGACCGGGCGCTGCGTTCAAGGCGCGCCCGGCCCGCTGTGCGCGCCTGCGCGCGTGAATTGCGCCGGTTTGCCCCGCCGCGCGGCATCTTGCTGCCCGGGCCGGGGCGACGGCTTCAGCGGCCGCAGACCTCCTCGCCCACGCGGGTGACGTCGAAGGGCGTGGTCTGGTACACGAAGTAGTTCAGCCAGTTGGAGTACAGGAGATTCGCGTGTCCCCGCCAGCTCACGATCGGGGGCCGGGAGGGATCGTCGTCCGGGTAGTAGTTCTTCGGGATTTCAATGGGCTTTCCGGCGCTCAGATCCCGCAGGTATTCGCTTTCCAGCGTGCGCGCGTCGTACTCGGGGTGGCCCATCATGAAGAACTGCCGGTCCGCCTTGTGGCGCACCAGCACCACGCCCGCCTCCTCCGAGGAGGCCAGAATCTGAAGCCCGGGCACGCGCTCCACGTCCTCCCGCAGCACGGTGGTGTGGCGGGAGTGGGGCACCATGAACACGTCGTCGAAGCCCCGCAGCAGCATGCTCTCCCGATACTCCGATCGGTGGGGGAACACGCCGAAGAGCTTCTTCTCCAGCGGATGCTTCTCCACGCCGTAGTGGAAGTAGAGCCCCGCCTGCGCGCCCCAGCAGATGTGCAGCGTGCTGTGCACATGGCTCTGGCTCCACGTCATGATCTCGCACAGCTCCGGCCAGTAGTCCACCTCCTCGAAGGGCAGGTGCTCCACCGGCGCGCCGGTGATGATCATGCCGTCGTAGTAGGTGTCGCGCACCTCGGGAAAGGTCCGGTAGAAGGAGAGCAGGTGCTCCTGGGAGGTGTTGAGGGACTTGTGTGCCTCCACCCGCAGCAGATCCAGCTCGATCTGCAGGGGCGTGTTGCCCAGCAGGCGCGTCAGCTGCGTCTCCGTTTCGATCTTCTTGGGCATCAGGTTCAGCAGCAGGATGCGCAGGGGGCGAATGTCCTGGGTCATGGCCCGGGTCTGGGTCATGACGAATATGTTTTCCTTCAGGAGCGTCTGCGCGGCGGGCAGATTGTTTGGGATCTTGATGGGCATGTTTCTTCCTCCGGGTTTTCGACAGGGCGCGGGACGCGCCGTTTGGACTCATTTTATCCGGGGCCTTCGGCGCTGTCAAGCGCGAAAGCGTAACCTAAACGTAGTCGCGCCAGTCGCCTTCTGCGGGCGCGTCGTGCAGACGGCCCTCTCCGGAGAGGCCGGGGAAGCCCTGCTGGCGCAGCGCCTCGTAGAGCAGAATCGCCACGGAATTGGAGAGATTCAGGCTCCGGGCGTCGGCGCGCATGGGGATGCGCACGCACCTGTCGTAGTTTTCCTTCAGAAACGCCTCGTCCAGGCCCTTCGTCTCCCGGCCGAAGACCAGAAAGTCCCCGTCTTCGTAGCGGGCGGCGCAGTAGTCCCGGGGAGCCTTGGTGGTGGCCAGGTGGAGGCGCGCGCCGGGGTACTTTTTGGCAAAGTCCGCCCAGCTCTCGTGGATCTCCAGCGTCATCAGCTTCCAGTAATCCAGCCCGGCGCGCTTGAGATACTTGTCCGAGAGCTCGAAGCCCAGGGGCTTGATCAGGTGCAGCACGGCGCCCGTGGCCGCGCAGGTGCGGGCGATGTTGCCCGTGTTCTGCGGGATCTCCGGGTTCACCAGAACGATGTGCATCACGGCAGCTTTCCTCCCAGTATGTATTGTTGAAGGGTCTTCGCCACGCCGTCGTCCTCGCAGGCGGGGGCGACGATGCGGCAGACGCGCCGGACCTCCTCCAGCGCGTTGCCCACGGCCACCGGCCAGCCCACGCACGAGAGCATGCTCAGGTCGTTGGTGTAGTCGCCGAAGGCCATCACCTGCTCCATGGACAGCCCCAGCCGTCCGGCGAGGTAGCGGATCGCCGCGCCCTTGCCCGCCTCCGGGGCCGTGATTTCCAGGTTGAAGGGAAAGGAGCTGTTGACCTGAAGGCCCGCGCCCTCGAGCTGCGCCCGCAGGCGCGCGAGCGTCGGCGCATCGTCGCAGTAGGCCTCCAGCTTGTAGGTGCGCGTCAGGCCCTGCCGCGCAAAGGCGGCCTCGTCGTCGTCCACGACCCGATAGGCGCGCCCCGCCGCAAAATAGCTCGTCTCCGGCAGGCGAAACACGCTGAGATATTGGCTGCGGACGCGGTAGATGGCGTCCCGGACGTAGGCGGTCATCATCACGGGCGCGGCGGAGAGGATTTCGTAGGCCGCGCGGGCCTGCGCACCGCTCAGGGGCGCCTCCATCAGCACGCTGCCGTCGCAGCGCGTCACCGCGCCGCCGTTGCAGAGGATCATGTAGCCGTCCCGGATGCCCAGCTGATCCACCACGATTTTGCGCGCGGCGGGATACCAGCGACCGCTGGCCACCGCGAATTCCACGCCCCGGGCCCGGCAGGCGGCGACGGCCTCCGCCGTTGCGGGGGAGACGCTTCCCGCAGCGGGCAGCAGCGTGCCGTCGATGTCCGAGACGATCAGGCGAATGTCCATTTCTTCCGTTCCTGCTCCGTTCACAGTACCATCTCCTCCAGCAGCAGTCCCACGCCGCCCAGGTTGTGGTCGGGGGCGATGAGTCGCGCGGCGGCCTTCACCGCGTCCTCGCCGTTTTCCATGGCCACCGGCCAGCCGGAGGCGTTGAGCATGGGCAAATCGTTTGTCTGGTCGCCGAAGGCCATCACCTGCTCCCGGGACGCGCCCGTGGCGCGGCAGAGGAGCGCCACGGCGCTGCCCTTGTCCACGCCGGTGGGCATGAACTCGATGTTGCGCCGGGATGCGCTGGACACAGAGAGGTTCATGTCCTGAAGCTCCGCGCGGATGCGCTCGAAGCCCGGGTCGTAGGGCGCGCCCATGACCACGAATTTGTACACGCCGTCCATGCCCTCACCCCAGAGCCGGTCGCGGTCGCAGATGGTCTCGTAGGGATGGCCCGGGTCGCCGCAGACCCCGGGAACGTGGTGGGCGTAGCGGGGCCCGAGAGAGGGGCGCACCTGTGGGTTGCCCATGTAGCACTTGCCCCGGCGATAGGAATTGAAGTACATGCCGCTGTTCTCCAGCGTGCGGCACACCCGCTCCGCATCCGGGCGGGAGAAGTGGAATTCGGCCAGGGTCGGGCCGTCCGCGCCCGCCTCGATGCGCGCGCCGTTGCAGGCGGCGAACAGCGGGTGGACGCCCAGCTCCCGGGCAAACTGGCGCATCAGCTCGAAGCTGCGCCCGCTCACCAGCGCCACCCGGATGCCCCGGGCCTCGCAGGCCTGAAGGGCGCGGCGGTTGACCTCCGGAAAGCGCTTCTGTGCGTCCATGAGCGTGCCGTCGATGTCCAGGGCCAGGAGTTTGATGTCGATCTTTGTCATGCTTTTATCCACTCCGGCGGGTCTGCGTGAAAGCGCAGGCCCGCGTATTTTTCGATGGTTCCCTCGGGAATCTCCATGGTCTCGCACCACAGGCAGAGCCTGCCCGCGGGGGCGCGGCGGCGGTTCTCCTCCCGGTCGCCGTACTTGTCGTCGCCCAGGATTGGACAGCCGATGTGGGCCATGTGGGCGCGCAGCTGGTGGGTGCGCCCGGTGACTGGCTCCAGCTCCGCCTCCCAGCAGCCGCCCTCCAGCGTCCGCAGGGGCTTTACCCGGGTCACGATCTCCTTCGAGCCCGGCGCGGGGCGGTCCAGCACCCGCACGCTGGCGCGGCGCGCGTCCTTGACCAGCTGCGCCCGCAGCGTCCTTTCGCCCTTCGGCGGCGCGCCAAGGAGCACGGCGCGATAGGTCTTCCTGAGCGCGTGGCCCTTGAAGGCCTCGAAGAACAGCGCATCGGTTTCATCGTCCAGCGCCGCGAGCATCACGCCGCCGGTGCCCGCGTCCAGCCGGTGGCACAGCCGCGCGCCGGGGTGGACGCGCTCCAGCCGCGCCTGCATGGTGTCTGCGCCCACGCCGTCCCGGTCGGGCAGGGAGGGCAGGCCCTGGGGCTTTACCGCGACCAGCAGGCAGCCGTCGTCGAACAGGATTTCCGCCGCCGGCTCGAAGTGCCGCGCGTCTGCGTAGATCTCCAGCGCGTCGCCGCCGCGCACCTGCGCGCCCTTTCCGGCCCGCGCGCCGTTCACGCGCACGTCCCGCCGCTTCAGAACGTCCCGCAGAACATGCCCCGGAAGCAGCGGCCAGGCGCGCCGGAGGTATCGGGAGAGCTCCTGCGCCGGAACACCGGCGGGAATCTCGTGGCGGATCATGCCTCGTCCTCCTCGCTCCAGGGGAGATAGAGCTCCTCCGCCCGCAGGGGCTCCACCCGGCCCTCGGACAGGTCCGTGACCCGGGCAAGGAAGCCCTCCTCGTCCCGACAGCGCACGATCAGCGTGTAGGTGATCACATCCGTGTAGGCCTTGTCCTCCACGATGACCGGCTCGGATTTGAGGAAGAAGTCCATGCGGTTGAGCATGGGGTAGGGGATTTCCATCAGATACCGGGCCGTGGGGTGCATCACGCCCACGCCGCAGGCGTTGATGGCCGCCGCCGCGCCCTGGGAATAGGCGCGCACCAGCCCGCCCGCGCCCAGCAGCACGCCGCCGAAATAGCGGGTGACCACCACGGCGCAGTTGGTCACGCCCCGGGCCTTCATCACCTCGATGATGGGCATGCCTGCGGTGCCGCCGGGCTCGCCGTCGTCGCTGTAGCGCATCACGCCCATGTTGGGGCCGATGATGTAGGCGTAGCAGTTGTGGGTGGCGTCCCGGTGGCGCAGCCGGATCTCCGCGAGGAAGTCCAGCGCCTCCTCCTCGGTTTCGCAGGGGCGGCCGTAGCCGATGAAGCGGGATTTGTTGATGATGAAGCTGTCCTCTGCGGCCCGGATCAGGGTTTTATAGGCCTTCAGCGCCATGGCGTTTCCCCCTTTGAACTACATTCAAGTCATTATAGGCGAAACCCCGCACGCGCGTCAAGCGCGGGCGGGGAAAGAAAAGGTTGTGGAATTGACTGCCTTACAGGCGCGCGAGGGAAGCGTCGAGCCGCCGGAGCGTCTCGTCCTTGCCCAGCAGGTAGGCGATTTCGAACGCGCCGCCGGGGGTGGACATCTGTCCGGAGATGGCGATGCGCATCGGCCAGAGCACTTGGCCGTTCTTCATGCCGAGGCCCGGGATGGCGGCCATCACGGTGTCGTGAAGGTTTGCCTCGGTCCAGTCGGAAATACCCTCCAGCACCGGGCGAAGCGCCGTCAGCGCAGTCTTCGCGCTCTCCAGCGTGCTCTTCTGCTTCTTGTTGATGTAGAGATCGTTGGAGAATTCCGGCATCTCCGCCAGGAAGCGCACCATGTCCGGCAGCTGGGAGAACACCTCGGTGCGATTCTGCAAAAGCTCGCCGAGCCGCCGGAAGTCAAACTTCGCGGGATCGAGCACCTTTTCCAGCCACGGCGTCGCATGCCCGAGATAGGCCTCGGGCGTCAGCTTGCGGATGTACTCGGCGTTGAACCAGCGCATCTTTTCGCTGCTGAAGAAGCTCGGGCTCTTGCTCAGGCCCTCCAGATCGAAGACCTCCTCCAGCTCCTTGAGGGTGTAGAATTCCCGCTCACCCCGGGGGCTCCAGCCCAGCAGCACCAGATAGTTGACGATGGCCTCGCTCAGATAGCCCTCGCTGAGCAGATCCTCGAAGGAGGGGTCGCCCTGGCTCTTGCTCATCTTGCGCTTGACGATGGCCTTGACCGGGTTGCCGTTCTCGTCCAGCACGGGATTTCCGTCCTCGTCGGTCGCCATCAGGTATTCGCCGGTCTTCTTGTTCTTCGAGGTGCCCTCCACCATCACCGGCGTCAGGTGCACATAGGTGGGCGGCGTCCAGCCCAGCGCCTCGTAGAGCAGGTTGTACTTGGGCGCGGAGGACAGGTACTCGTTGCCGCGCATCACATGGGTGATGCCCATCAGGTGGTCGTCGATGACGTTGGCGAAGTTGTAGGTGGGCAGGCCGTCGGCCTTGATCAGCACGTTGTCGTCCAGCGTGTCGCAGTCCACCTCCACGTGGCCGTAGATCACGTCGTCAAAGCCCGCCTTGCCCTCGGTGGGGATGTTCTGGCGGATGACGTAGGGTTCGCCCGCGTCCAGCTTCGCCTGAACCTCCTCGCGGCTCAAATGCAGGCAGTGCTTGTCGTACTTGAAGGTCTCGCCCTTCGCCTCGGCCTCGGCGCGCGCCTCCTCCAGGCGCTCCTTCGTGCAGAAGCAGTAGTACGCGTGGCCGGATTCCACCAGCTGCTTCGCATAGGGCATGTAGGTGTCCTTGCGCTCGGACTGCACATACGGGCCGCAGGGGCCGCCCACGTCCGGGCCTTCGTCGTGGTTCAGCCCGGCGATCTTCAGCGAATTGTAGATCACGTCCACGGCGTCCTTCACTTCGCGCTTCTGGTCGGTGTCCTCGATGCGCAAAATGAACTTGCCGCCCGTGCGGCGGGCGTAGAGATAGGTGTAGAGCGCGGTGCGCAGGTTGCCCAGATGCATGTAACCGGTGGGACTGGGCGCAAAGCGGGTGCGAACCTCCATGTTCGATTGCTCCTTTAACGATGTGATGTTGTGCGGGGGGTTACGTCAGGGGCGCCGCCCCTGAAACCCCGCTCAAGGGCGTGACGCCCTTGAGAATCCCCCGCAGGCGGCGCAATGCGCCGCCGGGATGACATAGTAATAGTATTTGTTCCTCTTCGGGCGCGCAATGCGCGCCCTGCGGGGGGTTCTTAGGGGAATCATTCCCCTAAGCAGGGGTTCTAAGGGGACAGAGTCCCCTTAGTCCTCCACGGTGTCGAAGGCGAAGACGGTGGTGTAGTCGTACTTCTCGCCGGCATAGAGCACGCTGTCGGGGAAGTTGGGGTGGTTGATGGAGTCGGGGGCGTACTGGGTCTCCATGCAGAAGCCCTCGAAGCGGCCGTATTTGCGGCCGCAGGAGCCCTCGTGGATGCTCTCCAGGCAGCAGCCGGCGTAGAGCTGCATGGCGGGCATGTCGGTGAACACGTCCATGGTGCGGCCGGACACCGGCGCGACGACGGAGGCGGCGAAGCGCAGGCCGGCCTCGGGGTCGTTGATGTTGAAGTTGTGGTCCACGCCGTGGCCCGCGCGGAGCTGGTCGTTCTCCTCGGTCTGCGCGATCACGTCGCCCAGGCGGGTGGGCTCGCGGAAGTCGAAGGGCGTGCCGGTCACGTCGCGCTGCTCGCCGGTGGGGATGAGCTCGGAATCGCCCACAGTGAAGGTGTCGGCGTTGATCTCGAAGGTGTGGTCCAGCACCGTGCCGCTGCCTTCGCCCTCCAGGTTGAAGTAGGCGTGGTTGGTCAGGTTGCAAAGGGTGTCTCTGTCGGACACGGCCTCGTAGCGGATGACCAGCTCGTTCTCGTCCGTCCAGGTGTAGGTGACCATGACCTGCAGGTTGCCCGGATAGCCCTCTTCGCCGTCGGGGGAGACCAATTTGAGGATCAGGTGGTCCTCGCAGATGCCCTCCACGGGAGTCGCGTCCCAGAGCTTGCGGTTGAAGCCCAGGTTGCCGCCGTGCAGGTGGTTCTTGCCGCCCTCGTTCTTCGCCAGGTGCAGCTCCTGGCCCTCCACGGTGCATTCGCCCTTCGCGATGCGGTTGCCCACGCGGCCGATCAGCGCGCCCAGATAGCCGCAGCAGGGCTCATAGCCGTTGACATCCGTGTAGCCCAGCAGCACGTTGCCGATTTCGCCATTCTTGTCAGGCACGTTGATGGCGCGCAGGATGCCGCCGTAGTTGGTGATCTCCACGGACGCGCCCGCCACATTCTTTAATATGTACAGATCCGCGCTGCGGCCGTCGGGCAGCCGCCCGAAGCTGGTTTTGGTAATGCTCATGTCAAAAACCTCCCGAAAAGTAATCATGTTTCTCCTGACTACCATAATACAACCATTTCGCCCCAATTTCAAGCCCCGCGCCCGAATTCCCCCGTCTTGACTTTGGGGGCGCGCGCCCGTATAATAATAGGCGAGTATCCCAGGAGGTAAGAAACGATGTTCAGCTACAAGACCCACGGCACCTGTTCCCAGCAGATTCTGATCGAGGCGGAGGGCGATGTGCTCACCCATGTGGAGTTCATCGGCGGCTGCCACGGCAACACCCAGGGCGTCTCCCGCCTGGTGCAGGGCATGAAGATTGACGATGTGATTGCGAAGTGCAAGGGCATCCAGTGCCGCGCGGGCACGTCCTGCCCGGATCAGCTGGCCCGGGCTCTGGAACTGTATCAGGCCAGCCGGAAGGAAGCCTGAAGATGAAGGAACGCAGCAATAACGGCTCGAACGCAGCCTACACGCCCAACATGGACACGCCGAACCGGCGCAAGGGCAACCGGGGCCTACTGGCCCTGATCCTGACGCTGGTTCTGCCGCCGGCGGGGCTTGCCTTTCTGTGGCGCAGGGGCGTGTTCCGCGCCCGGGGCCGGGTGCTTCTGACGGCGCTGGCGACGGTGGAGATGGCGATCGTCTGCGCCCTGCTGCTGCCGCGCGCCCAGGTGTACACGGAGGCGCCGGTGCCCGCGGCGCCTGCGGCGGCCACCATCGCGCCGGACGACGGCGTGGTGTCCGCGCTGTCCAACCTGGACCAGCTGCTGGCGCAGCGCCAGGCCGAGCAGGACGCGGCGGCCGGCGTGACCCCCACGCCCGCGCCCACGGACGACGCGGCGTACCTGGCCGAGCAGGAGGCCATATTGCACACCATCGTGTACTCGGTCTATGGAAGCGGCGCGCGCTACTACCACAAGAGCAGCGTGTGCGGCACTCAGAGCAACCGCCGGGAGCTGACGGTGGAGGAGGCCATGTCCGAGGGCATGGGCGCCTGCCCGGACTGCAACCCGCCGGTGTACATCGGTCCGCTGTACAGCCACTGAGCGGAACGGAAATTAGACAGGAATTGTCTAAGGAAAGTCATAAGAATATTCTTGACGTACACATAGAACCCAACTATTATGTAAAATAGAATGGTTCTATGTGTTTCTATGTCCATATGGGCGGGAAGCGCGCAGAACGAAAGGGAGGACAGGCTATGTTTTGCTCGAAGTGCGGGAAGACCATTCACGCGGCGGATGCGGTATGCCCGAGCTGTCAGGCGCCCATCGGCGACAACCGCTTCGGTGGCATCCCGTATACCTCTGCGCAGTTTACAATCGCACCCGGTCAAACCACGTTTGAACCGCTGAACAACTATACCCGGACCACCTACACCGGCATGAAGGACGCGGCCCAGGAGGGCGGCGAGGTCGACAGCCGCACCACCTACCGCCCGGTGTACGAGGGCGCTTCCGCGCCGGAGAGCGTGCGCAGGGACATGCGCGCCGCCGTAGCCGGCACGGAGGAGGAGAGCGAAGAGGAAGAGGCGCCCAGCTTCACGCCGGGCGTGCCCCTGTCCCAGGCCGCGCAGGAGACCCTGAGCGAGCTGGACGAGGAGCTCAAGCCCGAGGAGCAGATCGACCGCTCCCAGTTTAAGAGCCGCCCGATTCAGTCCGCGGGCCGCGCGGGCATTTCCCGGGACGTGAGCGAATACATCCGCCAGCTGGAGGACAACCAGAGCCGCCGCAGCTCCTCCCGCCGCCGCGGGCAGGAGAACGTCTACGACGATTACGCTGCCGAGGACGGGCAGGAGGCCTACGATGAGAATCCGGCCTACGACGGCGACGACGTATTCGATGACATCGACGACGCGGAATTTGAGGAAATGCGCCGCTTCGGCCGCTTTGGCGCGGCTCAGATCATCAAGATCGTCATCGCGCTGGCCGTGGTGGCCGCGCTGGTGGTGGGCGGCGTGGTGTGGCTGCGCTATGTGCGCGGCAACCAGAGCTCCGCGCCCATCGAGGGCGTGAGCGAGACCTTCTACGACGAGGGCGTGGCGCTCATCAAGAGCCATGTGGAGAGCACCTACATCAACGATCTGATCTCCCGCTACACCACCGACGGCATGCTCAGCGTGTCCGCCGGCATCGAGGAGGGCAAGGACGCCATCCGCGCCCTGATTCCCGCCGAGCCCGCCGCCAACGACCAGACCTTTGCGGATGCGCTGCTGGCCATTCAGGACAACATCGGCAACGCGGTCATCATGGACGCGCTGGCCGTGGGCAGCGCCAGCGACACCGCCGTGGCCGATTCCGAGGGCCGCTGGCAGATCGTGAACAACTCCATCACCCAGCTGGAGGCGGCCAGGTCCGCGGCGGAGCTGACGGCCATCATCAACGGCCAGACCATCTCCGTGCAGACCGAGACGCCCGCGCCCACGGCGGAGCCCGTGGTGTACACGCCCCTGCAGAAGGGCGACGAGAGCAACGAGGTCATGAAGCTGCAGATCCGCCTGTTTGAGCTGGGCTATCTCAACGACAACCGCGACGGCGTGTTCGGCAGCAAGACCCAGACCGCCGTGAAGATGTTCCAGGAGCAGACGGGACTGAATCCCAGCGGCATCGCCGACAACGATACCCAGACACGGCTCTACGCCGACGACGCGCCCTACGCGCCCGGCGCGGCCACGCCCACGCCCGCGCCCACCGCGACGCCCGAGCCCGAGCCCACCGAGCAGCTGATTCAGCCCGCCGAGGCCGGAGACGGCGCAGAGGGCGAGACCATCTGACGCAACTGAACGAAACCGGAACTGAGCGATCTTCGAGCGAAGATCGCTCAGTTTGCAAGGGAGGGATTTGCCTGTGTCCAGACCCATCGTGGCGCTCATCTATGACTTTGACAAGACCCTGTCCCCCCGGGACATGGAGGAATATACCTTTCTGCCGGGCATTAACGTGGAGCCGGGCGACTTCTGGGGCGCGTGCGCGGATTTCTCCCGAGAGCACCGCATGGACGGCATACTGACCTACATGTATCTGATGAAGCGCATGGCCAAGGGCAGCATGCAGCTCACCCGGGAGACCCTGCGGGAGCTGGGCCGGGGCGTGGAATTCTTCCCCGGCGTGGAGGAATGGTTCGGCCGCATCCGCAAAATCGGCGATTCGCTGGACGTGGACGTGGAGCACTACATCATCTCCTCGGGACTTACGGACATCATCGAGGGCTCGCGCATCGGCCACGAATTCAAGGCGGTGTTCGCCTGCTCCTTCTGCTACGACGGCGAGGATCACCCGGTGTGGCCGTCCTCGGCGGTGAATTACACCTCCAAGACCCAGTTTCTGTTCCGCATCAACAAGGGCATACTGGACGTGACCAACGACCGGGACCTCAACGCCTTCACCCCGGAGTACATGCGCCGCATCCCCTTCTCCAACATGATCTACATCGCCGACGGGCTCACCGACGTGCCCTGCATGAAGATGACCAAGCAGAAGGGCGGCTTCTCCATCGCCGTGCATCCCCCGGGGGAGACGGAGACGGCGGACGATCTGCTGCTGCAGGGCCGCGCGGACTTCTCCGTGGAGACGGACTACCGCGCCGGAAGCGAGCTGGAGCGCATCGTGACCATGCTGATGCGCCGCATCCGCGCCTCCAGCGACGTGTCCATGGAGCACGCGCTTCAGGTGCAGCGCGCCCACGGGCGCAGGGGCGAGCACGTCCCGCTGGACATTCCCCTGCGGGGCGGCATCGACGGCGAAACTGAAATTGAGTGAAAGAGGAAGAGACATGATTCGCAAACTCACCCCGGGCGACCGGGAGACCTATCTGCAACTGGCCGATGAATTCTACCACTCCTCCGCGGTGCTTCACCCGGTGTCGGCGGAGCACTGCGTGCGCGCCTTCGAGGAGATGATGCGCTCGGAGGACTATCTGTGCGGCTATCTGTTCGAGGAGGACGGGGAAATCGCGGGCTACGCCCAGCTCTCCCGCTCCTACTCCCAGGAGGCGGGCGGAACGGTGGTCTGGGTCGAGGAGATCTATGTGCGCCCCGAATTCCGGGGGATGGGCCTGGGCAGGGCGCTGCTGCGCGCGCTGCCGGAGCTCGCGCCCGCCGCGCGCTACCGGCTGGAGATCGAGCCGGACAACGCCCGGGCGGAGAAGCTCTACCGGGAGATGGGCTTTGAAATTCTGCCCTATCGGCAGATGGTGCGGGAGATGCGGCCCTGAGCGCACATTCCGCGAGTGAAGGCGCTGCGGCCCCGGATTCCGGATGGAGTCCGGGGCCCGGCGCTTGGAAAGGAACGAAGAGATTTCATGATACGGGCGGCTTTTTTCGATGTGGACGGCACGCTGGTGAGCTTCCGGACCCATGCAATTCCCGAATCGGCGCTCTCCGCGCTGCGTGCCCTGCGGGCGGCGGGGGTCCGGACGCTGCTCTCCACCGGGCGCAACGGCGATTCCACGCGCTTTCTGATGGACACGGGGCTGTTTGACGGGGAGATCCTGCTCAGCGGCCAGCTCTGTCGGCTGGATGGCGCGGTGGTGTTTGAAAACCCCATCGCCCCGGCGGATCTGGAGGCGGCCATCGCGGGCGCGGAGGCGGGGGAGTTGACCCTGGGCTTCCTCAGCGGCGACGATTCCTTCGTCAGCGGCGTGAATGAATTCGTGACCGCGGCCTGCGCCTACGCGGGCATGGCCCGGCCGCGGGTGGCGCCTCCGGGCCTCGCCCGGACGGAGCCCATCTACCAGATGCACATCTACGGCGCGCCCGGCAGCGAGGACGCGCTGCTGCGCCGCGCCCGCGGGCTGGAGGCCGTGCGCTGGAGCCCCAACTTCGCCGACGTGTTTCCCCGCGGCGGCGGCAAGGAGCGGGGCCTGGAGGCGGTGTGCAGGGCGCTGGGCATCGGCCGGGAGGAGACCATCGCCTTCGGCGACGGCGAGAACGACGTGGGCATGCTGGCGTGCGCGGGCATCGGCGTGGCCATGGGCGGCGCGTCCGAGGCCGTGAAGGTCCGGGCGGACTATGTGACCGCGGACGTGGACGCGGACGGAATTGCTCGCGCCCTTGAACATTTTTCGGGCTGCTTCGTCCAAATGGGGACGCAAGGAGGTAGAGAGATATGAAGCGAGCGCTCGTGCTCTCCGGCGGCGGCTCCCGCGGCGCATACGAATGCGGCGCGTGGCAGGCCCTGCGGGAGATGAATATTCGCCTGGATGCGGTGTACGGCACGTCCATCGGCGCGATCAACGCCGCGCTGGTGGCCCAGGGCGACCTGGACGTGGCGGTGAAGCTGTGGGAAAACATACGCATGAATCAGATCGTCTCCACCGAGGAGGGGGAGGAGTTTACCGTGGAGCGCATGATCTCCCGCAAGCGCGATCTGATTCCCTTTCTGCTGGAGAACGCAAAGAACTTTCTGATGGACATCACACCCCTGGAAAACCTGGTGCACGAGACCCTGGACGAGGGCCGGGTGCGCGCCTCCGGCATGGAGCTGGGCGTGATGATCACCCGCGTGCCCCAGCTTTCGCCCCTGGAGGCCCGCCTGGGCGACATTCCCCAGGGGAAGCTGCATGACTATCTGCTGGCCTCCGCGTCCTGCTTTCCCATCTTTCCCCTGAAGCAGATCGACGGCGAGTACTGCATGGACGGCGGCTATTCGGACAACATGCCCGTGGCCATGGCCATCGCCGACGGCGCGGACGAGATTATCGCCATCGACATCCATCCCCAGCCGGTGCATCCGGAGTACGGCTGCATGCCCTTTCTGACGCTGGTGCACCCGCTGCACGAATTGTGCAACTTCCTGGACTTCAACGCCCAAGCGCTGCGCCGCAGCCGCCTGCTGGGCTACTACGACACGCTGAAGGTCTACGGCCGCCTCGACGGCGTGCGCTACACCTTCGTCCGGGTGAACGATCTAAAGGTCTCTTCCGCCGCCCGACGCTACACCGCCCGGGTGGCGCAGTTCGACGCGCGCGCCGGCGAGCGGGGTGGCGACGCGGTGCTCACCGGCGCGCTGGGCGCGGAGACGCCCCTGCGGCGGCTGAGCTGGAAGGAGGCGCTGCTGCGGGGCCTGGAGCTCTGCGCCCAGGTGATGGGCTTCCGGGAGGACGCCATCTACGACATGGACGCGCTCACCGCCCGGCTGCTGGGCTTCGCCCGGGGGCAGGACGGCGGCGAAGCGCCCACGGAGCGCGGAGTGGCCGAGGCCGCGCGGGCGGGTGGCCGGGTTCTGGTGAGCTATCTCTTCAACGGCATGCGCCGGGATCCCGACTTCGTGAACAGCTGTGCCCGCAGGCTGTCCGACTATCCCATGGAGACCGCCGCAGCCCTGTATCTGGATTGCATGGACGAAGCGTGAGCGGCCCGCAGGCGCGCCGCTTTCCGAAGAAAAGTGCCTCCGGGCGGTTCGGCTCCGGCAAAGGAAGGCCGCCGGCTCTCCCCTGTGCGGGGAGGAGCCGGCGGCCTCAGCTTGTCAAAATAGATATTTTGACAAGCTGGTGGACGGGGGAGTATCTCCCCCGCCACTGCCACCCCCTCCAGATTTTGCTTGAATCCTCTGGATTCCGGCCGCAAAATCTGCAAGGAAGCGATTTTGTGAACAAAATCAGCTGCGTGGTCGCCGTACACGCCGCCGACCACGATTGAAAAGCGAAAGGGCTGCGGCCCTTTCGCGCTCTCCTGGGGTTTTTCGACAGCCTGGGCCGCCGGCTCTCCCCTGTGCGGGGAGGGGCCGGCGGCCTTTTCTGTGGATGGCTCACTTTTTCGGGCGCGCCGCTCACGGGCCTGTGCGCCTGCACATCACGACGATGCGCGCGTCCTCCCCGTAGCAGGTGGACAGCGCGAGGAGGGCGTCGCCCGGATAGAGCTCCGCGCCGTCCCTCCAATACAGGGCGCGCTCCCGGATGCTTTCGGCAAAGCGGTCGAACTGATCCACCGACTGGAACCTGCGCGTTCCGGTGTAGGGCACATAGCCGTCGCTGCCGTCGCTGTCCGGAAGGACCAGCACGCCGACGGCCTCATAGACCTCCCTCCGGTACAGCGTGTTCAGATAGACGGTGGGATGCGCCTGCAGGTATCCGCGCCTGCGGTAGCGGGAGAGCAGGCCGAACATGCTGCCGTCGTGCATGTTGTGGCCGTGCACGACCAGATACTGCGTGTCCTCCGCCAGGGGATGCGCCTCGTCCAGAAACAGCGTTCCGCTGGCGCTCTTTTTGCCGTTGAAGTCATGGTCGAGGTAATAGCGGTTGTCGCGGTAGACGACGGGCAGACTGACGACGCCCGGGATGCGCAGCCAGGCCACCATGTCCGGATTCTCTGCGTGCAGCTCTGCCGCCTCGGGCAGAATCGCGTCCCCGATGTACTGATAGGCGCGCAGCAGTTCCCGCACCGGGGTGGACGTGGGCTCCGCTTGGGCCTCGGGGCGGGGCGTCTCCGGCGCGTCCCCATACATCGCCTGAAGGGCCGCGTTTGTGCGCCGCGTCGAGACTGCGCGGATGGAGTATTGAACCAGGTTCACGGCGGCGTACAGAAACGCGGCGAGGAGCAGGGCCGCCGCCAGGGCGCGCCGCCAGTGGGTTCCGCGCCGTCCATGGGCGAAGAAGCGCGCCTTACCCGGCCCGCGCGCGCCGTCCCGTTGGGGCCGGTCTCCGCGCGGGCGGCGATGGAGGCTTTTCCTGTGAAGCTGTGTCGGTCTTTCCGGCATGCGCGCGTCACCGCCGAGGCGGTATTCCCCCTTCCGATTCTGCTGGCGCAGCCGCGTTCAGAGCCCGCTGCGTCCATGAACCATTATAGCATGCGGGGCGGGCAAAGTCCATGCGCCGCGCCGGACGGCCGGAGCGCGTTTATTTCGATTCGTCATATTTTCTTCATGGTTCTTCTATTGACTGTCCTTCCTCGATTCGTTACCATTTTCTTACAGGAAGGAACCAAGGATGGGAGGAGGACGCTATGAAGCTGAGACAATGGATCCGGGCGGCGATCGCACTGGCGCTGCTCTGCGTGCCGATGCGGGCGCTGGCCGTGCCGGCCTTTCCATTGCTGACTCCCATCGAGGATCCGCTCACGGGCGAAACCGTCGAGGGCTATCTGCGGGGCGACGAGCGCTTCTCCTACACCGTGGACGCGATGGAGCGCGTGATTGCCGTCGATGAATACGGCTGTTTGCGCTATGTGATTCACGCGGGAGAAGAGTATTCCCTCGGAGGCTACCTCATCGGAGAAAACGGCGACACCGAAATCGGCGGCACGCCGGTCATGAGCGGGGACGCGCAGCTGGAGCGCAAGCTGCAGGCGCTGCACGAGGAGATCGCCGCGGCCCGGCCCGCGCGCTACGATCTGGAGGGGGACCGGGATCCCCTGACCGGCCACTATGTGTATGCCGAGCGCGAGAATGACGCGCTCTACGGCAAGCTGACGCAGTACAGGACCTATCCCACGCCCGCGGGCTATGCGCCGCGGGGCGATTCGATTCCGCTGCTCGTCATCCGCGTGAACTATGCCGACGTGCAGTGCTGCTTTTCAGAGACCCAGTGGGGCGACATGATTTTCAACGTGCGCACGGGACTCACCGCCTTCTACCTGGAAAATTCCAACGGGAAGTTCACCTACCGCAGGGCGAGGGAGGATGGAGGCGTCGCAGACGACGGCGTCGTGACGGCGGAGCTGCCCATCTCCTGTCCGCGATACGACGGAACGAATCATTGCCTCACGCCGGGCGTGTATCACGGAACGGACGGGAGGGACTACGCCATCTCCGACACGCCGATGCTGTTCGCCTACGCCGTGGCGGCGGTAGAGGACAAGCTGGATTTCACTGCTTACGATCAAAACGGCGACGGGCGCATCGACCCCACGGAGCTGGCCGTCATGATCGTGCTTCCGGGGCTGAACGCCTCGGTGGATTTCAACAATCAGGCGGACGGCCAGCCGGGCGTCTGGCCCCACAGCTCGGTCATCTATTCCGGGTGGCAGGCTGCGGGCGGCGGGACGAAATACGACATTTTCCGCGTCCGGGTGGACGGCATGGAGGTGTACAAGTACACCATGACGGCGGAAAACGTGGGCACGCCCGCGACGGGCGTCGCTGCGGAGGACGTGTACGACTATTACAGCCGGACGGGCACGCCGTTGATGACGCCTGTGGGCACCGCCTGCCACGAGCTGGGGCACGATCTGGGGCTGATGGATCTGTACAATACCTCTGCCGGCGAGACCGGAAGAAACGTTGACGGCCTGAGCCTGATGGGCCTGGGCAGCTGGGGCTTCAAGAGCGGCGAGATTCCCGGTACGACGCCCGTGCACCTGGATGCGTTCAGCAAGATTCATCTGGAGTTTTACGAGGCCACGGAGCTGGAGGGCGGCGGCCGCTATCCGCTCGCGCCCGCGTCCGATTCCGCCAACTACCGCATCCTCCGGATTCCCACGGACGATCCCGGGGTCTACTATCTGGTGGAGAACCGCCAGCTCTCCGGCTTTGACGCGGGCCTGCTCTACGAAATGCTCGCCTTCCTGAACTATCGCGGCGATATGGAGGGCGGCCTGGTCGTCTGGCGCATCGACGAGCATGTGCTGGAGGAAACCTGGTGGGAAAACGCCGTCAACAACACCGAGGGCAGCTACGGAATCATGCCGCTGTTCTATGTGGACGATCCAGATGTTTCCCCCATGCTTGCCGGGGTGAGGATCTCCCCCCTGCTCAAGGATGGCATGTCTCCGGCGGTGCTGACGGATTGCAGCGAGACGCTGACGCTGCGGGCCGTCGGCCGGGAGAGCGACTGGATCCTTCCCGACGGGGGCGTTCTGGCGGCCGAGCTCCGCGTCCTGACCGGGGCGGACGAGCCGCCCGAGACCGGCGACGGCGGTCATCCGCTGCTGTGGCTGGCCGTCTGCCTGGCGGCCGGATTGGGCGCACTGGCCCTCCGGCGGCGAAGCAGGCGCTGCTGACGGGTGCTTCGGACCGCACCCCTGCAATCGGGATTTCCCCATACAAAACCGATCGACCGCAAGCGCAGCCGATCGTTTTTTTTTTGTGTGTGTGCGATTGTCCTGCCCCGTGGGCGGAGCGGCGGATCATTCCTCCGTGGGGCCGAGGCTGAAGGAGAGGTTGGCGTCCTTCATGTAGCCGCGGTTTCCGTTGTAGTCGACCAGCACCCAGCCGGTGTCCTCGTTGAAGGAGACCACCTTGAGGGAGAGATCTGCGGGGGCGCGGGCCAGCACGGAGGCGGTCTCGGCGGGCTCGGCGTAGATGTTGGCCCGGAGCTCGCCCTCGCCGAGGATGACGATCGCGTCGATCATCTCGCTGTCCACGGCGCTTGTGCCGGACTGGCTGGCGAGCACGTCGGACTCGTCCTCGGAGGTTCCCTGCCAGAAGGAGAGGTACTGGTTCATCAGATAGCCGATGCCGCCGTTGTAGGCGACCTTCGTCCACTCCTCGCCCTTCTCCAGCACGCGCATGCTCGTGCCGTTGGCGACCTGACTCAGCACGTCGGCCTGGGCGTCGGGCTGGGCGCGCAGGTTCAGGCTTACGTCGTCCGAGCCGGTGTTGACGGTGGTGTAGGACACCGTGGCGTCCTTGAGATAGTCCATGAAGTCCGCGCTGGAGTAGTAGCTGCGGATCTCGGCGGCCAGGGAGTAACCGCCGGACAGGCGCTGCTCCACGGTGGCACCGAGGGTGTAGGTCTTGCCGCTGGTAGAGGTGAAGTTCACGATGTAGTTGTAGGTGGTTCCGGCGTTCTTCAGATACTTTTTGTAGATGTAGCCCACGCCGGCGTCGCACACGATCTGCGCCCAGCCGTCCTGGGTGGCCAGCACCGTGACCAGGTCGCCGTCCTTGACCTTGCCGATGGAGGCGCTGTCCGTGTTGGGCTTGGAGCGCACCAGGATGTTGGCGTAGGAGCAGTTGACCCGGCCGGTGGCGAGCTCCTCGTTGTCGTAGGAGATGGTGAATTCCTCGCCGCCCATGGCCTCCTGCACCTTGGCGAGCACATAGTACACCGCGTGCTGGGTGTCCGGCGTGGCCACGCCGTCCGCGGTGAGTCCGCAGAGGTTCTGGAACGTCTTCACGGCCTCGGAGACCTCCACGTCGTACACGCTGTCCACGGGACCGGTGTACACGCCCAGGGTCTTCAGGGCGGACTGGAGCTGCTTGACCACCGGGCCGCTCTGGCTCTCGGAGAAGGTGATGGAGCCGGTGGACACCGGAGCGTCGTCGGAGTAGATGACCTCCAGCAGATCCTTGGTGGAGATGCCCGTCTGGGACAGGCCCAGATCCTTCTGGAGCTGCTTGACCACGCTGACCATTTCGTTTCCGTAGTTGCCGTCGTAGGCGCCGTCGTAGTAGCCCAGGTCGTTGAGACGGTGCTGAAGGTCCAGCACGTCGTTTCCGGTGCAGCCCCGGCCCAGATCGTCCTCGGAGATGCCCAGGAATTCGGAGTAGCTCATGCCGTCCTCACCGGTGTAGGAGGAGACGTACAGCAGCGCGCGCAGATCCTCTTCCTTCTCGCCGCTCTTGTAGATGTGCACGCGGGTGCCCACCTTGCAGTTCTTGGCGATGAAGTAGGCGTCCTCCACCCGCAGGCGGATGCAGCCGTGAGAGGCCGGGTTGCCGAACTGGGCGATGGCCTTCTCGTTCATGGTGCTGTCGTCCTGGCGGTTGAAGGGGATGGAGTGGAAGAAGTAGGCGTAATAGATCTTCGACGGCCACTTGACCCAGGTGTAGGCGTTTGGCATCCAGTACCATTCCGTGCGCTCGTCATCGCGCTCCTTGTTGGGCATGTACCAGGTGCCGGTGGGCGTCTTGTTGCTCACGCCCGCCGAGCAGAGCATTTGCCGGGCGATGGTGTTGTCCTTGGTGTTGTAGATGGTGACGATCTGGTTGGTCAGATCCACCTCGATGTAGTAGGGCATGTTGTACTCCGCGAGGGCGGGAACCGCGCCCAGAAGGAGGGCGAGAACCAGAAGTACGGCCAGAGATCTCTTGAACTGCATGCTGTAACCTCGAATCTTGATGGACTTTGGGGGAAGCGCGCCGGCCGGGCGCGGGTCAGACGTAGAGTTCCGGGTCGTTGAAGAGATGGTCGATGAGCAGGACGCGCGCGCCGCGCACATCCAGTTCGTCAATGGACCGCCGGTCGAGCCGCAGCTCGAAGGGGCCGCCCTCGGGGTAGTAGCGGAAGTCGCTCAGCGCGCGGCGGAGCCGGTTGCAGAAGACTTCGTCGGCAGCAGCGTACTCGCCCTGGAGCACCACCAGCTCGGGGTCGAACACCAGGGATACGTTGCGCAGCGCCATGGCGAAGTAGCGGGCCAGCTGCGACGCCAGCTCCCGGGCGTAGGCGTCGCCCCGGGCGGAGGCCGCGAACACGTCGCCCACGGCGATCTGCTCCACGCGCAGCGCGTTCAGCGACGATTCGGGATGGGCGGCGATGGTCGCTGCGATGTTCCTGCGCAGCCGCTCGTTGCTCACCATGCGCTCAAAGCAGCCGTGGCTTCCGCAGCCGCACTCCTCCGCGTCCTCCGGCGCGATGACCATGTGGCCGATCTCGCCGATGAGCGAGTCCTTTCCGTTGAGGATGCGGTCGTTTTCGATGAAGCTGGCGCAGACGCCGCCCCAGGAGGAAAAGACGGAGATCATCCGCTTGTGCTCCAGCTCCGGCTTGTGGAGGATGGAGCGGCCCACCACCTTGGCCACGTTTTCCACCAGGATGGGCGTGCCCGGCGCGAAGTAGGGCGCGAGGCGCTCCGCAATGGGGATGTTGCGGCCCCAGGCGGGGCGCAGGGAGTTGAACTTCAGGGTGTTGGTGCGGTAGTTGACCGTGCCGGAGGTGGACACGCACACGCCCGAGAGCGCCTCGCTCGCCACACCGCAGAGGGCGAGCAGCTCGCCGGAGATCGCGCCGATGCGCTCCATGGCTGCGTCCACGCTCTCGCTCAGCAGCTCCGGAAGGCTGCGGGCGGCGAGAATTTCGCCCCGCAGGTTCATCAGCGTCAGGTGCTGGCGGTCCGGCCAGAGGGATACGCTGAGCAGGCAGCGCTTCGTGGAGAGCGAAAACAGCTCCGGCGGCTTGCCTCCCACGCTGGTGGAGTGGCTCTTGCCCAGGGAGACGACGAGGCCCTTGGCCATGAAGAACTGGATGGCCTTCATCACCGTCTGGCGGCTGACGCCGATATCCTCCGCAATCTGACTCGCGGTGCAGGTATTCCCGCTGCGGAACTTCTCGAGTATCTGCATGCGGTTGCTGCGCTTGAGATCCGAGGGAAGCGTAGCTGTGAGCTGTGAAGCAGAGCTGACCAACAGAGCGCACCTCCGAAATTTTGGTTCAGATATAAATTAACATAATACTGCGCAAAAATCAAGGGAGTTTCTGTTGATGAAGCGGGGCGAATTTCAGAACGCAGCGGGCGCATGCGAGGCGCACGCAATGCGAAATACAAATTCTGCATTATATGTGCAAATACAGAGATGAATATATGGTTAAACCGTAGAATTTATGAGGAAGCGACAAAAAACACTTGCACAGCTTCTCCAGGGTCGGTATAATAAAAGTAATAAAGTTACGAAACATCCCGGGACGTCCGGGGAAGGCGGATGCGTTGCCCGAAGAGGGCTGCAATATAAAGAAAGACATGGAGGTACTACAATGAAGCGTTTGTTCTCAGTCGTCCTCGCTCTGGCGATGCTGCTCACCGCGGCGGCACTTGCCGAAACCACCATCGGCGTCAACATCCAGGAGTTCAGCAACGCCTACCTCACCGAGATGCGCAACGGCCTGCAGAAGACCGCTGACGAGCTGGGCCTGACCCTCGACATCGTGGACGGCCAGTCCAGCGAGGCCGTCATCAGCAACAACATCGACCTGTTCCTGACCAAGGGCTACGAGATCCTCGCCGTGAACATGATGAACACCACCGGCGCGGCCGACATCCTGGAGAAGACCAGCCGCGACGGCGTGCCGGTCGTGTTCTTCAACGTGGAGCCCGAGGCGGACGTGCTGGCCGCCAATCCCGGCAACTACTACGTCGGCGCGAAGGCCGAGGAGTCCGGCGTGATGCAGGGCGAAGCGCTGATCTCCTACTGGAACAGCGCCGAGGGCGCCGACCGCAACGGCGACGGCGTGCTGCAGTACGTCATGATCATGGGCGATCCCGGACATCAGGATTCCATCCTGCGCACCGAGTACTCCGTCAAGACCATCACCGACGCCGGCATCCAGGTGGAGGAGGTCGCCAAGGACGTGGCCAACTGGGCGCGTGCCGACGGCCAGGATGTGATGGCCCGCATCATCGCGGCCCACGACGACATCGAGGCCGTGATCTGCAACAACGATGAAATGGCCCTGGGCGCGATCGAGGCCCTGAAGGCCGCGGGCTATCTGGTGGACGGCGGCACGTTCATCCCCGTCGTGGGCGTGGACTGCAACGCCGAGGCCAAGATCGCCATCAAGGAAGGCACCATGTACGCCTCCGTGTTCAACGACGCCTACGGCCAGGCCGACGCGGTCGTGAAGCTCTGCAAGCTGATCGCCGACGGCGAGGAGCCCACCTCCGAGAACCTGGGTTACACCATGGACGGCCAGTACGTCTGGGTTCCCTACATCCCGGTGACCACCGAGAACCTCGACACCATCGGCGGCTGATCCGCATTGCAACGCAAAACGGAAAGAGCATCTTCACGATGCTCTTTCCGGCTGTTCAGAAGGAGGGATGAGGATGGAGCGCAGCGGCTATGTGCTGGAGATGCATTCCATTTCGAAGTCGTTTCCCGGGGTCCAGGCCCTGGACGACGTGACCTTCCGGGTGGAGCCCGGAAAGGTGCACGCGCTGATGGGCGAGAACGGCGCGGGCAAATCCACGCTGATGAAGTGCCTGTTCGGCATCTACACCCCGGACAGCGGCACGATTCTTCAGGACGGCCGGGAGGTGCGCTTCCAGAGCGCGCTGGACGCGCTGCACAGCGGCATCTCCATGATTCATCAGGAGCTGCAGCCGGAGTACAACCTGACCGTGATGGAGAATCTCTGGATGGGCCGCCTGCCCCGCAAGGGCTTCGTGGTGGACTACCGGAAGATGTATCAGGACACGGTGGAGGTGCTGGACCGGCTGAAGCTGGACTTTGACCCCCGGGCGCTGGTCAAGACCCTGTCGGTCTCCAAGATTCAGCTGATCGAGATCGCCAAGGCCGTCTCCAACGACGCGCGGGTCATTATCATGGACGAGCCCACCTCGTCGCTGACGGAGACGGAGGTGGAGTACCTCTTCGGAATCATCCGGGATCTGAAGCAGAAGGGCATCGCCATCATCTACATCTCCCACAAGATGGACGAAATCCTGCGCATCTCCGACAGCGTGAGCATCATGCGCGACGGCAAAATGATCGGCACCTGGCCCACCGGGGAGCTGACGGTGGATACCATCATCTCCCGCATGGTGGGGCGCGAGCTCTCGGAGTACTTCCCGCCCAAGACCAACGTGCCCGGCGAGGTGCGCCTGCGGGTGGAGGACTACACCTCCATCCATGCAAACAGCTTCCGCCATGTGAGCTTTGAGCTCCGGCGGGGCGAGATTCTGGGCGTGGCCGGGCTGGTGGGCGCGCAGCGGACGGAGCTGGTGGAGGGCATCTTCGGCATCCGCGCCCGCTCGGCGGGCCGGCTCTATCTGGATGGGAAGGAGATTCGCATCCGCCGCCCCACCGACGCCATCGCCCACAAAATCGCCCTTCTGACGGAGGACCGCAAGCGCAGCGGCATCTTCCCGGTGCTCAGCGTGGGCGAGAACATCTATCTGCGACAGTATCGCTCCGCGAGCAGATGCGGGGTCATCAATTACCGCCGGTGTAACGCCATCGCCCGGGAGGGCGTGGAGCGGCTGCGGGTCAAGACGCCCAGCCTCAAGACGCAGATCAACAACCTCTCCGGCGGCAACCAGCAGAAGGCGCTGCTGGCCCGCTGGCTGCTCACGGAGCCGGAGATCCTGATTCTGGACGAGCCCACCCGCGGCATCGACGTGGGCGCGAAGTACGAGATTTACACCATCATCTCCCAGCTGGCCGCGGCGGGAAAGAGCATCATCATGATCTCCAGCGAGATGGGCGAGCTCCTGGGCATGGCCGACCGCATCCTCGTGATGTGTGACGGCCGCAAGACCGGGGAGCTCGAGCGCAGGGACTTCAACGAGGAGGCCATCATGCAGCTGGCCACCCAGTTTGAATAGAAGGGGAAGCAATTATGGAAAAGAAAAAGTCGAACCGCTTCAGCCGTCAGGGCGTCCTGCGCTTCTTCGGCAACAACGTCATCATGATCTGCATGCTGGTGCTGATCGTCGCAATCGCAATCATCGAGCCCCGGTTCATGTCCGTGCGCGTGCTCCGGGACATTCTGATCCAGAATTCCTCCCGCATGATCATCGCCTGCGGCATGGCCATGGTGCTCATCTCCGGCGGCATGGACCTCTCTGCGGGCCGCATCGTGGGCCTGGCCGCCGTGATCACCGGCTCTCTGGGCCAGATGGCCGAGAGCAACAGCCGCTTCTTCCCCAACCTGCCCCAGCTGCCGCCCATCGTGCCGCTGCTGGTGGCCATCGCGGTCTGCTTCGTGTTCGGCATGTTCAACGGCGTGGCCATCGCCAAGTTCTCCATTCCGCCGTTCATCGTGACCCTGGGCACGGGCATGATCATCTGGGGCGTAAACCTGCTCTACTATGACATCGAGCCCAACAACTCCCAGCCCATCGGCGGCATCCAGAAGGGCATCAAGAACATGGGCTCCGGCTACATCGCAAACACCGTGCCGGTGATCATCGTGATCGCGCTGGTGGTGGTGCTCATCAGCTGGTTCATCATGAAGTACACCAAGTTCGGCCGGGACATCTACTCCATCGGCGGCAACCGGGACGCGGCGGAGGTGTGCGGCATCCGCGTGGAGCGCACGCTGATCAAGACCTACGCCATCGCGGCGGTCACCTTCGCCATCGGCGGCTTTCTGGAGTGCGCCCGCACCAACGGCGCGACCGCGGCCTACGGCGAGAACTACGAGTTCGACGTGATCGCGGCCTGCGTGGTGGGCGGCGTATCCAACTCCGGCGGCGTGGGCACGATCCCCGGCATGGTGCTGGGCGTGCTGATGTTCGGCATCATCAACTACGGCCTGACCTTCCTGGGCGTGCAGCCCTACTGGCAGAAGATCGTGAAGGGCATCATCATTCTGACGGCAGTGGGCTTTGATGTTCGCAAGAATATACGCAGGAAATGAGCCCCCGGACGTCGAAATTGTCATTGGTCCCGTAAGGAGGTAAATTTATGCAGTACGGATCCATTCCAGAGGTAAAGAAACCCATTTCGCGCATCGTGTTCGGCACAGCCACGCCGAAGATGTTCGCGGCCTTCCGCTCGGTCTACGGCGAGGCGCCGGACTGGCAGCAGAGGCTGGACGCAGCCTTCGCGCTGCTGGACGACATGTACGCCGAGGGCGTGAACTGCTTCGACTGCTCCGACCACTACGGCGAGGAGCCCTTGGGCGAGTGGCTGGAGGCGCGCGGCCTGCACGACAAGGTGGTCATCTTCACCAAGGGCGCGCATCACAACCGCTGGCGCAAGCGCGTGAACGACTTTGACATCCTGCACGACGCGCACAACTCCCTGGCGAAGCTCAAGACGAATCACCTGGACATCTACATGCTGCACCGGGACAATCCCGAGAAGCCGGTCGGCCCCATCGTGGATGTTCTGAACCGGCTGCACGACGAGGGCAAGATCGGCGCGTTCGGTGGCTCCAACTGGACGGTGGAGCGCATTCAGGAGGCCAACGACTACGCCCTCAAGCACGGCCTGACCCCCTTCACCGTGTCCAGCCCGAACTTCGGCCTGGCGGATCAGGTGGAGGATCCCTGGGGCGGCGGATGCGTGACCATCTCCGGCCCGGCCAACAAGGCGGCGCGCAAGTGGTATGCGGACAACCACATCCCGGTGTTTGCCTATTCCACCATGGCCCGCGGCTTCTTCTCCGGCCTGGTGAAGAGCGACGATCCCGAGGGTGCGAAGGCCATCATGGACGAGCCGGGCCTGAAGGGCTACGCCTACCCGGAGAACTTCGAGCGCCTGCGCCGCTGCGAGATTCTGGCAAAGGAGACGGGCATGACCGTGCCGCAGATCGCCATGGCGTGGATCTTCAACCAGAAGGATCTGGACGTGTACGCCCTGAGCGCGCCCGTGAAGCGGGAAATGATGCGCACGAACGTGGAGGCCAGCGAGATTCGCCTCAGCGAGGCCGACTGTGCGTGGCTCGATCTGGAAAGGGACGCGAGATAAGATCAAATCGAATAACAGGAGGAATTCCCCATGAAGAAAAAGATGACCTTTGCACTCTGCTTCTGCAACCGCGGCTTCATGCCCGGCGAACTGATCTACGGTGCGCGCGACGACATGGTCAAGGCCGTGACCGACGCGGGCTACGACTACATCATGATGGACGCGGAGCTCACCCGCTACGGCGGCGTTGAGACCCGCGCCGAGGGCAAGCTCTACGCAGAGTGGCTGAAGAAGCACCAGGGCGAGTACGACGGCGTGATCTTCTCCATGCCCATCTTCGCTGACGAGAACGGCGCGATCGTCGCCCTGCAGGACGCGGGCGTGCC
Organism: bacterium; assembly: GCA_004563405.1. Taxonomy (GTDB): domain Bacteria; phylum Bacillota; class Clostridia; order Christensenellales; family Aristaeellaceae; genus SFTH01. The sequence goes on from SFTH01000001.1 coordinate 67,902, forward strand.
GATTCTGATGCAGGCCTATCCGGATGAGATCGGCAAGATGGACTTCGCCCATCGCCGCGACGCCTACTGCGGCAAGTTCTCCGTCACCGACGTGTTCACCCAGTACGAGGTCCCCTTCACGGTGCTCAAGCCCCACGTGGTGCATCCGCTGAGCCCCAAGTTCCAGGAGAACCTGCGCGACTTCGCCGCCATCTGCCGCGTGGTCAACGGCATGAAGCGCTTCAACCTGGGCTGCATCGGCGCGCGCACCACCGCGTTCAAGACCGTGCGCTTCGATGAAATCGCCATGCAGAAGCACGGCATCAACGTGGAATCCTTCGACCTGTCCGAGCTGTTCAACATGGTCGCGGCCATGAAGGACGACGACGAGAAGGTCGTTGCCAAGATCGCCCATCTGGAGAACTACACCGACTTCTCCGCCGTGCCCGCCGCCAACAAGCTGACGCTGGCCAAGATCAGCTGCGTGCTCGACTGGTACATCGAGGAGTATCAGCTGGACGCCCTGGCGCTGCGCTGCTGGAACGAGATGGAGACCTACCTGCGCGTGTGCCCCTGCGTGCTGCTGTCCGACCTCAACGACCGCGGCATCCCCGCCTCCTGCGAGATCGACATGTGCTCCGCCATCACCATGCGCGCCATGGCGCTGGCCAGCGAGGGCCCCTGCGCCGTGCTCGACTGGAACAACAACTACGGCGACGAGGAGAACAAGGTCGTGCTGTTCCACTGCGGCCCGGTGGCCCAGAGCCTGATGGCTGGCAAGGGCCACGTCACCGAGCACAAGATGTTCGCCAAGAACGATCCCGGCTCCGGCTGGGGCTGCAACGAGGGCCGCATCAAGGCCATGCCCACCACCATCTCCAACTGCCAGACCAAGGACGGCAAGATCGTGATCTACGCCTCCGAGGCCAATTTCACCACCGATGAGATCGAGGACGGCTACTTCGGCTGCGCAGGTGTGTGCGAGATTCCGGATCTGGAGAACAAGCTGATCCGGCTGGCCCGCGGCGGCTTCAAGCACCACACCTCCGTCTGCGAGGGCCACTACAAGGAGGTCCTCAAGGAGGCCTTCACCACCTACCTGGGCTACGACTGGGTGGACATCGACGGCTGAGGAGAAAATACATAAAACCTGCCCCGGACGGCATTGCCGCCCGGGGCTTTTTCTGTACCTGCATGTCAGACGGGTGAACAGGGAACATCCCGACAGACTCCGACGGGCGCGGAGCGTGTTTCTCCGCGCCTGCCCTGCGCTCAGTCGTCGAACTCCCAGAGCACCTCCCGGAGGATTTCGCTCACGGTGGGGTGGGGGAAGATGATCTGGCGCGCGTCGGTCACCCGCAGCTGCATTTCGATCATCTCCGCCGCGCCCCAGATGATCTCGCTGGAATAGGAGCCGATCATGTGCACGCCGATGATGTTGCGCTTCTTTTTGTTGATCAGAATCTTGCACAGGCCGTCCGCGCCCTCGTTCTCGGCCACGAAGCGGCCGGAATAGCGCATGGAGAGCTTCTGCACCTCGTAGTCGATGCCCTTCTCCTTCGCCTCCTCCTCGGTGCGGCCCACAGAGGCGATCTCCGGCTGGGTGTAGATGACCGAGGGATTGGCGATGTAGCGCATGCTGTCGGTCCTGCCGGTCATGGCGTTCACGGCCACCTCGGCCTCGCGGTAGGCGGTGTGGGCCAGCATGTGGTGGCCGTTGACGTCGCCCACGGCGTACACATTTTCCACGTTCGTGCGGCCCAGCGCGTCGGTGGTGATGCCGCCCCGGGTGAAGTTCACGCCGATGGACTCCAGGCCCAGGCCCTCGCAGTTCGCCCGCCGCCCGATGGACAGCAGCGCCTTGTCCGCCTCCACGGCGAACTTCTGTCCGTCCGGGGCCTCGACCCAGACCCGGCCCGGCTCCACGGAGAGGCACTTGTGGCTCAGCAGGAAGGTCACGCCCTTCTTCTCCAGCTCCTTCTGGAGCAGGTGGCCGATCTCCCGGTCGGTGGGCCCGGCGATGTGGTCCAGCATCTCGATCACGGTCACTTTGGAGCCCACCGCGGCGTAATAGGCGGCCATCTCCAGGCCGATCACGCCGCCGCCGATGACGGCAAAGCGCTTCGGAATTTCCGGAAGCTCCAGCACCTCCCGGTTGGTCAGCACGAAGTCGCCCAGGTTCTCCTGAACGCCGGGGATGGGCGGAATGGAGGCGGAGGAGCCGGTGGCGATCAGCAGGCGCTTCGCCCGCAGTTCCCGGTTTGCGGAGGCGACGACGAAGTCCTCGCCCGCGCGGCCCCGGAGGACCGCGTCCTCCATGAACACGCGCACGCCTGCGGCCTTCATCTTGGCCTTCACGCCGTTTACCAGTGCGCGCACCACGCGCCCCCGGCGGGCCACCACCGTGCCCTGGTCGATCTTCACATCGCCGCAGGACACGCCGTAGGCCGCGCTGTGCAGGGCATGCTCGTAGAGTTTGGCGGAGTTGAGCAGGGCCTTGGAGGGGATGCAGCCCTCGTTCAGGCACACGCCGCCCAGCGCGCGCTTCTCAAACAGTGCGGTGCGCAGCCCAGCGCGCTGCGCGCGCTCCGCGCCCAGATAACCGGCGGGTCCGCCGCCGATGACGATCAGGTCAAAAGTTTCCGACATGGAAGATTCACTCCTTTTTGCATTTGCGTCCGATTAAAATTGCTATATACGCGCGGCAGGTCCGTCTCGCCTGCTGCGGGGCCCATTGCGTGGGGCAATGATTTGCCATGTATTGATTGTATCACAACCATGGGCGGGCTTGTCAACCCGTATTTGAAGATTCGGCGGCAGACAGTGGAATTTGAGCCGCGCGGAGTCTTGGACTTGACAAAATAGGGAAGATCTTGTACAATAAAAAGTACAAGATCTTGTACAACTGGAGGCGGAGCATGCATTACGACTTTGACATGCGGGGCGCGAACGCCGGGGAGATTCCCGAGCCCTACTTCTTCATTGGCCTGAGCAATCGCTTCAACAACAGCTTTCAGGCGGCGGCGGACAGCCTGTTTGCCGAACTGAGCTGGAAGCAGGTGTTCTTCATGAACTGCGTGGCGCTGTTTGATGCGCCCCCGACGATCGGGGACATGGCGGCCCTGCTGGGCTGCTCCCACCAGAACGCGAACCAGATTCTGGGCAAGCTGGAGCGGGCGGGCTACCTGCGCGTGGAGACCGACGGCGCGGACCGGCGCAAGCAGCGCATTCACCTGACGGACAGGGCCGTCGCCTACCGGAGCGCGCACGACGCGGCCAGCGGCCGGGCCATGGAGCGGCTGTTCGCGGGTCTGGAGGAGGCGGAGCTTCAGACTGCGATCCGGGTGCTGATCCGCCTGACGCAGAACATTGATTCAATCCGAACGGAGGATGCAGAATGAAAACAGCCGTCATCTACACGTCCAAGACCGGGTTCACCCGGCGCTACGCCCAGTGGATCGCCGGGGCCGTCGGGGCCGACTGTCTCGAGCTGAAGCAGGCCCGCGATCGGAACTTTTCTGAGTACGACGCCATCGTGTTCGGCGGCTGGGTCTGCGCCGCCACGGTGCGCCACCTCGACTGGTTTGTCCGGCAGCTGCCCCGCTGGACGGGCAAGCGGCTGATCGCCTTCGCCGTGGGTGGAAGCCCGGCGGGCAGCCCAGACATACCGGGCTTCATGGAGAAGACCTTCGGCACGGAGGCGCTTCGTGCGGTCTCCGCGTTCTATTGCCCCGGCGGGCTGAGCTACGAGAACATGGGCGCGCCGTCCCGGGCGATGATGAAGCTCTTCGTCCGGTCCGTCGCCGCCCGGAAGGACAAGAAGCCCCAGGAGGAAGAGGCCGCGCGGATGATGGCCCGCTCCTACGATCTGTCCGACCGGAAGTACATCGAGCCGATACTGGCGCTGCTGCGGGACGGCGGAGAGGACGGGCAGCAATGAGGGAGAAGCTGCGCCGGCCCCTGCTGAACGCACTGGGGCTGCTGGGGCCCGTGGCGCTGTTCTCCTATGTCGCGGCGATGCTGATCGCGCCGTCGGCCTACCCCGGCTACGACTGGGTGGCCCAGGCCGTAAGCGACCTCTCGGCCCGGAGTGCGCCCTCCCGGGAGCTGTGGAGTCGCCTGGCCGCGCCCTACGACCTGTGCGCCCCGCTCGTTCCCCTGCTGGCCTGCGTCTCCCTTTCGCAGACCCGCCGCTATAACCGCCCGCTGCGGCTGGGCGTGGGCCTGTTCGCGGCGATGAGCTGGGTCTCCGCCCTGGGTTACGGCCTGTTTCCCCTCTCGGAGGCGGGCGCGCCCGCAGGCTTCGAAAACGTCATGCATCTGGCCGTCACGGCGCTGGTGGTGCTGCTCTCCGTCGCCTCGCTGGCGCTGATGCTCGCGGGCGGGCTGAGGGGGTGCGCGCACCCGACGCTGGCCGCCTGGGCGGGCGTCGCCCTGGGGCTGATGCTGGCGGGGGCCGTGGGCGTGAACGTCGTTCCGGAGCGCTACTTTGGCGTTCCGGAGCGCCTGAGCGTCCTCGCCGCGGCGCTCTTCACGGGGGCGCTGGGAATTGAGCTCTTCCGGCGGAGGCTGTGACGGCGGAGCGCGCTTGCCGGCGATGGGCGGAACGCGGAAATCATGCGTGGGGCGCAGAGGGTTCCGCAGGGGTTCTGTCCCGCGCGGAAGCGCTGCGGAGAAAGGGCGCCCTGGGCCAACGGCGCATCCGCGTCCGGCGCGCGGCTGAGCGGAGAGCCAAACGGGACCGCTTCAAATGGACGAATCCATGCGAAGCGGTCCCGTTTTTGGATCTGAAGCGCCGCGGAGGGTCACTCGTCCGGCAGGCGCACCTCCACGGTCAGGCCGATGCGTTCGGGCGCGGCCTCCGGGGCGATGCGCACGGTACAGAGGCCGTCCTCCACTGTGCGGGAGATTTCCAGGATCGTGCCGGAGACGCTCTGCTCCGCGGGGTCGGCGGCGTACACGAGGGTCACGGCGTCGCCCGGCTGGAGCCGGGCCGCGATGGCTTCGTCCACCTGCACCTCCACGCAGATCTCCGAAAGGGGCGCGAGGGTGAAGCCGCCTTCATCGGCTTCGAGAACCACGCCGTCCACGGGGGAGGCGAGGGCGTCGCGCCCCTCGGCGGCGTATTCGTAGAGTAGCTCGCCCCGCTCCACATACGCGCCCTCCTCCACGCACAGGCGCAGCAGCGTGCCCTGGGCCTCATAGGTCTCCGTCTCGCTGGCTACCACGGTGCCGATGCCGGTCCTTTGACTGGAGGAGAAGTCCGCGTCCCGGTAGAGGTACACGGTCTCGCCGATGTAGAGCGTGCCGCCGGTGACGCACAGCTCGTAGGTATCGCCGTCGATCCGGGTCACGGTGCCCACGGCGCGGTGGGTGCCGTCGGCGGTGCAGCGCGCATAGAGGGTCTCACCGGCATGTACCAGCATGGTTTCGGGGCTCGAGTACGCGCCGTCCACGGTGCAGTAGACCGTGTAGGGAGAGACGGGGGCGATTTCCAGCACCGCGCCGTCCACCCGGTCGCCCTCCGCCGCCCGCAGGCGCACCGCCGTGCCGTCCTGACCGGCGAAGACCCGGGCCGTGGCGAGGCTGGCCAGCACGTCGCCTGCGCAGACCTGCGCGCCGGGCCGGACCTGCGCCTCGAGGAGGGCTTCGCCGTCCTCCGCCTCCACCCGCAGGGTTGCGGCGGCCACGGTCTGCCCCGTGTAGACCTCGGCCAGCGCGCCGCACGCCGGGAGGAGCGCCGCGAGCAGCAGGACGAGTGTTTTTTTATGCATCACAATCACCTTCAAGGGGCGATCAGTTCGCCGTTTTCGTTCAGAAGATAGGTCTGGCCGTCCACCTCGACGCGCAGGCCGGACGCATCGGCGCACAGGTTGAAGTCGCCGGAGACGTAGCCCTGCGCGCGCAGCGCCGCGTAGGCCGCGCCCTGGAATTCCAGGGCCGTGGAGAGGGAGATGTCGCCGCCGTCCAGGCGAAGCGTCAGTTCAGCCGCGCCGCTGCGGTTCAGGATTTCGAGGGCGCGGGCATTGACCGTCCACGTCGCGCCGCCCGCCTCGGGTGTAAGGACGAGGGTCTCTCCCTCGAGGACCGCCGTGAAGGCGGAGTCGCCGCCGTCCAGGACGACCGGAAGCTCCGCGCCGCCCAGGGTGAGCTGCACCACCGGTGCGTCGGCGGGCTCGAGGACCACCGTTCCGTAGAGTTGCATGTCCTTCGTGCCGGAGGCGTGGCTGGAGGTCAGAGCCTCGCCGGGCGTTATGTGGAAGCCCTGCTCTGCTTCAGGCGCGCCGCCGGATGCTCCGCCGGAGGGACGGCCGCCGCCAAAGCCGCCGAAGCCGCCGGAGGGACGGCCGCCGCCAGGGAAACCGGACTGGGCGAAGCTGAAGCGCAGGCTCTCCTCTGCCAGTATCGCGTCCTCCGCCACCGCCTGCACCCGCAGCGCGTAGCTGCCGGAGAGGTAGTCCGTGGCGGGCAGGCTGAGGCGGCAGTCCGTCGTCTGGACGGCGTACACGGTCGCGCCCTGTTCGTCAGAGATTTCGCAGGCGTAGCCCTGCGCGCCCTCCACGGCGCTCCAGCTGAAGCAGATTTCGCTGAGCTCGGGCGAGTATGTGAATTGCCACGCGCCGTCCGCGTCCCGGGTCGCGCCCTCGGCGACGAGGTTCAGCGCACCGGAGGGCGCGGGGGTGTCGCCGGGCTCGGGCGTGGGCGCGGGACTCTCTTCCGGAGAGGGTACGGGCGTGATGCCGGGAGTTTCTTCACCCGCGCCGGGAGTTTCCTCGCCTGCGCCGGGGGTCGTCACACCCGCGCCGGGGGTTTCCTCGCCTGCGCCGGGAGTCGTCTCGCCCGCGCCGGGAGTCGTCTCACCTGCGCCGGGAGTCGTCTCGCCCGTGCCGGAAGTGTTTTCGCCCGCGCCGGGAGTTTCTTCGCCCGCGCCGGGAGTTTCTTCGCCTGCGCCGGGAGTGTTTTCGCCCGCGCTGGGGGTCGCTTCACTCGCGGGGGATTCCGCCGCCGGGGTACTCGCGGCCGTCTGTGCCGGGACGATGGTGGCGGAGGCGGTCTCTTCCGCCGGCGCCGCCTCCTCCGCCCGCACGCCGGGCAGAGCCGTCATGAGGGCCAGCAGCAGGCAGGCCCATCTGCGCTTATTCCAGCTCATCGCTGAACTCCTCTTCCGCTTTCGCATCCAGGGTGGTCACCACGGCGCTCATGCCGTAGCGGGTGTTCGCGTCGGGCGTGAAGTCCACATAGACGGTGTAGGTCACGGCGCTGTCCTGGTCGCCGTTTGCGCCCTCGGACGCAGTGGCCACGGCGGAGATCATGGAGATTTCGCCCGGATAGCTGACCTCCTCATCCTGATTCCAGATCAGCTCCACGCTCACGGGGTCGCCCACAGAGACGGCGCTCAGGTTGGCCTCCTCCAGCTGCGCCTCCACGCGCATCGCGCCCTCGGGATAGAGGGTCGCGGCCACGTTGCCCTTCTCCAGCTTCGCGCCCTGCTCCAGGTTGACCTGTGCCACCACGCCGTCGGCGACGGCGAGGATGTCGCTGCCGCTCATGTAGAGGCCGTCAAAGCTCCCGGAGAGGGTCTCGAAGAGCAAATCGCCCCGCTGTACCGCGTCGCCGTCCGCGACGGCGAAGGACACGATGCTGCCCTCGGCGGTGACGGCGGTGGGGTTCTTGCGGTTCAGGGTTCCGCGGCCAATGCGGTTTGCGGAGGCCGTGCTCTCGCCCCGGAACACGTTCACCGTCTCGCTCACCAGGAAGTCTCCGGAGCGCACCTCGACGGTGTAGTCCGTGCCCTCGATGGCGGTGATCACGCCCGTGCCGGTGTGGGCGCCGTCGGAGTAGCAGGAGAGGTAGACCGCCTCGCCCACATGCACGAACTTGTTCTCGGTCTTGTTGTAGGCGTTGTCAGTGGAGGCGGCAATGGTGTACACGCTCTCGCCCTCGATGTAGAGCACCGCGCCGTAGCGCTGGGCGATGGTCTCGGCGCTGTCGCCGCTCTGGCCAAACAGGCCCGTGATTACGCCGGATTCCGGCGCGTAGACCTTCTCGGTGGCGAGAGTGGCGATCACGTCGCCCGCGCGGACGGCCTGGCCGGGCTCCACGGCCACGGTCTCCACCGTGCCGCCGATGGGCGCGTAGATTTCCTTCGTTTCGCCGGCGGCGACGGTTCCGGTGAAGGAGATGGTGTCGGCCAGGGCGGCGGGGCAGAGCAGCGCGCAGAGCGTTGCGCCGGTCAGGATGGTCTTCAATTGCCTCTTCATGAATCTGTTCCTCCTTATATTCTTTGCGGTCACATGGACCGAAGTGCGTCGATGGGGTTCAGGCGGCTGGCCTTGCGGGCCGGGGCCCAGCCGAAGATGATGCCGACGGCGGCGGAGAAGCCCGCGCCCAGGGCGATGGCCCCCAGGGAGATGGCGAAGCGCGTGCCCATCGCCCGGGAGAGGGCGAAGGAGAGCACCAGGCCCAGTGCCACGCCCAGTATGCCGCCGATCATGGACAGCAGAAAGGATTCGATCAGGAACTGGGCCTGAATCTGCCATGGCAGCGCGCCCAGGGCCTTCTTCAGGCCGATCTCCGTGGTGCGCTCGGTGACGGAGGTGAGCATCATGTTCATGATGCCGATGCCGCCCACCACCAGCGAGATGGAGGCGATGCCCGCCAGCAGCGCCGTCATCATGGAGAGCATCTCCTCCATGGCGTCCTCGATGCCGGTCATGGCGGTGACGGTGAAGCAGTCCTCCTCGTAGCTGAACATGGCGTCCATCTCCGACTCGAGCGCACTCGCGGCCGCCTCGGAATCCGCGCCCTCCGCGAGGTAGACCGTGAAGGAGGTCACCTCGCTGGCGTTGTTGAGCTTCAGGGCGGTGGTGTAGGGAATCAGGATGTCCGCGCTGCCGCCGATCATGCTGGCGACGCTGGTGGAGCTGTCGTCGGAGACGATGCCCGAGACGAGGAAGGGCACGCCGTTGATGTAGAGGTATTCGCCCACCGGATCCACGCCGAAGAAGAAGCTGTCCACCATGTCCTGGTTGATCCAGCAGACGAAGGAGCGGTTGTCCTCGTCCACCACGTTCAGCGCGCGGCCCCGCAGGAGCAGATCCTCGGTGTTCTGGAAGTAATAGGCGTTCTTGCCGGAGACGGAGATGCTGCTTTCATAGCTGCCGCCCCGGGAGACGCGGGTGGACAGGGACACGCTGGGGGTCACGCCGTCCACCACATCCATATCGCGCAGCTGTTCCAGATCCTCCGCAGTCAGGCCGCCCTTGAGGTCGCTGCCCGTGACCGAGACCATGAGCGTGCCCGCGCCCATGGAGGAGAAGGAGGAGGACAGGGAGCCGGACACGCCGGAGACGGTGGTGATCAGGGCGATCACGGCGGTGACGCCGATGAGGATGCCCAGCACCGTCAGAAACGAGCGCATGCGGTTGGAGACGATGTTGCTCAGGGACATGGAGATGCACTCCTTGAGCATGATGAAGCCGCCCCGGATGGATTTAAGCATCTTCGCAGCCGCCCCCTTCCTGAAGCTCGCCGTCGATGATGTGCACGATGCGGCCTGCGTTGGCGGCGATATTGGTGTCGTGGGTGATCATGATGATGGTGCGGCCTTCGGCGTTGAGCTCGGAGAACAGGGCCATCACCTGCCGGCCCGTCTTCTGATCCAGCGCGCCCGTGGGCTCGTCGGCCAGAAGAATGGAGGGATTGCCCACCAACGCCCGGGCGATGGCCACGCGCTGCTGCTGGCCGCCGGAGAGCTGGTTGGGGTAGTGGTTCCGGCGGTCGGAGAGGCCCACCCGGTTCAGCAGCTCCCGGGCCCGCTGCCGCCGCCGGGCGGGGGAGACGCCCGCGTAGATCAGCGGAAGCTCCACGTTCTTCTGGGCCGTGAGCCGGGGCAGCAGCTGGGAGTTCTGAAAGATGAAGCCGATCTCCCGGCTGCGGATGCGGGCCAGCTCCGCCTCGCTCAGGTTTTCAATGGACTGGCCGTGGAGGATGTAGTCCCCGGAAGTGGCCACGTCCAGACAGCCGATGATGTTCATCAGCGTGGACTTGCCGCTGCCGGAGGGGCCCAGCACCGAGAGATACTCCCCCTCGCGCACGTCGAGGTTGATGTTTTTGAGCACGGGCGATTCCTCGTCGCCCATGAGGTAGCTTTTGCAGATGTCGCGCATCTGAAAGAAGATTTCCTGCGTCACTGTCCGCCACCGCCCATCTGGGGCGCGCCGCCGCCACCGCTGCCGGAGCGTTCAAAGTTCGCGGGGCGCTCGCCGCCGAAGTCGGAGCGGCCGCCGGAGTAGTTGCCCATGCCGCCGCCCGAGGGCGCGTTCATCTGCTGGCTGCCGAAGAGGCCGGAGAGCAGGCCGCCGAGGCCGCCGGCGTCGCTCTCCTGGGCGCTTTCGACGTAGACCACGTCGCCGTCGGAGAGGCCGGACTTGATTTCGACATAGTTGCCGTTGCTCACGCCCACCTCCACGGGCACCTCCTGAAGCGCGCCCGCATCGTCGTACATGTAGACGAAGGCGCTGTTCCGATCGTCAAAGCTGAGCGCATCCAGCTTCAGCACGACCACGTTTTCCGCCTCCTCCTGGGGGATGCTGACGGTGACCTGCATGCCGGGATAGATGCCATCGTCCACGTCCACATAGGCCACGGCGGAGTAGTAGGCCACGTTTCCGCCGGAGGAGGAGATGTAGTCGATGCTGGCGATTTCCGAATCGAAGGTCTTCTCCGTGGCGGTGGCCGTCACGGTGCACGCCTGGCCCACACAGACGTCGGAGATGTCGTATTCGTCCACCCGCAGCGTGGCCTTCAGGTGGGTGAAGTCTGCAATCTGCACGAGGGGGTCACCGGAGGAGACGCTGTCGCCCTCCGCGACGTTTACGGCGTTCACACGGCCGTCGAAGTCAGCCTCGATGGTTTCGCCGTTGGCGAGGCGCAGCAGGCGGTCGCCGTCCCGAACCTCGTCTCCGGCGGAGACGTAGAGCGTGCGCACCGTGCTGGAGGAGGATGCGGCGTAGGTGGCGCTGTCGATGAGGCTCAGGTTGCCGCTGAAGCTCAGGGCGTTGGAGATGCTTCCGGTGGTCGCGGTGTAGCTGTCGTAGACCACGGTGTACTCCTGTTTCAGCGCGGTGTAGCCGTAGAAGACCAGGGCCGCGATCACAATCAGCAGAATGAGAAAGAGGATGAGCCTGCGCAGCCAGCGCCTGCGCTTTTTGGGAGCCTTGTTCATAGCCATTTTTTCCTTTCGCCTGGAATTGGGGCCATTCTAAACCGGGAACCTTAATTGGACCTTAGAAAACCCAGCATGCTTTCTGAACAGCGATTGACCGTTTTGAAAACAAAGTGTGAACGGCGCAAAATCGGGCTTGCCTCCCGGGCGGAGGATGGTATATCATGGCGACAGGGGGGCGAGGAAACGATGAAATTGCTGCTTGCGGAGGATGAAATCGCCATGTCCGAGGCCGTGGTGGACATCCTGAATTACCACAAATACAGCGTGGACGCGGTGTACGACGGCGAGGACGCGCTCTACTACGCCCGCAGCCAGAGCTACGACGGCATCATCCTGGACGTGATGATGCCGAAGCTGGACGGGCTGAGCGTGCTGAGGCAGCTGCGCCGGGAGAACAACACCACGCCGGTACTGCTGCTCACGGCCCGCGCCGAGGTGGAGGACCGCATTGACGGCCTGGACGCGGGGGCGGACGACTATCTGCCCAAGCCCTTCGCCATGGGCGAGCTGCTGGCCCGGGTGCGGGCCATGCTGCGCAGGCGGGAGAACTACACGCCGGACGTGCTGCGCGCGGGCAACGTGGAGCTGGACGCGAGCCGCTTTCTGCTCTCGGTTGGCGCCGGGACGCTCTCCCTGAGCCGGCTGGAGTATCAGCTGATGGAGCTGTTCATGCGCAACCCGGGAATCACCTTTCCGGCGGAGGCGCTGCTGGAGCGCGTCTGGGGTGGCAACTCCGACGCGGAGGTGGGCTCCGTGTGGGTTTACATCTCCTACCTGCGCAAGAAGCTCTCGGCCCTGGGCGCGAACGTGGAGATCCGCTCCAAGCGCGGGCTGGGCTACAGCCTGGAGGTGCTCCCATGATCCGCTCCCTGCGGCGCAGGTTCATCCTGGGGGCCATGGCGGCCTTTGCAATTCTGCTGTTTCTGTTGCTGTGCGCGCTCGCGGCGGCGGGCTACACGCAGGTGGAGCACTCCACGAACGCCTTTCTGGAGGTGGCGCTGGAGGACGCGCCCCCGCGGCGCGCCGGAGAGGGCGAGGCGCGGGGCTTCGGCGGCCGGGATCTGCGCGGCGGCGGACACTACATCCTTCAGATCGACGCCGGGGGCGAGATCACCGACGTGGAGGAGCGGGGCATCTGGGAGGCGGACCTGGACGGCGCGCGCGCCATCGCCCAGGAGGCCCTGTCCACCGGAGCGGATGCGGGCAGGCTGGGCGACTTCCGCTACCTGCTGCGGCGGGAAGCAGACGGCAGCGCGCGGATGGTGCTGATGGACGCATCCATGCAGACGCGGATGCTGAGCACCCTGCTGCGCACGGCGGGGCTGATCTTCCTGTGCTGCCTGGGCGTGCTGTTTCTGATCCTGCTGCCGGTGTCGGCTCAAGTGGTGCGCTCCTATGCGGCGAACATCGAGCGGCAGAAGCAGTTCATCACCAACGCCGGGCATGAGATCAAGACCCCGGTGGCGATCATCATGTCCAACGTGGACGCGCTGGAGCTGCTTCAGGGAGAGAGCAAGTGGAGCCGGAACATCCGCGGCCAGACGGAGCGGCTGAGCGCGCTGCTCAAGCGGCTGCTGTTTCTGGCGCGCATCGACGAGAGCAGCGTCGGTCTGCACGCGGAGCCGCTGGAGCTGGAGGCGCTGATCCGGGCGGAGCTGGAGCCCTACGCCGAGCCCATGCAGGAGCGGAACATGCGCTTCGAATGTGCGCTCAGCGGGCCGGTGCGGATGCGGGGCAGCCGGGAGTACCTCCAGCAGCTGATGCACATGCTGCTGGACAACGCCGTGCGCTACGCAAACGCGGGCGGGGAGATCTCCCTGAAGCTGGAGCGCAGGCGGCAGCGGGCGCGCATCCAGCTGTTCAACACCGTGGACGCGCTGCCGGACTGCCCGCCCGAGGCGCTGTTCGACCGCTTCTACCGGGGCGATCCCGCCCGCACCCAGCGCTGCGGCGGCTACGGCGTGGGGCTCTCCGCCGCCCGGACCATCGCGGAGATGCACCGGGGGAAGATCAGCGCCGAGTACGAGGGCGCGCGGGGCATCCGCTTCACGGTGGAGCTGCCGCTGCGGATGTGAGAGAGGAATACGGACAAAAAAAACGCGGCTCCCCGCCGCACGGATCCGAAGCCCGTATCGGGTTCGGCGTCCGCGGCGGGGAGCCGCTCTTTGCACGTTTGCGGCGGGAGGGGCAGCCTACTTGCGGCTCAGCGCCTCGCGCAGCTGGGTGCTGCTGGTGCCCTGGGTGTAGGGGAAGTAGATGATCTCAACGCCCTTGGGGCCGAGCTCCCGCTCGTAGCGGTTGAAGCGCTCGGTGCCCTTGTAGTCGCTGCCCACGAACAGGTAGTCGTAGGGATAGAGCTCGTACATGGCGTCGTCCTCGTCGAGAGTGACCACGACCTTGTCCACATATTTGATGCTGCCCACGATCTCCATGCGCTCCTCGAGGGGGATGAAGGTCGGCTTGTTCTTGTGGGAGGATCCCGGCGGGTGCACGCCGACGATGAGGTAATCGCAGTAGCGCTTGGCCCGGCGCAGCAGGTTCAGGTGGCCGATGTGGAACAGGTCGAAGGTGCCGCTCAGGAAGCCCACCTTCATCCGGGGCTTTTCGCCGATGCGGCCGCTGCGCTGCTTGTAGTCCCAGCTCTCCAGCCCGAACTTTTCGGGGTTGGCGTGGTAGCGCGCCAGCACGTCCCGGTAGGTCTCCTCGTAGCGGGGAATGAAGAGCTGCTCCCGGTCGAGCATGCGGCGGAGAATCTCCTCCGCGAGGGCGCGGGTCTTCTCAGGCTCGTCCGGACCGCCGTAGAAGCGGGTGCCCTGGAGCGCGCCGGGGGAGACGTTCAGTATGCGGTTCGGGCTGCCCTGGGCCTCCAGCTCGATGTTGACGGACTCGCACAGGCTGCGCACCGCCGCCTTGCTCGCGCCGTAGGCGGCGAACATGGGGGAGGAGATGAGCCCCGCGATGGAGCCGATCACCGCGCAGTAGAAGTCGCGCTTCTCCAGCAGCCGGGGCTGGAACATGTGCAGCACCCGGGCAAAGGCCTCCGCGTTGGTGCGGAAGAGGGCGGTCAGCTCACCGTCGGTGAGCTGGTCGAAGGGGGCGATGCGCCCCAGGCCCGCGGCGTAGATCAGCGCGTCCGCGTCCAGCTGTGCCTCCAGCGGCGAAAAATCTCCGCAGAGCAGGTTCAGGGGTTGGTATTCGATGTTGGCGTGGGACGTCTCCGGGATGCTCCGGCCGAAGGCGGTCACCCGTACGCCCGCGTCCGCGAGTGCCTCGGCGATGGAGCGCCCGAGGCCGCTGGTTCCGCCGATGACGGCGGCAGTCCGAATTCTGTTCATCTGGGCTCCTTACTTGCGGTTGTAGATTTCGAGTTGCTTGACGATGTATTCGGCGATGGACTGCGCCGCGTGGCCGGTCTCCGCCTCGCCGTAGAAGCGCAGGATCGCGTCGCAGTTTTCTCGGGCGCGCTCCGGCGTGCAGGCCTCGATGAGCGCGTCTAGTTCCTCCGGCGTGGAGGCCACCCAGTAGGGGGAGTCCTTCATGTCAAAGTAGAGCTGGCGGCTGTTGTTTTTGTAGTCCTCCAGATCGTCCTGATAGAGGAAGATGGGACGGCGGCAGAGCGCGTAATCCCCCGCGCAGGAGGAGTAATCCGTGATCAGCGCGTCGGCGACCAGCAGCAGCTCCGCCATCTCGGGATAGTCGCTGGCGGGAATGATGCGGCCCGTGTCGTCGTTGAGCGCAATGCCGTAGGAGAGGTAGTGGGCTCGCAGCAGGCACTTCCAGGTCTCGCCCGTCTTCTTTTCCAGGGTGTCGAGCACATGGTGAAGATCCAGGTGCATCCTCTGGGTGCTGTGGTTGCGCTGCTCTACATCCCGGAAGGTGGGCGCGTAGAGGAGGATGCGCACGCCGTCGTCCAGCTTCAGCCGCGCGCGCACGGCGGCCTTTTCCGCGGGATCGTTGCGGATGAGAATGTCGTTGCGGGGATAGCCCACCTTCATCAATTCGCCCGTGTAGTGGAAGGCGGAGCGGAACTGGCGGTCGCCGTAGTCCGAGCCGGTGATGCCCAGGGAGCAGTGCTCCTCGATCATGCGCACATGCTGGCCTTCAAAGTCGAACCCCACCTTTTTGAAGGCGCGGTCGCCGTGCCAGGTCTGGATGTAGATCTGTCCCTTGCCGGGGAAGCTGAGATAGAAGCGCTTGGCGTAGTTGTCCACGACGATCCGGGCGCGGGCCAGGGCGGACACGCCCCTGCGCTTGATGGTGTTGCAGACGTCGACGTAGTCGGGAATGTTGAACTTGCGTTTCGCCGACTCAGGGTTGTTGAGCAGCCAGACGATCTTCGTCTCCGGGCGCAGCTCGTGAAGCTTTTCGGATATGTAGCGGGGGTTGTCGTTGTAGGATTTGCCGTCAAAGGCGCTGAAGACGACCAGGTTGTTGTCCGTGCCCCGAAACAGGCGCGCGCACTGCATGATGCAGTTCCGGTACAGGCCGAAGATCCGGCCGAGGAACAGGTACAGCTTGCGGTAGGGGCGAAGCCAGTGCTTCAGCCTTGCCAGCATGACTTGCATGAAAGAAGCCCACCTTTACACAATATATCAGGTTAAGTATAGCATTGCGCACTTTTTTTGTCAAGAAAGCGCCCCACGCCCGTGCGCCGGGCGGGCTGGAGAAGGGACGTAGGCTGCGCCTGCGCTCCGGGCGGCCCTAGATGCTGCGTTGTGAAACGGATGGGGAGAGGCCGCGCCTGCGACCGTCGGGCCGGAGAGGGGATTTGACAGCCGCCGCGGCGCGTGTTACTCTATACGAAGAGACTTTTGCCGAAGGGAATGAGGCTGGGAATGAATGAGGAGCGAATCCGGCGCGCCTGGGCCGCCATCGGCGGCTGCACGCCCCTGAAAACCGACTGCGGCGCGCTCTGCGGCGCGGCCTGCTGCTGCCCCGACGGGGACGGACAGGGCGGCGTGTGCCTGCTGCCCGGGGAGGCGGAGCTTCTGCGTGGCGCGGGCTTCTGTGAAATCGTCCATGAGCCCCGGATGGACGCGCCGATGATCCTCTGCACCGGGCCCTGCGATCGCAGCATGCGGCCCTTCCTGTGCCGCATCTTTCCCCTGTGCCCGGTGGTGGGCCGGGACGGGCGCTGGACGGTGCGCATGGACGCGCGGGCGCGCAGCGCCTGTCCCCTCGCTGCCGCCGGGCTGCGGGGGCTCGACCCGGACTTCGTGCGCGGCGCGGCGCGCGCCGTGCGCATACTGGGCGAGGACGCGGCGGGCGAGGCTTTTCTTCGGCGCTGGTCGGAGATCGAGGCAGAATTCCGCCGACCACTGTTCTGAGGGCGGACGGGAAGCGGCAAAAATCCTTTGACGTGCGGCGGAGCGCTCCGCCACAGACTGCGGACGGAGAGCGCAAAATGCCGGCCTGTGAAAGCAGGCCGGCATTCTGCTCCCTGCAAAGGCCGCCGTCCCCCGGCTCTGCGCGACAGGTTTTATCCCCTGCGTGCCCCGGCTCTGCGCGGCGGGTTCCATTCCCCGTGCGCGTGGTCCGGCTCTGCGCGGCGGGTTTCATTTTCCCATGTGCGTGCCCCGGCTCTGCGCGGCGGGTTTCATTTCCCCGCGTGTACGTCCCGGCGCTATTTGGTGCATTACAAAATTTGTGCGCGGGTGCGAAATGCGCGCCCGCACCGTTGCCTTTCCTGTGCCGCTGTGATACACTGGTCAAAAGGCCTTGAAAGGAGCCGGTTTCATGCAGTCCAATTCCTCGCCCCGAGCGCTGAAGGCGCTCAGCTGGAGCATCCTGCTTCTGGTTTGCGGCTACTCCATCTGCTACAACATCCTCGGAATCACACTCAATCCCCTGATCGACGAATTCGCCCTCACGGGTGCGTCCCAGGGCCTGATGTCCAGCGTGATGAATCTGGGCAGCATGATTCCGCTGGTGATCCTGCCGCTGCTTCAGGGGCGCGTCTCCAAGCTCCGGCTGATTCTGCTCAGCTGCGCCCTTCAGTTCGCCATGCTGCTGCTCACCGGCGCGGCCGCGAACTTTTCCACGCTGCTCGTGGCCTGCGCGCTGCTGGGCGCGGGCAACAACTTCACCGACAGCTGCGCCAACAGCTACATCGTGGACCTGCACCCGGAGGACAGCGCGCGCTATCTGGGGCTGCTGCACGGCTTCTACGGCGTGGGCGGACTGATCACTCCGCTGCTGATCAGCTACGTCCTGGGCCGCTCCGGCTGGCGCGCCGCCTATTTCGTCGCGGCGGCGGTGTTCGCGCTGCCCTGCCTGCTGCTGGCTGCCGCGGGCCTGCGCGCGCGGGGCGCATCCGGCGCGGTGAGCGCTTCGGGCGAGGCGCGCTTCTCCCGGGCGATGCTGAAGCAATACCTGCGCAATCCCCGCAGCCTCCTGCTCATGGGCGCGGCGGCGCTGTACGCGGCCTCCCAGCTGGGTCTGGTGACCTGGGTGGCGCGCTACACCGCCGTGCGCTTTGATGACGCCCAGACCGGCTCCCTCTGCCTGTCCGCCTACTGGATCTGCGCCACGCTCTGCCGCATCTTCAGTCCCCGTCTGCCCTTCGCACCCTCGAAGATGCTCGTCTTCGGCGCGGCGGGCGCGGGCGTGTTTCACGCGCTGGGCGTGCTCTCCGGTAGCGCCCCCGGCATGATCGTCGCCTCCGCGCTGGTGGGACTGGTGAGCGGGCTGTGTATTCCCGTACTGCTGGGTGAGGCCGCCCGGGGCAACGAGGACAGAACCTCCCTCACCACCGCGTCGCTGTTTCTGATGATGGGCCTGGCCCGCATGCTGATGCCCCTGCTGATGGGCGCGACGGCCGATTTCTCCATCGTCGTGGCCATGCTGCTCCCCGCCGGAGCGGCGCTGCTGTGCGCGCTGCTGTGCGCGCTGGCCCGCCGCAGGGCGTCGGAGCGGAGCTGAGGGCGCCGGGACGGCCTCCGGGAAGCTCCCCGCGCAAGACATAAAATCCGCCCGCCAGTTTCTCTCGCAGGAACCGGCGGGCGGATTGCTGTATTCTCAAAGTCCTGCGCAGGGCGCAATTTGTGTGCATTTCAGATTTTTCCCCGCCGCCGGAGCAGGAGCACGGTGGAGATCTGGTAGCAGGTCATGACCATCCAGCCTACGCCCGTGGCCAGCGCCACGCCCCGCAGGCCCAGGCTGCCCACCCACAGGTAGGAGCAGATTGCGCGCACGGAGATGTGCAGTATGGTGGCGGTGACGGGCACATAGATCTGCCCCACGCCCCGGAAGAAGCCCACGAAGGTGTTGCCCGTGAAGCACAGCGTGTAGAACAGCGCGATCTGGCAGAGGTATTCCACGCCATATTGCAGCGCCTGCGCTTCGTTCCGGCCCACGAACAGCGTCACGCCGGGGCGGGCGATGAGGAACATGAGCACCGAGAGCGCGGCCCCCATGCCCAGGGCCAGCTCCATGGCCCTGCGGAAGCCCGCGTTCACGCGCGCGCGGTTGCCCGCGCCGTGGTTCTGGGAGAGAAACACCGAGGCCGCCTGGCCGTGGCTGGTGGCGAAGGAGTTGGCAAAGCCCTCGATGCGCATGGTGGCGGTGTAGGCGGCGATGCCCTGGGTGCCCAGGGTGTTCACCGCGCCCTGAACGAAAATCTTGCCGATGTAGAGGCTGGACATGTGCAGCGCGGAGCTGAAGCCGTAGGTTAGCGTGCGCTTCACCAGCGAATGTTCAAAGCCCAGATCCCTGCGGGTGCAGATCAGTTCCCGGTCGCGCCGGAGGATGTAGCCGAGGCAGCAGAGGGCGGAGAGGAGCTGGGAGAGCACCGTCGCCCAGGCCGCGCCCGCCACGCCCAGCGCGAATGCGCCCACGAACAGCACATCCAGCGCCGTGTTGGCGCACACGGAGACGAAGAGAAAGAAGGTCGCCGCCCGGGTGTCGCCGATGGCATTGAGCATGCCGGAACAGAGGTTATAGAAGAAGGTGCAGAGCATGCCGCCGATGATGACGGTCAGATAGGCCTCCACCTGAGGGATCAGCTCCGCGGGGGAGTTGATCAGATGGAGCACAGGTCGCATCAGCAGCATGAAAACGCCGCTGAGCAGGACGGTGATGCCCGCGCCCAGGCTCGTGGCCACGAAGACCTCCCGGCGGAAGCCACGGCGGTCGCCCCGGCCGTACATTTGCGCGAAGATGACGGAGATGCCCGTGCAGAAGCCGGAGAGCACAAATATGAACAGGTTCATCACCGTGCCGGCGATGCCCACAGAGGAGAAGGCCTCCGTTCCAAGATAAGTCCGGATAATCAGGGAATCCACCGTGTTGTAGAGCTGTTGCAGCACGTTTCCCACCAGCAGCGGCAGCGCAAGCGCCACCAGCTGACGGCGGATGTTTCCCTCGAGCAGTGTTCCCTTCACTTTGTATCACCCATATGCCATTTTAGCACGCAAAGCCGCCGGGGGCAAGTCCGCCGACGGTTAAAAGCGCTCCATTTCCGTGCCGCGTGTCTGCGGAAAGTTCGGGACTGTGCGTCACTCCCGCGCCGCGCGCATCCGGGCCGGGACCACCGGAGCGAGTTTCCGAAAGGCCGGAGCGCGCCGCGCGCCTGCCACCGGAGCTGCGCGTCATCTTTGCGCCGCGCGCATCCGGGCTAGGGCGCGGGACTCCTTGCCGCTCAGGTGGTCGATCTCCACCGCGATGACCGCGACCCGGCCCAGCGCGCCCTCGATCTCCTGCGCGCTCTGTTCGCGCCGCCCGGGCGCGTACTTTTCGCAGATGGCCTCCAGGGCCGCGCGCAGCTCCGGCCCCCGGGTCAGCACCCGCGCCCGGCCGAAGGCGATGGCGCTGCGGTAGCGGGTGGTGTACTCCTCGGGCACCACGTCGTCCTGCGCCACCACGCAGAAGGAGACCTTCTCCTCCCGGGCGATGGCGTCCAGCTTGTGCCCCTCCGGGGCGCAGTGAATGTAGATTTTGCCGCCAGAGTAGGCGTAGCTCAGGGGCACCGCGTAGGGATAGCCACCGTCGCCGCATACGGCCAGCACGCCGCAGCTGCCGCCTGTGAGGATTTCCCGGCACTGCGCTTCCTCCAGCGCCTGTGCGTGCCTGCGCATCGTTCGAAACATCCGCGTCCACCTCCGTGTGTGTTCTCTGAAGCGAGTATACACGCTTTTGCGCCGGAGGTCAAATGAAGGCCCGCCGAGCGGGCCTTCGCAGACTGTCGAAAAAGCGCTGGGAGAGCGCGAGAGTGCGGAAGCCCTTTCGCACTTCAATCGTGCCCGGCAGCGTGTACGACGGGGCGGGCGATGGCTGCGGCTGCGTCAGGCGCGGTCGCGGGGAATTTCTGCGTCCGGGGCGGCGGCGCGCCCCTCCCGGGCGCAGAGTAGGGAGGCGATCAGCGCGGTCAGCGGCGCGGCGGCCACCAGACCGAAGCTGCCCACCAGCGTGTTGAGCAGCTGGCTGGCCACATACTTCAGGTTGATTACGTCCGAGAGCGGCGTGCCCTGCCCCGCGAAGTACATCAGCATCGACAGGTAGTTGCCCGAGTAGGCCAGCATCAGCGTGGTGGTCATCGTGCCCAGCACGCTGCGGCCCACCACGAAGCCGCTGCGCATCAGCGCCCGGCTGCCCAGATCCGGCCGGTGCCGGTGCAGCTCCACCGTGGAGACGGAGATGTCCATGCTCAGATCCATCAGCGCCCCCGAGTTGGCCAGAAACACCATGCCGATGTAGAGGCTGCGGGTGTCCACGCCCATGGAGGACTGGGCCAGCAGCGGCACCACATAGGGAAGGTCGCCGCCGTCCAGCTTCAGAAGGTGCGTCAGTCCCACTGCTGCGGCGCAGGTGACCAGTGTGCCCGCCAGGGAGCCCAGCACCGCCATCAGACACTGCCGGGTGAAGCCCGCCACCAGAACGTCGATGATCAGCGTCAGCGCGACCACGGTGACAAAGGACGCGAGCATGGGATTCACGCCCTCCAGCAGCAGCGGGATCAGCAGTTTCCACACGATCACCGCGCTCGCCGCCAGGGAGACCAGCGCGCCGCAGCCGGTCTCGCCGCCGTAGAGGATCAGCGCCGCCGCCAGCGCGGCCAGGATCCACCCCTCAGTCGCGGCGCGGTAGTGATCTATGAGGGTCACGTTCAGCCCCTGGGCCGACTCCTGAAGCATCGCCCAGGCCGTGTCGCCTACCTCGAACAGCTTGTCCTTGTCCAGCGCAGAGTTGAGGTAGTTGTAGGAATTGCAGCGCTCGCCCCGGTGCTCGCCGGTGAGGATGGTCACTTCGCAGGGCTGCACGCCGTTGTAGGTGATGCCGACAGCGCTGAGCAGGCTGTTATCCACCGCCTCCACGCGCACCTTCTCCCGGGGGAAGGCGGAGGGGACGTTCAGGTGGGAATCCGGCAGCAGGCACAGCAGGCCGCAGAAGAGCAACATGACGGCGCAGAGAATCAGACTCCGGCGCTTTTCTCTTTTCATGAAAGTTTCCTCCGGTTCTCCAAAAAGCCGGGCCGCCCGGCGGGCGGCCCAGACAGGTACGGTCGTCTTTACTTTTCCAGGCCCATGACTTCCATGGTGCGGGTGAAGATTTCGGTGTTGTCGTAGAGGCCGGAGAAGGCTTCCGCACCCACGCCCGTGGCGTACACAGGAATCTGCAGGCCCGTGTGGGCGTAGGAGGTGTAGCTGAGACCGGCCTTGTTGTTGATGATGTGGGAGACCGCCATGGACAGGGGCTCGTAGCCGCCGTAGAGCAGCGCCTCCTCGTCGCCCAGTTCGCGCTCGGCCTTGGGAATCATGCTCAGTTCGAAGGCGGCCTTCAGGCTCTCGAGCTCCGCTTCGGTCAGGGTCAGCTCCTGCTCCGCCTCGGTGGTCAGGCCGTAGCAGGTCTGAATTTCCGCCAGCGCGTCCTCGAAGGAAGCGCCGCTGTCGCGCAGATTGGCGATCACGCCGTCGAAGTCGGTGAAGGAGATGGTCTGGTTGGTCAGGTAGTTGAAGTGGGTGTCGTAGGCGGTGGTTGCGAAGCCGATGGTCATGCCGCCGGTCTCGTGGTCCGCGGTGACGATGATGAGCGTCTCATCGGGATGCTCCTGGGCGAAGTCCACGGCGACCTGCACCGCGTCGCTGAAAGCCAGGGTCTCGTGAATGGAGGTTGCCGCGTCATTGGCGTGGCCTGCCCAGTCGATCTTGCCGCCTTCGCACATCATGAAGAAGCCGTTTTCGTTGTCCAGAACGTTGATGCCCGCCTTCACGAAGTCCGCCAGGGAGAGAATGTCCTCGCCCTCGGCAGTCAGGCGCTCACGGTCGATCTCATAGTTGATGGACTTGGAATCCTGAAGTACGGGGTTGGTGGCCAGCACGCGGCCGGATTCGGAATTCAGGGCGCGCACCTCGTCGTTGGAGGCGGGGATGATCCAGCCGTTCTCCAGGGCGAGCTCCAGAATGTCGGTCTGCGGGTTTTCCGCGTCTGCGCCGGTGGGCTTGAGATAGCCGCCGCCCGCCAGGTAGTCCAGGGTCGTGCCGGTCACGCCCTGCACGGCGATCTCATAGTATTCGTTGCGGCTGGGCTGCTTGGCGTAGTAGGCTGCGGGGGTGGCGTGATCCAGAGAGACGCTGGAGATGACGCCGATTTTGTAGCCGGCTTCCTTCGCGTACTCGGTGACGAGCTTGAAGGGGGTGGTCAGCGTCACGTCGTAGTTGATGACGCCGGAGAGGGTCTTTTCACCGGAGGCCATGGAGGTCGCCGTGGAGGCGGAGTCCGGGCAGAAGGAGGAGGCGTCATAGGTGGTCACCATGCCCAGGTACGGGAACTGCGTGAAGCTCAGATCCGCCGGAACCGGGAATTCGGAGTCGGGATTTTCGATGGAGCCCAGATAGTACTGCGTCGCGGTCACCTGGGGGTTGCCCATGCCGTCGCCGATGAACATGAACACATACTTGGGGGCCGCCGGGGCTTCCTCGCCCAGCGCCGCGGGCATGCAGCAGATCAGGAGCGCCGCGATGCAGATCAGGGACAGAATTCTCATCATTTTTTTCACTCGCCTTTCTTCTTGGGTCGCGTTCAGATTAACACGTACGCGTCATGAACCCGTCAAGTCGCGGTCAAGCTCCGGCAAAACCCGCATCACGTTTCTTTTCGCGCTTCCGGCCAAATCTGAATCCCTTTCTAATCCGGCTCTAATGTAAAACCGTGCGCGTTTAATTTTCCCGGTGTAGAATACGGACTGTCGAAAGGAAACCAGAGCGCCGCCCACGAGCGGCAAATGAAATTGAAGGAGAGAGAACAAATGACGAATTTTGAAATGGTGGAAACTCTGCGGGAAAAGGCGAACGTGAGCTACGAGGAGGCCAAGGACGCGCTGGAGCAGAGCAACTGGGATCTGCTGGACGCGATGCTGCTTCTGGAGAAGGCGGGCAAGGTCAATCCCGGCAGCGCGCGCTACTCCACGAAGCCCGAGGAGGAGGCGGAGGCGTCGGAGGGCGGCAGGAAGCGCCGCGACGGCGGCGAGGGCGCGCGGGGCGCGCTGAAGTGGCTGGGCCAGAGCTTCTGCAAACTGCTGCGCATCGGCAATGCGAACGCCTTCGTGGTCTCCCGCCGGGGCGAGGAGCTCTTTTCCCTGCCGGTGACGGTGTTCGTGGTGCTCATGATCTTCGGTTTCTGGTTCATGTTCGCGGCGCTGGCGGTGGGCCTGTTCTGCGGCGCGCGCTACAGCTTCCGCGGCCCGAACCTGGGCAAACCCTCCATTAACGAGGCCATGGACCGCGCGGCGGAGGCGGCGGAGACCGTGAAGAAGGAATTCCGCGCCCACAGCGAAGCGGCGGAACCCCGGGAGCAGGAAAACGACGGGGACGGCGCGAAGAATAAGTAGAAAATGAATCTGCCCGGCGCGCGGCGAGGCGCGCCGGGCTGCGCCCCCTCAAGGGCGCGGGGGAGGAAGCATGGCGGAGCGGATACTGATCGTCGAGGACGAGGAAAAGCTGGCGCGCTTTGTGGAGCTGGAGCTGACCCACGAGGGCTATCAGGTGGAAAAGGCCTTTGACGGACGCACCGGATTGAGCATGGCGGAGGCGCAGGAGTACGATTTGCTGCTGCTGGACGTGATGCTGCCGGGACTGAGCGGGCTGGAGCTTCTGCGCCGCCTGCGCCGGACGAAGCAGACGCCGGTCATCATGGTCACGGCCCGGGACCAGGTGATGGACAAGGTGACGGGCCTGGACATGGGCGCGGACGATTACATCACCAAGCCCTTCGAGATTGAGGAGCTGCTGGCCCGGATCCGCGTGGCGCTGCGCCGCCGCGCCGGCGCGCAGCCCGCGGCCCTGGCGCTCACCTCCGGGCCGCTGAAGCTGGATCCCGCCCGCCACGAGGTGTTCTACGGGGACGTGCCCGTGCAGCTGACCCTGCGGGAGTTCGAGCTGCTCCAGGCGCTGATGGAGAACCGCTCCATCGTGCTCAGCCGGGAAAAGCTGCTGGACATGGTGTGGGGCTACGAATACGCGGGCGAGACGAACGTGGTGGACGTGTACATCCGCTATCTGCGCGCCAAGCTGGACGACGCCTTCGGCGTGAAGTACATCCACACGGTGCGGGGCGTGGGCTATGTGTTCCGCGATGCATGACCGATAGAGACCATGGCCGCCCGCGGGCGGCGGACGGGAGGCGCAGATGAACGAGACGGGGCGGGTGACCTCCACGGCGAACAAGATCAGCCGCGCGTGGCTGCGGCGGCTGTTCTGGATCTTTTTCCGGCTGAACCTGCTGCTGCTGCTGATTTCCGTGGCGGCCTTTTGCTATGCCCGGGAGCGCGCAGCACTGGGCGCGGACTGGATTCCGCAGCTCCGGCGCACGCTGGAGATGGGCGGCTTTGAGACCATGCGGGAATTTCTGGACGCGCTGGGGGCGGCGCAATATGTGTTCTTCAGCCCCTCCGGCGCGCGCTTCAGCGCGGAGGTCGCCGATTTTTTGATGGTACTCAAGCCCGCCGCCGCCGCGCTGCTGGTGGGGGAGCTCCTGTTTTTCTTCGGGCAGATGTTCTCCGGGCGGCGCACGGCCCGCAGGCTTCTGCGGCCGCTGGACCGCATGGCTCGGGCCGCCCGGGAGCTGGGCCGCAGCGCGGCGCAGGTCTCCGCGCCGCCGCCTCCGCCGGGCGCCGGCGGCGAAAAGCTGCACGATCTGGAGGACGCCATCAGCCGCATGCGGCCCGAGCATCCGGAGAAGCTGGACATGGGCGACCGGGACCTGGCGGGACTCCAGGACGCCATCAACG
The DNA here is from genome assembly GCA_004563405.1 of bacterium. Classification (GTDB taxonomy): domain Bacteria; phylum Bacillota; class Clostridia; order Christensenellales; family Aristaeellaceae; genus SFTH01. The sequence continues at coordinate 93,332 of SFTH01000001.1, forward strand.
GCCTGCTGGAGCGCATGCAGGAGGCCTACATGCAGCAGGCGCGCTTCGTCTCCGACGCCTCCCACGAGCTGCGCACGCCCATCGCCGTGATTCAGGGCTATGCGGGCATGCTGGACCGCTGGGGCAAGCAGGACGAAAAGATACTGGACGAATCCATCTCCGCCATCAAGAGCGAGGCCGCCTACATGAGCAAGCTGGTGGAGCAGCTGCTCTTCCTCGCCCGGGGCGATACGGGCCGCAACCGCATGGAATTCCGGCCGCTGGAGCTTTCGCAACTGGTGGAGGAGGTCTGCGAGGACAGCCGTCTCATCGACCCGAAGCACGACTGGCGCGCGGATGTGCGGGACGCCGCGCCCTGTGTGGGCGATTGGGATCTGCTCAAGCAGTGCGCCCGCATCCTCGCGGACAACGCTCTGAAGTACACGCCGGAGGGCGGAACCATCTGGCTGCGCGCCTACCTGAACGGGCGCGGAGAGCCCTGCATGGAGGTGCAGGATACGGGCATCGGCATCTCCGGCGAGGACATGCAGCATGTATTCGACCGCTTCTACCGCTCCGACCCCGCCCGCACCCGCCAGAGCGGCGGCACGGGGCTGGGCCTGTCCATCGCAAAGTGGATCGTGGAGCGCCACGGCGGGCACTTCGAGCTCCTCTCCCGGGAGGGCCTGGGCACGCGCATGACCGTCTGCCTGCCCGCGCCCGGGGACGGGGCGCAGGCCTGAAAAACTGCAAAAATTCGCCGCGCGTCCAACGCCAACGTTGACGCGCGGCTGCGTTTGGTTTAAAATGGTTTCATTCCAGAGGGGAGAGGGACGAGCGGTGCGAAAGACCTACATCACCACCATGCCGGACAAATCGGGCGCGTTTCTGGAGGCGAGCCGCATCATTGCCGCCGCGGGCGCGAACATCACCCGGGTGAGCTATAACAAGGCCGTGGACACCCACACCCTGTTTATCGACGTCTCCGGCGAGCCGGACCAGCTGGCGGATATTTCCAACGCGCTGCGGCGCATCGGCTACATTCAGGACGCAGAGAGCGGCAGCCGCGTGCTGCTGGTGGAATTCGTGCTCCGGGACGTGCCCGGCGCGGTGCAGTCCGTGCTGGAGCTGATCCATCAGTACAACTTCAACATTTCCTACATCAGCTCCCACGAGAACGGCACCGGCTATCAGAACTTCCGCATGGGCCTGTTTCTGGAGCGCCCGGAGGACATCCGCGATTTTCTGGAGCGCGCCTCCGCCCTGTGCGAAATCCGCATCATCGACTACGACGAGAGCGAGCGCGTATTGGACAACACGGTCTTCTACATGCGCTTTGCCAACCGCGTGGCCCAGAAGCTGAACCTGCCGCCCCGGAAGGCCAACGAGCTCACCGCCCAGGCCAACCGCATCATGCAGATGCTGGACGAGCGCAGCGAGCCGCCCTACAAGACCTTCGATTACATCGGCAAGTTTGCGGACATGCTGGCCCACTACAAGGGCGCGGCCTTTGCGCCCCGGCTCTCCCGGCTTCCCCTGCGCTCCGGCGGCATGCTCTGGTGCATCGAGCCCCCCTGCGGCAGCAACACCTACGTCCTCGAGCGCGGGGGGCGGCTGCTGTTTGTGGACAGCGGATTTGCCTGCTACGCCCCGGAGATGGTGGCCCTGCTGCGCCGCCTGTTCCCGGACTTCGACGAGCTTCCCCGGCAGATGGCCATCACCCACCCGGACATGGACCACTGCGGCCTGCTGAACCTCTTCGATGAGATCTACGTCAGCCCCGTCGCCCGGCAGCACTTCGAATGGGAGAACGCGGGCGAGCCCAACTACCGGGAGCGCAACCCCGCCCACGCGCCCTACTGCACCATCAGCCGCATCCTCTCCCGCTACCTGCCCCCGGAGATGACCCACCTCAGGGTGGTGGACGCGGAGGCGGACGATCCGGACGATCCCCTCTGCCCGCTGGGCAGCTTCGGCTTTGCCGGGCTGCGCTTCGACCTCTACCGGGGCAACGGCGGCCACGCCGACGGCGAGGTGGCCATCGTCTGCGAACGCGAAAAGATGGTCTTCAGCGGCGACATCATGGTCAACATTCCCGGCTTTACGCCGGAACAGGCCGCCTTCAACCGCCTCGCGCCCTATCTCATGACCAGCGTGAACATGGACTCCCGCCGGGCGAGCCTCGAGCGCGAGGCGCTCCTGCGACGCTTCCCCGTCGGAGAATACGTCTACTGCTGCGGCCACGGCGCAATCCTGGACCGCCGCGACGCGCGCCCCAACGCCGTGGAGCTCCTCGGCTGAATCCGGCGAGACGCGCAGGTCCCGGCCGCCCGCGCGGGCGGCCGGGACCTGCGGCGCATCCATGCATTTCCAGCCCCGTGAGGGGCTTTTTGGGGCACAAATTATTGACATATGACTATAATTGTACTATCATAATGTCGAAGGACCGCATCCGCGAAGCGGAGACGCATGCGAAGGAGAGGAGGAGACGCGCATGGCGAGACCGGAGAAATGCAGGCGCATCTGTTCCCGGCCGAAGGTGTGCGCCTTTGGCCCCACAGACCGCCCGCCGGAGGGCGAGGCAGTGCTGGGCTTTGACGAATACGAGGCCGTGCGGCTGATCGACGGCCTCGGCTACACCCAGGACGCCTGCGCCCGGAAGATGGGCGTGAGCCGCTCCACCGTGGCGCGCATCTATGCCGGAGCGCGCAGAACCCTCGCCGACGCGCTGGTTCACGGGCGGGCGCTGCGCATCGAGGGCGGCGACGTGGCCGTCTGTGCGAAGTTCCGCCCGGAGTGCGCCGGCGTTGAGGGCTGCTGCCACCGGATGGAGCGGGAGGACGAAATGCAAATCAATCGAATGGGGGAAGAGATATGAAGGTACTGATCATTGGCGGCGTGGCGGCCGGAACCAAGACCGCCGCGAAGCTTCTGCGCGCGGACCGCAGCGCGGAGGTCACCGTGCTGACCCGGGACAGGGACATCTCCTACGCGGGCTGCGGCCTGCCCTATTACGTCGGCAACCGGATCGAGAGCCGGGACGAACTGATCGTGAACACGCCCCAGAAGTTCAGCGCCCTCACCGGCGCGCGGGTGGAGACCGGCGTGGAAGTGCTCGGGGTCGATCCCGGCGAAAGGCGCGTCTCCGCCCGGAACCTGGTCACCGGCGAGGCCTGCGCCTATACCTACGACCGGCTGGTCATCGCCTCGGGCGCGTCCGCAGTGGTGCCGAAGATTCCGGGCGCGCAGCTTCCCGGCGTGTTCAAGGTGCGCACCCCGGACGACGCCATCGCAATCCGCGCCCACGCCACCGGCAGCCATGCGCGCAGCGCGGTGGTGATCGGCGGCGGCTTTATCGGCCTGGAGATGGCCGAAAACCTCAAGGCGCTGGGCGTCTCCGTCACGGTGGTCGAGGCCGCGGCGCAGCTCCTGCCGGAGATCTTTGACCCCGAAATGGCCGATTACATCCGCCACAGGCTGGCGGAGAGCGGAATCCGCTGCCTGACCAACACCCGCGCGCTGGAATTCACCGGCGAGGGCGCGGTGCAGGCCGTGCGCACGGAGACCGGCGTCCTGCCCTGCGAGCTGGCCATCGTGGCCGTGGGCGTGCGCCCCAACACCGCCTTCCTGGAGGGCAGCGGAATCGAGCTGGATCGGGGCCGCGTGGTGGTGGACGATCAGCTGCGCACGAGCATCGCGGACGTGTACGCCGTGGGCGACTGCGCCCTGGTGACCAACCGCCTGACCGGCGCGCGCCAGTGGTCGCCCATGGGCTCCTCCGCCAACCTAGAGGGCCGCACCCTCGCACAGATCCTCACGGGCGGTGCGAAGCGCTATCCCGGCGTGCTGGGCACGGGCATCGTGCACCTTCCGAACCTGAACTGCGCCCGCACGGGCCTGACCGAGGAGCAGGCGCGCGCGGCGGGCTACGACGTGATCACCGCCCTCGCCGTCACCGACGACAAGGCCCACTACTACCCCGACGCGGGTCTCTTCTCCATCAAGCTCATTGCCGACCGGGCCACCCGCCGCCTGCTGGGCGCGCAGGCGCTGGGCAGGGGCGCGGTGGACAAGATCATCGACATCGCCGTGACCGGCCTCAACCTGGGCGCGACGCTGGAGGACTTCGAGTGCGCGGACTACGCTTACGCGCCGCCCTTCTCCACCGCCATCCATCCCTTCGTGCAGGCGGTGCATGTCCTCGAGAACAAGCTGGACGGCGCGCTGGTGAGCATGACGCCCCGGGAGTATATGGAGGGCGCGGCGGACGGCTACACCGTGGTGGACGCGGGCCGCAAGCCCGGCATCCGCGGCGCGAAGTATGTGGATCTCACTTCCGTCAACGGCCCGGTGGAGGGCCTTGCGAAGGACGAAAAGCTGCTGCTGGTGTGCAACCGCGGCAAGCGCGCCTACTTCCTGCAGAACCGCCTGCGCCACTATGGCTACACCAACACCGTCGTGCTGGAGGGCGCAACCCAGTTCAACGACGTGCGCGTGAAGAACGTCTCCGCCGCCGTCTCCCCCGAGGACATGACCCGGGTCAAGGCCCTGGGCTTCCTCTGGGACAAGAACAGCCCCGACCGCTTCAACGGCCGCGTGATTACCCGCAACGGCAAGGTGACCGCGGAGGAGAGCGCCGTGATCGCCGAGGCTGCGAAGCGCTTCGGCAGCGGCGAGATCACCATGACCTCCCGCCTGACGCTGGAGATTCAGGGCGTGCCCTTCGACAACATCGAGCCCCTGCGGGATTTCCTGGCCCAGCACGGCCTGGAGACCGGCGGCACCGGCTCCAAGGTGCGCCCGGTGGTCTCCTGCAAGGGTACCACCTGCCAGTACGGCCTGATTGACACCTTCGACCTCTCCCGGGAGATCCACGAGCGCTTCTACAAGGGGTACAGCGGCGTGAAGCTCCCCCACAAGTTCAAGATCGCGGTGGGCGGCTGCCCGAACAACTGCGTCAAGCCCGACCTCAACGACCTGGGCATCATCGGCCAGCGCGTGCCGGAAGTCGACCTGGACAAGTGCCGTGGCTGCAAGATCTGCCAGATCGAGCGCGCCTGCCCCATCAAGGCCGTCTCCATGAAGGACGGCAAGGTGGTCGTCGACGCCGGACAGTGCAACCACTGCGGCCGCTGCCTGGGCAAGTGCCCCTTCAAGGCCTTCGAGAAGTACACCGGCGGCTATCGCGTGTACATCGGCGGCCGCTGGGGCAAGAAGGTGGCCCGGGGCATTCCCCTCGAAAAGGTGTTCACCGATCGGGAGGAGGTGCTCTCCGTCGTGGAGAAGGCCATCCTGCTCTTCCGCGAACAGGGCCTCACCGGCGAGCGCTTCGCGGACACCGTCGCCCGTCTGGGCTTCGAAAACGTCCAGGCCCAGCTCCTGAGCGACGAGCTCCTCCAGCGCAAGGAGGAAAACCTCACCGCCCAGAAGCACCTGAAGGGCGGCGCAACCTGCTGATGGTTCCAATAGAGTAAACAGCGGGGCGGACCTGTTCAGGTCCGCCCTGCTGGTCTGTCGAAAAACCTCAGGAGAGCGCGAGAGGGCAGAAGTCCTCTCGAATTACTGTCGCACCCGACGGCGTGTACGGCGGGGGAGCTTGTTCCCCCGTCCATCTGCCTGTCAAGAGAGCCTTTGTGGATGTACGGCAGCGCCGGCGCATTTTTTCCCGGTTGGGAGGCACTCCTCCCGGCGCAGTTCCAGTCGCGGTGTTTTGACTTTGTTTACAAAAATCCCCGAATTGTGCCCCAGAGCGCCGTTGATGTTTGAGGGGCGGAGAATTATAATGGAGGCGGATTTCAGAGGAGGGGAGTGAGCCCATGCGCGCAAGGTGGAGAAGGGCATGCTTGTGGGCGCTGCTCGGGCTGATGCTTGCATTTTTGTGCCTGAGCGCCGTCGCCTGCGCGGAGCATGCGGGCCACAGCTGCGCCTCGCCCTCCGAATGTCTGCTCTGCCGCCTGATTGAACGGCAGGGCCGCCTGCCGCTCCCGGCGTTCGCGCCGGCCGGCCTGCCCGCGCTGTGGGTGGCGGCCCTGCTTTGCGCGCCCGCCGCCTGCGTCTCCTTCGCATCCCCTTCCCTCATCCTCCTTCATGTACAACTGAACGATTGAAACCTCCCGTCCGGGAAAGGTCTGCTCCGCGGCGCTGGGCCGTTGTTCGTCGTCTCTTTGTGCATCGGGAGGTTTTTTATGATTACAATTGAAAATCTGGGCGTGCGGTTCTCCGATGGCGCCTGTATTCGCTATGCCTACCTGAAATTTGAATCCAACGCTTCCTACGCCCTGCTGGGCGCATCCGGCTGCGGCAAGTCCACGCTGCTGAACCTGATCTCCGGCATCCTCACGCCCGCGCAGGGGTGCGTCTGCATCGACGGCGAGACTGTGAGCCGGTGGCCCCAGCGCCGGCGCGACGCATTCCGGATTCAGCGCGTCGGCTATATCTTTCAGGACTTCAAGCTGATTGAAAACATGACGGTTCAGGACAACATCGACGTGCTTCGCCTGGAGCATGTGGACGTTTCCGGCCGGGATGCGCTGCTCGAGCGCCTGGGCATTCTGCCGCTGAAAAAGCGGCGGGTGCGCGCGCTCTCCGGCGGCGAGAAGCAGCGCGTCGCCATCGCCCGCGCGCTGGTCAAGCGGCCCTCCATCATCCTCGCCGACGAGCCGACGGGCAACCTGAACTTTGAGACCGGCCGCGCGGTCATGGAGCAGCTGATTGAAAACGCGCGGCAGGGCACGTTGATCGCCGTCACCCACGATGAGCGCCTCGCGCCCCTGTTCGATCATGTGCTGGACATGAACGCCATCGCGCGCTTTTCCTTCGGAGAGGAGGCGCAGCTCCATGCTTGAATTTGCCCTCCGGCACATGGCGGTGCGCCGCGCGAAGCTGCTCATGGTCTCCCTGTCCATCGTCGTCTCCTGCTGCGTCGCGCTGCTCGCCTACAACATTTCCACCCAGATCTCCGAGGGCATCGTCCGCACCGCGGCCAACTACGACCTGATCATCGGCCCGGCGGGCAGCTCCACGCAGCTGGCGATGAACACCCTCTTTCTCACCGACAAGCCGCTGGGCACGATCCCCTATTCCCTCGTGGAGGAGATTGAACAGAGCGGCCGCGCAAATTCGGTGATTCCGTTCAGCATGGGCGACAGCTTCAACGAGGCTCCCATCGTCGGCACCACGCCCGCCTATCTGGAGGGCAAGGCGCTGGCCGGGGGCGAAATGTTCTCCCGGAGCCGCGAGGCCGTGGTCGGCTGGAAGGTCGCGCGCAGCTACGGCCTGAAGGTCGGCGACGAGCTGGTCACCTCCCACGGGCTCAGCGGAAGCGGGCACGACCACGCCGAAGCGCCCCTGGTGGTGACCGGGATCCTCCGGCGCACCGACACCGCCTGCGACAACGCCGTGTTTACGCCCTGCGAGACGGTCTGGGCGCTGCACGGACAGGAGCACGAGGCGGACGGAGAGGAAGAAGCGGACGTGGAGGATGCGGATGAGACGGAGCCTGCGGCCGCCGCGCAGGAGGTCGGAGCCGCGCCGCAGCACACGGCTGCGACGGGCGCGGCGCACGACCCGGACGCGACAGACGCGGCAAACGACGCGGCTGCGGAGGATGCGGCGCGCACCATCTGCGCCGTGCTGGTGCGCTCCCGGAGCATTGCGGATTACTCTGCCCTCGTGAGCGCTTACTCCGAAAACGCGGACTACCTCGTGATCAATCCCAACACGGTGCTGCGCGAGGTGCTGGAGAACGTGGACATGAGCCGGCAGATTGTGTAATTCTGTGTGCGGTGATCCTCGCGATGAACGTGTTTGTCATTGCGCTGGTCGCGCTGCTCAACGCCTATGATTCCCGCCCGTAGATCGCCCTGATGCGGCTCATCGGCGTGTCCATGAACAGAATTCACCTGCTCTATCTCCTCCAGAACGCCCTGGCGGGCGTTGCGGCGCTGGCGGCGTCGCTGCTGCTGGCCCACGGCTGCCTGCTGGGCGTGCGCAGCTTTGTCGCCGGGATGGGCATCGTGCTGAACGCCCGGAATGTCTATCCGGCGGAGTGGCTGATCCTGGTGGCGGTGTTCGTCATCAGCCTGCTGCCGACCTCCGCCATGACCCTGCGCATGTCCCGAAGGGACGGAATCGACCGATGAAGGGAGGCCAAACCATGAAACACATTCGTCTGCCCGCGCTGCTGCTGTGCCTGACGCTGCTTCTGGGCGGCTGCAAAAAGACCGGCGAGGAGGCGGCGCGGCTCAGCTTTTCCGCGTCCGCCAGCATCGAGACGCTGAAGGCGCTCGACGGAAAGCAGGTGCGCATCACCGGCTACATGGCGACGCTCTCTCCGCTGGACGGCAGCTACATCTACCTGATGAACATGCCCTATCAGAGCTGCCCCTTCTGCGTGCCCAACACCACGCAGCTGGCCAACACGATGGCGGTGTACGCCCCGGCGGGCGAGAAGTTCGAATTCACGGACCGGCCGGTGCAGATCACGGGGACGCTGAAGGTGGAGGACCGCACCGACGACTACGGCTACAACTACAACTACTACATCGACGGCGCCCGCTGTGAGACCGTCGACCTCTCGTCCGTGTCCCAGGAGTACGCCCTGTACCAGTCCCTGGCGGAGGACGGCGTGATCGCAGATGTGAACGCCATGTTCGACTATCTGATGTTCGTGTGCCAGTGGACGGAGTACACCGGCAGCTACGTCGATGAGAGCGGAAATCAGATCAGCTACTTCCTCTATCCGGGCGACGCAGAGGCGGTGCTCGCGGACGAGAGCGCCTACGGCTATGCGGCGCAGGCGTCCGCGGACTACTTCCCGGGCCTGATCCGTCGGGTGGAGGCGGTGGATCCGGAACGGCTGGATGCGCTCACGGACATTCTGAGCGACGCGCAGGCCGTGGAGCAGTACGCCCGCGCCGAGCTGGCGGAGGGGCACTATACCTACGATGAAGCGCAGGACAAATATGCGCTGAACGACGGCGAGAACCTCTATGAGCGGTTCTACGGCGTCTACCTGCGCTTCTCCGAAATGGCTCGCCCTGTACGAGCTCTGATTCCGGCTCGCGCAAAGAAGCCCGCCCCGCCCGGCAGACGGCCATATCGGCTGTCCGCAGGGCGGGGCGGTTTTTTTCTCCTTCGGCGGGGGCGCTCAGCGCCGGGTCATCTCCTCCAGCACCAGCGCGCGCAGGTGCTTGTAGCGCTCGAACTTCTCCCGGTAGATTTCCACATGGGCGGGGTTGGGCCGGATGGGCGCGCCCACGCGCACGAACTTCTTCGCCATCTCGCAGCGGTCCTTCACGCCCTGCACGGCGGCGAAGCCCAGAATCGCGCTGCCCAGCGCGCCGGTCTCCTCCGTCTCCACGGGCAGGATCTCCCGGTTCCAGATGTCGGCCTTGATCTGCAGCCACACCCGCGAGCGCGCGCCGCCGCCGCAGGCGTAGAGCCGCCGGGGCGCGGTGCCGTAGCGCTCTAGATGCTCCAGGTTGTAGGCCATTTCAAAGGTCAGACCTTCCAGTATGGCGCGGTAGATCTCCGCAAGCCCGGTGTGCATGGACACGCCCCAGAACACGCCCCGCACGTCCGGCGCGATGTCCGGCGTTCCGCCCATGCCCTGCAGATAGGGCAACACGATCAGCTCGCCCGGTTCCTCGGGGCAGACGCGGTTGAGAATGTCGTAGACGCTCACGCCCTCCCGCTTCGCCTGATCGCGCAGGTGCAGCGCCAGCTGGTCGCGATACCAGCGCACCACCATGCCGCCGGAGAGGTTGTAGGCGTAGGTCACATAGCCGCGGCCGTCCAGATAGGGCACGCAGGCGTAGTTCTCCTGCGTGAAGCGCGCTTCCTCCGGGATGGCGGAGAACAGCGGCTCGATGCACTCGGTGGTGCCGGTGCCGTCCATTGCGTCGCCCGGCTCCCGCACGCCGCAGGCCAGGGCGTTGACGATCTGGTCGTGGGCGCCGATGACCACGCGCACGGATGCGGAGAGGCCCAGCTTTTCGGCCACCCGGGGCAGCAGCGGTCCCAGGTCGGAGCCCGTCTCGTAGACCTCCGGCATCTGATCCACGCTGAGCTCCGCCGCGTCCAGCAGCTCCCGGGACCAGCATCCCTGCTCCACGTCGTAGAGAAGCGTCCGGCAGGCCAGGGATACGTCCGTGGCCGCCACGCCGCACAGCCGGTAGCAGATGTAACCCGCGATCAGCAGAAACTTCCACACCGGGCGCGGCGCGGTCCTGACCGTGTAGAGCATCTTCGCCAGCGAATAGGAGGCGTCGGGCATGGTGCGGGCGATCTTCATGAATTTTTCCGCACCCACCTTCGCAACCAGATTGTCAAACTCGCCGGAGGAGGAATCCGCAAAGTACATGATGATGTCCGAGAGGGCCTTGCCCTCCCGGTCCACCGGCACGAAGGATTCCCCGAAGGACGAGACGGTGATGGCCGCCACCTCGCTGCGGTCCGGCAGGGCCTCCACGCACTCCCGGATTACGTGCAAGACGGAGCTCGCCAGCACTTCCGGCTCCAGGTTCACCTTTCCCGGGGGGTTGGGATATTCAATGTAGCTCAGCGCCAGCTGCTCTCCGTCGTCCCGGAACGCCACGCACTTTGCGCCTGTTCCGCCGATATCCACACCCAGACTGATCATAAAGCGCTTCCTCCGTTCGTATTGTCTTTTCATTTATCGCTCTCCGGACCGGCGCGCCGCGCGGCCCGAAACTTTCCAAGCCCAGTATGGCACAATTCCCCCGGGATTTCAAGCCCTACGGCCAAAACAATTGTCCGCCGGACGGCAAAGGCGCCTCCGGGCCGCGCCTCCCCGCGCGCGGCGGCTTCGGGGCACGCGCGCTCCCGGTCGCGCCTCAGGGCGCGGGATACAGCCCGTCCCAGACGACGCGGCGGTAGTTGGCCCGGTCGGTGTCGCCCTCGGTGGAGATACAGAGGATGCGGGAGCTTTCGTCCAGCCCCAGCTGCGCGCGCAGATCGTTCCGCTTCAGCGCCGCGGCGGCGAAGCCCAGCGTGGACGCGCCGCTCTCGCCGGAAATCACAGGCGCGTCGCCCGGCAGGGGCGCGGCCAGCGTGCGCATGCCCTTCGCAGCCACCCAGTCCGGCATGGAGACATAGAATTCGGCGCAGCGGGAGAGCACGTCCCAGGCGATGGGACAGGGCTCGCCGCAGGCCAGGCCCGCCATGATGGTGCGCATGGGCCCGGGGGCGGCGTGGAGTGCGCCGTCGCCTGCTGCGGCGGTGCGGAAGAAGCAGTCCGCGGATTGGGGCTCCACGACGGCGATGACCGGCTTTTCGTCCCGCCAACATTCTGCGAAGAAGGCCGCCATGGCCCCGGCCATCGCGCCCACGCCCGCCTGAAGCAAAATGTGGGTGGGCCGTACGCCGTCCAGCTGCTCCAGAATTTCCAGCCCCATGGTGGTGTAGCCCTGCATGATCCACAGGGGAATCTGCTCGTAGCCGGGCCAGGAGGTGTCCTGCACCAGAGTCCAGCTGTTGGCCTGCGCCTGCGCGCGGGCGTAGCGCACGCAGTCGTCGTAGGGCAGACCCAGTATGGAGGCGTCCGCGCCCAGGAGGCGGATGTTCTCCAGCCGCTCCGGCGCGGTGCCCTCCGGCATGTACACCACGCTCCTCTGTCCGAGGCGCATGGCCGTCCATGCCACGCCCCGGCCGTGGTTTCCATCGGTGGCGGTGACGAAGGTCACGTCCCCCAGGGCGCGGCGCAGCTCCGGCGAGGTCAGCTGGTCGAAGCGGAGAGCTTCGAAGTCCAGGCCGAGGCGGCCTGCGATGCAGCGGGCGATGGCGTAGCTGCCGCCCAGCGCCTTGAAGGCGTTCAGGCCGAAGCGCCTGCTCTCGTCCTTGACGAAGATCTCCCCTGCGCCCAGCGCTTTGGCCAGGCCGCGCAGCCGCACGAGGGGCGTGGGGCTGTATTCGGGGAAGCTGCGGTGAAAGGCCAGCGCCTCCCGGGCGGAGCGGAGGCCGAAGGGGTTGTGCGCTCCGGCGGGCGCGGGGTCCGGCGTGCGGCGGAGCAGGTGAAGGTCGTCGTGCATGCGTCTCATCCTCCCAACGTGTGCGTCTGGTTTGGCCGGGAACCGCTCCCCGGGCGCGTCGTCCGAAGCGGACTTTGCCCTGCGCACTCCTTCGCGGCGCGGTTTCCTTCCGGCGGTTCAGTCCGGCGGCGCGCTCCCCCGGATTGCGGCTTCCGATGGAGTGGCCCGTATGAATTCTACAACCGGGGCGCCGGAAAGTCCAGCGCCCCGGGAAAATTTGGGATCTCTCAGTCGTCCGGCGGCGCGCTGGCGGAGCGGCGGCGGTAGCGGGAGGGCGACTCCTGGGTCATGCGGGTGAACACGCTGATGAAGTAGTTGTAATCGCTGAAGCCGCAGGCCTCGGCCACGTCGCCCACGCTCATGTCCGGACGGTCGGCCAGCAGGTGGCGCGCCTTCTCGATGCGCAGCGTGCGAATCCGCTGCGCCACGCCGCTGCCGTAGAGCTGCTTGGACAGGCTGTAGAGCTGGGTCTTGCCGATTTGCAGCCGGTCGCAGAGGGTCTGGGCGGTCATGGGCTCCGTGAAGTGATCGTTGATGTAGTTGTCCAGGCGCTCGGCGATCTGGTCCGCCTTCAGCGTGGCCATCTTTTCCAGCGTCAGATAGGAGGCGAGGGCGTGGAGGATGTGCGTGGCGGAGTGAAAGTAGCTCTCGGAGACGAGAGGAGACTGATCGCAGGCGCGGCGCAGCGCGTCGGGCGCGACGCCGAGGGCGCGGCAGCGCGGCCCGACGGACGCCCAGGCCGCCTCCCGGCTGGGATAGACCAGCGCCTGGCCCAGGATGAGATAGCCCGCCAGCGTATTGTTGACGTAGAAGGGCATGATGGCCTCCATCAGTCCCGCGTGGCAGCGGTAGATCAGCGCGCTGGATCGGGAGCTGGCCCGGGCGCAGGCCTCCCGGTCGCAGGCATGGCACGCATCCGCGCCTCCGGCGGCGCGGATGAGCGCGCACAGGGGCGCGTGGGTACCCGGCACAAACGTCAGCTCCCGGAAGCCGTCGTCAAAGACGGTGATGCGGATCTGGGTGAGCTCGTAGAAATCCCGCAGCAGCGCGTTGAGCTGATTAAAATCGAAAACCGGCCGCATCCGAAGCCCTCCCTCCCGCAAAACTATGCGTTTGTACTGATAAACGAACAAATTCAAAGAAAAACGAACAGATTTAACTATTCTTCCACGATTTGGCTTGCTATAATAAAAACAATCAGAGGATCATTACTATTTTATACGATAATTGCCGGAATGTCCATATACAAACGCCATATTCATGCGCAAATTATTGAAAACTTTAACGCTTATTAAATTGGCTGGCAGGGACGCGGATCCGGCTTCGAGCTGTGCTTCATGCCGTCAGGCATAAAAATAGTAAGGAGGACAATTTCCATGAAGAAGATTCTTGCACTGGTGCTCGTTCTGATGATGACGCTGACCGCCGCCGCGTTTGCGGAGGGCCAGCTGGGCTTCCTGCCCCCGGCCATGACCAGCCCGTTCTATGCAAGCTGCATCGAGGGCGCGACCCCCGTCGCCGAGGCGCTGGGCTATGAGCTCGTCGTCATGGCGCCCGAATCCGAGGACGACTACGCCACTCAGACGTCCATGATGGAAGACATGATCACCAAGGGCATGAAGGGCATCGCCGTCTGCGGCATCAACCTGGACGCGCTGATCCCCGCCATCAAGAAGGCCAATGAAGCGGGCGTTCCCGTGGTCATGTTCAACACCATCACCGAGATCGAGGGCGCGGATGTGTACGCCTACTCCGGCTACAACCAGTACAACGGCGGCGCGAACATCGCCGACTGGGTGAACGAGCAGACCGGCGGCGAAGCCAAGGTCGCCATCATCGAGGGCCTGCCGTCCGACTACACCACCCAGCGCATGGGCGGCTTCGTGGACAAGTGCGCCGCGGCCTATCCGGGCATCGAAGTGGTCGCCACCCAGCCGGGCGACTGGGTCCGTGAGAAGGGCATGAACGCCGCCATGGACATGATTCAGGCCCATCCGGAAATCTCCGTGATCTACGGCCTGAGCGACGAGATGGCGCTGGGCGCGGTGCAGGCCTGCAAGCAGCTCAACCGCACCGACATCATCTGCGTGGGCCTGGACGGCAACCCGAACGCCTTTGAGTCCGTGAAGGCCGGCGAGCTGAACGCCACCCTGTCCTGTGGCCCGGTGGAGATCGGCGCCAACGCCATCAAGGCGCTGACCGAAGCCATCGACGGCGTGGAGCGCACCGAGAAGGTCATCGAGGCTCCGACCGTGGTCGTGGACGCGACCCTGGTGGACGACTACATCAAGTAATACCGCTGCCGCGTCTGCGGCAGAGCGAGACTGCGGCGGCGCTCCACGCGCCGCCGCCCAGCCCGTCGATAAAGCCTGCAAACGCAAAAATGCCAGGTGAAAGAGGAAATGCAGTTGTCATTTTTGCTTGCCGCGTCAGCTGCGGCTGAAAATTGCGGTCACTTACGTCCGTGTAAGCTCCCTTATTTTCAGCCTTGCTTCCTTGCCTTGCAGGCTTTCTCAACGTCTGGCAAAGCGTTGACCAGGTCAACGCTCAGGGCGGCGGCGCTCCACGCGCCGCCGCCCTTCGTTAAATCAAAAGTGGAGGGGAAAAGACCCGTGGCAGAATTTCTGGAGATGCGCGGCATCGTAAAAAAATTCCCGGGCGTGCTGGCGCTGGACCATGTGAACCTCTCGGTGAAGAAGGGGGAGGTGCACGCGCTGCTGGGCGAGAACGGCGCGGGCAAGTCCACGCTGATGAAGATACTCTCGGGCGCCTATCAGAAGGATGAGGGCGAGATCTATTTTGACGGCGAGCGGGTGGAGATCGCCTCCTCCCACGACGCGCAGCGCCTGTGCATCAGCACCATCTATCAGGAGCTGAACCTCACCGAGCAGCTGACCGTGGCGGAGAACATCTTCATGGGCCGCCAGCTGATGAAGAATCGCTTCAAGGTGGACTGGAAGCGGATGTTTGCGGAGGCGCAGCGCCTTCTGGACGATCTGGGCGTGGAAATCGACGCGCACGCGCAGGTGCGCGATCTGGGCGTGGCGCACAAGCAGATGGTGGAGGTGGCCAAGGCCCTGTCCATCAATTCAAGGGTGCTGATCATGGACGAGCCCACCGCGCCGCTGACCAACCGCGAAATCAAGACGCTGTTTGACACCATCCGCATGCTCAAGGAGCGGGGCGTGTCCGTGATCTACATCTCCCATCGCCTGGAGGAGGTCATGGAGATCTGCGACCGCGCCACCATCATGCGCGACGGCGCGAACGTGACGGAGCTGAACGTAAAGGATACGAACCTGGACGAGATCATACGCTACATGGTGGGCCGCGAGCTGAAGGAGAAGTTCCCGAAGATTCACCTGGAGCCGGGGCCGGTGCGCATGCGCGTGGAGAAGATCAATGCGGGCAAGCAGGTGAAGGACGTGTCCTTCGAGGTGCGCGGCGGCGAGATTCTGGGCATTGCAGGCCTGGTGGGCGCGGGGCGCACGGAGACCGCCCGGGCCATCTTCGGCATGGACCCCAAGGAGTCCGGCGAAATCTACATCGACGGGCAGCGGGTGGAAATCTCCCAGCCCCTGGACGCCATCCGCGCCGGCGTGGGCTTCGTGACCGAGGACAGAAAGGGCGAGGGCCTGGTGCTTACCATGCCCGTGAGCCAGAACATGACCCTGGCCACGCTGGACCGCTTCGGTTCCAGCGTGCACATGAACCTGGGCCAGGAGAAAAACACCGTGCAGGAGTACATCGGCAAGCTGAACATCAAGACGCCCTCCGCGCTGCAGCTGGCGCGCAACCTGTCGGGCGGCAACCAGCAGAAGGTGGTTCTGGCCAAGTGGCTCCTGAGCGACTCCAGAGTCATCATCTTCGACGAGCCCACCCGGGGCATCGACGTGGGCGCGAAGATCGAGGTCTACAACATCATCAACGATCTCATCCGCGCGGGCGTGGCCGTGGTGATGATCTCCTCAGAACTGCCGGAGGTGCTGGGCATGTCCGACCGGGTCGCCGTGATGCACCAGGGCGAGATCACGGGCGTGTTTGACAACGACGAAAGCCTCACCCAGGAAAAGATACTCTATTACGCCACCGGCGGCGACAAGCACACCGCATAGACTTTGCAGGAGAGAGGAAAACAACATGAAAAAGAGCCTGAAGATCATCTTTATCATCTGTCTGATCATCGGCGTGGCGGCCGCCGGGATCAACCTCTTCGCCGCCTCCCAGCAGGGCAGGCTGGAGAGCATCGCCGCGCAGCAGGCCGCCCGCAAGCAGGCGCTGGCGCAGATCGCGGCGGCGGACATCCTGGGCATTGACCCCGACACCGTGGTCGTTCCGGACGAGGTTTCCGTCTCCGGCATGGACACGCTGATCATGAAGCTGCAAAAGAGCAGCGCCATGCTCTGGGTCGTGGCCATCGACATGCTGATCATCGGCGTGGGCGGCTTCGCCTACTCCGCGTGGAAGAAGGCCCGCAAGGCCAGGGGGAGCGTCAAGAAGCTGGGCTCCAACGGCAGCGTACTAGGCATCCTGATCGCCCTGGCGGCGCTGTGCCTGGATCTGACCATCGCCTCTCCGGTGTTTTTGACCGTGAGTAACTTCCTGAACGTGTTCCAGCAGATCTCCATCAACTTTGTGGTGGCGGTGGGCATGACCTTCGTCATCATCTCCGGCGGCATCGACCTGTCCGTCGGCTCCAACATCGCCCTCTCTGGCCTGCTGATGGGCATACTGATGAAGAACTACGGCGTGCCGGTGCCGGTCACCATCCTGGGCTGCATCCTGTTCTCCGGCCTCATCGGCCTGGTGAACGGCGCGTTGATCTCCTTCCTGGATCTTCCGCCCTTCATTGCCACCCTGGGCATGATGTCCATCGTGCGCGGCGCGGCCTACACCGTGACCGCCGGACAGCCCATCTACACCTTCCCCCAGGGCTTTACCGCCGTGGCCAGCCGCGTGGGCGGCTTCCCGCTCTACACGATGCTGATTCTGCTGGCGGTGTTCCTGCTGGGCTGGTACATCCTGCGCCACACCCGCATGGGTCGCTTCACCTATGCCATCGGCGGCAATGAGAACTGCGCGAAGCTCTCCGGCATCAACCTGAAGAAGGTCAAGTGCTTCGTGTATGTGGTCAGCGGCCTGTGCTGCGGCGTGGCGGCGTTGCTGCTGTCCTCCCGCCTCGACTCCGCCGTGCCCACCAACGCCGACGGTCAGGAGATGGACGCCATCGCTGCAGTCGTCATCGGCGGCACCAGCATGTCCGGCGGCGAGGGCTCCATGATCGGCACCCTCATCGGCATCCTGATCATCGGCATCATCGCCAACGGCCTGAACCTGCTGGGCGTGGCCCAGGGCCCCCAGAAGATGGTCAAGGGCCTGATCATCGTCATCGCCGTCATCATCGACGTGATCCGCAGAAGGGCCTCCCAGTCTGCGAAGTAATCCCGCGCGGCGCAGAAGCGCCCGGCGGTGCACAGGCGATCCCCCGCATCCCCTGAAGGGCGCGGGGGATTTTTGCGGAGCAGAGCCCGTATGGACGGATGCGGCGCTGCACCGTCCAATGCCTTGAAAAAAGCAGTCTTTGATGCTATAATTCCTAAAAAAGTGTACACAATGAAAAATTTTGTTGTTTGAGGTGAGCTCGGAATGCGCATATATATCGTCGAAGACGACCCCATCATCCTCTCCGGCTTCTCAGCGATGGTCAAGTCGCTGGGGTATACGGTCGCCGGCCTGGAGGTGGACGGGGAGCGGGCGCTGCAGGAAATCATCCGCCTGCGCCCGGATCTGATCATTATGGACATCAATCTGCCCCGCATAGACGGCATTTCGGTTCTGGAGAAGGTGAACGCGGTCGTCGACATTCCCTGCATCATCGTCACCGGCTACAAGGACGAGGAGCAGATCGGCCGGGCCTCCCGGGCGGGCGTGTATGCGTATCTGCAAAAGCCGGTGGATGAGTATGAGCTACAGGCGGCGATTCAGATTGTCATGAGCCGGTCCGGCGCGTACAATGCGGTCAAGGAGGAAAAGGATCGGGCGCTTCAGTCCCTGTCTGACCGAAAGACCGTGGAGCGCGCCAAGGGCATCCTGATGAAGCAAATGCAGATCAGCGAGATGGACGCCTATCGGACCCTGCAGCGGAAGAGCCGCGACAGCAATATGAAGCTCGTGGACATGGCCCAGAGGATCATTGACGCCTATGAATTACTTCACTAGCAGGGGGCAGCGGCGCAGCCGGGCGGGGCGTGCCGGGCGGGATGTGCACATCGAGGGTCGCTTCGTCGACGCGCGCAAGCACCTCGAATTTGAAAATCTGCGCCTGTCTGTCGAGGCGGGGAAGGCGCTGGCCGTCGTCGGTCTGTCCGACGCGGATACGAACGGCATTGGCAGCATCTTCAATCCCCTCCACAAGATCGAGATGGATGGCGCCATTACAATCGGCGGAAACCGGTACGCCGACCGCAAATACTTCCGGCACGAGATCTACCACCTGGGGGACCGGGACACGCTGATCAACCGGTTTTCGGTGCTGGACAACATTTTTCTGCGGGACCGGGACTATACGATGCTGAGCAGCAAGTACGCCTGCCAGCGGCTGAGGACGGTCTTTGAAAAGTATGACATTCACATTGATCCCGACGACGCCATCCATCAGCTCTCCATCAGCGAGCAGATCCTCGTGGAGATCATCCGCGCATATGTGCATAACCCGGAGTTCTGCGTATTCGGGGACGTACTCTCCCAGGTCACCGACGAATACTCTGAAATTGTGCTCCGTCTGATCCATGACCTCAAGGAGGAGCGGGGCATCCCCATCCTGTATCTGACGACGCACTTTGAGAATGTGATCGGCTTTGCCGACAAGATCATCGTCGTCCGGAATCAGTATGTGGCGGGAGAGTTTCAGGCGGAGGCGGTAAAGCGCAATCCGAAACCGCTGATGTACTGCCTTTCGGGCTGGAAGGAGCTGAGCTACAGCCCGAACGACAACATCGCCAACTTGCAGAGCCTTCTGCTGGAAATGCACAACAAGATCGAGTTCACCGAGGAGCTCAAGAAGATCCTGACCTTTCTGGCCGAGGACATCAAGCGCATCCTCTCTCCCGCGTCCTGTACCGTGATCGTCATGGACGACGGCCTGCGGGCGTCCATCATCGTCGGGGACAAGAAGGAGATTCCTCAGAGCCTGATCGACGAGGTTCGCAACCGCGCGCTGGACGAGGACTCCAACCTGTTTCACGCGCGCGCGACGAATTCGCCCTGCATTGAAAAGCACCTGGATCAACGCTGCTACATGTATATGCCCGTGCTGCTCAACAACGAGCTGGCCGGCATCATACTGGTGGAATTCGAGCGGATGGAAGTGGGGCTCGAGGCGGATCATGTGCGCCAGATCCTGAACAATTTTGCCCGTGAGATGGCGGTCGCCATCGAAACCTCCAGGCTGGTGGGCAATTCCACGCTGTTGCAGGAGAGCCATCACAGAATCAAGAACAACCTCCAGATCATCGTCAACCTGCTGTTCATGCAGAAGCTTGCACTCCGCAAGCACGGCGCGCCGGTGACGGACGCCATCGACAAGGTGATCAGCCAGGTCAAGAGCATCGCGCTGATTCACGATCTGCTCTCCAACGGCGGCCTGGGCAAGAACCTGGTCAATCTGCGGGTCATCATTCAGGAGATCGTGCGCTTTTACAAAAATACACGGATTGAATTTGAACTCAATCTGGAGGACATCAGCATCCCCTACAACAAGGCTTCCACGATTGCGCTGGTCGTCAACGAACTGATCACCAACAGCGTAAAGCACGCCTTTTGCGACGCTCAGGAGGTCCAGCGCGTGAGCGTGACCTGCGACAGCAGGGACGGCGACCTGTGCATCATCGTGAGCGACAACGGCGTGGGCTTTCCCCGGGAGGAGGCGCTCTGCAAGCGGGGCATTGGCTCCGAAATCATCAATACGACCGTGCTGAAAATGGGCGGGAGCGTCTGCGAGCGGAACCTGACGGAGCACGGAAGCGCGCAGACGGAGATCCGTCTGCCGCGGCTGGCGGTCTATGAATAGCACACAAACCCCAATAAACAAACAATATAATTGGTGAATCTGACGATTGATTCGCGGAATTATTTATGGTATTATACATACAAGTAAATAGCAGATGACCATATTCATGACCGATATGGTTTTAAAGCCAAGTTCGCTTTATCAAGGGGCGACTTGGCTTTTTTGGCCGTCTGCTGTTTAAAAAACGAAGGAGGAAACAGACATGAAGAACCCCGGAAGAATCCTGATCGCACTCGTACTGGTGATTGCGCTCCTGATGGGAACGGCCCTCGCGGAGGCGGAGAAGCCGGTCAAGGCCTACTTCGTCACCATCGTCAGCGGCGGCGTCGCGTGGGGCGCGGCGGAGAAGGGCTTTATGGACGCCTGCGCGGATCTGGGCTGGGACGGCCAGTTCTGCGCGCCGACGACGGCCAACGACAAGCAGCAGGTCATCAATCTGATTGAGACCGCGGTCACGAACGAGGCGGATGTCATTCTCGCCTGCATCCAGGACAAGGAGATGGCGGAAGAGGTGCTGACCCGCGCCAAGGAGCAGAACATCGTGGTCATCACCACCAACACCAAGGCGGGCGAGGAGCTGACGAATGCCTGGATCGGAACGGATCCCGTGGGCATGGGCAAGGCGCAGGCGGCCGTCGTTCTGGCGGAAGCGGAGAAGGCCGGACTGGAGAACGTCACGTTGGCCTACATTCAGACCCGACTCGGCTCCACCACCCAGAACCAGCAGTTTGAGGTGATGAGCGAGGAGATCAAGAAGGTCTATCCGGACGCCGTGCTCATTCAGGATGAGTGCAATTCCAACGCACAGACCGCGGCGGACAAGGTGGCGGCCTACCGCATGGCCTATCCGGAGCTGAACGTGGTTGTCTCCATGGACGGCTACGGCGCGCCCGGCATCGCCAACTACATCGAGGGCGAAAAGCTTCAGGACGAACTGATCGCCATCGGCGTGGACGATTCTCCCGAGATTCTCGAATTCGTAAAGAACAACGTGCTGCGCTGCACGATCGCCCAGAACTTCTATGCCATCGGCTACAACGGCTGTGAGCTCGCCAAGACCGTCCTCGACGGCGGCACCATCGACTACAACAACGACTCCGGCACGATCACGATCTATCCGGAGGACTGCGAAGCGCACCTTGAGGTTCTCAAGGAGCGTGGCCTCGCATAAGCGATGCAATCCGTCTCCCTTTGACCAAACCGGCTTGTAGAAGATTGCGGGATGCCTTCGGTTTCCCGCAATCTTTGAAAGGAAGTATTGCTATATGAAATCAAAGAATGAACCGGCAACGGCCGTCCGGCTGCTCAGATCGCTGATGCGGCGCAGGGAGATTGGAACGATCATCCCCCTGGTGATCATGGTTGCCGTCGTTACGATCGTCAATCCTGCCTTCCTTGCGATTGGAAACATCATCGACATTTTCCGCACCGCGACCTATTCATTCATCGTTGCGGTGGCCCTGACCTTCCTGATGGTCACGGGCGGCATGGACCTGTCAATCGGCGCTGTGACGAGCCTGGGCGGCATTGTCTGCGGATTTGCGCTGGTGGCGGGCCTTCCGATTTCTCTGTCCATTTTGTGTGGAATTCTCTCCGGCGTGATCGTCGGATTCATCAAGGCGTTTTTTGTCATTGGGCTGGATCTTCCGCCCTTTATCGTGACCCTGGGCGTGCAGTACGCGGTCAACGGTCTGATCAACGTACTGACGGAGGGCATGCCAATTTCGGGCTTTCCCAAGGCGTTCAAGAGCATCGGACAGAACTTTATCGTCGGCCGCATCTATTACACCATACTCATCGCGGTTGCCTTTGGCATTATCTTTCACATTGTCCTGACCAAGACCAAGTATGGGCGGCGGCTGATCGCATCCGGCGGAAACGCCGAGACGGCGTATCTGGCGGGCATCCATGTCAAGCGCATCAAGGTGGGCGCGCATGTGCTGGTTTCGACCTTTGCGGCCATTGCGGGCGTGCTGATGGCCTCCCGCTTTGCGAGCGCCATGCCGAACGTGGGCTCCGGCACGGAGCTGACGATCATGGCCTCCGTCATCATCGGCGGCACGAGCACCTACGGTGGCTGCGGCTCCATCATCGGCACGAGTATCGGCTGCCTGCTGCTGGCGGTCATTGCCAACGGATTGGTTCTGATGCGCGTATCCAGCTACTATCAGAATTTGATCTTTGGCCTGATTCTGCTTCTGTCCATCGTTCTTGACAAGTACCGGCAGAGGCTGAGCGAGAACAAGAAGTGAGGAAGGCAAAATGAGTGCGTATATTCTGGAAATGAAGGATGTCACCAAGAGCTTTCCGGGCGTCAAGGCGTTGAAGCATGTCAACCTGCAGCTCAGGCGGGGTGAAATCCTGGGAATCTGCGGCGAAAACGGCGCGGGAAAATCGACGCTGATGAAGGTATTGAGCGGCAGCTTTTCGCACAGCGAGTATGAGGGTGAGATCATTGTGGACGGAGAGGTCGTGCGCTTCTCCTCCGTCGCGGATGCACAGAAGTACGGCATCGAGATGGTGTACCAGGAGATCAACGTCATCCCCATGTGTACGGTCGCAGAGAACATGTTTGTTAACAACATACCCGGAAAGGGCTTCATGGTGGACTATCGGACGCTCTATGCCAATACGCGAAAGATGCTCGAGAAAATCGGCCTGGATGTGCAGCCGCAGAGCCCCATGATGCTGCTCAACAGCGGACAGATGCAGATGGTCTCCCTGATGCGCGCCTACATAAAGAACCCGAAGGTCCTCGTGCTGGACGAGCCCACTTCCGCGCTCACCGACAACGAAGTGGACGTGCTCATGAGCATACTCAACGAGCTTCGGGACCGGGGTGTCTCCTGCATCTATATCTCCCACAAGCTCGAGGAGGTTTACAGAATCTGCGACCGCGTGATGGTGATGCGCGACGGTGAAACCATCAACGTCCATGAGATCGGCAACGTGACAACGGAGCTCCTGATTGAGGAGATGATCGGTCGGAAGGTGGAGAACCTCTACCCCAAGCAGAAGGTCGAAATCGGCGGGGAGATCATGCGCGTGGAGGGCGTCACCATCCCCCATCCGACGATCGAGGGAAGGAACATCGTGGAGGACGTCTCCTTTACGCTGCACAGGGGCGAGGTGCTCGGCATTGGTGGACTCGTCGGCTCCGGCAGGAGCGAGATTCTGGAGACGATCTTCGGAATCCAGCGAAACGGTGCGCGCAAGCGGATCTTCATCGATGGCCAGGAGGTGCGGATCGACAGCCCTTCGGACGCAATGAAGGCGGGAATCGGTTTCATTACCGAAGAACGCAAGAAGAACGGCATCATCTGGATGCTGAGCATACGCGAAAACATCTCCGCCGCCAGCCTGAACGAACTGCCCGGCAGGCTGTTCATCAACCGGCCGGAGGAGCGGAAGCGGACGCAGGAGATCTTCGACGCGCTGCACATCAAGGCGCCATCGGTGGAAACGCCGGTGGTCTCCCTGTCCGGCGGCAACCAGCAGAAGGTGGTTGTCGGCAAATGGCTCCTGAAGGATCCGAGAATCCTGCTGGTCGACGAGCCCACCCGTGGAATCGACGTGGGCGCGAAGGCGGAAATCTACAAGCTGATGAACGACCTGACGGAAAAGGGCATCTCCATCATCATGGTCAGCTCGGACATGCCGGAGCTGATCAACATGAGCGACCGCTGCCTCGTCATCAGCAACGGAAGGATCACCGGCCAGTTTGAGGGAGCGGACATCACGGACGAAAACGTCATGCGCGCCGCAATCGCGCAATAGGCACGGGAGGTAAGGCGATGAACCATCAGGGAATATACCGTTCTTTGCATACTGCCGCTGAAATCGAGGGCCCGATCCCGACAAACGCTGGCTCCGTGCCGTTCTGCGCCATGCAGAACAGCCGCCGACCCGTCAGCCTCGAGGCGTACGGTTACGTTGAGGAGGAGTTCTTCGTATCGGGCCTGGCAAACGTTTACGTAGAGGGGCAGGCGGGGCTGGAGACGGTCCATGAAGCCGTCCCGTACAGGACGCGGCTCCTCGTGCGCCGTCCGAAGGATGCGTCCAGGTTTTCCGGCCGCGTCTACTTTGATATTCTCAACGCCACCCAGAACTATGACATCGAGGATCTCTGGCACCGCATCTATATCTGGTGCATGGAGCAGGGGCACGGGTACGTCGGAATCACCTCCAAGCCCGTGAATGCGCAGAGCCTGAAGCAATACAATTACGCGCGCTATCACAGCCTCGACTGGTCTTCGCCCGAGCCGGTTCCCCAGCCGGCGCCGTGCATCGAGGGCGAGATTCCCGGCACGGAGGAGGGGCTGATCTGGGACATGATTGCCCAGACCGCCACTGCACTGCGCAGCGGAACGCTCTTTGGCGGACGGCCGGTGGATTACCTCTGCCTGACCGGGCAGAGCCAGAGCGGCTTCTATCTCAATACGTTTGTAGCGCACTTCGAATCGTATATGAAGGACGCGCAGGGGAGGAGCCTGTTTGACGGATACCTGAACGTCGTCGGCGTGCCCTTTGAGCGGGAGCTTCGCCAGGGAATCAGCCCATACAGGTTCAGCCTGAAGCCCCGGCGCAGGCTGACCAGCAGCGTTCCGCTGGTGATGGTCTCCAGTGAGGGAGACATCGCGCTCTTTTCCGGCCGCATGGCCGGTGTGCTGGCGGAGCTGCCCGAGGACAGCGATGTGCCCGGGAACCTTTGCAGATACTATGAGGTCGCCGGCGCGCCGCATACGGACATTGATTGCGGGATATTGAGCAGCGATGCAGAGATCCTGCGGGCCGGACGCACGCCGCTTCCGATGGATCCCGCGCTGCGGTCGCAGATCAATGATTTTCCGCTGGCGGAGTATATCTGCGGCTTTCTGGAAAAAATGTACATCTGGCGCACAGCCGGAGTTGCCCCCGCTGTCAGCCCGCGCTTCAAACGCGATGAGACGGGCGCGCTCTGCCGGGATGCCCATGGGAATGTCCGCGGCGGATTCCGAAGCCCCTATGTGGATCTCCCGGTGGCGCGCTACCAGGGAAGCGGAGACATACCCTCTGGCGACATCGGTGGCTGCCGTACCGAACTTGCGGAGGATGGAGAGGTGGTCGAACGCAGAATCAGCCGTCTGGAGGCTGGCCTTCGGGCCCAGCGGGAAGCGGGCTGGCTCGTGCAGGGTGCAGTGGAGCGCATGCTGGCTGCGGAGCGGGCGCGCCACCTGCGGTCGTGCGGCGGCGGAGAGGATGCTCCCGGACAGCGGGCGCACTGAGGGTGCAGCCCCGGCGCGGGAGCGCTGCGGAGCGGACTGTGTACGGGCCCGTCGTACACCTGCGAGCCGACGCGCGCGGAGGCTGTGGGACGGCCGCAGGATGCGCCCGAAGGCGGCGGGGACGCCTGCTCCTCCTTTGCAGGAGCGCCAGAAACCCTGTGGACACAAACGGACAACCCAACCGAAAACCGGTTGGGTTGTCCGTTTGTGTCGCGGCGGTTCCGCGGGGGTGCGTCAGGCAGCCTTGCCGCTTGCTTTTGCCGCCCTGGCTGCGGCCTTGCGGGCGGCGCGCTCCTCCCGGGTGCCGCACCAGCCGATGAGCATCAGGATCAGCGCGACGGCATACACGCCGCAGATGGCGAGCGTGAAAGTCCAGCTTTCATAGGCCACGAGTTCAACGACGTAGAGGGCGGAGCCCAGCACCAGCAGCAGCTGGCCGATATTGTAAATCTTCATTGCATTCTTCACTTTTCATCCCTCGTTCCTGTACCCCCGCAGGGGGTGATCTTTGCGCCCATTATAGCACAACCGCTGCTCCCTTTCCAGCACATGGGTGTATTTTCGGGAGTTTGCCCATGTTTTGGCCGGGATTTGTCTTCCGGCGCTTTGCGCACCACGCTGGCTGTGCGCCGTCCTCCCGCCGCTGCCGTGCGTCGCACTCCGGCGCGGAGAAGCGGCGCGCCCCGGGCGCGGGCCCGGGGCGCAGGTTGCAGGGGCGCGCCTTCGTCAGGCGTTGGCCTTTTTATAGAAATCCGCGATGCCCGCCGCGTCCGCGATCAGGTAGCGGTCCTCCGGCGGATAGATGGCGCCGCCGAAGTAGATGGCGGGATTGCCCTGGCAGCTCAGGTCGCGGGCCGTGCGGTGCACAGCGGCGTGCATGATGTCCGTGCCGATGCGCTCACGGCACCAGGCGGCGTTGTGGGCTTCGATGCCGCCGCCCGGAAGGATCTCAATGCGTCCGGCGGCGTGCTCGATCATCCTGCGGATCACGTCCGCGCCCTGGGGCACGGTGGGCGCCTGGCCGCTGGTGAGCACGCGGGTCACGCCCAGCTCGATGAGCGCGTCCAGCGCGGCGAACACGTCCGGCGTGACGTCGATGGCCCGGTGGAACACGCTGGTCTTGTCGCCGATGACCTCCAACATCTGCCGGGTGCGCTCCCGGTCCACGGTGCCGTCCTCGTGCAGAAAGCCGAAGACGATGCCGTCCGCGCCGGCGTCCAGCAGGGCCCGTGCGTCCGCGAGCATGACCTCGAATTCCACGTCCGTGTAGCAGAAGCCGCCCTCCCGGGGGCGCACCATGCACATCACGGGGATGTCGATGTGGCGCTTGGCCACCTGAAGCGCGCCGATGGTGGGAGTGAGGCCGCCGTGGAACAGGTCGCTGTTGAGCTCGACGCGCTGCGCGCCGCCCTTTGCCGCCTCGATGGCGTCCTCGGCGGAGCCGCAGCAGACTTCAAACAGCAGGGGCTTCTTCTCGTTCGTCATGGTTTATTCCTCCTCCAGGGCAAACACCCGGTTCAGGTTCAGCATGAAGGGATACATGGCGGCGTTGATGTTGGACAGGGGCAGTACGTCCTCGTGCAGCTCGATGCCCAGGTGGTGAATCATGGCCTCGCGGCGCTCCTGGATGCGCGCCCAGACCTCGGGGTACTCGGCCTTGAGCGCGGCGCGCAGCTCGGGCCCGGCCACGATGGCGGTGTCCTCGCAGATGGCGGTGCGCACGGGGTCGGGGTTGGAGGCGATGATGTCCACCTGCAGGTACGCGCCGTCCGGCAGGGTGTGGGTGGAGCCGTCGTAGGCGAGGGCGTTGGTCCACTCGTCCATGCCGGTGTAGTGGCCGCAGTTGAGGTTGACGTTGTACTCGGGGCCGCCGATGCGGTCGTGCACGGCGTGGTGCAGGGTGTTGCCGTCCGCGCCCACATGCAGCTTCTCATACCAGGCGCACATGGCCTCGAAGAACCTTCCGTAGAAGGAGAAGAGCAGGGGCCTGAGGTCCGCGCGCATGGTCTCCTCGTTGTAGGCGGCCACGCCCACGCGGGAGGTCAGCGAGCCGCGGATGCCGTAGCACAGCCCACACACGTCGCCCAGCTCCAGGGTGGTCGCATCGCTGGGAGAGCCCAGACCGATGGAGACGTGGCGCGCGCCGAAGTTGGTCAGCGGGAACATGGTCACCGGGGCCACGCCGAGGCGGGCGGAGGCGCCAACTTCATATTCCGCGATGCCAGGGCGCAGGGCCTTGAGCATGCGCAGGATGCCGTTGGCGCTGCGGCAGGCCGCGGCTTCGGCGGAGGCGATCTCCTTCGCGTTGTACACCTTCAGGCGGATGCCGCCGTCCAGGCCGGTGAGCACAGAGGTGTAGTTGAACACGTTTTCGCTCCGGGCCACGGTGCGCAGCACCTCGAGCATGTAGTGGGGAATGTCGAAGGTGTATCTGGGGTCGGTGCCGATGTACTCCGGCAGGAAGTACTTGTAGCCGATCACGCCCACGCGGCTGTCCGCGTTCACGCCCATGACGCGGAAGATCTCGTCCAGCTTCTCCTCGGCGCGGCGGGGCTGGCCCTGCAGGCTCAGGTTGCGGTAGTAGACGCGGTTGATCTCGTAGGGGATGGCGTAGCTGTAGCCCATGCCCTCGTTGCCGCAGACGATGGTGGGCGTTCCCTCCCGGGGAATGGCGAGGATGCCCTCCTCGAAGCGACAGTCGTAACCGCTGAAGTATTCGATGTTGGAGAAGTGCTCGCGGTCGCCGAAGAGCAGCGCGATATCGACGCCGTCCTCCGCCATGCGCGCGCGCAGCAGGCCGATGCGGAACAGGTAATCCTCCCGCTCCATCGGGATCTGGGGAACTTCCGTTTCGCGGGTAAACAGGGGAAGCGACTCTTTGATGATTGCCTTCTTCATGGATATCCTCCCGTAATCATTTTTTCATACATTATAGCGGATGCAGGAGGAACCGTCAATTAAGTTTTTCAACGGATTGATTTTTTGCAGCATTTGTGCTATTCTTTCTCTGAATTCTTGACCAATGGGAGGTTGAAGAAAATGGCTTTTGCGCCGCTGGCAAGGGAATATCGGGGAAACACGCTGGATCTGACCCACTTTGGCTATCTGGTCATCGTGGATGAAAATGGAAAGGTGCTCTATTCCGTCGGAGATCCCGACGACATTGTATTTTATCGAAGCGCATCCAAACCTGTGCAGGCGCTTCCGGTGATCGCCCGGGGACTGGACCGCAAATTCGGTCTGACCGAGGAGGAGAGCACCATTTTTGCGGGCTCTCACGCCGGCGAGGCGTTTCACATCGCCGCGCTGGAGAGCATACTTGAAAAGTCCGGCCTGAGCGAGGACATGCTGGTGATGAAGCCGGCGGTACCCTCCTATACGCCGGCGAACGAGGAGCGCATCCGCCGCGGCCTTGCGCCCCGCAAGCTCTATCACAACTGCGCGGGCAAGCACGCCGCGCTGATGCTCCTGCAGCGCGAGCTGGGCGGAGAGGTGCGCGACTACTGGAAGATGGGCGCGCTCTGCCAGCAGGAGGTGCAGCGCGCCATCGAGATCATGAGCGAGACAAAGCGCGTGGAGCTGGGCGTGGACGGCTGCGGCGTGCCGGTGTTCGCCGTGCCCGTGCGCTGTATTGCGAACGCATTCAAGAATCTGGCCGCGCCGGAGCACATTCAGGACGAGGATCTCCAGCGCGCAACGGTGGAGTTCGTGCCCCGGATTCACAAATATCCCCACATGATGCGCGGCACCGGCTACCTCTGCTCGCTGATCAACGAGGATCCCAACATTGTGGGCAAGGGCGGCGCCAACGGCGTGTACGGCTTTGCGCTGAAGAGGGAGAAGATCGGCGTGTCCTTCAAGTTCACCGACGGCACGGAGCACCTCTGGCCGATGATGGTGAAGGAGGTTCTGAAGGGCCTGGGCTGCCTGAGCCCGGAGACCGAGGCGCGGCTGGAGACGCTGCACCCCTACAACATCTACAACGACAACGACACGCTCGTGGGCGAGCGCAGGCCCTGTTTCGAGGTGAAGATTTGATATGAAGCCGGAACTTCTGTTTGAGGAGTATCGCGAGGGCGTGCTGGAGTGCCTGCACT
This sequence comes from bacterium, assembly GCA_004563405.1. Taxonomy (GTDB): domain Bacteria; phylum Bacillota; class Clostridia; order Christensenellales; family Aristaeellaceae; genus SFTH01. The sequence continues at coordinate 122,790 of SFTH01000001.1, forward strand.
TCGGCACTGCCTGCGTGGTGGACGAGGCGGGCGTGAAGGCCAGCGTGGGCCAGCCGGACTGGCTCTGCTACTACCGCAGCGCGTCCAAGCCGGTGCAGGCCCTGCCGGTGCTGGTGCGCGGGTTGCACAAAAAGTACGGTCTCACCGAGGAGGAGACGGCCATCTTCTCCGGCTCTCACTGGGGCGACGCGGATCATGTGCGGGTGCTGGAGTCCATTCTGGAGAAGACGGGGCTTCGCGAGGCGGACATGGTGATGCTGCCCACCTACCCCAACCGCCCCGCCCGGCGGGAGGAGCTGCTGCGCCGGAATCTGCCCCCGAGGAAGATCTATCACAACTGCGCGGGCAAGCACCTGGCGCTGATGCTGCTGGCCCGGGAGCTGGGAGAGAACGTTCCGGACTACTGGCGGCGGGAGAGCCGCACCCAGGCGGAGGTTCGGGAGATGATCGCGTACATGAGCGACACGCCGCAGGATCAGATCCGCGTGGGCGTGGACGGCTGCGGCGTGCCGGTGTTCGCGGTGCCCTTCTGGCGCATCGCGCAGGCGTACCTCAGGCTCTCCTGCCCGGAGCTGATCGGCGACGGGGACGTGCGCTGCGCGGTGGAGGAGAACGTGGCGCGGCTGCACCGCTATCCCAACATGATCGCCGGGCACGACGTGGTGGACACGGTAATCACCGCCAACCCGGATCTCATCGCCAAGAGCGGCGCCATGGGCGTGTACGCCATCGGCATCCGCTCGAAGCGCCTGGGCGTGGCCTTCAAGACCGCCGACGGCAGCCACGACGAATTTGCCGCCAGCGCCATCGAGGCGCTGACCCAGCTGGGCGTGGCCCCGGAGACCGTGGAGGCGCTCAGAAAGCTCTACCCCGACACCATCGTCAACGACAACCGGGAGATCGTCGGACGGCGCAAAGCCGTGTTCCGGCTGGTATGATACAGACGAAACAAAAAAGGAGGAGAGAGAAATGATGCAAAACCTGCCGAAAATTCCCGTCGCCGAGTACGCACAGCGCTGGGAGAAGGTGCAGCAGGTGCTCAGGGACGAGGAACTGGACATGCTTCTGATCTACGCGGACGACCGCCACACCTACGGCGCGGCCTATGCCCGGTACTACGGGAACCTGCCCGTAGCCTTTGAACCGGTGCTTCTGCTGTTCACGCCGGGGCGGGATCCCGTGCTGCTCACGGGCCCGGAGACCATCGGCTACGCCTCCGAGGTGGGCACGATTCCCGACATTCGCGTGCTGCGCGAGTTTGCTGCCGAGAACGAGGATTATCCCTTCTCCAGGCTCGAACCTCTCAGGGACGTGGTCGCCTCCTGCGTGCCCCATGCCATCCGGCGCGTGGGCCTGGGCGGCAAGACGCTCATGGGCGCGGAGATCTATGAGACCATCGTGAAGAACTATCCCGACGCGGAGTTTGTGAAGATGGACGCGATTCTCGAGCCCATGCGCGGCGTGAAGAGCCCGGCGGAGATCGAGGTCATCAAGTACGCCTACCACCTGGCCAATCTGGGCATGGAGGCGGCGGTGAAGGCCGTGCGCCCGGGCGTGACCGAGCGCGAAATTGCCGCCGAGGCGGAGTATGTGATGCGCAAAAATGGCGCGGAGGGTACCGGCATCGACACCATCGTTGTCTCCGGCCCGAACACCCGCCACATCCTGGGGCGCACCACCACCCGCGTGATCGGGGAGAACGACCTGGTGGTCATCACCCTGGCGCCCCGCTACGAGGGCTACCACGGCGCCTGCGGTCGCTGCGTGTTCGTGGGCAGGCCGGACGAAAAGCAGCTCGCCTCCGTGCAGGCGGAGATTCAGGCCCAGGAGACCTGTGGCCGGAACCTCATTCCCGGCAAGGTGGGCAGCGAGGTGGAGGCCATGGGCCGCAGGATCATGTCCGAGGCGGGCTACGGCGAGAACTTCCTCTATTCCGGACTGCACAGCGTGGGCGTGATCGAATTTGAGCCGCCCATCCTCGGTCCCTCCAGCAGGACGGTGATCGAAGAAAACATGGTCATCTCCGTGGACATTCCCCTCTTCGAGGCGGATGTGCTCGGCTCCCGCACCGAGGACGGCTATCTCATTACCCGGGACGGCCCGGTGCGCCTGACCACGATGGAGCATCTGATTTTTAAATAATTTCGGATAATGATGCAGCGGACGGCGCGCGCCGTCCGCTGTATTTGTTAAAGTGGGAAGATTCCAAAATGCGAATCTGGCGAAACATTCCAATATATGCGGAGATATATTAAAAAATGTGCCCATATTATTCCGGAATGATTGACTTCGGGGAGGGCTTGTGATATACTGGAACCGTTAATAATTCGGTTGGTGGAAAAATTGCTTGCGCCAATCTGATTTCGCGTAAAACCGGCAGCGCCGGTTTTATAATAATTCAGGAGGAATGAAGTTATGAAGAAATTGGCTCTTATCCTCGCTCTGGTTCTTGCTCTCGGCTGCTTCAGCGTCGCTTTTGCTGAGGAGCAGTCCACCATCGACCGGATTCTCCAGCAGGGCTACATCAACATCGGCTGCTCCCTGTCCGGTATGCCCATGGGTGGCTATGATGAAAACGGCGAACCCTGCGGCTATGACGTTGACTGGGCCAAGAAGCTGGCTGAGGTTCTGGGCGTTGAGGCCGTGATCATCGACTGCAACGGCGATACCCGCATGCCCATGCTGACCTCCGGCCAGATCGACGTCATCTGCGCCAACATCACCGGCAACCTGACCCGCGCCCAGACCATTGATTTCTCCATCCCCTATCTGCGCTGCGGCGTCAAGATGCTCACTGCGGCAGGCTCCCCCTATGTCAACATTGAAGACCTGAACACCCCGGACGCCAAGGTTGCGGTCGGCCGCGGCACCACGAACGAAGCGCTGGTTCTGCAGTACGCCCCCGAAGCCGAAATCGTCTATGCCGACGTCTTTACCGATCAGAAGCTGCTCCTGGAACAGGGCCGCGTGGACGCCGTGTTTGAGGATTCCTCTCTGATTGACTATGCTGCCGGCACCTCCGATGGCGCGCTGGTTGCGCAGGAGCGCCTCTACACCTCCGATCCCATCTGCCTTGGCGCGCGCAAGGGCGACATCGAGTGGGTTCGCTTCCTCGACATGTTCGTTTCCTGGCAGATCAGCTCCGGCTGGCAGGCGGAGACCTACTACAAGTGGTGGGGCACCGAGCCGACTGCTGAACTGACCGCGCTGTGGTAAGCAGTTCTGCTCTTTCAAAGGTTGTGTAAATGCGTCGGGGGCCCGGCTGGTGATCCTTCATCGCCGGGTCCCCTCCGTTTTCCCGCCATTGCAGCGCAATGGTCAACGCGTTGATTGTGAGGGATACCATGGGATATAAGCTGAATTTCAAAGTACTGATCCAGTACTGGGATCTGTTCATGGAGGGCGTGGGCCTCACGGTGCAGATCTGTATCGGCTCGCTCATCATCGCCTTCTTCCTGGGCATGATTCTTGCCGTTATGCGTGAATCCAAGAATAAGCTTGCCCGCACCATCGCCACGGTCTGGGTGGAGGTGCTGCGCAATACGCCGTTCCTGATTCAGCTGTTCTTCTTCTATTATGGCCTGCCGCAGCTCGGCATTTACGTCGACGCGAAGGTGGTCGCCATCATCGCGCTCGGCATCAACTCCAGCGCCCCGAACTGTGAAGTTATCCGCTCTGGTCTGATGGCGGTTAAGAAGGGCTATTACGAGGCGTCCTACGCCCTGGGCTTTTCCAAGTTTCAGACCTTCGCTACGGTCGTGTTGCCGATTTCGCTGCGCCTGGCGTTCAAGCCCCTCACCAGCAATTTCGTCAACATGGTGCTGACCTCCTCCACCTGCTACGGCATCACCCTGATGGAAATCATGGGCGTGGCAAAGACGGTCTCTGCCCGCAGCAATCGCCCCTTCGAGGTCTACATCGTTCTGCTGATTGCCTACTGCATCTTCACCTATCTGATTTCCTTCCTGTGCAAGGCGATCGATAAGAAGATCGAGATCAAGCTGTAAAGGAGGATCGTCATGCAGGTATTTGACTTTGCCGCCTACGCACGCTTCAAGTGGAGCGACATGCGCATGATCCTGAAGGCCGCGGGCCTCACTCTGGAAGTCACGCTGATCTCCCTGGCCATCGGTACTGCACTGGGGCTGATTCTGGGCCTGATCCGCTGCTCGAAGAACAAGGTCATCAACAAACTGCCCCTCATCATCATGGAACCTCTGCGCAACTCTCCGCTGATTGTGCAGCTGTTCCTGGTGTACTTCGGCCTGCCCTCCGTGGGCATACGCATGAAAGCCATGCAGGCCGCGCTGCTCACCCTCTCGCTCAATACCGCCGCGTTCTTTGCCGTGCTGGTACATTCCTCCATCATGTCGCTGCCGAAGGCGCAGTGGGAGGCGGGCTACGCGCTGGGCTTCAATAAATTCCAGATCTATACGAACATCATCGCCAAGCAGGCCCTGCGCCTGCTGATTCCCCAGGCGATTACCCTCTACATCTCTCAGCTGCAATGCTCCTCCCTGGTGTCCTTTGTGAGCCTGATGGATCTTGCCAAGGCCGGCCAGCAGGTGGCGCAGAAAACCATGATGCCCTTCACCATCTTCGGCATCGTCGCAGCCCTCTACTTTATCATTTCCTTCCCGCTGGCACGGCTTGCCAAGTACCTGGAGAAGCGCATCGGCTTCACGATCTGACGCAGGAGGTAAAGCATTATGGCCATGATTGAAGTTAAAAACATTACCAAGAGCTTCAACGTGAAGAAGTTCAACAAGGAAACCGGCAAGTATGAAAAGGATACGCTGACCGTACTGCGCGACTTCACCGTCGATTTCAAGCAGGAGGGCGTTACCGTGCTGCTGGGCCCCTCCGGCACCGGCAAATCCACGCTCCTGCGCTGCATCAACGGCCTGGAGACCGTGGACAAGGGCGACATCATCGTCGATGGCATGTCCGTGAAGGACAAAAAGAGCCTGGGCAAAATCCGCGAAACCTGTGGCATGGTGTTCCAGCAGACCGTCCTCTTCCCCCACAAGGATGTGCTGGACAACCTGACCATGGCGCCCATCAAGCTTCTGAAGATGCCCAGGAAGGACGCCGAGGACCGCGCCCGCCAGCTGCTGGACAAGGTCGGCCTGCTGAGCAAGGAAAAGGCCCATCACAACGAGCTCTCCGGCGGTGAGCAGCAGCGCATCGCCATCGCCCGCGCGCTGATGATGAACCCCAAGGCCCTGCTGCTGGACGAGGTGACCTCCGCGCTGGATCCCGAGATGACCAGCGAGGTGCTCAATATTCTGGAAAACCTTGCCGCCGAGGGCGTCTGCATGTTGGCCGTCACCCACGAGATGGCCTTCGCCCAGCACGTCGCCAGCCGCATCCTCTTCATGGACAAGGGCTCTCTGGTCTGCGACGCGAACAAGGACGATTTCTTCACGGTCTACCGCAAGGAAAACGAGCGCATCGCAAACTTCCTCAAATTCATCGGCGAATAGCGGCGTGCCGCCGCTGCCACCAGCTGCCGGCGGCGTGTCGCCGCTGACGCCAGCTGCCGCGCAGAAGCGACGGACTTTTGCCCCCACTGGTTCAAGGGGCAAAAGTCCTTTGTTCTTTTCGGATGGGAGCATGGCATTTACCCGAAATCCGGTCCGGCAGGAATGGACCGGATTTCTTGCGCTTGACTGATTGAAAACAGCAACGTTCGCTTTGTGGCGGGCGATGTTGGCTTTTGGAACGGGTGGCGAACAGATTGGGGAATTGAATTCAGGGCCGGTGCGGAGTTTTTTCAAAGCGCAAGCGGCGGAGTTGCGCCCCGCGGGGTCAGGCGGGGGCGAGCTCTGTCAGCAGGCGGATCCATTCGGCGCAGCCGGCGGCGTGGATGAGCCGGAGCTTGCCGGGGTCCGGCTCCGCGATGGCTGCGTCCAGCCGGGACAGGGCGGATTCCGTGGCGTCCTTCAGCAGTGCGACGGCGGAGACGCTGCTCTTTACCCCGTCGAGGGCATTCAGCGCCCGGCCGCCCTGGGTGCGATAGATGCGCAGCAGTGCGGCGATGGATTCCGCATCCGTGTCGCCGCCCTCCAGCGCGGCGGCGAGGCTTCCGGTCTCCGAGGCCTGAGCGCGCAGGAAGTCGATGGCGCCGGACAGCGCGTTGATCTCCTCCGCGCGTCCGCTCAGACGGAGCGTGAGACCCTCCGCGCTTTGCACGATCGCGTCCTCCGGGGCGGAGTTTTCCGGAAATGCTGCCCGGATTACAGCATATCGCTTGTCGTCGGCGAGAATGAGGCCCGCGCCGCCGCTTTCGGCGCATTTGGCCGCCGCGATGCGCGCCTCCAGCAGCGCGTCGCAGCGCGCCTCCACCGAAAAGGCGGCGGAGAGTCCCTCCATGCGCACGTCGGCGCTGCCCGTCGCCGCAGCACTGGCCGCCCTGTCCGGTGTTCGGTCTTCGGCGGAGAGGGAGACGAGGTACACAAAGAGCATGGTGAGCATCAGCGCCAGCGCCAGTGCCAGCGCGCTCGGGCGGCTGCGGCGCACGCGAACGGTCTTGAGCTTCAATAAAAAAACACCTCCCGGCGCTTGATTGTATGCCGGAAGGCGAGGAAATATTTCCGGGCTATGCCGGGAGGCGCGCGGCGGCTTCCTCATGCGCTGCGCAACGAGTGCGTTCACGCGAACTGCGGCCGGCGGCTCAAGGGCGACGGTGAGTTTCCCTGCGCGGCCGCGCCTTCGGGTATGGATGGAGAAAAATCTCCTGTTGATGGGCCGCCGGGTTTCCGCGTGCGCTCACTTCTTCGTGCGTCGGCGCCCTGCGATGTGGATGGGGACAAGCCGCTGCGAATTCGCCGCTGTTTTTTGCGCGGCGATGAGGCGGAGGCCTTCCCTGTGGGCGGCGCTTTCGGAGTTCCGCGCGCATTGGGGCCGGTATGCGGCCGCCGGAGCGGCTGTGCCCGGCAATTCAGGTATCTCTCCAGGGCTTCCCGTCAGTTGCGCCGTCCAGCAGCTCCTGGCTTCGCTTCGCGTCCCGCGTCAGCTGCATGCGCAGCGCCTCGGGGGAGGAGAACTTCTCCTCGCCCCGGAGAAAGGCGACCGTCTCCACGCTTGCGCGGCAGCCGTAGAGATCGCCCGCGTAGCCGAGGATGTGCGCCTCCACGCTGCGGCCGCCGCCGGGCAGGGTGGGATGGCTTCCAATGTTGAGCATGCAGGGCAGGCGCAGACCGTTGACGAAGAACCAGGCGGCGTACACGCCGTCCGGGCCCGTGCCCTCGATGCGCTCCGGCTGGAGGTTGGCCGTGGGGAAGCCCAGCGTGCGCCCGAGCTGCCGTCCGCGCACCACGCGTCCTTCGATCTTCACAGCAGGCGCACCTCCGGTATGGAGAGTCCCAGCCAGGGAATGAAGCGCGCGGCCATCGCGTCCCACAGCGCCCAGTCGTGCCGCCCGGGCAGCTCCTCAGAGTGGTAGTCCAACTGTCCGGCGGGCAGGGCCTCGACGCGCGCGCGCATCTTCAGGGCGTTTTCCCGGAGTGCGTCGCCATCTCCCCAGCCGTGCCAGATGCGCAGCGCGGGGCCTTCGGCGTTGACCCGGAGCAGGTCTTCGTCCGCGCGCGCGTTGAAGGCGTCGAGCTCCCCGGCGTACACCCGCTCCAGCATGGCGCGGTTGCGGGGCGCGTCGGGGTTGTACTCCGTGTGCGCGGCGGAAAAGCAGCCCGCGGCGCTCCACTTATCCGGCAGGGAGAGCGCCAGCTTCAGTGCGCCGCAGCCGCCCATGGAGCAGCCCGCGATGAAGTTGTCCTCCCGGCACTTGCTCAGGGGGAAGGTCTCCGCCATCACCCTCGGCAGTTCCAGGGCGATGTAGTCCCGGTAGCGGCCGCCGTGCGCCATGTTTTCATAGCAGCTCAGTCCGCCGTCGGGCATGACGACCGCCAGGCCCGCGCGCAGGGCGTAGCGCTCGATGGCCGTCTGGCGCGTCCAGGCGCTGAAGTCGTCGCCCATGCCGTGCAGCAACAGCAGCGTGGGCAGGGGCCGCAGCTCCGTCCGGGCGTCCCGGGGCAGGGGAAGGATCACGTTGACGGGCGTGAACATGTTCAGTTTCTCGGAAAAGAAATCCATGCGAATCAGCGACATTCCCGTTCCTCCTCTCCCGGCGCGAGCCAGTTCAGCACGTTCTGAATCTCCCGGTCCCAGTATTTCCACTGGTGGTCGCCAGGGCCCTCGCTGTAGGTGAGGCGGTAGCCCAGGCGGCGCAGGTGGTCGCGCATGCGCCTGTTCATGTCGTAGAGGTCGTCCTCCGTACCGCACCACATCCAGATTTCCGGGCGGTTTTCCTTCAGCTGCTCCGCTGCGTGGAACAGATCGTGCTCCGAGCCGGGGATTTCCTCCCGGGGGCTGAACACATCCTCCCAGCAGAAGGGCCTGCCCAGGGGCATGGGATCCCGGGAAAGCCGGAATACATCCACGGCGCCGGACAGGGAGGCGGCCCGGGAAAACATGTTCGGCCGCTTGAACGCGCATCTCAGCGCGCCGTAGCCGCCCATGGAGAGCCCGGCCACGAAGGTGCGCTCCCGCAGCCGGGACAGGCCCGGAAGCATCCGGCGGCAGGCGCGGGGAAGCTCGTCGGCGATGTAGTCAAAGTACTTTTCTCCGGCGGCGGTGTTGGCGTACCAGCACAGCTCCGTGCCGGGCATGATCACGGCCATGCGCTTTTCATCGGCGTAGCGCTCGATGGAGCTGCGCCGCTGCCAGAGGGTGCAGTCGTCCGTCATGCCGTGCAGCAGAAAGAGGGTGGGGAAGCCGCCCTCCGGCGCGGGGCCGTCGGGGAGCACTGCGTCCATGTGCACGCCGCGGCCGAGCACGTCGGAGTAGAAATCCACATGCATCAGAGACATAATTTCACTTCCATTTCTTGAAGGGGCGATTTCCGGCAGAATTTGCCGGAGTTTCTTCCATATATTATAGCGAAAGCCCGCGCGCTGCGCAAGATTTTGATGAAACTGTGACGCTCATTCTATTTTGCTATGTCGAATTTGCTTTTTGGGCCCATGGAGCTGCATTTCTATGTTATACTGAAACACGAAATCCGATCAATTGCAGGAGGGTTGTGCAGATGAGCGAATACAACGAGCGCAATCTGAAGTCCGACGCGCCGGAGGCGGCCGGAACTGTGGAAGATATCGCCCCGGAGGCGCAGCAGAGCGCCCCTGAGGAACAGCAGAGCGCCCCGGAGGTTCCGGCGGATGACCGGGAGAACGCGCCCCGCGGGGAGCAGCCCACTGAAGCGGAAAGGAAGGCAGCGCCGAAGAAGGGGAAGAAGAAGCGCCGGAAGAACCACATCGCGCTGCCGCTGGTGGCCGCGCTGGTGGCCGTGGCGCTGGTATTCGGCCTGGCGGCGGGCTACGGCATCGGCCGCAGCACCGTGCTGGACAAGCTGGAGGACGCCGAGGCGCAGGTGGCGCTGCTCAATGACGCGCTGGGCGCTGCCGCGGACGCGACCGGATACGACGCCTTCGAGGAGGAGATCAGCGGCGAGAACCGCGCCGCGCTGAGCGAGCTGTCCGGAGACGCCTTCGAGGCGGAGGACGCCGCCAGCGTGCTGATGAGCGAGGACGATCTGAACAGCGGCGCCACGGCGCAGGCCGGAGCCGAGCCGGTGGTGGTGGCCGAATTCGAGGGCGGACAGCTGATGAGCGACGAGGTCGCCCGGGAATATGAGACGCAGCTGGCGGGCTACCTGTTCGCCGGCTACACCGAGGACGAGCTCGGGGATGTGCTTCTGGACGAGGTGCTCCGCTACATGGTCAGCGACCGTGTGGTGGAGGCCCACGCCCGGGAAATGGGCCTCTATGAGCTCACCGACGAGGACAACGCACGCATCGACGCGGAGGCCGAAGAGGAGTACGAGGCGGAGCTTGCGTTCTACCGGGACTTTGTGAACATCGACGGCATGACCGAGGAGGAGGCTCTCGGCGCGGTGAAGTCCTACCTGCTGGAGAACGAGGGCGTGAGCTATGATACGCTGCGCGCCGACATCGCCTCCGGCTGGTGGATGCAGAAGGTCTTTGACGCGGTGACGGAGGACGTGACCGTGAGCGATGCGGACGTCCGGGCCGCCTATGATGAGCGACTGGCCGGGCAGAAGGAGAGCTTTGAGGCCTACGCGGACGACTACGAGTTCGCCCAGATGAACGGCGAGATCATCACCTACAACCTCTCCGGCTATCGCGCCGTGAAGCTTCTGCTGTTCAACCTGGAGGAGGGCGCGGCGGAGGCCGCCGTGGACCTGGAGGAGGAGATTGCCTCCCTGGATCCCGAGGCGGACGCGGACGCGCTTGCCGAGTGTCAGGCGCAGCTGGATGTGTGCTATGCCGCGGCGGAGGCCGAGGCGCAGCAGGCCCTTGAGGCGCTGGCGGGCGGCGCGGACTTTGACGCGCTGCTCGAGACGCAGGGCGACGATTTGGGCATGCGCGACGCGACGCTGCGGGAGCGGGGCTACTATATCTGCGCGGATTCTCCGCTCTGGCCCCAGGAGGTCGTCTCCGCCGCCATGGCGCTGGAGCAGCCGGGCGATTGCACCGGCGCGCTGCGCATGGGCGACGCGGTGGCCATCCTTCAGTATGTGGGCGAGGTGCCCGCGGGCGAGGTCGCATACGCGGATGTGAAGGATGCGCTCGAGGCCGAAGTGCTGGAGGAGGTCCGCTACGCCGCCTACGAGGAGCAGGTGAACGACTGGCTGGAGGCGTCCGGTGTGAAGTACTATCCTGAGCGCATGCAGTAAGGCGGTTCGGGCGGGTCGCTTCGACCCCGGCACACAGTTTTATGCGGGAAATTTTATACATTATGCATAATTCACAAAAATAAAACAAAGAGTAAACCTGTGATAACTTATGCATGCCTGCGGAAAACGGTATAATAGTAAACATATAAGCAATAAGGTACACGATACACAGCGGCGAACAGTTCCGAAGAGGGAAGGTGCGTCGCTGCGTATGCGTTGAATGATGAGTCAATATAAGGTGGAGAGAAAATGAGTTCAAAGACGATGTTCTACATCCTGAAGCGCGTGCTGCTGGCGATCCTGACGATCTGGATTGTCATCACCATCACCTTCTTCGTGATGCATGCGGTGCCCGGCGGCCCCTTCATGAGCGAGAAGGCGATTTCCAAGGAGGCGCAGGCGGCGCTGGAGGCCAAGTACGGCCTGGACAAGCCGCTGACGGAGCAGTACTTCACCTATCTGAAGGACATTGTCACCCGCTTTGATTTCGGCCCGTCCCTGAAGCAGCGCGGCCGCCAGGTGATCGACGTCATCGTGGACGGCATGCGCACCTCCGTCAAGCTGGGCCTCATCGCGGCGGTGATGGCCGCGATCTTCGGCGTCGTGCTGGGCGCCCTCGCGGCGCTGCGGCGCAACACCGTGCTGGACAAGACCATCATGGTGATCACGACCGCGTTCATTTCCATGCCCTCGTTCATCATGGGCACCTTCCTGTTGCTGTTCTTTTCCGTGAAGCTGGGCTGGTTCCCGGCCAACGGCTCCACCGGAGCGGGCCTGGTGTTGCCGGTGATCACCCTCTCCCTCTCGCCCATGGCGAACATCACCCGCCTCACGCGCTCCTCCATGCTGGATGTGCTGGGCCAGGACTACATCCGCACCGCACGGGCCAAGGGCGTTTCCAGCCGGAAGATCATCTTCGGCCACGCGCTGAAGAACTCTCTAATTCCGGTGTTGACCTATGTGGGCCCCATGCTGGCCTTCATCGTCACCGGCTCCATGGTGGTGGAGCAGATCTTTGCCGTGCCGGGCATCGGCCGCCAGTTCGTCTCCAGCATCAACAACCGCGACTACACCATGATCATGGGCACCACCATCGTGCTGGCCTCCCTGATCGTCATCATGAACCTGGTGACCGACATCCTCTACAAGGTGGTCGATCCCCGCATTGACTTTGAATAAAGGAGGCGCCGCGCCATGATCAATTCGAAGAATCCCTTCAGCCTGCAGCAGCGTCTCGATCCCGACGCGTTCCGTCCCGCCACCGAGGCGGAGAAGGCGTACATTTCCCGCATGCGCCCCTCCTCCACCTTCTTCCGCGACGGCGTGAAGCGCCTTCTGAAGAACAAGGTGGCCACTGTGAGCCTGATCATCATCGTGATCATCACGCTGGCCTCCATCATCCTGCCCTACGTCTGGCCCTACTCCTACGACCAGATGCTGGGCGTGCAGCCGGGCCGACCGGTGGACGCCTCCTACAACAACATCGCGCCCTTCCAGTACGGCAAGACCGAGCTCAAGCGCATGGAGGCGGGGGAGAAGATCTTCCCCCACATCTTCGGAACCGACGCCCACGGGCGCGATTACTTCATCCGCGTGGTCTACGGCACGCGCATCTCCCTGGCGGTCGGCTTCTTCGCCAGCATCATCGTGCTGATCATCGGCATGACCATCGGTTCCATCGCGGGCTACTGCGGCGGCAAGGTGGACCTGATCATCATGCGAATCGTGGATATCATCTATTCGCTGCCGGACATGCTGGTCATCATCCTGCTGTCGGTGGTGCTGCGCCAGGTCATCTCCCTGGAGGGAACGGTACTTGAAAAGATCGGCTCGAACATCATCTCCATGTTCATCGTGTTCGGCCTTCTCTACTGGGTCAGCATGGCGAGACTGATCCGCGGCCAGATCCTCTCCCTGCGGGAGCAGGAGTATGTGCTCGCCGCCCAGGCCACCGGCGCCAAGGGCAAGTGGATCATCATGAAGCACCTGCTGCCCAACTGCATCTCCGTGGTCATCATCTCCACGGCGCTGCAGATTCCCAACGCCATCTTCACGGAGAGCTTCCTGTCCTTCCTGGGCCTGGGCGTGAACGCGCCGATGCCCTCCCTGGGCTCCCTGGCCTCGGACGCGCTCAACGGCATCAGCTCCTATCCCTACCGCCTGATCTTCCCGGCGCTGGTGATCTGCCTGATCGTGCTGAGCCTGAACCTGTTCGGCGACGGCCTGCGCGACGCCTTCGACCCGAAGCTCAACGCCTGACGAAAGGAGAGGGAAAAATGGCACTTCTCGAAGTAAACGGTCTGCGCACCTCCTTTTTCACCGACGCGGGCGAAGTGAAGGCCGTGGACGGCATTTCCTTCCAGCTCGAGCGCGGCAAGGTGCTGGGCATCGTGGGCGAATCCGGCTCCGGCAAGTCGGTCACCGCCTATTCCATCATGCAGATCCTCGCCCCCACGGGCAAGATCGTCGGCGGCAGCGTGAAGCTGGACGGCCAGGAGCTGGTGGGCGCGGGCGAAAAGGTGATGCACACCGTTCGCGGAAACAAAATCTCCATCATCTTCCAGGATCCCATGACCTCGCTGAACCCCACCTACACCGTGGGCCATCAGTTGATGGAGGCGATTCTGCTGCACACCGACCGCAACAAGCAGCAGGCCCGGGAGCGGGCGCTGGAGATGCTGCGGCTGGTGAACGTAAACGAGCCGGAGAAGCGCCTGAAGCAGTATCCCTTCGAGCTTTCGGGCGGCATGCGCCAGAGGGTCATGATCGCCATGGCGCTGGCCTGCGAGCCGGATATCCTGATCGCGGACGAGCCCACCACCGCCCTGGACGTGACCATTCAGGCCCAGATTCTGGATCTGATGCGCGACCTTCAGAAGCAGCTGGGCATGGCCATCATCATGATCACCCACGATCTGGGCGTCGTGGCCCAGATGTGCGACGAGGTCGTCGTCATGTACGCCGGCTCCATCTGCGAGCAGGGCACGGCGGATGAAATCTTCTATAACCCCTGCCACGAATACACCAAGGGCCTGATGCGCTCCATTCCCACGGCGGAAAACAACGGCCAGCGCCTCCAGCCCATCACCGGCACGCCCATCGACCTTCTGAACATGCCCAAGGGCTGCCCCTTCGCGCCCCGCTGCGAAGCCGCCATGAAGGTCTGCCTCTCCCAGCGCCCCGAGCGCATGCTCATCAACGACGACCATGCCGCCGCCTGCTGGATGAACGTCAAAAAGGGCGTGGACATGGGCCTGATTACCCTGGAAGGTGGTGCGCGCAATGACGGATAACGGCAAGAACCGGCCGCTGGTCGAGGTCAAAAACCTCAAGGAATATTTTGACATCAACATGGGCTTCTTCCGCTCGAAGCCGCTCAAGGCCGTGGACGACGTGTCCTTCACCATCAACCGGGGCGAGACCCTGGGTCTGGTGGGCGAGTCCGGCTGCGGCAAGACCACCGTGGGCCGCACGATTCTGCACCTCTACAAGCCCACCGGCGGCGAGGTCATCTTCGACGGCAAGCCCGTAAAAACGAAGCAGGACATTCAGGAGTTCCGCAAGAAGGCCACCATGGTCTTCCAGGATCCCTACTCCTCGCTGAACCCGCGCATGACGGTTTCGGACATCGTCGGCGAGCCGCTGGACGTTCACAAGCTCTACTCCAGCAAGAAGGAGCGCGAGGAGCGCATCCTGGAGCTGCTGGGCCATGTGGGCCTGAACAGCGAGCACGCCTCCCGCTATGCCCACGAATTTTCCGGCGGCCAGCGCCAGCGCATTGGAATCGCCCGCGCCCTGGCCGTGAACCCGGATTTCATCGTCTGCGACGAACCCGTGTCCGCGCTGGACGTGTCCATTCAGGCACAGGTCATCAACATGTTTGACGACCTTCAGGAAAAGCTGGGCCTGACCTACCTCTTCGTCGCCCACGACCTGCTGGTGGTGCGCCACATTTCGGACCGCATCGCCGTGATGTACCTGGGCAAGATGGTGGAGCTGGCGGATGCAAACGAGATCTACAACCATCCGCTGCATCCCTACTCCCAGTCGCTGCTCTCTGCCGTTCCGGTGCCGGATCCGAAGGTCGCACGGGCGAACAAGCGCATCGTGCTCTCCGGCGATATCCCCAGCCCGCTGAACGCGCCCTCCGGCTGTCCGTTCCGCACCCGCTGCCGCTACGCCACCGAGGCCTGCGCCCAGTCCATGCCGCCCTTTGAGGAGGTCGCGCCGGGCCACTTCGTCGCCTGCCATCGGGTGAAGGAGGTCAACTGAAGCCACCGCCCCTCTGCCGGAGCGGGCGGACGCCGGCGCATTTGCGTTGACGTCGCAAAAAGGCCTCCCGAAGGAGGCGCTCACCATCGCTTCTTGGATGCAAAAACTGCATCTTAGAATACTATCTCTATTTTGAAGGGAGAACCCAACATGAAGAAGATCTTGGCGCTTATGCTGGTTCTGGTCATGTTCGTGCTTGGCCTGACTGCTTGCTCCAGCAAACCGGCCGCCGAACCGACCGCCGCTCCGACCGAGGCTGCCACCGAGGCCCCTACCGAGGCCCCGACTGAGGAGCCCACCGAAGCTCCCACCGAGGAGCCCACCGAGGCCCCGACCGAGGAGCCCACCGAGGAGCCCACCGAGGCCCCCGTTGAGGAGACCGAGGAAGTTGCCGCGACCACCGCGACCGGCAGCACCTCCATCGCCGTGTGCCTGGCTTCCGAGCCGGACACCATCGACCCGGCGCTGAACTCCTCTGTGGATGGCGCGACCATGACCGCGCACCTGTTCTCCGGCCTGGCCAAGTGGGCCCAGGATGCGGAGGGCAACCTGGTGATCGCCGCCGACCTCGCCACCGAGCTGCCCGAGGGCACCGCCAACGAGGATGGCACCGTGACCTACACCTACACCCTGCGCGACGGCCTCACCTGGTCCGACGGCCAGGCGCTGACCGCGAAGGACGTTGAGTTCGCCTGGAAGCGCGCCGCCTCCAGCGAGCTGGGCGCCGACTACGGCTACATGTTTGAGGTTGTGAAGGGCTATCCGGACGAGCTGGCCGTGACCGCCACCGACGATGCGACCCTCGAAGTGACCCTGAACAACGCCGTTTCCTACTGGAATGAGCTGCTGGCCTTCCCGGCCTACTTCCCGGTTCGCGAGGATGTTGTGGGCGACGAAGCCTGGGCGACCGATCCCTCCACCTACATCTGTAACGGCCCCTACACGCTGACCGCGTGGGAGCACAACTCCAAGATCACCCTGACCAAGAACCCCAACTACTACGATGCGGACTCCATCACCATGGACACCATCGAGTTCTACCTCTCTGACGACGTCAACAACATGCTGTCCAACTTCCAGAACGGCTCCTGGCAGCTGATCGACGACGTGCCCACCGCGGAAATCGCCGCCCTGAAGGTGGACTATCCCGACGAATTCCACATCGCCGGCCAGATCGGCACCTACTACGTCTGCTGGAACGTCAACGAGAACCTGCTGCCCGCCGACAGCACCCTGACCGGCGCTGAGGCCGAGGCCGCCAACCAGGAGATCCGTCAGGCCATGAGCCTGCTGCTGGACCGCAACTACATCGTCAACGACATCGCGCAGGGCGGCCAGGTTCCGGCTTCCGGCTTCGTGCCCATGGGCATGACCGATGCGGACGGCAGTGAGTTCTACAAGAACGCCGGCTCCTCCGACGAGTATGATGGCTACTACAACGTGGCCGAGGACGCCTACATGGACAACTGGGACGCCGCCCTCGAGATCATGAAGAAGTACTACGAGTACGACGAGGCGACCGGCATGTTCACCAACGCGCCCACCATGGAGTACCTGTACAACACCTCCGAGGGCCACAAGGCCATCGGCGAGTACCTGCAGGGCGTGTGGGCTTCCGTGGGCGTGACCGTGAACCTGGTCAACCAGGAGTGGAACACCTTCCTGAACACCCGTAAGGACGGCGGCTACACCATCGCCCGCAACGGCTGGCTGGCCGACTACAACGATCCCATCTCCTTCCTGGATATGTGGATCACCAACTCCGGCAACAACGACGTGCAGTACGGCAAGGGCGAGCATGCCGACTTGGCCATGTACAACCTGGACCTGACCGATCTGGGCTACGACGTGAAGGTTGAGAACGGCACCTGGGCCGAGACCTACGATGTGCTGATCGCCACCGTGAAGTCCTGCACCGACACCGAGAAGCGCTACGAGCTGATGCACAGGGCTGAGGATATGCTCATGTCCACCGGCTGCATCACGCCCCTGTACTTCTACACCGATCTGTACATGCTGGACGACAGCGTGGAAGGCTTCTTCTCCAACCCGCTGGGCTACAAGTACTTCATGTACTGCACCATCGCCGAATAAGACATCCGGCGAAAGAGACCGGGAGAGACCGCGTGCAGCGCTGTGAAAGCAGCATCGGGCGCAGATCCTCGGACTTCGGACGCGCCACCCTGATTTGATCGGGGTGGCGCGTTTGTCTGCATCAAAGGCTCTTTGATATGCGTGTGGACAGAGGAAGCGCCTTCCCTCCGCCACGGCCATCCCTTCGGCGCGCCGGAATCTCCGCCCTGTAAAAGCTCCGGCGGCGCGCGGGCCCGTCTGACCGGAGAGGGATGCAGCAGTTGTGTAAAAAATATTTTGGAAAAACAAAATAATTGGCAAATGGGATAGGATCGCGTAAATTCGTCCGAAATCAATTGGCATTGCACAATGGACATGTTATAATCACATTCAATCGGAAAGATCCGAACTTTTTTCACTGAGGATGTCGAAAGGGGTACTGTTTTCACTGCGGTCAGCGTCCTGGGTCTACTGGTCAGCATTATCCTTGTACGACTTAGCGTACACGGCGATAGTGCTAAAAGTCATGGCTTGTGATGCCCAGCGTACGGCCCGGCGACCGGAGAGTGAATGGGAAAAACCGGGAAAACCGCGAAGAGATTTTGCGCAACGTCTGCAGTCTGACTTTTAGACCGCAGGCGTTTTTTCTACGGAAAACCAAAAAATGTGCAAGGAGGTACAAGCACCATGCAGATGACCGGCGCGAAAATCCTGATGGAATGGCTGCTCGAGCAGGGGGTCGATACGATCTTCGGCTATCCGGGTGGAACCATTCTCAACGTCTATGACGAGCTGTACAACTATGAAGGCCGGGTCCGGCACATTCTGACCGCCCACGAGCAGGGCGCGTGCCACGCGGCGGACGGCTATGCCCGCTCCACCGGTAAGGTGGGCGTGTGCTTCGCCAGCTCCAGCCCCGGCGCGACGAATCTGGTCACCGGAATTGCCACCGCCTACATGGATTCCTCGCCCATCGTCTGCATCACCTGCAACGTCAGCACCGGCCTCATCGGAAAGGACTCCTTCCAGGAGGTGGACATCACCGGCGTGACCATGCCGATCACCAAGTGCAACTATCTGGTGCGCACGGTGGAGGAGCTGGCGGACACCGTGCGCGCGGCCTTTGCCATCGCACGCAGCGGTCGCCCCGGCCCCGTGCTGCTGGACATTCCGAAGAACGTGACGGCGGAGACGGCGGAGTACGAGCCGCTCAGCCGCCGGGAGCACGGCACCAGCGGCAAGCTGGGCGTGCTGGTGAAGCGCTCCTCCCAGGACTTCAAGGCGCCCGAGCCGGACCATCGCGACATCGACAAGCTGCGCGCCTACACCGCCCGTCAAGAGGAGGTATAAAGTATGGGAATGACCATGACTCAGAAGATACTGGCCGCGCACGCGGGGCTCGAGAGCGTCCGGGCCGGCGACCTGATCGAGGCAAAGCTGGATCTGGTGCTCGGCAACGACGTGACCACGCCCGTGGCCATCGACGTATTTGACAAGGCGGGCTTCAAGCGCGTGTTCGACCCGGAGCGCATCGCCATCGTGCTGGACCACTACACGCCCTGCAAGGACATCAAGTCCGCCCAGCTGTGCAAGACGGCCCGGGATTTCGCCCGGCGCTTCGGAATCACCCACTTCTTCGACGTGGGACAGGTGGGCATCGAGCATGCGCTGCTGCCGGAGCAGGGCCTCGTGGCCCCCGGCGACTGCATCATCGGCGCGGACAGCCACACCTGCACCTACGGCGCGCTGGGCGCGTTCTCCACGGGCGTCGGCTCCACCGACATGGCCGCGGGCATGGCCGCAGGCGAAAACTGGTTCAAGGTGCCCTCCGCCATCAAGGTGGTGCTCAAGGGCAAGCTCCGGCCCTGGGTCAGCGGCAAGGACGTGATTCTGCACCTGATCGGGCAGATCGGCGTGGATGGCGCGCTGTACAGGTCGCTGGAGTTCATCGGAGAGGGCGTGCACGAGCTCTCCATGGACGACCGCTTCACCATCGCCAACATGGCCATCGAGGCCGGCGGCAAGAACGGCATCTTCCCCGTGGACGACAGGACCATCGAATACATCTCCAGGCGCGTGCAGCGGCCCTACGCGGTCTACGAGGCCGATCCCGACGCGGAGTATGAGCGCGAGGTGGTCATCGACCTGGACGCCCTCGAACCCACCGTGGCCCTGCCGCACTTGCCCTCCAACACCAGGCCCGTGCGCGAGGTGCAGGGCCTGCCGATCCAGCAGGTGGTCATCGGCTCCTGCACCAACGGCCGCATCTCCGATTTGCGCGTCGCGGCCGGAATCCTCAAGGGGCGCAGGGTGGCCGACGGCGTGCGCTGCATCGTCATTCCCGCCACCCAGCAGATCTACATGGACTGCATCCGCGAGGGCCTGACGGAGATCTTCATCAACGCCGGCTGCGCCGTTTCCACGCCCACCTGCGGCCCCTGCCTGGGCGGCCACATGGGCTGCATGTGCGAGGGCGAGCGCGCCGTCGCCACCACGAACCGCAACTTTGTCGGCCGCATGGGACACGTCAAGAGCGAGGTCATCCTTGCCAGTCCCGCCGTCGCCGCGGCGTCCGCCGTCAAGGGCTGCGTCGCCTCGCCGACGGATCTGTGAGAAGGGAGGAAGGCACAATGGTCAACGCAAGAGTCTTCAAATACGGCGACAACGTCGATACCGATGTGATCATTCCGGCGCGCTACCTCAACGCGCCCTCTCCGGAGGAGCTCGCGAAGCACTGCATGGAGGACATTGACCCCGAGTTCACCGCGAAGGTGCAGGCGGGCGACGTCATCGTGGGCGGCGCGAACTTCGGCTGCGGTTCCTCTCGGGAGCACGCGCCCATCGCCATCCGCGCCTGCGGCGTGCGCTGCGTCATTGCGGCGAGCTTCGCGCGCATCTTCTACCGCAACGCCATCAACATCGGCTTTCCGATTCTCGAGTGCCCCGAGGCTGCGGCGGAGATTCAGAACGGCGATCGCGTGTCGGTGGATTTCGACAGCGGCGTCATCCGGGACGAGACCACCGGCCGGAGCTATCAGGCCGTGGCATTCCCTGCGTTCATCAACCGCATCATCGAGCACGACGGCCTGCTGCCCTACCTGAAGGCGCGCCAGGACGACGAGGAAGCAGAATAAGGCGGACGCGCGCAGAGGCGCAGCGCGCCGCGACGCTTCGGACTGCGGAGCGCCCGGCGCGGGCGCCGCTGCGCCTGTTTTTTACGGGAAAGGTGGAGTTCTATGTACCGCGAAACCTCCAAACTGCTGCTCTACAGCAACCTGGGCGAGGACAGCATCCTGCTGCGCCTGTCGGGCATCTTTTTCGACTGGGAGCATCGCCGCTGCGAGAAGAGCGAGCTCATCCGCCGCATCTTTGTGGAGATCAAGCGCATCCTCGATCTGGCCACGACCTACGGCTTTGACGCGAACCTCTGGCACAACTATCTGACCTTCGTGCTGATGACCAACGAAAACTCCTTCAGCCTGACCTGTGAATATGTCGGGGCGAGTGAGGGTTCGGTCAATCACTTTGCGAAGGCGGACTTCCGCATCTTCAAAAATCTGTTCGACTTTGACTTCGCGCCCATCGAGGCCGACCTGGGCGTGGACTGCTTCAGCGTGCTCTCCAATTACCGCGCCATTCCCAAGCGCGCGCAGATGTACTACCGCAACGTCAGCGAGAAGGTGCGCGCCCTGAGCGCCGCCATCGAGGCCGCCCGGGACGAGGAGGAGATCTTCGATCTCGTCACCGCCCACTGCCGGGACTGCGGCGTGGGCATGTTCGGCCTGAACCGGGCGTTCCGCATCCGCGAGGCGGCGGACGGCGGCGTGGAGTTCTGCGCCATCAACAACATCGACGCGGTGGTCCTGGACGATCTGATCGGCTACGAGATTCAGAAGCAGGCGCTTCGGGAGAACACCGAGGCCTTCGTGCAGGGGCGCGGTTGCAACAACATGCTGCTCTACGGCGACGCGGGCACCGGAAAATCCACCTCCGTCAAGGCCATCCTGAACGAATACTGCGATCAGGGGCTGCGGATGATTGAAATCTACAAGCACCAGTTCGGCCTGCTGTCCGAGGTCATCGCCCAGGTGAAGAACCGCAACTACCGCTTCATGATCTTCATCGACGATCTCTCCTTCGAGGAAAACGAGGTGGAGTACAAGTTCCTCAAGGCGGTCATTGAGGGTGGCGTGGAGACCCGGCCGGACAACGTGCTGATCTGCGCGACCTCCAACCGGCGACACCTGATCCGGGAGACCTGGAAGGACCGCAACGACATGGAATTCAACGACGACGTGCACCGCTCCGACACCATGGAGGAGAAGCTGTCGCTGGCCGCGCGCTTCGGCTGCGCCATCAATTATTCCACCCCTGACCGGAAGCAGTACCACGCGATCGTCAAGGGCATCGCCGCGCGCTGCGGCGATCTGGGCCTCAGCGAGGAGGCCCTGCTGCTGGAGGCCAACAAGTGGGAAATCCGGCACGGCGGCGTCTCCGGCCGCACCGCGCAGCAGTTCATCAACCATCTCGCCGGAGCGAAAAAATGAAAGAGAGGCGTCCCTTCCCATGGTTACGCTCGATAAGATCTATCATGCCGCATATGTGCTCAAGCAGGTTGCGCGCAGGACAGAGTTGATCTATGTGGACCAGGTGGTCACCGTCAGCGAGGACGAAATCGCCGCCGCGATTCTGACGCTCATCGAGAAGCAGAAGCTCATCGCGGAGGGCGCGGGCGCGGTCAGCGTCGCCGCCACGCTGTTTGACAGGCTGCCCATTGAGGGCAAAAAGGTGGTCTGCATCATATCGGGCGGCAACATCGACGTCAACATCCTCTCCCGGGTCATCACCCGCGGACTGGTCACCGCCGGACGCAACGCCATGCTGCAGATTGCGCTGGAGGACAAGCCCGGCCAGTTGCTGGGCGTGAGCCGCATCGTCTCCGAATGTGGCGCGAACGTGGTCTCCGTGCACCACGAGCGCTCCGACGCCAACATGGCCGTCACCAGCTGCTTTCTGATGCTGGGCCTGGAGACGTGCGATTTTGAGCAGATTGCCGAGATCCGCGAGGCCCTGACCCGCGCGGGCTTCCGGATTGTGAACTGACGCGCGGCGCCCCCTGCCTCCACGCTGGAGCAAATGAAAAAAGCAAGAGAAGGTCCCGGCCGCGTTATGCGGCCGGGACCTTCAGTTCGCCCGAGGCACGTGGAGTCCTTCGCGCATCAATCGTGCCCGGACCTTACTTGTCCTCCTCGAACTCCACGAAAAAGGCGTCGCGGGCCTTTTTGAAGCTGTAGAGGGAGGCCAGATCCTGTACGCCCTCGATCAGCAGCGCCGCGCCGATGATGCGCATCAGCAGCAGGGCGGTGGAGAAGGGATTGCAGAGGATGACCGTGCCCAGCGCGATGGAGATCACCGCGGCGACCAGCTCCAGATACCAGTGGCGCGCGTTCATGCGCTTCAGACTCAGGGTGGTCTGTACCTTGGCGATGCCGCCCAGCAGCACCACCAGGCCGAAGAACACGGGCAGCAGGGAGATCAGGAAATCCTTGAGGATGATGACCAGTATGCCCCCCACGATCCATACGAGGCCGATGGACAGATCAAAGCCAAAGATGGCCGCGCGCGCGTCCAGCGTGAAGTAGCGCACCACATGCACGATGCCGATGATGATGCCGATCGCGCCGATGCCGCACAGCACCACCGACGCCGCCACGCCCGGCAGAATCAGCAGCACCAGGCCCAGCACGATGGCCGCCAGGCCGATGGTGAGCTCCTGCCAGCTGAGCTTCAGCTCCTTGCCGAAGATCTTGGGATTTTTTGCCATAAACTGACACCTCCGCCGTTGTTTTGCCCCTATTATAACATTCTGCGGCGGCATTTTCAACATGCGTTAAATTCCTATGAAAAACATCGGGATTGATTGACAGCCTCGGTGCGCGGTGATATTATATTCGAGGATAAGCCGAGTGAAACACTCGGAATTGATGCAGGGAGGTGAGCGGTGGTGAAGCTGTCCACGCGCGGGCGCTACGGCATCCATGCGATGTACGATCTGGCGGAGCACTACGGCGACGGGCCCCAGTCCATCAAGTGCATCGCGGAGCGCCAGGGCATCCCCGAGGCCTATCTGGAGCAGCTGATCGCCGTGCTCCGGCGGGAGAAGCTGGTCATCAGCAACCGGGGCGCCCAGGGGGGTTACCGCCTGGTGCGTCCGCCGGGGGAAGTCACCGTGGGCGAGGTGCTGCGGGCCCTGGAGGGCGGCCTCAACCTGGTGGATTGCCTGCTGGAGGAGGAGAGCTGCGGCAAGAGCTGCGCCTGCCCCTCGCGCATCGTGTGGATGAAGATCCGGGACGGGCTCAACAGCATCGTCGACGGCATCACCCTGCAGGATATGATCGACGAATACAGGTGCCAGATGGCACAGGGGGAAGAAATATGAAGCGAATCTATATGGATAACGGCGCGACCACCCGCGTGACCGAGCCTGTTTTTGAGGCGATGAAGCCCTACTTCTGCGAAATCTACGGCAATCCGTCCTCCGCCCACGGCTTCGGCTACGAATCCCGCCACGCGGTGGACGCGGCGCGCGCGCAGGTGGCGAAGGCCATCAACGCGGACGCAAATGAAATCTACTTCACCGGCTGCGGCACCGAGTCCGACAACTGGGCGGTGCGCGGCGCGGCCTACGCAAACCTCAAGAAGGGCCGCCACATCATCACCACGACCATCGAGCACCACGCCATCCTGCACACCTGCCAGCAGCTGGAGAAGGAGGGCTTCGAGGTCACCTACCTGCCGGTGGACGAATTCGGCTTTGTGACCGCCGCGCAGCTGGATGCGGCCATCCGGCCGGACACCACCCTCGTGAGCATCATGACCGCCAACAACGAGATCGGCACCATCGAGCCCATCGCGGAGCTGGCCGCAGTGTGCAAGGCGCGCGGCGTTCTGTTCCACACCGACGCGGTGCAGGCCATCGGCAGCGTGAAGATCGACGTGAAGGATATGCAGATCGACATGCTGAGCATGTCCGGCCACAAGTTCCACGCGCCCAAGGGCGTGGGCGTGCTCTACATCCGCAAGGGTGTGAAGCTCCAGCGCTTCATGAACGGCGGCGCGCAGGAGCGCACCCAGCGCGCGGGCACCGAGAACCTGGCCTCCATCGTTGGCATCGGCAAGGCCATCGAGCTGGCCACCGCGGACATTGACGGCCACAACGAAAAGCTCTCCGCCATCCGCGACCACATGATCGGGCGCATCCTGAAGGAGATTCCCTACAGCCGCCTGAACGGCCATCCCACCACCCGCCTGCCCGGAAACGTGAACGTGTGCTTCCGCTTCATCGAGGGCGAGAGCCTGCTGATGCTGCTGGACGCGAAGGGCATTGCGGCCTCCTCCGGTTCCGCCTGCACCAGCGGCTCGCTGGATCCCAGCCATGTGCTGCTGGCCATCGGCCTGCCCCACGAGATCGCCCACGGCTCTCTGCGCCTCTCCCTGAGCGAGGAGAACACCATGGAGGAAGCGGACTTTGTGGTGGACAACCTGGTGGAGATCGTGGCGCGGCTGCGCTCCATGTCCCCGCTGTACGACGACTTTATCAAGGAAAACAAGTAAACAAGCTGTCATAGATTTTAGGAGGCGTCATTATGGAATATACCGAGCAGGTCATGGACCACTTCATGAATCCCCGGAACATGGGCGAGATGGAGAATGCCGACGGCGTGGGCACCGTGGGCAACGCCAAGTGCGGCGACATCATGCGCATCTACATCAAGGTTGAGGACAATGTGATCACCGACGTGAAGTTCAAGACCTTCGGCTGCGGCGCGGCCATCGCCACCTCCAGCAAGGCCACCGAGCTGGTGAAGGGCAAGACCATCGACGAGGCGCTCACCATCACCAACAAGATGGTCATGGACGCGCTGGGCGGACTGCCGCCGGTGAAGGTGCACTGCTCCGTGCTGGCCGAGGAGGCCCTGCACGCCGCCATTCAGGACTACAAGGATCGCCTGGAGAAGGGCGAGAAGCCGGCCTCCGAGGAGGACGAGGAGGTTCGCTACGTCTGATCTTCGGACGCACGACGGGGGAGGAGCGGGTTTGCCGCGCCTCTCCCTTCTCTATTGCGTTTGTCAATTGACAAACGCGGGAAAATAGGCTATGATCGCAGAAGATATGCGAATTGAAGCGGCGACCTGTGCGCCATCGGAGGTTTTGCGATGATCCACGGAAATCTGGAAGGTATACGCGAGAGCGCGCTCAGCGAGCTGGAGAAGCTCTACGACGCGGAATTTGAGCGGGATCAGTTCCTGCCCGACCGGCTGCTGAACGTGCTGGTGCGCTACACGGAGCAGATCAACCGGGAGATGCTGGTGTACCTGGGCCGCGACGGAAGCGTGCTGGAGATCGCCATCGGCTCCATCGGCTCGATTGCGCTGCCGGAGCTGCACCTGCGCCGCAATCCCGACCGGCTGTCGGGCTTCCGCTGCATCCACACCCATCCGGGCGGAGACGCGCGGCTGTCCAGCGTGGATCTGCAGGCGCTGCGGCTGCTGCGCTTCGATTCCATGTGCGCCGTGGGCGTGCAGGACGGCCGCTGTACGGGCATCAGCGCCGCCTTCCTGGGGGAGATGGAGTACGACAACTTCTCCATCGTGATGCGCGGCCCGGTGAAGCCCGGACGCATCCCCCAGATGAACTGGATGAACGAGATCGAGCAGGCCGAGGTGCGCGTCAAGGAGGCCATCGCCAGGGGCGGCATCGTGGAGGAGAGCGAGAAGGCCATGCTCATCTCCACGGACAGCGAGGAGAGCCTGGAGGAGCTGGCGAGCCTGGCGGAGACCGCCGGGGCCATGGTCATCACCCGGGTGATGCAGAACCGCCTGAAGCCCGATCCGGCCACCTTCATCGGCAGCGGCAAGGCCGAGGAGCTCTCGCTGGTGTGTCAGGCCATGGAGATCGACCTGGCCATCGTGGACGACGAGCTGACCGGCGCGCAGCAGCGCAACCTGGAAAACATACTGGGCGTGCGCGTGATCGACCGCACGGCGCTGATTCTGGACATCTTTGCCCAGCGCGCCCAGACCGCCGAGGGCAAGCTGCAGGTGGAGCTGGCCCAGATGAAGTATCGCCTGCCCCGGCTCACCGGCATGGGCACGGTGCTCTCCCGTCTGGGCGGCGGCATCGGCACCCGCGGCCCCGGCGAGACCCAGCTCGAGGTGGACCGCCGCCGCATCCGCAAGCGCATCGACGATCTGCAGGGGCAACTCAGGGAGCTCAAGCGCCAGCGCGACATGCGCCGCGCCCGCCGGGACAAGCAGGGCCAGACCACGGTCGCGCTGGTGGGCTACACCAACGCGGGCAAGTCCACGCTGCTCAACGCCCTCTCCGGGGCGGACGTGCTGGTGGAGGACAAGCTGTTCGCCACGCTGGATCCGGTGATGCGCAACGTGGAGCTGCCGGAGAACCGCTCCTGCCTGCTGGTGGACACCGTCGGCTTCATTCGCAAGCTTCCCCATCAGCTGGTCGAGGCCTTCCACTCCACGCTGGAGGAGGCCCTCTACGCCGATTTGCTGGTGGTGGTGTCGGACGTTTCCAACCCCCAGTACCGCGAGCAGCGGGAGACCGTGTTCCGGGTGCTGAACGAGCTGGGCGCGGGCGGAAAGCCCGTGCTGGAGGCGCTGAACAAGGCCGACCGGGCGAAGATCGGCGACGAGGTGGAGCCCGCAGACGCCATTCTGATCTCCGCGAAGGAAGGGCGCGGCCTCGACCGGCTGAAGGAGGAGATCTCGAAGCGCATCGCTGCCATGCGCCACGCCGTGGAGCTGGTGGTGCCCTACGACAAGGGCAACGTGCTCTCCCTGATCCACGCCAAGGGCCAGGTGACGGCGGAGGAGTATCTCGCCGAGGGCACGAAAGTGAATTGCCTGCTGGACAGCGCCAACTACCAACGGGTGCTGAGCATGCTGAAATAGAGAAAGATCGGGCCGTCCGGAAATGCGCCGGACGGCCCGATTGATTTTTTGGGGGGGATCAGCCCCGGGGGAAGAACTCCCCGTACAGGGTGCGCAGGGCGGGCTCGAAGTCGGCCTCGTCCACGCCGGCGATGATGTTCAGTTCGTCGGAGCCCTGGTCGATCATGTTCACGTTGATGCCTGCGCGGCCCAGGGCGCTGAACACCCGGCCGGACATGCCCCGGTGGCGCACCATGCCCTGGCCCACCACGGCGATGAGCGCGAGGCCGTCCCGCACGGTGATGGCGTCGGCGCAGGTGCAGGCCTGAAGCTCGTTCAGTACGGCCGCCCGGCAGGGGGCCAGCAGCTCCGTGCGCACCACCACGGACATGGTGTCGATTCCGGTGGGGATGTGCTCCATCAGCACGCCGTGGCGGCAGAGCACCTCCAGCACCTTCACCGTGAAGCCCAGCGTCTCGTTCATCTGGTCCTTCTCAATCACGATGGAGGAGAAGCCCTTTCGCCCGGCGATGCCGGTCACGGGGCGGCTCTCCCGGGTGGACACCCGGGGCTGAATCAGCGTGCCGGGATCCTCCGGTGCGTTGGTGTTGCGGATGTTGATGGGGATGCCCGCCACCTTCACCGGGAAGATGGCGGATTCGTGGAGCACGGACGCGCCCATGTAGGCCAGCTCCCGCAGCTCAGTGTAGCTGATGCGGTCGATGGGCGCTGGGTTTTCCGCCACGCGCGGGTCGCAGCTGAGCATGCCGGAGACGTCCGTCCAGTTTTCGTACAGGACGGAGGCGCTGGCCCGGGCCACGATGGCCCCGGTCACATCCGAGCCGCCCCGGGAGAAGGTGTGCGCGCTGCCGTCCGGCAGGCTGCCGTAGAAGCCGGGCAGCACCGCCCGGGGAAGGGCCTGCAGGCGGCCCGAGAGCACGGCCTGGGTGGCCTCGGCGTTGAATTCGCCGTCGGCGCTGAAGAAGATGCAGTCCGCCGCGTCCAGCATGGGAACGTCCAGGAGCGCCGCCATGACCTTCGCGCTGAGGTATTCGCCCCGGCTGGCGGCGTAGTCCCGGTCGGGATGCTGCCGGAGGCGGTTGGCGATGGCCTCAAACTCCGGCGCCAGATCGAGCGTCAGGCCCAGCCCGGAGACGATGCCCTCGAAGCGCCTGCGGATTTCCGCCAGCGCGGGGGAGAAGTCCGCGCCCGCCCGGGCCGCGTCGAAGCAGGAGTAGAGCAGATCGGTGACCTTGACGTCTGCGGCGAAGCGCTTGCCGGGGGCGGAGACCACCACATAGCGCCGCTGCGCGTCCGCCTGTACGATGGCGGCGCAGCGGCGGAAGTGCTCCGCGTCCGCAAGACTCGTGCCGCCGAATTTGACCGTTTTGACCATGGATAAACGCCTCCGTCAGAGCAGGGATTTCATGTCGTAGAGCCCGGGTTCCCGGTGCATCAGGAACTCCGCGGCACAGAGCGCGCCCTCGGCGAAGAGGGAGCGGCTGTGGGCCTCGTGGCGCAGGGTGAGGCTCTGGCTGGGCGAGGAGATGTGCACCTCGTGCACGCCCACGACCTCGCCCATGCGCAGGGAGTGGACGCCCACCTCGTCCGCGTCCCGGGGGGAGAGCCCCTCACGGCCGCAGACCATGCGCGCGCCGGGGCGGGCCTCCTGCACGGCGGAGAAGAGCATCTTCGCGGTGCCGCTGGGCGCGTCCGCCTTGTGCCTGTGGTGAATCTCCACGATCTCCACGTCGGCCTCGGGGAAGAGCCGGGCCGCGTCCCGGGCCATGCGGCACAGAAGCGCCACGCCCACGGACATGTTGCCGCTGTGGAACACGGGGATGCGCTCCGCAGCCGCGTGTATGCGCGCGAGCTCCGCCGCGTCGTGGCCGGTGGTGGCCACCACCACGGGAAGGCGGCGCGCCTCCGCAAAGTCCATCAGCGCGCAGACGGCGCTGTGGTGGGAGAAGTCGACGACCACGTCCGCGGCCGGCGCGTCCTCAATGCGCTGAAGCACCTGCGTGCCGTCGCCCCGGGGATCCACCAGCGCGGCGACTTCGCAGTTCGGCGCGGCCTGAATCTGCTCCACCAGCGCGCGGCCCATGCGCCCGCAGGCGCCGTTGACGATCACTCTCATCCGATCAGACCCTCCTTGCGCATGCAGGCGAGCAGGCGGGCGCGGTTCGCGTCCTCCATGGGCGTCAGCGGAAGGCGCAGAACGTCCGCGCAGTAGCCCATGGCCGCCATGGCCGCCTTTGCGGGGATGGGGTTCACCTCGCAGAACAGGGCCTGAATCAGCGGCAGATAGCGCATTTGGAGCTGCGCCGCGCCCTGTACGTCGCCGGCGAAGAAGCGGCGGCAGATCTCGCAGGTCTCCCTGGGCAGGAGGTTCGAGAGCACGGAGATGCAGCCCGCGCCGCCCATGGACAGGATGGGCACGATCTGGTCGTCGTTGCCGGAGTACATGTCCAGCTTGCCGCCCACCAGCGACAGGGTCTCGACGATGGAGGAGATGTTTCCGTTGGCCTCCTTGATGGCGCGGATGTTTTCGTGCTCCGCCAGGCGGGCGTAGGTGGCGGGCTGAATGTTGCAGCCGGTGCGGGAGGGCACGTTGTAGAGGATCAGCGGCCGGGTACTCGCGTCGGCGATGGCCGTGAAGGAGCGGTACAGGCCCTCCTGCGTGGCCTTGTTGTAGTAGGGGGTGACCACCAGCATCGCGTCCGCGCCCACCTCGCAGGCGTAGCGGGTCAACTCAATGGCATAGGCGGTGTCGTTGCTGCCCGTACCGGCGATCACCGGCACCCGGCCTGCGGCGCGCTCCACGCAGAAGCGCACGACCTCCTTGTGCTCCTCGTCGGAGAGGGTGGGACCCTCGCCGGAGGTGCCGCAGCTCACCAGCGCGTCGATGCCGCTCTCGATCTGCCAGTCGATGATGCGGCCGTAAGCCTCGTAGTCCACTTCGCCGCGCTCGGTGAAGGGGGTGATGAGTGCGGTGGCAATGCCCTTGAAGATGCTCTGATTCATGATGGTTTCCTCCTGTGTATGTCGGTCGTTGGGTTTAATGAAAGTTCAGGGCCAGGCACGCCCAGAAATCCGCGCCCGCCTCCAGAACGGTTTCGTCAAAGTTGAATGTGCCGCTGTGCAGGGCGGGGGTGTCTCCCGTGCCCAGGAAGAAGAACATGCCCGGCAGGTACCGCTGGTACCAGGAGAAGTCCTCGGTGATCATCACCGGCTGGCCGAGCTCCAGATAGTCCGCGCCGCAGGCGCGCACCCGGTCGCACAGCTCCGGCGGGTTCATCACCGCCGGGTAGCCGTCGCTGGTGGTGAGGCGCACCCGGCAGCCGGACGCGGCCTCGACGTCGGCGCAGGCTCCGCGCAGCGAATCCAGCATGGAGAAGAACACTTCATCCTGGAAGGCGCGCAGCGTGCCCTCCAGCCGGGTGTGGCCGCTGACGGCGTTGCGCACGCTGCCGCTCTCCATCCTGCCGAAGCGCAGCAGGCGGAAGATGGAATCCGGCCAGGCGGCCTCGATTTCTCCGGCGCGCCGCACCAGCTCCACGCCCGCGCGCAGCGCGTCCCGGCCCTCGGCGGCGCGGGCGATGTGACAGGCGCGGCCCTCGATCTCCGCCGTCACCTCGCAGGATCGGCTCATCATCTCCCCCACGCGGCTGGCGATCTGTCCTGCGGGCAGACCCGGCCAGAGGTGCATGCCGAACACCGCCTCCGCGTTGCACTTGCGCAGTATGCCGCTCTCGCAGACGTCCCGCGCGCCGCCGGTGGTCTCCTCCGCCGGTTGGAAGATCAGCAGGAAGTTGTAGTCCGCCCGCACGCCGTTCAGCCGCCGGGCCAGCTCCAGCAGCATGGCCATGTGGCCGTCGTGACCGCAGGCGTGCATCCGTCCCGGGAAGCGGGAGGCAAAGTCCAGGCCCGTCTCCTCCTGAACCGGCAGCGCGTCCGCGTCGCTGCGAAAGGCCAGCGTGCGGGGCATGCCGTTGTCAAAGTAGGCGCACAGCGCGCCCGGGATGGGCGAGGAGAGCGCGCAGTCCAGGGGAGAGAGCGCCTCGCGCAGGTAGGCCATGGTGCGCTCCAGGCTGCGGTCCAGCTCGGGAATCTGGTGCAGCGCGCGCCGGTCGGCGACGATGGAATTCATGCTCCACTTTCCTCCTTTCCCCCGGCCCTGCCGGAAGAAAATTTGTTTCGGGTGGTTGCATTGGGCGCGCCCGGATGGTATCATAGACCACAAAACGGACAGGGAGGCGCGTACCATGAACGCCCAGGAGATTATTGAACGCATTCGAACCGCCCAGAAGCAGACGCCCGTGCGCGTGTTTGTTCGCCAGAAGCAGCCGCTGCCCTTCGAAAACGCGAAGGTCTTCCCCATGGGGAACGGCACCAGCATCGTCTTTGGCGACTGGAAGGACATTTCCCCGGTGCTGACCGCTCATGCGGCGGACGTGGAGGAGCTGGTCGTGGAGAACGACTGCCGCAATTCCGCCATACCGCTGCTGGACATGAAGGAGATCAACGCCCGCATCGAGCCCGGCGCGATCATCCGCGAGCAGGTGGAGATCGGCGACAACGCCGTGATCATGATGGGCGCGGTGATCAACATCGGCGCGGTCATCGGCGAGGGCACCATGATCGACATGGGCGCGGTGCTCGGCGGCCGGGCCACCGTTGGAAAGCACTGCCATGTGGGCGCGGGCGCGGTGCTGGCCGGCGTGATCGAGCCCGCCAGCGCGACCCCCGTGATCGTCGAGGACAACGTGCTCATCGGCGCGAACGCCGTGGTGATCGAGGGCGTGCGCATCGGTCACGACGCGGTGGTGGCCGCCGGCGCGGTGGTCATCTCGGACGTGGAGCCGAACACTGTGGTGGCCGGCGTTCCCGCCCGGAAGATCAAGGTCAAGGACGAGAAGGCCGCCGGTAAGACCGCCCTCATCGACGCGCTCCGGGAGCTCTGAGCCGGGACGCAAAAAAGATGGCTGAATCCGATTCAGCCATCTTTTTTTTGCGCGGGCGCACGGGCGCGCACCATTGCAATTATCGGATAGCTCTCCGCAGAACTGCGACAGTCACATGGGTGTTTCCCATATGCCCAGGCAGGCCGTTGCCAAGGACCGCCTTCGGCGTCATTCCCTTTCGCGCGGCTCTGCCTGGCGGCATTTGAAGCCCCGTTACTGATGTTTGACGCGCCTCTATCGGATATGTGCATAAGTTTAAACCAGTCGGGCCGGAATGTCAATGGGGTTTTGATGGTTTTTTGCGTAAGATTCGATTATGCAATGCAGAATTCCGACGGCGTTTTTCATAAAAAACCGCCGCGCGCCGGAAATGCGACCGGCACGCGGCGGGAAGCGGATGCGAAATACGCGTCCCTGTTTTTGCATTTATTCTCAATGCAACCGGCGCGCGGACGGGGAGCGGCGGATTCTCGAAGACTGCGCGCTTCCCGCGCACAGGCGCAGCGCCGGGTCTGATGCGCCCCTCGCCGCGCACAGGCACAGCGGTCAGGTCTGATGTGCGCCCTGCGCATGCGGGGCAGCCGGCCCCTCGCCGCGCGTTGCGCCTCAGTCCTCCGCGAGCGCTGCCTTCAGCGCGGCAATGCCCCGCTCCAGCTGGTCCATGGGGATGTTCAGCGGCGGCAGCAGGCGCACCTTCGCCTTGGCAGTGAGGGCCAGCGCGCCGCGCTCCATGCAGCGCAACACGACCTCCCGGGCGGGCCGCACCGGATCCACGCCCAGCATCAGGCCCAGGCCGGAGACGCTCTTCACGCCCGGCGCGCCGGTGAGCGCGTTCACGATGTAGTCCGAGCGCTCGCGCACGCCCGCAAGCAGCGCGTCGTCGATGCGGGAGAGGATGCTCAGCGCACCCGCGCACACCGTCGGGTTTCCGCCGAAGGTGGAGCCGTGGGCGCCCGGGGTGAGGGTGTCCTGCACCCGCTCGCCCAGCAGGCACGCGCCGATGGGCAGTCCGCCGCCCAGGCCCTTGGCCGTGGTGACGATGTCCGGGCTCAGGCCGAAGCGCATGTAGGCGTAAAGCGCGCCGGAGCGGCCGTTGCCCGCCTGCACCTCGTCGATGACCAGCAGCATGTCCTTCTCCCGGCAGAGGGCCTCCACGCCCTTCAGGAAGTCCGCGGGAAGGGCCATCACGCCGCCCTCGCCCTGCACGACCTCCAGCATCACTGCGCAACAGGCGTTCTCCTCCGCCAGCGCGCGCACGCTGTCCAGATTTCCGGCCTCGGCGTACACGAAGCCCTCCGGGAAGGGTGCGAAGTTCGTGTGGAAGCTGTCCTGCCCGGTGGCGGCCAGGGTGGTGATGGTGCGGCCGTGGAAGCTGTTCTTCAGCGTGATGATGGTGGAGCAGTCTTCGCCGTGGTGGTCGTGGCCCCACTTCCGGGCGGTCTTGATGGCGCACTCGTTGGCCTCCGCGCCGGAATTTCCGAAGAAGACCTTTTTCATGCCCGTGCGGGTGCAGAGCATTTCCGCGAGCTCCGCGCAGGGACCGGTGTAGTAGAGGTTGGAGGCGTGGGGCAGCGCGCCCAGCTGGGCCGTCACGGCGGCGATCCACGCGTCGTCCGCATAGCCGAAGGCGTTGACCGCGATGCCGCTGCCCAGATCGACGTATTCCCTGCCGTCCGCGTCCCAGGCCAGCGCGCCCTTGCCCCGCACCAGCTGCACCGGGAAGCGGGCATAGGTTCCAGCCACATAGGTTCTGTCCTTCTCAAAGATCGGATTCATACGTTCACCTCATTCACGTTGCTTCGTCCGCCCGTGCGCGGGACGCGCTTCTGGCCGCGAAGGGCCTCCCTCCGCGGCCGAAATGCATATTCATAAATTACGTTGTATTATATGCAGACTTGATAAAATGTCAAGGCGCTTTTCCCGCCTGCGGCAACAATTAACACGGGCCGCGACTCACATTTTCTCAGGATTGACAGCAATTCCCCGGCTGTGATACAATGAGTGCGCCTGAATAGAACAAATGTTCGACTATGTGCGCGGGCGCGCCGCCGCCGCCCGCCGCAGAGAGAACGGGGCGTTCGTGGAGGGCAAAATTGACGGGAGAAGGGAGAAATTCATGGAGGAAGGAATCGAAAAGCTTCTGGAGCTGGCCGTGGGCCAGGGAATCTGGGCGGTGCTCTATATCTACCTCTTTTTTCGCATGCTCAGCGAAAACAAGGCGCGGGAGGAGCGCTATCAGAGCATCATTGCGCAGCTGGGGGACGACATCGGCGACGGAATCGAGCGCATCCAGAACACACTGGACCGCATCACGAGCTGCGAGGAGCGCAAATAGGCGCAGGTGGCGCAGCGTCAACTGTGGGCGGAAAGGACGTCGGGAGAGAGCGCCCCGGAAGGTTTTGTAGGCTGCGAGCCGGATTGGAGGAGGCAACATGTCGCTGGAGGCCCTGTGCGCTTGCTTTCGTGCTGTGGGGCAGGGCGCGTCCATTTCCGGGCCTGTTGCGCCCATGGTTGCGGGAGATCTGCACAGGCACGGGCGCTGCACGCCCTGGGTACATGGCTTCTGCCGGTGCGGGGAGAAAAGAAAAAGTCCTTGGAGACGATCTGTCTTCAAGGACTCTATTGGCACCTCCATGGGGACTCGAACCCCAGTTTTCGCCGTGAGAGGGCGACGTCTTAACCGCTTGACCATGGAGGCATGTGTGGCTGCCGAACTAGGATTCGAACCTAGACAACATGAGTCAGAGTCATGGGTGCTACCATTACACAATTCGGCAATCTGTCAACCGGGCACGATCGCACCCGACCGACGCGTATTATTATAGCGTTTTTCGCGCGCACTGTCAATAGTCTCGCTCTGAAAATGTTTCATTTAACATATGTGGCAAACAAAGTATATAAACATTAAATATTAGTAAATTATAGAGAACTACTTGCAAGAAAGCGAAATTCGCGCTATGCTTATATCGAAGAATATGTCCGTCAGGACATGCACTTAAAGGGGATCAGAATTATGAAAGCTGTCAACATCAAGCTCAGTCTGGCGGAAAACGTCAAGTATTTCGTAAACATTGCGAACAAGTACCCTTACGACCTTGACCTGCGCGTTGGCCGTCATGTGGTTGACGGCAAGTCCATCCTGGGTATCTTCAGCCTGGATCTCTCCAAGCCGATCACCCTGGAGGTCTATTCCGACCACTGCGACGATCTGATGGAGGAGCTCAAGCCGTTCATCATCGGCTGATACCGAAGCAAGGGAGAGGAACCGGCGGCCTTCTGGCTGCCGGTTCCTTTGCATATTCTGACGTCCCCTGACGCGCGGAAGCGGCCGCATTTCTGCGGCCGCCCGTTCTGTCTTGCTGGATCAGTTGTCCTCGGGGAGCTCCAGGGTGACGTTCACGTCCACGAAGTTGTAGCCGCCGCTGACGGCGATCTCGCCCGTGTAGTTGCTGCTGTCGCTCTGGCTGTTGTTGGAATCATCCTGGCCGTAGTTCGGGCCGTAGCCATAGCCGTAGTTGCGTCCGAAGTAGGAGCCGAAGATGTCGTTGTAGTAGTTATTGTTGTTGGTCACGGGGTACACGCTGTCGTAGCGCACCACAGTCACCTTCACGCTGTCGCCCGCCTGATACTTGTCCAGCACGGCGGTCAGCTCGCGGAAGCTGGTCACGCGCTCGTCGTTGACGGCGTAGATGAAGTCATACTGCTTCAGACCGGCCTTCTCGGCGGCGCTGCCTGCGTTGACGCCGTAGATGCATACGCTGGCCGGCGGATAGTTGCCGGTGGGCTCGTTCGGGCCGTCGTAGTCCTTCACGGTGACGCCCATCTGCGGACGGATGACCTTGCCGTTTTCAATCAGCTGCATGGCGATGGGGTAGGCGGTGTCCACGGGGATGGCGAAACCCAGGCCCTCAAAGCTCACGGAGGAGTAGGCGCTGCCGGAGTACTTCAGGGTGTTGATGCCCACCAGCTCGCCCTTGTAGTTGAACAGGCCGCCGCCGCTGTTGCCGGAGTTGATGGCCGCGTCGTGCTGAATGTAGTCCACGCTGCGGGTGGTGTTGCTGCCGGAGACGTCGCTGCGCTCGAGGGCGGAGACCACGCCCTGGGTCACGGTGTTGGCCAGAACCTCGCCGCCGGGATTGCCGATGGCGATCACGGTGCTGCCCACGATCAGATTTGTGGAGGTGCCGATGGTCGCGGGAACCAGCTGGTCGGCGTATGCGCTGTCCACCTGAAGGACGGCCAGATCCAGGGAGGAATCCGAGCCGGCGACCTTCGCGTTCACCTTTTCGCCGGAGGGCATCAGAATCTGGTAGCTGTCGCCGTTTTCAATGACGTGGTAGTTGGTCAGCACATAGCCGCCCTCCTTGATGACCACGCCGCTGCCCTGGGCGTACATGGTTTCCTTCACTTCACCGTTGGAGCGGTTCCACTCCTGCTTGTTGGTGATGACGCCCACCACGGAATTGGCGTTCTTCTGGGAGACGTAGATTGCCGGGCTGGGATCCGACGCGGGTTCCGCGGCCAGCGTCTGCACTCCGGCCTCCGCGTAGGCCCTGGGACCGCTGGAGAGATACGCGCCCGCGTTGAAGCCGCACAGGGCGATCATGCAGGCCAGTGCCATGCTCGTCATCCAGAGAAGCGGACGGCGGGATGCGTGCTTTCTGTTCGTGTTTTTCATATTCACAATCTCCTTTGCGATGGAATGGAATGTATGGGGCGTTCCAGGGAAGTTCCTTCCTTTGAACGCTTGTATTATAAATCCGTGGTCAGGGAAAGTCAATGAACAAACATGCTGGAATTTATGAACGAACTGTAACTCTTTTTCCAGTCACATTTTCCGCCTTCCGGACAGCGCGCAGGCGGCGCGTCCGCTTCCGGTTGCCGCCCGGAAAACGCCGCTTGAATCCCGGGCAACCGGCCTCTTCGCGTTGAAAATGGGGCCTTGCAACGCATTGAGGCGGCGCATCCGCGCCGCCCTTGCCCGACGTCCTGCACGCCGGCGTCAGTTGTGCGCGTGGGCGCCGTCGGTCTCCGCGCCGCCGCGCTCCCGGAACAGGAGCGAGATGCACCACAGGCCCGCCACGCCCACGATGGTGTAGACGATGCGGCTGATCACCGCGCCCTGGCCGCCACAGATGTAGGCCACCAGGTCAAACTGAAACAGTCCCACCAGCAGCCAGTTGATGGCGCCGATGATGGTCAAAACCAGCGAAGTGCGATCCAACATATCGTTTCCTCCTTTTTCCTGCGGTCGGTCCGCATGGTGAAATCATTGTTGCCCAAAATTCGGAAACTATGCAGGTGCGGGCGGCAATTTGTTCTTGCATCTGTTCCCGCAACATAGATAATTCCACTTGAAGATGCGGGGGAGGTTGTACGGTATGTTGCGTGCGCTTCAATGGGAGAGGGGCGCGGCCGCGGCGGAGCGGCTTCGCACCCTCGCGCGGCGGTCTCTGCGCCCCGCGGCGATGGCCGCAGCGATGTTTTTGCTCATGCGCGCCGAGCTCATGCTGCGCGCGTCGCCCATGGCGGCGGCGCTGCTTGCGGCGGGACTCGCGGCGGGGGAGAATCCCGCAGCGATGGTGGCGGGCTGCCTGCTGGGCATGCTGCGCCTGCCGCTGCGGGAATCGGCGGTGCTGCCCGCAGTGAGTTGCGCGGCGGTGATGGGGGCGGCGCTGCTCCTTCCGCTGCTGCCGTTTCAGCGGCGCTGGGATAAGGAGACGCGCGTCTCCCTGACGGCGGGACTGGCGGTGCTGCTGCCCGCGCTGATCTGCGGGGGCGGCGCGCCGCTGCCCTCGCTTCAGGGCTTCGCCTGTGCGGCGCTGGCCGCCGCGTCGTCCCCCTTCCTGCTCGCGGCGCTCGACCTGCGGCCGGGGCGCGCGCGACTGATGCCCCAGGAGCGGGTGGGTGCACTGCTGCTGGCGGGCGCCTGCCTCGCGGGGGCGTACTGCGAGCTTCCGCCGCTGGCGGAGGCGCTGGCCGCGCTGGCGGTGCTCGCATTTTCCGGCGCGGGCGCGGCTGTGGGCGTGCTGGCGGGTCTCGCGCTGGCCGCGGGCGGCGCGAACCTGTTGAAGCTGGCCTCCCTGTCCCTGTGCGCCCTGATGGCGGGGTTGAAGCTCTTTGCGTACCGCTGGCAGCGGGCCCTGGCGCTCTGCGCCGCCGCCGCGCTGGTTCAATGGATTGCGGGCGCGGCGGCGCTGGGGGCGCAGTGGGCGCTCTGCGCCGCGGCGGTCTATCTGCTGCTGCCGGAATCGCTGCTGCGCCGCGCGGAGGCCTTCGCAGGGCCGCCCCGGGAGGAGGATTGCAGCGCGGAGCGCGTGGCCCGGGAGGTGACCGCCGAGACCCGGCGCAGGCTGCGCGCCCTGGGCGACGTGTTCGAGGAGATGGCTGACGCCAGCGCCGCGCCCACGGACGTGCCCGACGAGCAGGCGCTGATCTGTGAGATGCGCAACCGCCTGTGCGCGGGCTGCGGCGGCTACGAAGACTGCTGGACGGGCGGGGAAAACCGGGGCGCGCGCCTGCTGTGCCGGCTGATCGGGGAGGCCCTCGACCGGGTGGACGCGCCGCCGGGCATGCGGGTGCTCTTTTCCGACGGCGAAATTCCGCCGGACGTGCTGCGGGCCTGCCGTCGGGGCCGGATGATCCCGGACCGCCTGGGGCTGCTGATGCGGGACTTCGCCGAAAAGCGCCGCGCGGAGATCAAGCGCTGCGCCACGGGGCAGATGATGTCGGCGCAGTTCATGCAGGCCCGGGAGATCCTCTACAATCTTGCGGAGCGTCAGGGCGCGCCGGTGGCCTATCGCAGCGCGCGGCTGGATGCGCTGCGGGCTGCGCTGGAGGCCGGAGGAATCGACGGCTGTGCGGTGTTCGCCTGCGGCGCGGAGGAGGCGGAGATCCGGCTCTCCCGGCCCGGGCGGCCATGGACCCGGGACGAAGCGCGCCGGGCGGGCGCGGCTCTGGCGCGGGTGCTCGGCGGACGCTTCGGGCTTCAGCTCCGGGGCGATACGCTGTGCTTTATCCAGCAGCCTCGGTTCCGGGTGGAGACCGGCGCGAGCTGCCAGAGCGGCGTGGCGGGCGAGGTCTGCGGCGACAGCCATCTGGTGCGCACGCTGGGCAGCGCCCGCCAGGCGCTGATGCTCTCCGACGGCATGGGGCTGGGCGCGGCGGCGGCGGACGAGAGCCGGGAGACGCTGCGGCTGCTCTGGCGCTTCCTGGAGGCGGGCGTCTCGCTGCCGCTGGCGCTGGAGACGGTGAACCGGCAGATGCTGGCGCGCAGCGGGGAGGACATGTTCGCCACGGTGGACCTGTGCGTGATCAACCTGAACACCGGCGTGGCGGAGTTTACGAAGCTGGCCGCCTGCCGCACGCTGATTCTGCGGGGGCAGGAGCTGATGTGCATTGAGGGCGGTCGCCTGCCCCTGGGCATACTTGAGGGCGTACAGAGCGCGGTGAGCCGGGTGCGCCTGCGCCCCGGAGATCTGCTGGTCATGGGCTCCGACGGCGTGATGGAGGCGGGCGACGCGCTGATGATCGAGCGCCTGGCGCGAGCCGGTGCGCAGAAGCCCCCGGCGCAGCTGGCCGGGGAGCTGGTGCGTGAGGCCGGACTGCGCCGCGCCGAGGGCCGCCGTGACGACCTGACCTGCATCTGCGCCCGCCTGTGCGACGCAAAGTGCACCCGAAGCGCCGCGCGGGGATGATTTCGGCCCGCACTCTATTTTGAGCGGCCTGCCACCCTGAAAGCCGGGCGGGACAAGGGTTGCCCCTGCGACCGGGGCTGGCTCCCGGCCGCGAAAGCATGCGCGCAGGCCGCGGACAAGGATCGCAAACGCAAAAATGCCAGCCGATTCGGGAGAAAGGGCTGGCATTTTGCTTGCGTCAACTGCGACTGTTCCCGGCAAAGTTCTGAATGTGTGTTGCGCCGGATGTGCGGAGACGACGGAACCCGGCGCGGGCAGGGCAAGCGCCGCTTCGTCCGGCAGAGGACTTCCGATGCGGTCGGTGTTCATGTCCGGCACCGTTGCACCGGTTGCGGGGCGCTAGAGTGACTTCAGCTCCTCCATGGTTTCAGTGAAGCCGCGGCAGTAGAACTGCAAATCGCTGGCCGTCCAGAGCACATTTGCACCCATTTCGCGATAGTGCTTTGCATCTGCGGCATCGTTACAGAAAATGCCGCAGGATTTGTTGTAGCGGGCGGCAATTTCAAACACTTGCCGGACCGCGCGATCCATCACTGCGCTCTTTGTGTCGAGGGGCGTGCCGAGCATCACGGACATGTCGTTGGGACCGATGATCACCGCGCCGATATGCGTTCCATGGCGTTCGAGTATGGCGGGCAGATTGTCGATGCCCTTCTGGGACTCAATCTGAATCATGATCATGCGGCTCTTCTGGAAATGATCAAAGCTCTCACCCGCACGGAACTGGCCGTAACCGCCAACGCCCTTGCGGCCCACGGGGCTGAAACAGACTGCGTCCATCACGGTGTGCATCTGCTCCAGTGTCTCCACCCGGGGAATCATTACGCCGTCTGCGCCCATGTCAATGGCCTTCGCAATCAGGTGGTACTGGCTGTCCTGCACGCGCAGGAAGCCCGGAATTCCCAGCAGACGGCAGGTCTGCAGCATTGGGATCACATTTTGTGTGTCAAAGCAACCGTGCTCCGCATCCATCAGTACAAAATCCAGATCGTCGCGCTTCATTTTTTCAATCAGGATTGTGTCCGGCAGCATGATCATCGTGGTGCCGACGACCTTTTCGCGCCGGTTCAGCTTTTCAATCAGGGCTTCGCAGCGATCCATATCATTTCTCCTCCCGATATGTGAATTTTCCGTCCTTTGATACGCCCGTTACGCGGCGTGCGTCGTGGTGCACGGCTGCGGTGATCCATGTACTCTGACACTCGCCGCTGGCAAGCGTGCGGGTTTCGCCTGCGGCGGATGCGTCCCGGATGATGGGAACGCTGGACACGCAGGGTTCGATGGACATGGCGTAGCATCTGCCGTGCATCGGAAAGCCGCTGCTGGAGCAGAATTCCTTCCAGATCCATGCGTGGGGAAAGACGGATACATCCCACGAGAGACCGACGCCGACGGCGCGTTTGCGGTCGGTGACCGCCGCCCAGCCCTCGGGCATGTTGCGCAGATACAGCGTCTCGTTGACGTGGGCAGATTTGTCCAGCACGCACCGCTCGTCTACCATGGCGCCATCCTTTCCGGGCATGGCGGACAGCGTGCCCGTCGCGCCCTGGCGCAGCTGCGAGCGGGGCTGTTCCCGGGCGCTGCGATCGACCACCTGACAGTCCGGCGCGTCGATTTCACAGTGGCCGTTGAGGAAGGCTTCGCCCATCGTGAAGTGGTGGCCCCACACATATTCCTGGGGATCGGCGCTCTGATTGGTCACGTTCTCACGGATGAACAGCGCGCCCGCATCGCCGCGTAGCTCCATAATGCGCTCCAGACGGAAGTCGGTGCGCATGGTCTCCACGGTGAACTTCAGCGCGATTCGATCGGGCGTATCCGCGATGACCTCCATGTCCCAGGGCTGATAGGCCACCTCGCCGTGCTGTCCGTAGACTGTGTGATTGAATTCGCAGCTCCTGCCCGCGTTGGGAAACATTTCAAACCAGCCGCCCATCATGTAATCCCAGAAAGCACCCTGCGCGTCCGCCTTTGACGGTTGATAGCCATTCAGGCGGGAGAGGCCGCGGCGTTCGCGCATCATGAAATCGGTGTCCGTGCGCTTGTCCAGAAATTCGTAGATTTGACAGCCCCAGCCGACCAGCACGCTCACCCGCAGATGGCGGTTTTCCATGCTGACGGCCCGGCATCCGTGGATGGAGTATTCCATCATGCGGCAACCATAATTTCTTTCAGCAAACATATTCGAATTACCTCATGTTTCACAGGCTCAGTACGCCGGGCAGGAAAGTGACCAGCGGCGGGATGAAGGTGATCAGCAGCAGAATGGCGATCATCACGAGGATCATGGGGCAGATCTCCCGGATAATGTCCTTCAGGGG
Source organism: bacterium (assembly GCA_004563405.1). Classification (GTDB taxonomy): domain Bacteria; phylum Bacillota; class Clostridia; order Christensenellales; family Aristaeellaceae; genus SFTH01. Next base: position 164,823 of record SFTH01000001.1, read on the forward strand.
CGTGCCCGATACGCCGTGGGTGACGAACAGCAGCATGCCAAAGGGCGGCGTGGAGAGGCCGATCATCGTGTTGAGAACGATCATGACGCCGAAGTGGACGAGGTCGATCCCCAGCAGCTTGACCACGGGGATGACGATGGGAATGAACACCACCAGCATGGTCTGGGTGTCGATGAACATGCCGAGAATCAGGAACACGACGTTGATGATGAGCAGCAGCAGATAGCGGTTCGTGGTGATGGACAACACGAAGGCTGCCACTGCGTCCGGGATGTGTTCGAGGGTTACGCAGTAGCTCAGACAGGCGGATGCGCCGATCATGATGCCGATGGAACCGGTGGATTTCACGGTTTCCTTCAGCACAGTCTTCATCGAGGACCAGTTGAGCGTGCGATAGACGAACAGAGCGATAACGATCGTATAGAAGGCCGCAACGGCGCCCGCTTCGGTGGGCGTGCAGATGCCGGTGTAGATGCCGCCCAACAGAATCACGGGGGTCAACAGCGCAGGAATGGATTTGAGCGTGGTGCGCCAGAATTCTCCACGCGCCAGCGGACGGCTGACAGGATAGTTGCGCTTCTTGGCGACGATGGCCACATAGACCATCAGCGCAAGGCACAACATGATGGCGGGAACCATGCCGCCCAGGAACAGCGCGCCCACGGAAGCGCCGGAGAGCAGAGAATACATGATCATCGGGATGCTGGGCGGGAAGATGGGGCCCATGGTGGCCGAGGCTGCGGTGATGGCGCAGGAGAAGCCGTCGTCATAACCCTCGCGCCGCATGGCTTCGATCTCCATCATGCCCAGACCGGACGCATCCGCCACCGCAGAGCCGGTCATGCCGGAAAACACCAGCGAGGCCAGGCAGTTTACATGTCCCAGTCCGCCGCGTCGCTTGCCGACGATGGCGTTTGCAAAGCCGAAGACGCGGTCGGTGACGGTGGAGCTGTTCATGATCTGTGCGGAGAAAATGAACAGCGGGACGGCAATGACGGTGTAGCTGTTAAAGAGGCTGCCCAGTATCTGGCTCGCCACGTTGGTGAGGCTCATGCCCTTGATGAGCAGGTAGACCACGCCGCCGCCCATCATGCCGTAGGCAACGGGAATGCGCAGTACGAAGGCGAGCGCCAGAACTGCAAAGGGAACGATGGCGATCCAGCTCACTTGGATTCCTCCTCTCTGTGTGCGGCGCGGAGCGCGCCGAGGCCGCGAATGGCCCGAACCAGCCGTCGGATCTGATGGATGCAGGTGCCGATCAGCATGATGAAGAAGGGAAAATACATCACCTTGTAGCTGATCTTCAGAACGGAGGAATAGCGACGCTGCTTGAGTATGAAGGTCAGGGTGGGATAGACGATGATGCCCATCAGCACCAGTACGATGGCTGCGCCCACAATGTCAAAGATGCGCTTGCCCTGCTCGCTGCGGGAATCGTACACCAGCGAAAAGACGATGTGTTCGTCGTCGCGCCATGCGTACAGCGCGCCGAACATGGTCGTCCATACAAAGGTCAGGAGGCCGATTTCATAGCTCCAGGATACGGGGTTGCGCAGCACATACCGGCAGAATATCTGATAGACAAAGGTCAGGAACAGGCAGATGAAGACACAGACCGGCAGATAGATTTCAAACAGATCCAGGATGAATTGGCCGATTTTCCTGATGGTTTTCAAGGGAAACCCTCTCCTCTCCGCGGTGAACGGGTAATGAAAAGGAACCGGGACCAGCCCGATTCCCTTTCAGTCAGGCTATTACTTCACGAGCGCCACGATTTCGTTGTAGAGGTCCATGTCCCAGGTGGAGGTCATTTCCTCGTTGGAGAGATAGTACTGCTGGACGTGCTCCATCCACAGGTCGATGTCGGGCTCGATGATGGTGATGCCCATATCGCGGAAGGAGTCGGCCAGGGTCGCCTCCTGGTTGAGGACATACGCGTCGCACGCCGCGATCATGGCGTCCGCCGCTTCGCGGATCCAGCCCTGCTGCTCTTCGGTTAACCCCTGCCAGAAATCCTCGGAGATGGCGGGCCAGACGGAGGAGAGGGTGTGGTTGGTCAGCGTGATGGATTCGGTGACCTCATAGAACTTGTTGGAATCCAGCATGACCAGAGGATTGTCCTGGCCGTCGATGGTGCCGGTGGACAGCGCCAGATACACCTCGCCCAGCGCCAGAGGCGTGGGATTTGCGCCCAGCGCTTCGCCCAGGAACAGATAGGCGGTGGTGCCCGGCATGCGGAAGGTCAGGCCGGCCATGTCGTCGGGGGTCTCCACGGTCTTGCCCAGACCCTTGCGGAAGGACAGCACGCGGGAGCCGAAGTAGCAGGCACCCAGAGGACGCAGCCCCAGCGTGGCGGCGACGTCCTCGTACAGGCGTTCGCCGATTTCGCCGTTGAGCACCGCATTCATGTGATCATAATTCTTGAAGATGTAGCCGGCAGTCAGGGTGCTCATGTAGGGCATGTAGTCCATCAGCCAGTATTGGTCGGTGAGCATCATTTCCAGATCGCCGTTGGAGATGGCGTCGTATTCGGCGTCCGCCGCATACAGAGAGCCGGAGTGATACAACTCTACGCTGATTTCACCACCGGAGAGCTCTTCAAGGGTGGACTTGAAGGCCTCCATGCCGATGTACGGTGCGGATTCCGGCACGTTCTGTGTGCTGAAGCGAATGGTGATTCCCTCGGCACAGGCCGCGCTTGCGCCCAGAACCAGAATGAGACTGAGGATCATGGCGAGCAGTTTTTTCATTTGGATTTCCTCCTCTTCATTTGTTCCGCATACATAGCGGAAATCGGATATCTGAATCATAACATACTGTAGGGATGTTGTCAAGTAGAATTGTAGAACAATACAGGGGTGATTGGGGGAAAATCATAAAAGCGCCGCGATATTTTGCGGCGCTTTTACAAGTCCTTTAATGAATGTTATTCAGCTGACTCCCCGGTGTGGAAGCCCCTGGCGATGTTTTCAATGCCGAACACGATGTGGTTGTGAACCAGCTTCACCGCCTCGTCCACGTCTCCGCTGTTGAGCACCTCGATAAATCTGCGGTGTTCGTAGATGTTTTTGGGGTTGAGAATCAGGGTATTGCGGGACTGGCACAGGCAGAGCATGATTTCGGAGGAGATGGCCTCATACAGGCGCGTGAGGCGCTTACTGTCCGCCGCGCGAACCAGCTCGGCGTGGAAATCGAGATCGGCGCTGACGTAGCGGTACCAGTCGTTGAGCAGGAAGGGATCCTGTTCAATGTTCTCCATGGCGCGTACCAGTGTATCCGGAACCACGCCGTTCTGGATGATCCTGCGCACCGCCTCACATTCCAGCATGGAACGGAAGTGGAAGATTTCGCGCACGTCGCTTTCGGTGATGGCCTTCACATAGATCCCTTTATTGGCCTCCTTTTCGAGCAGGCCGATGTTGATCAGCTGTGCGGTCGCTTCGCGCACCGTATTCCGGCTTACGCTGTAATTGGCGGTCAGTTCCGCCTCGGTGATCTGCTGGCCCGGCTGATATTCCATGCAGTAGATTGCTTCCTTCAGCGCCGTTGCCAGCGCTTCGACCAAAGAAACAGACTTAAGCTGTTTTCGCTCCATATGAATACCCCAATATCTATCATTGAATCATTGTTGAACTATTATACAATATTCGGCATTTGCGTGTCAAGTCTGAGCTTCGGAGCGAAGGCGGATTCTCCCGGCCCCTTCCCTTTGCGGCGGGGGTATGGTATACTGTTTCCAGTCATTGAAAAAAGGGAGGAAGCCCATGCTCTTTGCCATACTTGCGATCCTGTCCTTTGCGCTTCAGAACACCTGCTGCAAGGAATACGGAAACCGCTATCCCAACACGGTGTACGCCCAGGCGGTGATGATCTTCGTGTCCCTGTCGGTGGTCGCGGCCATCATGGCGGCGATGGGCGGCGCGCAGCCGCTCACGCCCCGGGGCTACCTGCTGGCGCTGGCCTTCGGCGTGGCGTTCGTGGTCACGCTGGCGGGCATGACGATCGCCATGAACAGCGGCCACATGGGCATCACGCTGCTGATTCAGAATTCCTCACTGCTGATCCCGACGGTGTTCGGCGTGCTGGTGTGGCACGAGAAGCTCACGCCGGTGAAGGTGCTGGGCATCGCGCTGATACTCGCGCTGCTGGGCCTGAGCGCCGGAGACGGCGAGGCCGCGGCGGGCAACGTGAAAAACTGGAACCGCAGGCGCTGGATCATTGTCACGGCGGTGGCCTTCCTGGGCGACGGCGTACTCGCGATCCTTCAGGGCATGATGTCCCGGGAGTGCGCCACCACCTCCTCCGTGAACTTCACCTTCTGGACGAGCGTGTTCAGCGTGGCGGTGTCCGCGCTGCTGATCGCCTTCTACCGCCTGCGCGGGCAGCGGCTGCGGATGATCGTGGACCGCCGGGAGCTGGCCGTCTTCAGCGGCCTGTGCGCGGGCATCGGCGTGGGCACGGCGGGCGGCAACTGCTTCAGCATCCTCGCGCCCACCCGGCTCTCCAGCGTGGTGTTCTTTCCCCTGCGCCAGGGCGGCCTGGTGCTGGTGATGTGGGTCGTGGGCGTGCTGCTGTACCGGGAAAAGGTCAGCCGCCGGGGCCTGATCATGCTCGCCGTCGGCCTGCTGGGCCTGGTGCTGCTCAACCTCGGCTGAGGCGCGATCGGGAGCGAAGGCGCGCGCGCCGGAAAACAGGGCAAGTCAGATCAAGCGCAGCTGCGGCGGAGCGTGTATCCTGAATGCAGACGGATCGAAGCGGGAGGCGAGGGCAAATGTACGAGTGGCGCAGGCAGATTCAGGCGGTCGTCGACGAAATCGACGCGTGCATCCGCAACCACGACGACGAGGCGCTGACGCTGCGCGCCCTATCGCGAAAGCTGGGCTACTCCGAATACCACACCACCCGGAAGTTCCGGGAGATTTCGGGCATGCAGTTCCGGGACTATCTGCGCAGGCGGAGGCTGGCCTTTGCGCTGAAGGAGGTGCGCGACGGAACGCGCAGTCTTCTGGACATCGCGCTGGACTACGGCTTTTCCTCCCACGAGGCCTTCACCCGGGCGTTCCGGGCGGCCTACGGCGTGACGCCGGGGGAGTTCCGCAGATCTCCGCGGCCCGTGGTGCTGCGCACGAAGATCCACCCCTTCGACCGCTATCTGTTGGGAATGGAGGAGATTGGCATGGTGAAATCGGCGCAGGAGGTTCAGATTTACTTCGTTACCATCCCCGCGCACCGGTTTTTGCACATCGAAAACCGGGAGAGCAACGGTTACTGGGACTTCTGGCAGAAGCAGAATCAGATTCCCGGCCAGGACTACGAGACCATCTGCGGCCTGCTGGACAGCGTGAAGGGCAAGCTGGACGACAACGGCGGGAGCGAGGCCAACTGCGGCAGCGGCCAGATCATGGCCTACATCAACGACCCGACGGGCCGTCTCTGCGACTGGGGCTATCTGCGCACGGAGTGCTACGGCGCGCGCCTTCCGGCGACTTACAGCGGCGAGATCCCGCCCGGGATGCTCCTGACGGACGTGCCCGAGGGTGAGTATGTGGTCTTTGAGCACGGGCCCTTTGACTACGAGCAGGAGAACCGCAGCGTGGAGGAGAAGATCGAGCGCGCCATGGCGGAGTTTGACTACGCCGCCGCGGGCCGCTGCCTGGACATGACGCCTGGAAGAATCATGTACTTCTATTTCAACCCGGAGCAGTACTTCAAGTACATCCGCCCCGTGCGCCGCCTCCAGTGATGCAGCGCAGAACGGGAACCCCATGAAAGAGCCGCCGGACGCTCTCGTCTGGCGGCTCTGACTGTCGAAAAAACCCAGGAAAGTGCGAAAGGGCTTCAGCCCTTTCGCACATCAATCGCACCCGGCGGCGTGTACGCCGGGTGCGGGCGATTTTTACGGCGGAAAACTTCATTTTCCAGAGGGAAAATCCGTACCTTGCAGTCTCCGCGCCCGGAAATCTTTCAGGATTTCAGCGGAGACTGGAGGGGGTGGCTGTGGCGGGGGAGAGACTCCCCCGTCCACCAGCTTTATGCGCGCCCTTGCGTGCGCGACGGGAACGGGAGGAAGCGCATGCGGCCGCCTCTCCTTCGCGCGCGCCGGCCTGGGCCTTGCGGCGCGGGCCGGGACGTGTTACAATGGACGCAAAGTATTGGCCGAAGGGACAAAAGGAGCGGGTGCAGATGAGCATATGTGTGGCGGACGTTTTGAAGCTGCCCTCCATGCGCGGCGCGCGGGTGCTCGGCGGGGCGCGAGGACTTGCGAGGGTCGTGTCCTCCGTGTCCGTGCTGGAGTACGCCGAGGTGAACGGCGTGCAGCGGGAGCTGATGAAGAACATCGACTTCGTGGGCAATGAGCTGGCCATCACGGGCTTCATGAACAATCCGGACGACGTGGAGCTGCAATGCGAGAACATCCAGCGCATGTCGGAGGTGGGCGAGGTCGGCCTGATTCTGTTCTATGTGGGCGTGGTCATGAAGCGGGTGGACGGCCGCCTGATCGAGGTGGCCGACCGGCTGGACTTTCCGCTGATCTGCATGCCGGAGGGGCGCATGAACCAGCGCTACAGCGAGGTAATCTGCGAGGTGATGGAGCTGATTCACCGGGATCAGATGAGCAGCGCCAGCCTCGTCACGGAGCTGCTGGACCAGGCGGCCAGTCTGCCCGCCCACCAGCGCACGGTGGACAGCATGCTGCGCATCCTGGCGGACCGTCTCCACGCCTCGGTGGTGCTGATGGACTCCGACCGGCGGGTGCTCAACGAGGCCGCCTGGCCCCGGGCGCTGAGCGCTTCCGTCAAGGAGGAACTGCTGCGCGCGGCGTTTCCGACCCACGCGACCTGGAACCGCCACGCGCAGCTGAACATGAGCATCTACCGGGACGGCATCCAGACCCAGGACGGACACGCCATGGACATGCTGATCTTCCGGGAGGGCGAGGCGCTGGACGTGGTGCGTACCCGGGAGGCCGTGGAGGTGGTGCAGCTGGCGGTGAGCATCTGGTCCGGGCGGCACGACCGCATCGTGGTGGGCGAGCTCGTGCGGGCGATTCTCCAGGACGAGCCGCTGAAGATGCGCCGCCTGGCGGACATCTTCCATGTGGACATCGCCTCCATCAACTCCATGTGGATCCTCAGCGGCGCGGAGCCGGCGGACCGGGCGAAGCTGGCGGAGCTCACGGAGGCGGTGCGCCGGGAGACGCAGATCTATTCTCCCTCCACCATCGCGGACGTGTACGACGGCGCGCTGGTGGTGTTCATGACCGGGCCGGGCAGCATGCAGGACATCCGCGCCCTGACGGACGCCCTCGTCCACCTGCCCGGGGAGCGGGGCGTCCGCGCGACGCTCACCCGCTGCCACGCGCTGAACACCACCACCCGGGTGCGGGAGGCCTTTCTGGCCCATCAGGCGGGCCTCGCCCCGGCGAAGCGCATCTTCCCCGGGAGGAATGTGTTTTCGCTGGAGCACGTCGTCTTTGCGCGGCAGTGCCAGGAGCGAATCGAGCAGGGCGAGCGCGCGGTGGAGGAGGCGCTGCGCAGCCTGGGACCCCTGCGCCCGGGGGACGCCGGGGCAGGGCTGCTCTCCACGCTGGAGTGCTTTCTGCTGGACGCGGAGATGAGCGTCACCCGGACGGCGGAGCAGCTGTACCTTCACAAGAACACCGTCAAGTACCGCCTCCAGCGCATCGCCGATTCGCTGGGCTTCGTGCCCGGGGACTTTCCTCAGACCATGCCGCTGTACGCGGCCTGCGCCCTGAACCGCCTGCTTCGGCGGGAGTGAAGTCCCTGCGGCGGCTTCGTAGCGCGAGTTTGCTGCCTGCGCGCGGCGCGGCTTTGTCCAAAAGGACAAAGCCGCGCCGCTTTTTTCTGCCGCGCAGATAAATACTTTTCCCCGGAAAATCCGCTATAATTCTTTCATTCCAGATCCGGTTCTTCCGGAAATACGAGGGGGATAGGAAAATGAAGGGGAAACTGACGGGCTTTGAGATTCGACCCGACCAGCGCCAGAGCTGGACGTCCATCGCCATGGTCTGGGCGGGCGGCATGATCTGCGTGCCCTGCCTGATGATCGGCGGCGTGCTCGTGGGCGGCGGACTGAGCTTTGCCCAGATCGTGCTGTCCATACTGCTGGGTTACGGCATGATCTGCGCGTACATGATCTTCATTGGCATGCAGGCCTGCGATACCGGCCTTCCGGTGTCCGTCATGGCCTCCGGTGCGCTGGGCGAGAAGGGCGCGCGCTACATCATCAGCGCCATACTGGCCATCGCCTGCGTGGGCTGGTTCGGCATCCAGTCCGCCGTGTGCGGCAGCGCGTTTGCCTCCATGGGTGCGGGCATGCTGGGCTATGAATCCGCCAGCGCGACGGCGGTCACCGTCTGCTCTCTGGTCTGGGGCGCGATCATGCTGGTCACGGCCTGCACCGGCTTCAAGGGCCTCAAGTGGCTCAACTACATCGCGGTGCCCGCGCTGGTCGTCGTGTGCCTCTACGGCATCATCGCCAGCATGGTGCAGAACGACGGAGCGGCCCGGCTGGCCACCTACGCCCCGGAAAATTCCGCCGGACTGATCTTCGGCATGAGCATGGTGGTGGCCTCCTTCGCCCTGGGCGGCGTGATCTCCGCAGACTACTGCCGCTTCGCCCGCAGCCGCGCGGACGTGGTGAAGTCCTCGCTGGTGGGCGTGATTCCTGCGGGACTGTTCATGTTGCTCACCGGCGGCGTGATGAGCGTCGTGACCGGGCAGTACGACATCAGCGCGATCCTGGCGAGCCTCGGCGTTCCGTTCTTCGGCCTGCTGGCGCTGGTGCTGGCCACCTGGACCACCAACGTCACCAACGCCTACTCCGGCGGCCTGGCCCTGTCCAACCTGCTGGGCTTTGACGAGAGCAAGTTCAAAATCACTACGGGCATTGCGGGCGGCGTGGGCACCCTGCTGGCGGCCTTTGGCCTCCTGAACCGCTTCCAGGCCTTCCTGAGCCTGATGTCCGGCCTGCTGCCGCCGCTGGCGGGCGTGATCATCGCCAACTACTGGATCGTCGGCAGGGGGAGGCGCGACGCCTTCCAGGTGGTGGAGGGATACTTCGCCCCCGGCCTGATCGCCTTCTTTGTGGGCGCGTTCGTCGCCTGCCTGACGGGCGGCACCTTTGCCTCCTTCCCGGGGCTGGCCTGGCTGAACATCCCGTTCTTCGTGGGGCCGGTGAACGGCATCGTCGTGTCCCTGCTGCTCTATACGCTGCTGGCGAAGGCGATGAAGAAGTGAGCTTCGGGCCCGGGCGGCGCGCCGCCCGGGCCAAACATCCTTGAAATGAAATCAGAGGTGCTTGAAATTGAGAAAGATCGGTTTACAGGAAATTGAGGAGATCGCCCTCGGCGCAGCGCTGCTGGGCGCGGGCGGCGGCGGCGACCCCTATGTGGGCAAGCTGGTGGCCCTGGGCGCGGTGCGGGAGTGCGGCGCGGTTTCGCTGATTGACCCGGAGGAGGTTCCGGACGACGCGCTGATCATGCCCATCGCCATGATGGGCGCGCCCACGGTGCTCTGCGAAAAGGGCATCGGCGACATGGAGTACCGGCGCATCTACGACATGGTGCGCCGCTACTTCGGCCGGGAGGTCTACGCCACCATGCCCATGGAGGCGGGCGGCGTGAACTCCATGCTGCCCATCGCCGCTGCGGCGCGGCTGGGCCTGCCCATGGTGGACTGCGACGGCATGGGCCGCGCGTTCCCGGAGCTGCAGATGGTCACCTTCACCATCGGCGGCGTGTCCGCCACGCCCATGGCGCTCACCGACGAAAAGGGCAACAGCGTCATCTTTGAAACCATCACCAACCAGTGGACGGAGGAGCTGGCCCGGGCCGTGACCATGAGCTGCGGCGGCAGCGTCACCGTGTCGCTGTACGTTATGGACGGAAAGACCCTCAAGCAGTACGGCGTGCGCGGCATCGTCAGCCGCAGCCAGGAGCTGGGCAGGGCCATCCGCAGCGTCAAGAGTGCCGCGGACGAGACGCCGGAGGCGCGCTTTCTGCGCCTGTCCGGGGGAATCCGGCTCTTCCGGGGCAAGATCTCCGACGTGCTGCGCACCACCGACGGAAAGTTCAACCACGGCCGGGTGCAGCTTCGGGGCATCGGCGAATACAGAAATTCCTGCGCGGAGATCGTGTTTCAGAACGAGAACCTGTGCTGCCGCGTGGACGGAAGGATCCTGGCTACCGCGCCGGATCTGATCTGCCTGGTGGACGCGGAGACCTTCACGCCGGTGACCACGGACGCACTGAAGTACGGCAAGCGCGTGCTGGCGGTGGGCCTGAAGTGCGATCCCCTGTGGCGCACGCAGGCGGGCCTCGCGCTGGTCGGACCCCGCTACTTCGGCATCGACGCGGACTACATTCCCCTGGAGGAGCGCGCGAAGGGAGGCGAGGCAAATGTATAAGCTGGGCGTGGACGTGGGCGGCACCAACACGGACGCGGTGCTGATCGACGAAAACCTGAACGTGGTGGGGGAGATCAAGCATCCCACCACCGGCAACATCTTCGAGGGCATCATGGGCGCGGTGCAGGGCCTGCTGGCGCAGACCGGCGTGGACCGCGGCCAGATTGCCCAGGCCATGCTGGGCACCACCCAGTGCACCAACGCCATTGTGGAGCGCAGGAACCTGGCGAAGATCGGCCTGCTGCGCATCGGCGCTCCGGCGACGCTGGGCGTGCCGCCGATGGCGGACTGGGCGCAGGACATTCGCTTCATTGTGGAGGAGAGCGCCGTCATTTCCGGCGGCTATGAGTACGACGGAAAGGCGCTCAATCCCCTGGACGAGGCCGCCGCCCGCGCGTTCTTCGAGGGCCTGAAGGGCCGGGTGGAATCCGTGGCCATCTCCTGCGTGTTCTCCACGGTGTGCGCCGAGCACGAGCTGCGCGCGGCGCAGATCTGCCGGGAGGTCATGGGTGGAGACGTGCACATCTCCATCTCCAGCGAAATCGGCAGCATGGGCCTGATCGAGCGGGAGAACGCCACGATCCTGAACGCCGCCCTGTACCGGGTGGCCGAGCGCTTCACCGAGGGCTTCGCGTACAGCCTGAAGGAGGAGGGCGTGACCAACGCGGACGTGTATCTCTCCCAGAACGACGGTACGCTGATGACCATGGACTACGCCCGGCGCTATCCGATTCTCACCGTGGCCTGCGGCCCCACGAACTCTATTCGCGGCGCGAGCTACCTGAGTCGCCTCGACAACGCCATCGTCATCGACGTGGGCGGGACCACCACCGACCTGGGCGTGATCCAGAACGGCTTCCCCCGGGAGTCCGGCGTGGCTGTGACCATCGGCGGCGTGCGCACCAACTTCCGCATGCCGGACGTGGTGTCCATCGGCCTGGGCGGCGGCTCCATCGTGCGCGCGCGTCCGGACGGCACGGTGACGGTCGGACCCGACAGCGTGGGCTACGAGATCACGAAGCGCGCCCGGGTGTTCGGCGGCGACACGCTCACCGCCACGGACGTCGCCGTGCGCCTTGGCATGGCTCGGGTGGGCGACCCCGAGCGGGTGAAGGATCTGGACGAGGGCCTCGCCCGGCGGGCGATGGACGCCATCTGCGCGCTGGTGGAGGACGCCATCGACCTGATGAAGGTCTCCGGCGAGGACATGGACGTGGTTCTGGTGGGCGGCGGCTCGATCATCCTGCCGGAAAAGCTCGCGGGCGCGCGCTGCGTCTTCAAGCCCGCCTATTTCGGAACGGCCAACGCCATCGGCTCCGCCATCTCCAAGGTCAGCGGAACCTACGAGGCGCTGATCGACTACGACGTGCTGCCCCGTGAGCAGGCCATTGAGCAGGCAAGGGCCGAAGCCATCGAGCTGGCGGTTCGCTCCGGCGCGATCCGCGAGACCGTGGAAATCATCGAGGTGGAGGACGTGCCCCTGGCCTATTATCCGGGCAACACCTGCCGCGTCAAGGTCAAGGCAGCGGGTGAGCTCGCGGGCTGACACGCGCGGAGCGGGCTCTGCCACGTACATATCCATCGACAGTTTTGCCCGCAGGCGCCGTACGGAGGCGGCCTGCGGGCGCTTTTCATTGGTTTTTCAGGCGCTCCTTACTCAGTCCTTCGGGCAGCAGCTGCGCGCGCAGAGCCCGCTTCCGGCCAGCATGGCCGTCCAGATGCGGGCGTGGGCGTATTCGTCGCCCAGAATGGAGGTCAGCAGATAGCGCACCCGGTTGGTCGGGGCGCACATCGCCAGCTCCGCATAGCGGCGAATCGCGCCCAACTCGCCCAGGATGGCCGCCTCGACGTCCTGCGCAAAGTCGCCGCTGGCGTCGGCGCAATTCTCCGGGCAGGAGGCCGGGGGCGGACAGATTCCCAGCAGGGAGGCCTGGAGGCGGGCGTGGGCGTATTCGTCCCCGACGATGCTGATGATGATCTCCCGAAGCTCCTGTGTGGGGGCTTCATTTGCAATCTGCGCATAAAAACCAGCGTCGCAGAGCTCATCCTGAATGGAGGCTTCCAGCTGTTCCCGGTAATTTGCGCACATGGATTCACGCATGGAACCACTCTCTTTCAAAGCAGGGCTGCGGCGCGCGCGCCGCGCACGCCGCCACGCCATACTATGGTTCCGCCGCTTTTCCCGTGCACTTTCATGCAATATTTATTCTGCTGGGGGAAACTTTTATACGATTTTTATGCCGCCTGTGCGATAATAGAGGCATCATTCAGGGATTAAGGGCAGGATTTACGGATGGACGAGAGAAAAAAGCGCCGGCGACTGTCCTCCGCGCAGATCATCATCGCCGGGTTTCTGGCCGTGATTCTGCTGGGGGCGCTGCTGCTGTGCCTCCCCTGTGCAACGCAGGGCGAGGGGCGCGCGAGCCTGCTGGACGCGCTGTTTACCGCCACCTCCTCGGTGTGCGTCACGGGGCTGGTGGTGCAGAACACCGCCACCTACTGGTCCGCCTTCGGACAGGCGGTGATCCTTCTGCTGATTCAGATCGGCGGCATGGGCGTGGTGACGGTGGCGGTCACCATCACCATGATTTCGGGAAGAAAGATCGGCTTGATGCAGCGCAGCACCATGCAGGAGGCCATCTCGGCCCACCATGTGGGCGGCATCGTGAAGATGACGGGCTTCATTCTCAAGACCACACTGCTGGTGGAGCTCGCCGGCGCGGCGCTGCTTGCGCCCGCCTTCTGCCGGGACTTCGGGCCTGCGCGCGGAATCTGGTACGCGCTGTTTCACTCCATATCAGCCTTCTGCAACGCGGGCTTCGACCTGCTGGGCGTGGAGCAGAGCTACGCCTCGCTGACGGCCTACGCGGGGAATCCGTTGGTGAGCGTCACCATCATGGCGCTGATCATCGTCGGCGGCATCGGCTTTCTGACCTGGGAGGACGTCAAGTCCCGGAAGTGGCGCTTCAAGTCCTATCGCATGCAGAGCAAGGTGATCCTGACGATGGCGCTGGTGCTGATTCTGGTTCCGGCGGCCTACCTGTACTTCTGTGAGTTTTCCCGCGGCGCATGGGCGGACCAGAGCGTGGGCGAGCGGGTGCTCGCCGCACTGTTTCAGGCGGTCACGCCGAGGACGGCGGGCTTCAACACGGTGGATCTGACCCGCCTGAGCCAGACCGGACAGAGTTTGCTGATTCTGCTGATGCTCATCGGCGGCGCGCCGGGCTCCACGGCGGGCGGCATGAAGACCACCACCGCCGCGGTGCTGCTGCTCTCCACCCTGTCGATCTTCCGGCGCAGGGAGACCATACGCTGCTTCGGCCGCAGAATCGACGAGCGCGTGGTGCGCGACGCCGTGGCGATCCTGCTGATGTACATTCTCCTGTTCTTCTTCGGCGCGATGGTCATCAGCTACATCGAGAATCTGCCCATGCTCACCTGCCTGTTTGAGACGGCCTCGGCCATCGGTACGGTGGGCCTCACGCTGGGAATTACGCCGGGGTTGGGCGCGGCGTCGCGCATCATTCTGATGGCGCTGATGTTCTTCGGCCGCGTGGGCGGGCTGACGATTATCTTCGCGGCGTTCTCCGGCGCGCAGCACTACACCGCGCGCCTGCCCAAGGAAAAGATTACCGTAGGATGACGGGGGGAAGGGAATATGAAATCCATATTGCTCATCGGCCTGGGCCGCTTCGGCCGCCACATCGCCATGAAGCTCAACGAGCTGCACCATCAGGTGATGGCCGTCGACCGCAACGAGGAGCGCGTGGAGGCCGCGCTGCCCTATGTGACCAGCGCGCAGATCGGCGACAGCAAGAAGGCCGCCTTCATGGAGTCCCTTGGCGTGCGCAACTTCGACGTGTGCATCGTGGCCATCGGAGACGACTTTCAGAGCTCCCTGGAGACCACCGCGCTCCTGAAGGAGCTGGGCGCGCGCTTCGTGGTCTCCCGCGCCGCCCGGGACACCCATGCGAAGTTCCTGTTGCGCAACGGCGCGGACGAGGTGGTCTACCCGGAGAAGCAGCTGGCGAACTGGACGGCCATCCGCTTCAGCTCCGACCACATCTTCGACTACATCGAGCTGAACAGGGACAACGCCATCGTGGAGGTCTCCGTGCCTCCGGCCTGGCACGGCAAGACCGTGGGCGAATTGGACGTGCGCAAGAAGTACAACATCAACCTGCTGGCGGTGAAGTCCAACAACAATCTGAACATTGATATCACGACGGATACGCGCTTTACCGGCAATGAGACCGTGCTCGTGCTCGGAAGCAACCGCGCCATCCAGAAGTGTTTCCACACCTGAGCTGCACGCGCTTCGAAGGGGAAGAGGGGGATGCGCTGTGAAGGATGCATTGCTGATACTGTGCGTGGGCGCGGTGTTTCTGGCGGGCTTTCCGCTGATGAAGCGGCTGGATCGCTGGCTCAACGGCCACATCGCGCCGCCGGAGGACGCGCCCGGGGAGGACGCGCCGCAGGGCTCCGGAAATCTGGAAAAACGGGACGGGACGCGCTGAGCGCTCGCGCCTTCCAACCGGTTGACGGCCATATTATAATGGAATCAGGACGGGAGGGGAGCGCATGCGACAGCGCGGACGATTGAAGATCTTTTTCAGCTACGCGGACGGCGCGGGCAAGACCCGGGCCATGCTGCGCGCGGCCCATGCGGCGCAGAAGGGCGGTCTGGACGTGGTGGCGGGCGTTCCCGGCAGGGAGGCGGCCGCCGCCCGGGGACTGCCCTTTCTTCGGCCCCGCGAGCTTCGCCGGGAGGGCGAAGTGGTGCTGGAGTTCAACCTGGACGCGGCGCTCTCCCGCGCGCCCCAGCTGATACTGATCGACGATCTGGCCCATGTGAACGCGGGCCCCTGCCGCCACGAGCGGCGCTACCAGGACGTTCAGGAGCTGCTGCGCGCGGGCGTGGACGTGTACGCCACGCTGAATGTGGATCAGTTGGAGGGCATGCGCGAGGCGGTGCGCGCGGCCACGGGCCGGGAGGCCCCGGTCTGCGTGCCGGACAGCGTGTTCGACGAGGCGGAGCAGGTGGAGTTCGTGGACCGGGAGCCCGGGGAGCTGGCGCAGCACTCGGAGGATGCGCTGCGGGCCCTGACGGCGCTGCGCGCGCTGGCGCTGCGCCGCTGCGCGGACCGGGTGGGCCCCGCGTCCGGCGAGGGCGGCGGCGCGCTCGAGCGCGCCTGCGTCAGCGAGCACATACTGGTCTGCCTGTCCTCCGCGCCCTCCAATGCAAAGGTGATCCGCATGGCCGTGCGCATGGCCGGCGCGTTTCAGTGCCCCTGCACGGCGCTCTATGTGCGCAGCCCCAGCGGCGAGTCCATGGGGGAGGCCGACCGGAAGCGGCTGCTCTCCAACATGAAGCTGGCCGAGCAGCTGGGCGCGAAGGTAGAGCTCGTCACCGGCGAGGACGTGGCGCTCCAGATTGCGGAGTACGCCCGGGTGTCGGGCGTGTCGCAGATCGTACTGGGCCGCAGCGTCGTGACCCGCGCGCGGCCGCTGAGCAAGCCGCCCATCACCGACCGGCTGATTCAGCTCGCGCCGGGCATCGAGATTCACATCCTCCCGGACGTCGAGGCCCAGCGCAATGTCCGCTCCGGGCGCGCGCGCCTCGCCCTGCCCCGGGTCTCGCCCTCGGACTTCGTCCGCAGCCTGGCGATTCTGCTGATGGCCAGCGCGCTCAGCCTCGCCTTCTATGCGCTGGGCTTCGGCGAGGAGAACATCATCATGGCCTACATCCTGGGCGTGCTGCTCACGGCGGTGGCCACGGGGAACAAGCTGTGCAGCGTCGTTTCGTCCATTGCCAGCGTGTTCATCTTCAACTACCTCTTCACCGAGCCGCGCTTCACGCTCAAGGCCTACGGCGCGGGCTACCCCGTCACCTTCCTGATCATGTTCCTGGCGGCCTTCATCACGGGCACGCTGGCCTCGCAGCTGAAGAACCACGCCCGGGAGTCCGCCCAGACGGCCTATCGCACCGGCGTGCTCTTTGAAACCAACCAGCAGCTCAGCCAGGCCGCCGGGCGGGACGAAATCCTCAGCGTGACCGCCGAGCAGCTGATCAAGCTGTTCCGGCGGGACGTGATCGTCTATCCGGCGTGCGACGGCGCGCTGGAGGAGGGCCGCGCCTACTCCGCCCGGGGAGAGGCGGGCGCGCCGGAGCTTCAGACGCAGCAGGAGCGCCGCGTGGCCGAGTGGGTGCTCCGAAATAACCGGCAGGCGGGCGCATCTACGGACACCTTCGCCCAGGCTGGCGGCCTGTATCTCGCCGTGCGCATCAACGACAGCGTCTACGGCGTGGTGGGCGTTCAGATGGGCGGACAGACCCTGGAGTACGCGGAGCACAGCATGCTGCTGGCCATACTGGGCGAGTGCGCCCTGGCGATGGAGAACGAGAGGAACGTCCGGGAGAAGGAGGCCGCCGCCATGCAGGCCCGGAGCGAGCAGCTCCGCGCCGATCTGCTGCGGGCCATCTCCCACGACCTGCGCACGCCGCTGACCTCCATCTCCGGCAACGCAAGCAACCTGCTCTCCAACGGCGAAGCCTTCGACGAGGAGACGCGCAGGCAGATCTACGGGGACATCTATCAGGATGCGCTGTGGCTGATCAATCTGGTGGAGAACCTGCTGTATGTGACGCGCATCGAGGACGGGCGCATGAAGCTGCGCTGTTCGGTGGAGCTGATCGACGAGGTGCTCCAGGAGGCGCTGCGCCACGAGGCCTGCAAGGGCCGGGAGCACAGCATCACACTGAAGGAGTCGGACGAAATGCTGCTGGCCCACATCGACGCGCGGCTGATCATCCAGGTGGTTATCAACCTGGTGGACAACGCCGTCAAGTACACGCCGCCCGGCGCGCACATCGTGCTCTCCGCGCGCAGGGAGGGCGCGTGGGTGCTCGTCTCCTGCGCCGACGACGGGCCGGGCATATCCGACGCGGACAAGCCCCACATCTTCGAGATGTTTTTCAGCGGCGGGAAGAACCGCTGCGCGGACAGCCGCCGCAGCCTCGGCCTGGGGCTGGGCCTGTGCAAATCCATCGTAAACGCCCACGGCGGAGCGATCTGCGTCCGGGACAACGTTCCCCAGGGCACGATCATCGAATTTTCCGTCCCGGCGGAGGAGGTGCAACTGAATGAACAAGATGCTGATTCTGGTCGTTGAGGACGACAAGTCCGTGCGCAACCTGATCGTCACGACGCTGAAGGCCCACAACTATCGCTACGCGGAGGCCCCCACCGGCGAGGAGGCGATCATGCAGGCCGCCTCCCACAACCCGGACGTAATTCTTCTGGATCTGGGGCTCCCGGACATGGAGGGCGTGGAGGTGATCGAGAAGGTGCGCGGCTGGTCAAACGTGCCCATCATCGTCATCAGCGCCCGGAGCGAGGACGCAGACAAGATCGCCGCCCTGGACGCGGGCGCGGACGACTACCTCACCAAGCCCTTCTCTGTGGACGAGCTCATGGCGCGCCTACGCGCCACCCAGCGGCGGCTGACCTACATGAACATGAGCCCCTCCCCGGACGCGAGCTTTGTAAACGGCGCGCTGCGCATTGATTACGCGGCCAACACCGCCTCCGTCGGCGGCGAGGAGCTGCACCTGACCCCCATCGAATACCGCCTGCTCTGTCTGCTGGCGCAGAATGTGGGCAAGGTGCTCACCCACACCTTCATCACCCAGAAGATCTGGGGTAAGAGCATGGAGAGCGACATCGCCTCCCTGCGGGTGTACATGGCCACCCTGCGCAAAAAAATTGAGCGGGATCCGGGCGGCCCCCAGTACATTCAGACCCACGTCGGCGTGGGCTACCGCATGGTCAAGCTCTGACCCGGCGCGCTTGAGTGGCGCTCGAGGCCGTACAGGCGGACTGTGCCGCCAGGAAGACGGGCGGTAATCCCCCTAGGTCGGCCCGTCAAAAGACCTTTATAACAATCGAAGCCCGGAGCAAAATGCTCCGGGCTTTGCAGACTGTCGAAAAACTCCCGGGAGAGCGCGAGAGGGCCGCAGCCCTTTCGCAATTCCCTGAACCGGCTTATTTGAGGGGAGAGCTGTCGCGGCGCTTCACGCTCGCGACCACCATTCCGGTCAGCGCGAACAGCGCGATGGCGTTGGGCAGCACCATCAGGTTGTTCAGCATGTCCTGAAGCTCCCACACCAGGTCGTTGGAGGCGACGGTGCCCACGAAGATGAAGACCATTGCAATGACGGAATACACGATCGTGCAGCGCTTCGGGTTCTTGCGGCCAAAGAGGTAGTTGGCGTTGATCTTGCCGAACAGGTTCCAGCTCAGCACCGTGGAGAAGGCGAAGAAGAACAGGCAGACCGCCACGAAGATCGCGCCGAAGCGTTCGCCGAACACGGTGCCAAAGGCCGTCTGGGCCAGGTTGGCCTTGCCGATGCCCTCCGGGATTGCGCCGCTGGCGAGGATGCCGTCGCTGGTGTACAGGGTGGAGATGATGACCAGCGCGTTGAGGGTCAGCACCACGAAGGTGTCGATGAACACGCCGATCATGGCCACGGTGCCCTGCTCGTGGGGATCCTTCACGTTCGCCTGCGCGTGGGCGTGGGGCGTGGAGCCCATGCCGGCCTCATTGGAGAACAGGCCGCGCTTCGCGCCCTGGCTCACGGCGGTCTTGATGGCCGCGCCGAACGCGCCGCCGATGATCGCCTGGGGCTGGAAGGCGTAGCGGAAGATCATGCCGATGGTGGCGGGGATGTAGGCGATGCGGGACGCCAGCACCACCAAGCCGCCCAGCAGGAAGATGACCGCCATCACGGGCACCAGCTTCTCCGTGACGGAGGCCAGGCGCTGCACGTTGCCCAGGAAGATCACGGCGCAGATGGCGACCAGCACCAGACCCACGACCCAGGAGGGGATGCCGAAGGCGCTCTGCATCGTGGAGCCGATGGAGTTGGACTGCACCATGCAGCCCATGAAGCCCAGGGCCAGTATGATGGCCACGGCGAAGAAGCCCGCGAGGAACTTGCCGAAGCCGCCCTTGAACGCGGTGGTGATGTAGTACACGGGGCCGCCCTTGATGTTGCCCTGCGCGTCCTTCTGGCGGGTCTTGATGGCCAGCGTCGCCTCCGCGTAGATCGTGGCCATGCCGAAGAAGGCGATGATCCACATCCAGAAGATCGCGCCGGGGCCGCCGGTGAGAATCGCGCCGGACGCGCCGACGATGTTGCCGGTGCCCACCTGGGCGGCGATGGCGGTGGCCAGCGCCTGGAAGGAGCTCATGCCGCTCTCCTGCTTCTTGCCCCGGAGCCGGATGTTGCCGAACACGCGGCGCATGCCCTCGCCGAAGCAGCGAACCTGCACGAAGCGCGTGCGGATGGAGTACCACAGGCCCACGGCGATCAGCAGAAAGACCAGGATGTAGCTGCTGAGGTAGTTGTTGATGTTGCATACCACGGGATAGATCGCTTTCTCGATCGACTGCATGAGAAAACCCACCTTCTGTAAAAAATTAGAGTTGCCGCAGTTGCGGCAACTCTGGAGAAAGGGCGCAGACGGATTCGAAAAAACGCCTGCTCTGTCCTTTGGCCTGAGAGATTCAGCGGCGAACCGCCTTGCACCTTCGGCACCCGATCATCGGGATTCTCCAGAGTCTCCTCCGCATCCAGTCTTCTGGGCGAATTCTGAATGCCTCAACGGAGTGACAGCCACTACTATAACACAGCTTTCCGTGGATTGCAAGCATTTTTGCCATATATCTTGATTTTTGTAAAAATAATTCACCGGCGCGGACGCGGTTTCCTGCGCCGCGCCGGTGCAATCCGGGCCTACCTGCGCGCTTCCCAAAGGTGCATGTGGCCGCGACTGTTCCCTGCATAGCGTAGCTTCGCTGAAGCTGTGCGGCCTGCGCGGCCCGTGCGCGCGCGACATACCCATATGTCGCATTGCCGCGCCTGGGGCGCCGCCCGTTTGCCGCTCAGCCTGTGCGCCGGTGGCCGGGCGGCGCGCCGCCCGCCGCCTTACAGCTTCGCCTTGCCCACCAGCTTGCGGCAGGAGGTCTGGCCTGCCTCGCTGATGCCGCAGTTGTGGGCGTCGCCGGGGAAGAACACGGCGAAGGTGCCGGGCACCATGTGGAGCGCCGTGCCCGCGGGGCCGTGGGTGAAGCCGGTCTCGCCCTCGAAGTCCCACTCCAGCTCCTCCACAGGGCGCACGGTGATGATCTCGCCCGCGTCCAGCGGAATCTGAAGGTCCAGATGCTCCAGGTGGCGCTCATAGAGGTCAGTCTCGGGCACCAGCGGCGCGACGTTTGCGTTCATCCAGGCGTTGTCGCCGTCGATCTCGTTGCGGCCGGCGGGCAGCGCATTCAAGTCGTGCGCCAGCGTAAAGTCAATCAGCTTGTCCAGGCCCGCGCAGATGCCCCGGTACTGGCCCAGGCGGTTCAGCGTATCAAAGATCATTTCTCCTCATCCTTTCCCTTGGCTTCGTCCATGAAATACCGCTCCGGCACGTCGATGCCGGCCTTCTTCAGCGCCCGGGCGTACTCGGGGTCGGACAGGCGCTTCTCCGAGGCCTCCCGCTCCTTCCTGAGCTTGCCCATGCGCATGGGATACAGGCCCAGGTCCATCGCCAGATAGACCACGGCGACGCCCGCGGCGATCAGGGCAAAGGTCGTCTGGCCCATCGCGTACATGAGCACCGCCAGGATCGCGCCCATCGGCAGCAGCGTCCGCGTGGGTGCGGTGATCTTCGCCGTGTCGGACTTGCGCAGTTCGGTGATGGCCAGCTCCTTCACGTCCTTGTCGATGAAGATGCGCTTGCAGTTGGGGCAGAGCTTCATCGGCGAGCCATAGACCCACACGTCCTCCGGCGCGCTCTTGCGGCCGTAGCCACCGCAGGTGCGCTGCTCGTAGACCTTGCCGCAGTAGGGACACTTCTTCGTTATCTGTTGCACTGCCATGTCACATATCCTCCTCCAGCAGGGTGATCTGGCCCATCAGGCCGTAGGGCTTCAGGGTGTAGCCGTCGCAGTGCCAGCGGCCCTCGGTGCGGAAATCCTCCCAGCTGATGCGGCTGCACCCGTCGTATGCGCGGTGGAAGGGCCCCAGCAGGTTCCGCGGCGAGCCGATCACGCGGATCTCCAGCAGGTTGTCCCGCGCCTTCAGCAGCGGCGTGAGGTCGCTCTCCCGGCGGCACGCGCCGAAGAGCACGTCCGCGCGGGCGCCGTTGACCAGAACCTCCGCAAGCACGCCCTCGTATCTGCCCATTTTCAGCACAATCCGGCGGCCTGCGGGCGGATCGGGCAGGCGGAAGCGGTAGGTCATGCCGCCGGAGTAGTGGGGATAGCCCTGGAAGCACCAGTCGCCGAAGTGCAGTTTCTCCGTCTCGCGCGCGATGCGCCTTGCATTGTCCACCGCGAAGTCACCGATCACATAGACCTCCTCCAACTCCCGCAGATCGGTGTACAGGCCGGAGACCGAGACCGTGTTCACGCCCGGCTTCAGGCCCTCCAGCGCGAAGCAGTCCACGCTGCGATCGAGGAACCATTCGCCCGTGGGCGCGCAGTCACAACCGTTGATTTGCACCCGCAGGCCCGCGCTCTTCTCCACCGCCAGCTGCACCCGGCCTTGCGGCACGTCCACGACCTCGAAGTCAAAGCACATTTCAAAGGGCGCAGCGGTGTCGTTCTGCTCCCAGGTGTAGCGCTGGGGGATGCCGTTGGCGTAGATCTGCCGCATACCCAGCTTCTCCCGCAGGATGCGCTGCGCCTGCCAGACCTCCATGTTTTCGGCGATCACTTCGCCGCCCAGCGCGCAGCGGCAGACGTCCAGCGGCAGGGCGTTGGGCGCGGTGCGCTCGAACTCCGCCACCGGCCCCAGCGCGGCAAACACCCGCTCCGTGCGGTGGGGATGCTCGTAGGAGAAGCGCAGCTCGTCGCTGTGGTGCACCTCGTCATGCTCCACAAAGTATACGCGGCTCCCGGCGCTCTCCAGCGCGTCGACGAAGGTCGTGCCGCTCGCGTCCGT
The DNA here is from genome assembly GCA_004563405.1 of bacterium. Taxonomy (GTDB): domain Bacteria; phylum Bacillota; class Clostridia; order Christensenellales; family Aristaeellaceae; genus SFTH01. Next base: position 187,246 of record SFTH01000001.1, read on the forward strand.
GCGGCAGGGCAGCGCGCGCCTTTCATCCGTCCACGCGTCGTAGGCATAGATTCGGCCTTTCACCGGCAGCGTGATGCGCACCTCGCGGCGGTTTACCCGGTCGCCGTTCACGGCGATCAGCAGGCAGTCCTCGCCGCAGCGGCGCAGCATGGTCAGAATCTGATCGTCCTCGCCGCCGGTGCGCCGCTCCACGCGCAGATCGTTGGGCAGCAGGTGGTTGAGCGCCCGAAGGAGCTCCGTCTCACCCTCCGCGTGGCGCACCTCGGCGCGCTGGTACAGCGCCGCAATGCGCCCGTCCGGCGCGCCCTCGACCAGCTCCGGCGCGTCGCCCAGCCAGATCACCCTGCCGCCCGCGTCCAGATAGCGGTTCAGCAGCTCCACCGTGGAGGCAAACAGCGACCTCACCTGCGGCACCACCACCGCCCGGTAGCGACCCGCCCCCACGGTGAGCGTGCCGCCGTCCACGGCTCCGCGCTCGGCGAGGATGGTCTCGTCGCCGAAGTCGAAGTCCCGGTGCGCGCGCAGCAGCGCCTCGGCGAGGCGGTTGCATTGGTCGCCCTCGATGTTTCCGGCCATGATGTGCGCGTCCGTCCAGCCCATGTTCATCTCCACGCGGCCCAGATCCTCGTCCGGATGGGAGCCGGTCGTGCACCACAGCGAGGAGATCGGGTGGATCACCAGCAGGTCGCGCGCGGCCTCCCCGGTCACGGCGCAGGCGGCCATGCGGGCGAAGTAGTCCTCCATCAGGCCGTCGTATTCCCACCAGCTGTTCTGATAATTGAACACCGGCGGATAGTCGCGCTTGCGGCAGCCGGCGATGCTGTACTGCATCATGTGCTGGCAGCGGCGGTTGATGCCGTTCACCAGCAGCCAGTCGCCCAGTCGCTTCTGGCCCTCGAAGTCGAACTCCCAGCCGGTGCAGCCGTAGACCTCGGCGATGGTCTCGTCGCGGCCGTACTGATGGGCCACCGAGCTGCACTGGCGCACGGTGAGCCACTCCCGGGTCTGGTCGCCCAGAATGTCCACGCCCGGCATGTGCAGATAGCGGTAGTGGGGCATCGCTGCGCCGCAGACGCGCACGCTGTAGCCCATGTCATTTTCATACAGCACATGGCCCGTCGTGCGCACGCCGTTGTCCTCGCACCAGTCGTAGATCTGCTTCATGTAGCGCTCAGAGAACAGCTCTGTCAGCGTCCGCCAGTAGTCGTGGCGAATCTTTTCGCTGCCACTGCCCTCGAAGAACAGCAGCGGAAGCTTCGGCACGGGATCGTAGCCCCGCAGCCGCGCAAAGGCCTCGGGGAGGTCCTGCGTCCAGGGCAGCCAGGGTCGGCCCGGAGTGAAGGCGCTGAAGAAGTCGCAGAAGTTCGGCTCGTCGGTGAAGAAGCCCTCCACGGAATCGGAGAGATTGCCGCCAAAGAGCGCCCTGTAGCGCTCGTGGGTCAGGTCGATGAAGGCGCGCACCGCGTCGGGATTCAGGTTGTCCGAGGGTGCGAGGCCGTTGTACCAGTCGCTGCTGGCGCTCTTTTCCGTGCGCAGCACGATCTGCACGTCCCCCGCGCCCATCTCCAGAATCCGCGCGCCGTCGACCTTCGCCCGGCAGCACAGCACAACGTCCGCCCCATCGATCTGCGCGTCCGCCGCCGCAATCTCCAGGGTCAGCGCACGGGCGGTGAATTGCTCGGGGTTCATTTCGGACACCTTGCCGCCTGCGCTGCCGCTGGGCCACTTGTCCTCGTCGTAGATCCAGGCCTCCAGGCCGAGCTGCGCGCCCGCCTCCGCCATCACGGCGATGTCCCGCATCCATTCGTCGGAGAGATAGGGCGTCTCCAGGCCGTCGCGGGAGTGGGCGAAGGCGCCGCCGATGCCCTTGTCCTTCATATCCTGCATCTGGCGGCGCAGCTCGTCGGGGTTGAGCCGGTCGTTCCAGACCCAGAAGGGCAGGCTGCGGTAGCGGTGGCCGGGCTGGGGCAGGGTTGCGTACAGGTTCTTCAAATCAGAAATGCGCATGGTCGTTTTTTTCATAGTGATCTCCGGCGCGCGGCTTTGCGGCGACCGGTGCGCGCAACGGGTGGAGTCGTCCTCCGCCGGCGCAATTCCTTTCCTTCAGAATTCAGGGATTTTGAATCATCTATTTTCATCGGGGCCGTCGCCCGGCAGCGCCGGATGGGCCGCCCCGCAGTTTTCGCGCTTCAAAAATTCAGGAGCCGCAAACGGAGTTGCAGCTCCTGAGGAAACGGGGATTTAGCCCATCAGGTTGGGCAGGAACATGATGACCTGCGGCACATAGGTGCAGACCAGCAGCAGGCCGATCATGATCAGCACCATTGGCAAGATCTCTCGTATGACGCCTGCGATCTTTGTCTTTCCCAGGCCGGTGACGATGAACAGAACCATGCCGAAGGGGGGCGTGGACAGACCGATCATCATGTTCAGGCAGATCACCACGCCAAAGTGCACCAGGTCGATGCCGAACAGGGAAACCAGCGGCAGAACCATGGGGACGAAGACGTACTGAATGGTGGAAACGTCCAGCACGCAGCCCAGCAGAAGGAAGACGACGTTGATGACCAGCAGGAACAGGTACTTGTTGTCGGTGATGCCGGTGACCCATTGCGCGATCACGTTCGGAACGTTCTCGCGGGCGATGATGAAGCTGAAGATGAAGGAGGTGCCGGTCAGCAGCGCCAGGGTGGCGGTATTGGCGGCGGTCTTCTTGATGATGTTGAGCAGCTTCCTCGGGCCAAGCGTGCGGTAGATGAGGAAGGAGATCAGCAGCGCCCAGGTGGAAGCCAGCGCGCCGGCCTCGGTGGGGGTGCAGACGCCGGTGTAGATGCCGCCCAGCAGCAGGATGACGGTGAACAGCGCGGGGGCCGCCACCAGCGTCGCCTTGCCGAACTGACGCAGGGACATCTTCACGCCAGCGGGATAGTTGCGCTTCTTGGAGATGAAGAACACATAGATCATCAGCAGGATGGCCAGCAGGATGCCGGGCACCATGCCGCCCAGGAACAGCTTGGAAACCGAAGCGCCGGACAGCATGCCGTAGATGATCATGGGGATGGACGGCGGGAAGATCGGGCCAATCGTTGCGGAGGCCGCGGTGATGGCGCAGGAGAAGGGCGCGTCGTAGCCCTCCTTCTTCATCTGCTCGATCTCCATCAGGCCGATGCCGGAGGCGTCCGCGACGGCGGAACCGGTCATGCCGGAGAAGACCAGGGAGATGAACACGTTCACCTGCGCGGTGCCGCCCTTCATGCGGCCGAGCAGACCGTTGCAGAACGCAAAGATCTTGTCGGTGACCTCACCCTCATTGAGCACGTTCGCCATGAAGACGAAGAGTGGCGCAGCCAGCATCGTATAGTTGGAGAACATCTTGGTGTTGATGGTGTTCGCCACGATGCCGAGGGCCTGGGGCATGGTGCAGAGATAGTAGACGATGCAGGAGATGAGCATCGAGAAGGAAATCGGCATGCGGATAATGAAGCATACCGCCAGACATACGAACAGAATGATGACCGCTGTAAGATTCATTACGCCTTTGCCTCCTTCCTGGAGTTCTCTTTGTACTCGACGATCGCATCACGGATGCAGAAGGCAGAGCGGATGATGCTTTCGATCAGCAGCCACATGTAGGGGAAGAACACGACCTTGTAGGGCATCTTCAGAACGCCGGTGACGTTGGTCATCTTCATGATCGCCTTGAAGCTGGGCGAAATCGTCAGCGCCAGCAGCACGATCATGGCCGTGTAGCACACGAGCTTGCTCAGCAGCTTGCCCTTGTTGGGCAGCTTGTCGTAGACCAGGGAGAAGACCACATGCTCGTCGGCAGAGAGCGCGCGGCCGGTGCCGAAGTACATGCAGTACATATAGCCGAGAATGGAAATCTCATTGGACCAGCCAATGGAGGTCTTGAAGAAATAGCGTGCGATGATCTGCGCCATGAAGACCACGAAGATCACGAGGAATGAGATGGCGGTGACGCCTTCGGAGAAGACGTCGATTACGGACTTGAGTCCCCTCTCCTTCATCGTGGGAATCGTGAACAGAATGGCGGCAAGGAGAAAGCACACGCCGATGATAACAAGAGTTCCTGTTGTCAAACTGTTCCCCTCCTTTTACGCGAAGGAGATGAACCCGGCGTGCGGGTTCATCTCTTCTGCCGTTGCGCACAGCTTATTCGGCCAGGGCCTGAACAGCGTTGTAGATGTCCATGTTCCAGGTCGCAGTCTGCTCGGGATGATCCGCGTAGTACTGCTGAACATTGGCGCGGAACTCGGCGACGTCAGGATAGGTGATGGTGCAGCCGAAGCCCTTCAGGGTCTCGATCGCGGAAGCCTCGGACTCGATGCGCAGGGTGTCGTTGGTCTCCTTGGCATAGGCCATTGCGTCCTTGACGGCGGCCTGCTGGGCCTCGGTCAGGGTGTTCCAGGTGTCGCCGTTGATGCAGGGAACGATGGAGTCGACGACGTGGTTGGTGATGGCGATATAGGGAGCGACCTCGTAGAACTTCGCGGAGATGTCGGAGGGCAGGGGGTTGTCCTGCGCGTCGCAGGCGCCGGTGCTCAGAGCGGTGTAGAGCTCAGAGAAGGCGATGGAGGTGGGTTCGGCGCCCAGGGCGCGGCCCAGGTTCTGCCAGGCCTCGGAGCCGGGCATGCGCAGCATCACGCCCGCCATATCGGCGTAGGAGTTGATCTCCTTCGCGCGGGTGTTGATGCAGCGGGAGCCCAGGTACATGGCGCACATCGGGATCAGGCCGGTCTTCTCCTGAATCTCAGAGAAGATCTGGTCGCCGATCTCGGAATCGTTCAGGGTGTTGGTCATGTGCTCGTAGTTGGCCCAGAAGTAGCCGGAGTTCACCATGGCCATCCACTCCAGACCCGCCTGGGTGGACAGGGTGGGGAAGCTCAGGTAGGCGATGTCCATGCCGCCCATCATGGAGCCGGTCTTCAGGTCGTCCAGCTCGCCCTCGGAGGAGGAGCCGGTGCCGTCGGCGTAGACATTGCAGGTGACGGAGCCACCGGACAGAGCCTCAACGGCCTCCTTGAAGGCGTACATTGCGGTGGTGTGGGAGTCGCCGGTGACGGAGACGGAGGTGAAGTAGAGGGTGAAGGGAGCGTCGCCGGAAGCGTCATACTCGGAAGACTTGGCGTAGGTGGGCTCCTCGGCAACGCCGACGGAAGCGACGGCCAGCAGCATCACTGCCGCCATCAGAATGGCAAGAATCTTTTTCATGTGGGGTTCCTCCTTACGTATTTATCACTGATAACCTTGCGGCTATTATGATCAACCAAAGAAATGCTTGATGTAGCGCTGCTCGATGTTGTAGAACTGGTCGATCTCCAGCTTCTTGCTGCCGGTGAGCAGGGCGGCGTCCTTCGTGCGGGTCATCAGATCCATCTTGATGCCCATCAGGTTCATGTGGTACTTGCAGTTGACGGGATACACCTGGCACTCGACCATGGAAGCCGCGCCGATGAAGTCCATCAGCTCCTCCGCGCGCGCGGGCTCCTTCTCGTAGTTGTCCACCAGCCAGGCGTACAGGGACGCGTGGAAGTTGGCCATGACGCCGCTGTAACCGGCGCAGCCCATGCGCAGGCTCTCCAGCAGGGTGGCGGCGTTGGCGTTGAAGATCTTAAGGCCCGTGCCCTTCACGGCCTCGCACTTGGCCTTGATCTGAGAAAGGTCGCAGCAGGTGTCCTTCAGGAAGGCGAACTTGCCGGTCCCGGCGATCCACTTGAGCAGATCGGCGCTGAGCACGCGCTTGTAGGGATGGGGGCACTCGTACACGCCGAAGGAGTCGGCCTCGATGTGGTTGATGAGGTACTCGATGCGCTCCTTGGCCACGTCCTCGCTCTCGTCCTCCCGGGCGAACTGGTTGGAGATGAACACGTAGGAATCCGCGCCCGCGTCCACGATGGCCTGGGCCTCGGCGATCTGGTCCTCAACCTTCTCCGCGACGTGGCCGGACACCACGACGCCCATGTGCTTGGGGGTATTGTCGATGACGAACTTCGCCAGGTCGTATCTCTCCTGCTTGGACAGATGGAACATCTCGCTGGACTGGCAGACCGCGAAAATGCCGGTCACGCCCTCCTTGTCGTACCAGTCGATGATCTTCTGAACGCCTTCCCAGTCGATCTTGTTGTCCGCGGTAAAGGGGGTGATCATAACCGGCCAGACGCCATTTTTGATGGTTTTCATTGTAAATTCCTCCCGTTCCCTGTGCATGTGGTACATCGCAAAAAAATACCTGCAAATCCTTGAAAAGAGTCCTATAAATAAATATAATGATTTTATAGGAAAATCTCATTCAAATTTGTATTCAGTACGAATTTATACTTTGTGTTCAACGGAAGGGGCTGTGTGAATTTGGAGCGGATTCCCCCCAGGACGCCCGTCGAGCTGAACGATTCCTTCATCTGGACCAAGCAGCACAAGCTGATTCCCCGCAGCCGCCACGGCGTGAGCGGGCTGGGCAACATCACCCACAGCAGCCTGCTCTACACCTCGCCCGCCACGGTCTGCCACTACCACCGCGACATCATGGAGGTGTTCTGCGTTGTCAAGGGGCGGCGCGAGTGCACCGTTTACAGCGGAAATCGCGCCGACAGCTACGAATTCACCGGCAGCGAGGCGCTGATCATCTTTCCGGACGAGGCCCACATCTCCGGCAGCAACGGCATCGACCCCTGCGACATGTACGCGCTGCAATTCAACCTCTCGGAGCAGGACAGCTTTCTCGGCCTCAGTGCGGAAAACGGCCGGCGGCTCTGCGCGGCGCTGCGCAGCCTGAAGAACCGCCACATCGCCATGACGCCCGTCGCCTTTTCCCTCGTCAAGTCTGCCTTCGACTGCTTTTTCGTCATGACCGAGGACAGCCGCGTCGAGGGCGCGACCTTTCTGGCCTGCTTTCTGTATACGCTTTTGCATCTGCCCGCCGTCAACGGCGCGCCCGCCGGCGTGCCCAACGACCGCATCCTGCGCGTGCTGGACTACATCGAGGAGAACATCGCCCAGCCGCTGCCCCTGGCGGAGCTGGCGGACTACGCGGGCTACTCCCTCTCCCGCTTCAAGGCGCTCTTCCGGCAGATCACCGGGCAGACGCCCGCCCAGTACATCGCCATGCACAAGGTGGAGCAGGCGAAGCGCATGCTGCGCATCCCGGAAAAGAGCATCACCGACATCGCCTACGACCTGGGCTGGTCCTCCAGCAATTACTTCTGCGCGGTGTTCAAGAAATACACCAATCTGAGCCCCATGAGCTACCGCAGGCTGCGGATTCAGGCAAACGACGCGCGGGATTGAGGCGCCGCGGCCTATTTCTCTTCGGGCTGCGCCGGCGCGTCCTGCGCCTCCGCGTCGCCGTCCACGGCGTTCATCAAAAAGTACCAGAGCTGTTTCTTCTGGTTGAGGAAGTAGTCCGGGGAATTCTCCCGGGCCCGCTTCTTCTGTTGCGCGACTACGGCGCGCAGCACCTCCGCGAAAAAGCCGTCCTTTCGCATGGCAAACCTCCGTCCAACGCTTGACATTGCGGATTTCAATCAATACAATAAAACCAGTACAGTACAGAAACGGGAGAAGAAAAAATGCGCATCCTCATTCAGATTGTGGCCGATCTCCTCATCGCCGTCATCGCCCTGTTTGCGGCCGGCGAATTCTTCGGGCTCAGGCGCTTTCGGAGCTTCACCGTGCCCTATACGGACAAGCTGATCTCCCTGGGCGTGATTCCTGCCGACCAGCGGGAGGCGGTTCTGCGGGAGGACCGCCTGAACCACGGCGCGGGCCTCGCCATCTCCGTGCTGGTCTGCGCGATGATGGCGCGCTTCCTGGCCTGGCCCACCGGCGTGGCGGCCTTTGCCCTCGCCTTCGCCGCCGCCTGCCTGTTCACCCACCCGGACATGGAGGAGACTCCCGCCACCCGGGAGGGCTACTTCCGCCTGCACAAGGCGCGCATCCATCCCCAGCGCTATGCCGCGATGGTCGCCGCCATGCAGGAGCAGAAGGACGGGCAGGAGTGAGCCTTTTCCCGCATCGCTGCGGCTATTATAGCATGCCGGGCCCGCTCCGCGCAACCAAATGCGCCCCCTCTTCCGCGAATTCCCTGCCAGCGGGCGCGTTCCGCCGGACATCGCGGGCCTGCCCCGGAGCGCGCGGGCGGAGGAACCCTGCCCCGGGCGGGAGGCGCGCGCCTGTACGGCGGTCTCCGGAGCGCACAGAACATCAAAACCGGCGCGGCAGAATTGCCGCGCCGGTCAGCTTGTCAAAAAAGACATTTTGACAAGCTGGTGGACGGGGGAGTCTCTCCCCCGCCACTGCCACCCCCTCCAGTCTCCGCTGAAATCCTGAAGGATTTCCGGGCGCGGAGACTG
>SFTH01000006.1 GCA_004563405.1 bacterium
CAGGCTCCTTTCGAATGTGTCGTGTAGCAACTCCATTCTACCAGCTGCCTGCCTACCATGTCTATTCCTTTTTGCGCAACTTATTGTACCTTATCATTTGTCTTTACGTTTTCTTGAATTTGGATTATAATATCTGTACACGTATAGTAGCAATACCGCACGAGGGAGGGAACAACTCCATGGGTTCCTCTTACACATTCAATTTGAAAAAAGCGATTTCTGCACTGTTACTGCTGATCATTTTCTGCGTCAGCAGCGCAATGGCTGAAAAAGCCGTTCATCTCGATTTTTATTCCGGCGCGGATGCGATGGCTCTGGTGGAAAAGGGCGGCATAAACAGCGTGTCATTCAATGGGCAGCAATATCAGCTGGATGACAGTTATTGCAGCTACCGCGAAGAATTCATGATGTATGGCGGCAAAACCTTTTCCCTGTACGAAATAAGCGTTCCCATGACGCAGCAGTATCGTTTTTCTGAAGGTACTGATGTAAAGCTGGGCCGCATTACCATCAATCCGCCCACCACCATGACGCTATACGTCTTCAGCGGCGACCATGATACCGGCATGTACATGATGCGCGATCCCATCGAGCTTTCGTCCGCGTATCAGGAAGACGTATACGCCACGCATGATCAGTCCGGCCGTTTGCAGAAAATCGACCGTGTATACCTGTATCAGTACGAAGAAGCGGGCGAAACGAAGCACAAGGCCATGACCATGTACATCGACTATGAAAACTACGACGCAGCGCCCGCCGAGGATTCGCAAAGTGCAAACGCTGCCGTCAACAACGCGGATGATTCGGCGAGCGCTGAATCTGACGTGCAGACGGACGCACCGCATGTGGAAAATGAGGCTCCCATGAACGCTTCGCCCGCGAATCCGCCGGAGTTCAACGAGGCCCCTGCTGAGCAGCAAACCGAAGACGCCGCAGGGGAAGTATCTTCTGCGTCCGCACAGAATCAAACGCTGCATCTTGATTCCCTGACCATTTACTCTCAGAACATTCAGGTTATGAGCACTGCGACCGAAGCGCCTGAAGCAGCTGTGGAGGACGCGCAGGAGAGCGTGGCTGCGCCCGTGCAGGAGATTACAGAGGCGGAAGCTATCCACGAATCGGCTGCCACCACGGCTGAACCCGAACCCACGGAAGGCCCCGCCTCCACGCCTGAAACCGCCCCGGCAACCGAGCAGTCTGCGGACACCGAAGAAACCTCCGACACTGTGCAAAGCCCTTCTGAAGCAGCGCAGTCTGCTGCGTTCCCGTGGCAGTGGGTGGCCATTGCCGCCTGCGCGCTGGCGCTGATCGGCATCATCGTCCTGGCGGCCGTTCTCATGCATCACAGCAAAAAGGCCAAAGCAGATGACACTGCGACCCGCCAGCGTTTCTATCGCCTTACCGACATTGATGCGCAGCAGAAAAACGCCACGCCCGCCAGCTACAATAACAACGTTACGCTGGAAAGCATCTGCCAGCAGTTCCGTGACTATGCCGCTTCACAACTGCACCTGTATTACTCGCTTGACATGATCCGCACCTTCATTGCCAGCTTCGCCGCCAGCCGCCTGATCATCATGCAGGGTATTTCCGGTACCGGTAAAACCTCGCTGGCCTATGCATTTGGCAAGTTTGTGGAAAACGACTCGACCATCATCCCCGTGCAGCCTTCCTGGCGCGACCGCAGCGACCTACTGGGCTATTTCAATGAATTTACCAAGCGCTTCAACGAAACGGAGTTGCTGTCCACCATTTACGAAGCGGGCTACAACGACGATGTGTATATCGCGGTACTTGACGAAATGAACATTGCCCGCGTGGAATACTACTTCGCCGAGTTCCTGTCCATTTTGGAAATGCCCTCTCCTGAGGAATGGGTCGTAAACATCGTACCCGATCATTGGGCGTTGGACCCCCAGAAGCTGGAAGGCGGCAAGCTGCATCTGCCCAGAAACATGTGGTATATCGGCACGGCCAACAACGACGATTCCACATTTGCCATCTCCGATAAGGTGTATGACCGCGCCATGATCCTCGATATCGACAGCCGCGCCGAGCGTTTCACCGCGCCCACTACGGAAAGCCTGAAGCTGAGCGCCGATACCTTTGAAAAACTGCTCAAGGAATCCGCCAGCCGCTACCGCATCAGCGATGAAAACCTGGAAAAGATCAACCAACTGGACGCCTACATCATTCAGCACCTGCGCGTCGCCTTTGGTAACCGTATTATGAACCAGTTCTACCGCTTTGTGCCCGCCTACATGGCCTGCGGCGGCGAAGAACTGCGCGGCATTGACTACATTCTGTGCAAAAAGGTTCTGCGCAAATTTGAAAACCAGAATATGGCCTATATCCGCGACGAAATTGATGATCTGTGCGATTATCTGGATCAAATGTTCGGCCGCGGCGCAATGAGCATCAGCCTTGAATATTTGCGCAGGCTGAAGAAGATGGGGTAATGCCATGGAAGAACTGAAAGTCTATTATCGCGCATTTCGCGAATATAAAGAAAAGCTCCAGCAGCATGAGCCAAACCGGCTGCTGATCAAGGCGCTGCTGAACGATTCGCAGGCAAAAGAAGCCTTCAACGGCAAGCTCAGCCGCGTCGTATGGGATGAGGAATGGATTGACCAGATGGTTTCCGCCCTCCCCTTTGTGGAGCACGCCGCCGAAGAACAGCGTCGCTTCATCGAATCCTACGCAGAAATCAGGCGCATTGACCAGGCGCGGAAGGTCACGGAAGACTCCGTACGCTATCTGGCGCAGCACGCCAATATGATTTCCAGGGTGGATGGCGAAGATGTGGTGCCCGACAAGGTGCTTATCGTTGAGCGCGACGACAATTATGCCATTTACGAAAACCGCTTTCTGTACACGCTGATCCTGCGCATGCAGTCCTTCCTCGAAGAACGCTACAGCGCAGTCGCTGACCTGAACGAAGCCATTGCCTTCAGCTATCAGACGGAAAGAACCGCAGTCTGGAACCGTCGCCATGTGCAGGCTACGCTGAATATCAATTACGAGCAGCGCCCTCCCAAAGCGCGCAACAACGTGCCGGACAGCGAAATGACCTGCATGGAACGGCTTACCGAGTTGCGCATGCGCGTAAGCCAGTTGGCACAGCTGCCGCTGATGCGCATGCTCAAGGGCGTCAGTCAGGTTTCCACGCCCATTGTGCGCACGAACGTGTTCAAAAAGAACGAGAACTTCAAGCGCGCGCTGGAACTGTTTGAATATCTGGACGGCTACAGGCGCCCGGGCTACGAAATCATTATTGAAACGCCCGACGCCAGGCGCTTTACGCCGGCCTTCCGCGAAGATCTGTGTCAGGTTATGGCACTGGAGACGTTTGTCGGCCAAATGGGCTCCAGCGATGCAATGCGCAAGGCGCTGGAGGATAACTACCGCTACGAAGAAGAGCTGGCCGAAAAGGAGCGCATACGCCTGGAGGAAGAACGCGAGCGCCAGGTACAGGCGCGCATTTCTGCGGCGCGCGAAGAAGAAATCGAAATCCGTAAAGCGGAAGTGGCCAAGCGTGAGGCGATCATCACCGAAAGAGACAGAGAGCTTGAAAGCATCCACAATCGTCTGGATGAAGCGCGGCAGCAGCTGGCTTCCGAGCAGGCCGAGAACCGTCGCCTTGAAGAAAAATGCCAGGCGCTTGAAAACACCGTCAGCCGTCTGGAAAGCGAACTTGAGCGGCTGAAAGGCGAGTTGTCCGGTGCACAGCTGCGCCTGCAGGAGGCCGCGCACCAGGCGGAGGAGGCGTCTCGCCGCCACGAACAGGCCATGGCCGATCTGCGCAAGCGCATGGAGGAAGAAACCACCCGTCTGCGCGAGCAGGCCGAGCGCGATCGCCAAAGAGCGCAGCAGCAGCTTGATGACGAGCGCCGCCGCTCCCAGGAACAGCTCACCCGCGCACAACAGCAGGCTGAACAGGAAGCAAAACGCCTGGAGGAGCAGCACAGCCATGCTCTGGAGCAGCTTAAGGTAGAACAGGAACGGGAAGCCGAGCGCCACCAATATGAGCTTGCGCAAAAGCAGCAGGAAAAAGAGCGGCTGGAAACAGATCATCGCTACGCGCTGGAGCAGGCCAGGCAGGACGCCGAGCGCGAAAAGCAAAGCATGGAATACGACCTGCAGCGCAAGCATCAGGACGAAATGAACGAAATACGGCACGAAGCGGAAGCGCGCCGCGCCGCCATGGAAAACCAGCATCGAACGGCTCTGGAGCAGTTCAAGCGCGAGGAAAGCGACCGCCGTGCGACCCTTGAAAAGCAGCACGCCGCCGCCCTGGAACAGCTGCGCCGCGATTCTGAAAGCAGGCAGGCGGACGCGCTGAACCGTCAGCTTCAGGCGCACGGCCACGAAAAGCAGATGTTACAGCAGCAAGCCGATGAACTGCGCCGTCAGATTGAACGTTTGCAGGAAGATCTGAACCGCGCCCACAAGCAGCTTGCCGACGAAGGAAAGCCCATTCCCCCACCTTCCCGCGAGAAAAAAGGCGGAGTGCTGGGAAAGCTGTTTTCGCACAGAAAAGACCAGTAAGCTTCATCGGGACATGTGCCAAACGAGCGCTGAACTGAAAAGCGCCAGTCCCGGACAGCATCATATCCTGAGCCATTCCACAGGCCCTGCGCCTCGCTGCGGTTCGTCCGCAGGAAGGCGCAGGGCTGTATTCTGGAATCCTGCACACAACTTCATAGAATACCTTTCCTCCGCGCATGAGGGGAAAGCAAACGGCTCGGGCGATTTGGGTTCCCATCCTCAAAACTCCACTCCGCCCGAGTCATTTCGTCAAATGGATTCATCGACCGAACGCCCGGCTGCTACGGCGCCGGGGACTACATTGAATATCTTCTTCGTCACATTCATTTCATGCCTTCTCCCTTGTAATCCCGCTGCGGGCATGGTATAATTGGTTTGCATACCAATTTGGACAGTAGGGAGGCGCGTCCGCTTGCGACGCTATGACAGTCAGGACGTCCGGCGGCGGGTGCTGGCGGCCTGTGCACGGCTGTTTCTGGAAAAGGGCTATACGCACACGCGCATGGCCGACATCCTGCGGGCGGCGGACGTGTCCGCGTCGTCGTTCCAGAACGTGTTCGGCGCAAAGGACGGCGTGCTGACGGCATTTGTGGAGATCATGTTCAGCGGGCAGTTCGACGCGGCCCGGCATATGGTGGCGGATGCGCCCACGCCGGCGCACGTCTACGCGGTGGAGACGGCGCTGCAGCTGGCGCTGACGGAGCTGAACGAGAATCTGCGCGACATCTATCTGGAGGCGTACACCTGCCCCGACACGCTGGCGCTGATTCACCGGCGCACCGCCGGGGAGCTGCAGGCGGCCTTCGGCGCGCACCTGCCGGAGGCCACGGCGGCGGATTTCCTCGAGATGGAGGTGGGCACGGCGGGCATGATGCGCGCCTACATGGCCTGCCGCTGCACGTCGGATTTCCCGCTGGAGCGGAAGATCCGTCGGTTTCTTACCATGAGCCTGAGCGCATACCGCGTGCCGGAGGCGGAGCGGGCGCAGATCATCGCCCATGTGGCCACGCTGGACGTGCGCGCACTGGCCCGGCGCGTGGTGGGCGCGCTGTTTGAATCCCTTTCGATGCATTTTGAACTGTAAACGACAATCATGAAGGAGGAAATGAATATGAAGAAATGGTTCATTGCGCTGGCAGCGCTGGCGCTGCTGCTCATCCCCGGCGTGGCGATGGCGGATACGGCAATGTGCCCTACTTGCAATGCTTGGAGCACTTTTGAGCCAACCGGCAAGTATAAAAATATGGATCTTAGCGGTCACCAAAAAATCCAAAAATGCACAACATGTTGGACAGAAATACCTTTGGGTAGCTATGAAGCCCACACCGAAACCCAAAAAGCGACCTGTACGTCACGGGCCTACTGCGCCGTTTGCCAGGGCTACTACGGCCTTACGAACCCAAACAACCACATAGAATCCCGCAAGGTCGTTTATGAAACGAAAGATTTCTACGAACACTATAAGAAAGATGTCTGTGCGGGTTGCGAGAAAGTATTGCGTGAAGTTGCCTATTCGCACAACCCAAAAGAGGCAGCAACCTGCGTTAGCGCGGCGATCTGCAAGGATTGCGGGCAAAACCTCGGCCTGGATATGGGCAACCACAACTGGAGCGAGTGGAAGCTCGACGAATCCGCACCACTTATGCATTACCGCATTTGCCAGACCTCCGGCTGCGGCCAATCCGAACGCGAAAAGCACAACGGCAACGCGAATTGCGTCACATCGGCGACGTGCAGTAAATGCCTCACAAACTACAAGGACACGGATAACCACACAGGCCCAAACACGATCACGTGTGGAAGAATCTCCGATACTGAGCATCAATGGACAGCCACCTGTAAAGCCTGCGGTCATACGATCGACAGGTTATCCGAGGCCCACACAGAAACCACCGCCGCGACCTGCGCCGCTGCGGCCTACTGTGATGTGTGTATGAGCAGCTACGGCAGCACTGACCCGAACGCCCACAACCTGGTGCAGCATGACGCGAAGGCTCCCACCTGCACCGAGATCGGCTGGGACGCTTACGAAACCTGCTCCCGCTGCGATTACTCCACCTATGTGGAGAAGACCGCGCTGCGTCACAAATGGGATGGCATCTGGCAGGACAGCGGCGACGGCGCGCGGCACTATCAGACCTGCAAAAACGACTCCAGCCACAGGGACTATGCCTACCACACGCAGACCACCGCCGCCACCTGCACCACCGCGGCCTACTGCGCCGTGTGCAGGAGCAGCTACGGCGAACCCGACCCGAACGCCCACAATCTGGTGCAGCATGAGGCGAAGGCTCCCACCTGCACCGAAATCGGCTGGGACGCTTACGACATCTGCTCCCGCTGCGATTACACCACCTATGTGGAGAAGTCCGCGCTGGGTCATGACCGTGTGAACCACGACGCGCAGGCTCCCACCTGCACCACAATCGGCTGGGACGCTTACGAAACCTGCTCCCGCTGCGACTACACCACCTATGTGGAGAAGTCCGCGCTGGGACATGACCGTGTGAACCACGACGCGCAGGCTCCCACCTGCACCGAAATCGGTTGGAGCACCTATGACACCTGCTCCCGCTGCGATTACTCCACCTATGCGGAGCTTGCCGCCCTGGGCCACGACTATGTGGCGAAGACCACGAAGCCGAGCTGCACGGAGAAGGGCTACACGACCCATACCTGCACGCGCTGCAAGGACAGCTACCGGGATGCGTATGTCGCCGCGCTGGGCCACTGGTACGGCGAATGGTCGCCCAATGCCGACGGCACGAACAGCGCGACCTGCCTGCGCGACGCGTATGAACATACGGTGGATTGCGCGCGGTTCGATTTTGTGCTGGCGGCGGAGGATGTGCGCACAGAGTTCGTGCTCTGCCCCGTGTGCGGCGAGGTCAGCGGAATCCGGCTGATCGATGAGAACGGCGAGGTCGTGGAAACCCTCGAGGGCGTTCAGCTGCTGCTCGTGGAGAACGCGGCTGCGAAGGCCGTCACCGAGCGCCTACCCGTGGGAGAGCTCGTGCTGCGCATGGGCGCACTTCCGAGCGGTGAGCAGCTGATGAGCGTGGCGTTTGAATGGGGCGGCGAGCCGACGCAGCCCACCGGACAGGTGAAGATCACCCTGCCCGCCGAGCTGCTGGAGGGGTACGCGCTGCGGCTGATCGCCGGGGACGGCGCGGAATCCGAGCTGCCGCTGGAGAGGGATGAGGAGGCGGAGACGATCTCTTTCGTGCTGGACTTCACCGATTCGGAGACGCCGGTGCAGCTGATGCGCGTCGTGCCGGAAGTATAGTTCTGCTCCAGGCCCTGCGCCTTCCTGCGGTTCGTCCGCGGGAAGGCGCAGGGCTACATTTTGGAATTCTGCACCAATGAAAACGGGGACGCAAGCCAGCCAAACCTGCGTGCGCAGGAAGCTCAGGCAGACATTGCGCCGCGCACGTCCGGCGCAGCGGAACCGGGCGGCAGAGCCAAAGAAGCCACAGCTTCGTCAACGGCCCGCGCTTGCAACAATTCGGAGATTCGTATATCATATATACGGATGTGTTCTTCTTGCGGCGGCGTGACAGGAACGGAGGCAGGGGCCCTGCCTCCATTCGGGAGGCATCCTTCCATCGGGTGCGTCAACCCATACCGCGCGCGGACGGCTTCTGCAAGCGCCGGTCATCCATCCGCGCAGCACAAAGAAGGACGGACAATCCGGAGGTCAGCGCATGTCAAAATCCAAATGGAACCCGAATGCCATTTACATATCCGAGCGCCTGCAGGAGAGTCTGCGGCCCATCTCCCACAGCACGATGACCGCCATTGTCGCCCCGATGGGATACGGAAAAACGACGGCGGTCAACTGGTATCTGGCCGAGCGCGCCAGGGCGGAGGCATTGAAGATCATCCGCATCAGCGTCTATGCCGACAATCCCGCGATCTTCTGGAAGAGCGTGCAGGACGCCTTTGCCCATGCGGGGCTCGATTTCCTGCGCGACTACCCCTGCCCCGGCGATGCGGCGGGCAGCAGCATGCTGGCGGACGATCTCTGTCATGCGCTGGCGGGAGAAACGCCCTATTATATCTTCATTGACGATTTTCACCTGCTGAAGGATCCGCGCATTTCCGGTTTCCTCTGTGCGCTCGCCAACCGGCTGCCCGGCAATGTGCATCTCATCGTCGCCAGCCGGGACCGGTTCCTGCCCGCCGGGGAAGTTGTCCGGCTGGGAAGCCGTATCCATCAGATCGGCACGGAGCAGTTGCGGCTGAACCGCGCGGAGCTCGCCGTCTATGCCCACAGGTGCGGAGTGGATCTCTCCGAGGCACAGATCGAACGCCTGCTCCATTCCAGCGACGGCTGGTTCTCTGCGATCTATCTGAACCTGCGGACGCTATCGGAGCGCGGGGCGCTGCCCGACCGCAATTCTGACATTTACGCCATGTTCACCGCGGCCATGATCGACCCGCTTCCCGAAAGACAGCGGATCTTCCTGGCGGTCATGGGGCTCGCCGATGAGTTTACCGCGGAGATGGCGCGCTTCATCACCGGGGACGCCGATGCGGAACAGCGGATCGCCGTACTGACCGAGCAGAACGCGTTTGTAAAATGCCTGCCGGACGGCGTGACCTTTCGCTTCCATCACATGATGAAGGAATGTGCGGAGCGGACGTTCCTGACGCTGGAAAAGGAAAGGCGAAGGGCGTATCGCAGAAATTACGGCGCATGGTACGAGGATCACCGGCAATATCTTCATGCAATCGCGGCCTACCGGCAGAGCGAGGATTATGACGCGCTGCTGCGCGTGATTCAAAGGGACGCCGGCATACTGCTCTCGTCCCTGCATCCGGAAGCGGTGCTGGAGATGATGGACGCGTGCCCGGTGTCCGTGCTGAAGGCGCATCCGCTGGCGATTCTGGTGCTGATGCGCTGCATGTTCAACTGGCGGATGATTCCGAAGATGATGGAGCTGAAGTCGCTCCTTCTCGCCTCCATCGAGGAGCAGCCGGACATGCCCTCCGATGCGCGCGGCAATCTTCTGGGAGAATGTGATCTCATCATGAGCTTCCTCTGCTACAATGACATCAGCGCCATGAGCCGCCTGCACCGCAGCGCCAGCGCACAGATGTCCCGCCCCGCCCTCAGCATCCACAAGAGCGGCGGCTGGACGTTTGGCTCTCCATCGGTGCTGATGATGTTCTACCGCGCGCCGGGCGAGCTGGAGCATGAGCTTGCCGAGATGGACGAATCCATGCCCCACTATTACCGGATCACCGACGGCCACGGGCAGGGCGCAGAGAGAATCATGCGGGCAGAGGCGGCATACATGCAGGGCCGCTTCACGGACGCGTGCATTGCTCTGGAGGGCGCCTATGCGCAGATCGAGGGCAACGGACAGGAGAACATGGCGCTCTGCTGTGATTTTCTGGCATGGAGGCTCGCCCTGTATGCGGAGGTGGAACAGAGATGCTCCTTTAAGGAGCGCTATGCCGCGCTATTGCGCCAGCACAACGCCGCATGGATCAATATCTGGTCTGCGATCAGCGCTTACGTCCACGCCCTGACCGGCGAGACAGAAAGCATCCCGGAGCTCTTCGGCGCGCACAGGCTCTCCTCTGCCAACATACTCGCCCCGGGAAGGCCGATGATCGAGATGATCGAGAACCAGGTGTACCTTGCCCAGGGCGCGTATGCCAAGGTGATCGGGCGCAGCGAGGGGCTGTTGTCGCTGTGCGAGGGGATGCACTATGCGCTGGTCGCGCTGCACATCCACATTCAGACCGCGGCGGCCTATGAGATGCTGGGAAAGTCCGCGGAGGCACATGCGTGCATCGCACGGGCGCTCGCCGACGCCGCGCCGGACGGCCTCGTGATGCCGTTTGTGGAAAACTATGACGCGCTGAGGCCGATACTGGCGAGGGAAACCGCGAACGGTCTGGTCGAAAGGATCATCGATTTGGGCGAGGCGACAAGGGCGCGAAGGGCGGCCATGGCCCGTCCCGCCGCGTTCAACGCGCTGACGCAGCGGGAAGCTGAGATCGTTCACCTGATGGCGCAGCGGCTCTCCAACCGGGAGATCGCGGAAAGGCTGTTTCTCTCCGAGGGCAGCGTCAAGCAGTATGTGAACCGGATTTACTCCAAGCTCCAAATCGGAGGCGAGACCCGGACGAAGCGAAAGCAACTGCTGGCCCTGCTTCAGGAGACAAAAAAGTAACCTCTGGTTAATAGCCGTCGTTTGCAATTCTCCGTACAATAGAAATATGCTATACTTGGTTTCAATAGTAACATATTGTATTGGAGGGAAGAATCGGCATGAAGAAAAAAGCATTGGCAATCATCCTGGCTCTTGTAATCGCCATCGCAATGTCTGCGGCCCCGGTCTGTGCAGAGGAACTGTGGGAAGCACAGGGCCCCAGCTGCGTTTTGACATCCGGTGTGCAGTACGCGGGCATGGTGTCGCTGCGCAATGATTCCTCCTGGAACGGCGGCTACTACTATTCGGACATGACCGAGGACGGAATTACGGTGATCGTGAACTGCTGCGCGGCGAACGACGGAGACCTCGATACCAGCGCTGCGTTCCGGAAAGCGTTCGCCGAAATGGTGAGCGAAGGCGAGGTCATGGATTATCAGGACAGTCAGAATCAGAACCTCACGATGAAATTCACCTACCCGGTCTATGATCTCTCCTTTACGACGGGTGCAAATGAGGATACCCGCGTGTGGAAGATGGTCTTTTTCCAGACAGATACCCACACCTACGCGTACGCATTCGAGATCAGTGCGGATTTTGCGGAGGACATGGAAGCGGAATACTGGAATGCGGTGGACACCCTCGATTGGATTGATCTTTCAGATTACGAGACCGGAGATGCGGATGATGTTCCCAGCGCCAGCGGCGAAAGCCTGGAGGACTTCATCGCCTACTTTGACAGTTGGTATCTGTACGGGGATCTGAACGAGGAGAGCATCACGCTCTACGGCGACGGAACCTGGGAATACCGCAATGCACTCAATGAGGACGGCACCGGCGGATATCTCTTCGACGAGGGCACGTTTGAAACCTCCGGAACGGACGCGTTGCAGCTTTACTCCGCCGACGGAAGCCATGTGGCGGATGTGTACCTGAACGAATACGGCGATCTGACGCTCACGCCCGTCGAACCGGGCTATGCGAACTTCTACGAGAATACCATCTTTGTCAGATCGTCCGAGTCCGTCTCCCTGGTGGAGTATGATTCAGGCGCGGATTACGATCCCAGCGCCGAGGGCGAGAGCCTGGAGGACTTCATCGCCTTCTTTGACCGCTGGTATCAGTATGGAGATCTGAACGCGGAGAGCATCTGGCTCTACGGCGACGGAACCTGGGAGATCTACAATTCAATCAACGAGGACGGCACCGGCGGATATCTCTTTGACTCCGGTACGTTCGTCACCTCCGGAACGCGTGTGCTGCAGCTGTATTCCTCCGACGGAAGCTATGTGGCAGATGTGAGCCTGGACGAATATGGCGATTTGATGCTCACGCCCGTGGTTCCGGAATACGGCAGCTTTTATGCGGACGCCGCCTTCATCCGTGAGTCCGAGTCCGTCGCCTATGAGGCGCAGACGGTCGGAGAATGAAGCGGCAATTCCATTTCGGACCATCAAGCGAGGCCCAGCCGGAAACGACTGACGTAAGGGGGCTTCCATCGACCGCTGCGGTCGGCCCCGGCGACGCCGTTGCAGTGGGGAGCCGCGCTGCGCTCCATGTGGAGTGTGGTTCAGCGCGGCCTTCCTCCGGCAGAGCGCCCACGGCGATCTGACCGGCGCAAGGGGCAATTGAGAGTTGAAACCAACTGTCCGCGACACATTTCCGCAACGCCGGCTGGCGCACTGCTCAGTCGTCCCGCCCGGTGCAGCCAGCCTGCGCCGGGCGGTGTGCGCGGTGGCGGAGGCGCGCGCACGGAATCTGTCCATGGGATTCCTTCGCCCTGACAGCCCGGCGCACAGGCCGTCCCCCACAATTCAAAAGAGGAGGAAACGACATGGCTATCCTGATCCCGGTCGCCCTTGTGATTCTGCTCGTGATCTGGGGCGTTGTCACCTACAACCGACTGGTCACCGAGCGTCTGAAGGTGCGGACCCAGTGGAGCCAGATTGACGTGGTGCTCAAGCAGCGCTTTGATCTGATCCCCAACCTGGTGGAAACGGTGAAGGGCTATTGCGCCCACGAGAAGGAGGCGCTGCAAGCGGTTACCGACGCCCGGAGCAGATATTGCTCCGCGGCGGATGCGCAGGGTCAGATGCGCGCAAGCGCAGAGCTGTCCGGCGCGATGGGCCGCCTCATGGCCGTGGCGGAGTCCTACCCGGAGCTGAAGGCAAACCAGAATTTCCTGCATCTGCAGCAGCAGCTCTCCGGAATGGAGGAAAAGCTGGCGAATTATCGCCAGTTCTACAACGACACCGTCCTGCGCTATGACAGGCTGCTCGAAACGGTTCCCACCAGTCTGATTGCGAAGATGTTCCACTTCGAGCGCGCGGAATTCTTCCAGGTGGAGGCGTCTGAAAGGGCGAAAGTAGACGTCCGGTTCTGATCCGGATTTGAGATGAAAGGAGGCTGCTCTATGGGCCGTTCTTTGCACAGAATTCGATGCCTTCTGCTGTTCGCGCTGGCGATTTGCATGTTCCCGCTGGCCGCATGGGCAGAGGAAGGCAGCGCGACGCTGAATACGCTGCACTTTGACATTGCGCTGCAGGAGGATGGAAGCGCGCTGGTCACCGAGACGCGGAAGGTCGTGTTCAGCGGCGACCGCGAATTTACCCGCTATGGGGTGAACAATACCTTCACCGGCCCCCGGACGTTCCGCGACTGGCAGGTCACAATGGATGAGACGCCCCTGTCGCAGCTGGATGCGCCGGACAACGAAAACCGCCCCGAGAACAGCTTTGCGGTGGAGGAGGGCGAAGCAGAAAACACCGTCTACATCTACTACCGGCAGCAGGGCGACGGCGTGCGCGTCTTTCGGATCAGTTACCGCATAGAGAACGCCGTAAAGCTCTACTCCGACGTGGGCGAGTTCTCCTGGAACCTGACCGGCGAGAGCGGCATTTCCGACATCGGCACGCTCACCGCCACAGTGACCGTGCCTGAGGGCTGCCCGACGGAGGACTTCCGCATCTGGGCCCACGGGCCGCTTAACGGCAACTTTGACAAGCAGCCGGACGGCTCCGCGTTTCTGGAGGTGGAAAACGTTGCGCTGGGGACGATCGTCGACATCCGCTGCACCCTGCCCGCAGACTGCCTCACCGGCGGCTGGGCGCAGGAGGGCGAGGCGCTCGACGCAATTCTTGCGAAGGAACAGGAGCTGAGCGACAGCGCAAACGCCAAGCGGGAGGAAGAGGCGCGCGCGCAGGCGGAGCGGGACGCCTATTGGGAGGCCTACTACGCCGAGCAGGAGATCAAGCGGGCCGAGCGGATCGCCTGGGGGGAGGAGCATCCCGTCCAGAGCTCCATTCAGTACTTCTGCGAGGATCTGTTCGACGCCGTCTACGACAACATTCCCGAATCTCCCATGACGGCCGCCGCGGTCCTCGCCGTGTGCATCTTTGCACTCGCCGCAATCTGGGGAAGGCTCCGGCGCGATCCGAAAAAGCTCCGGCACGTCCCCGCCCAGTCGCCCCAGTATTACCGGGATCTGCCGGACGACCGCCCGGCCCCGGCCGTGGACCGGCTGGTGCACTTCTACGATTGCAAACCCGAAGTCTCCCGGCAGATTTCGGCGACGCTGCTGGAGCTGAACCTGAAGGGACTGGTGCGCTTCAGGACGGTCGACGGGGATGTGGATCTTGTTCTGGATGCGCAGCGGGGCGAGGCGCTGTTCCCGTCCCCCGCGCCGGAGGAGCCGGACCAGAACCATGCGCCGGATTATCAGGAAACCCTGTGGCATTTTCTGTTGAATGCGGCCGGCGAAAGCGACCGGATCACCATGAAGGAGCTCAAGGCGTATATTCAGGGCAATCAGGAGGCGGCCTACAAATTCCGCAGGGACTTTGTGTACGCCGTGGCAGAGGATCACAAAAAGAGGATTACGACGCAGCGCGTGAAGAGGCCCTTCTTTGGTGAAAAAAAGCGCTCGCTACTCTTCCCCGTGGTCGTGGGCGTCCTTGTGACGCTGGTCTTAATGGGCGCCTCGCTGTATGTCGGCGTCGCGCCTGGCGAATCCCTTGTATACGGCGTGTTCGGCCTTTTGCTGGCGGCGATCGCGCTCGTCGTCTTCCAGCTGGGAAGGCGGTTCGGGCAGGGACGCTGCATCATTCTGGATCAGCAGTCGGAGGACGATCTGGCTCTGTGGGAGGCCTTCGGACGCTTCCTGGACGATTTCACGACCTTTGAGGACAAGGAGCTGCCGGAGTTTTCCGTGTGGCGGGAGTACATGGTCTATGCCGTCGCGATGGGCCGCGGCCAGAAGCTGGCCCAGGCGCTGAGCGCGAAGTATCCCGAATCCTTCTCCGCAGAGGCGCCCGGCGCCGAGGACGAGTTGACCCGCCTGATGCGGGAGATGGAGTTCTACAGACTGATGGAGTCCATCAGCCAGGACGTCGCCCAGGCCAGGCAGCCCAGCGCCCCCTCGTCCAGCTCCGACAGCGACTGGATCGACAACTGGAGCGACGGCGGTGGCGGCGGCGGCGGTTTCTCCGATTCCGACGGCGGCAGCGACAGCGGAAGCGGCGGCGACTTCATCGATTGAAAAACATCCAGCGCAAGCGTTGACGAAAGCGCCGCTTGCGCTGAAAGGCAGGAGCGCAAAAGACTCAGGCAGGGCGGATTCAAATTCCCGGAATCCCGCCTTGCCTGAGTCTTTCTTTTCATTGCTGCGCGCGCTTTGCCGTCCGTCCGGCAAATGCGCCGCCGACGATCACATTGCGTATCGGCAGACATCCGCATGTGGCCGGGGTCACAGGATGTTCAGCCCCGGGATGTGCCACTCGCCGCCGAGCCTTGCGTCGGTGATCAAGGTGCGTACCTCCGACAGCGGGGCGATGCCGAAGAAGGAGGTTACGTCAATTTTGCTGTGATCCACCAGCAGCGCGGAGTGCTCGCTGCGCTGGATCAACAGCTTGCGAAAGAAGGCTTCCTCCTCCGTGGTATCGGTCAGTCCGTTTTTCAGACTCACGCCCCTGCAGGAGAAAAAGGCGTAGTCGAAATGGAACAGCGAGAGGTTCTGAAGCGCGATGGGACCGACGTAGGATAGGCTGTTGCCGCCCAGGCAGCCGCCCACGCAGAAAATCTGCGCGTCCTTCAGCCGGGACAACTGCAGGCTGGTCTGCGCGCCGTCGGTCACGATGCGCAGATTCCGCCTGTTCTCCAGAAAGGGCGTCATCATTGTGGCCGTGGAGGAGGAATCAATGAATATGGTGTTGCCGTCCTTCACCATCCCCGCCGCCTTGCGCGCGAGCTCCCGCTTGACTTCCCGAAAGGCGGTTTCGCGCACATACAGCGGGATCTCCGCCTTAAGCCCCTCCATCGCCGCCGCGCCGCCGTGCACGCGAGTGATCTGCCCCGCCCGGGCCAGCGCGTTCAGATCGCGCCGGACGGTGGCCTCGTGCAGGTAGAAGGCCTCCGAGAGCTGCCTGACCGAGGCGCTGCCGTGGCGGTTGACGAACTCCAGTATCTGCTGCTGCCGCTGAAAGGGCGTGAGGTTGCTCTGTTCAATATTGTTCATTTTAACCGCCTCAAACGTTCATAAATGTCATTTATACCATTTTATCGCCAGTTATTGACGTATTTCGTCAATTATCATACAATAGTGCCCGTAAAGCTGTCAAGTGGTTTTGAGGTGCGCAATGATCGGACACATCTTCAACATCCAGAAGTTTTCCCTGCACGACGGACCGGGCATACGGACAACGGTCTTCTTCAAGGGCTGCAACCTGAGATGCAGCTGGTGCGCCAATCCCGAATCCCAGCAGATGCGCGCCCAGCTCACGCTGGATCGGGAAAAGTGCATAGGCTGCGGCAGTTGCGCGTCCCTGTGCCCCGCAAAGGCCCGCGCGCTGTCCGGCGGCTTCCCCGCGGTGGACGCCGGAGCGTGCACGCTCTGCGGGCACTGTTTGGAGGCGTGCCCCACCCGGGCCATCGGCAGGGAGGGAAGCGAGATGACTGTGGAGGAGGTCCTGGCCGAGGTGCTGAAGGATGAAGCCTTTTACCGGCAGTCCGGCGGCGGCGTCACCTTTTCCGGCGGCGAACCGCTGCTCCAGATAGAGTTTGCCACCGCGCTGGCCCGAGCCCTGCACGAAAGCGGCGTTTCGGTCGCCATTGAGACTGCGGCGGCCATTCCCGGAGAGCGCTTCCGGGCGTTTTTGCGGGAGATAGACTATGTGCACATAGATCTGAAGCACTACGACAGCGCCCGCCATCGCGCCGGAACCAGCCTGGGAAATGAACAGATTCTGGAGAACATCTGCGCCGTCCGCGACAGCGGCCTGCCCTACCTGGTGCGAATTCCGGTGATTCCGGGCTTCAACGCGAGTCCGGAGGATGCGCAGGGCTTTGCAAAGCTGCTCGCGTCCCTCCGAGTCGATCGCGTTCAGCTGCTGCCCTTTCATCAGCTGGGCGAGCGGAAATACAGCCTGCTGGGCAGGGCGTACGCCCATGCCGGTCAGGCGCAGCTGCACAAAGAGGATTTAAAGCAATACCGGCAAATCATGCTCCGGCACGGACTGGATGCACAGCTCTGATTGGAGGAGGAAAAACATGGAACACTTCGGAACGTCCACCCCGAGAATTCAGAAATTTCGCGCGGCACTGCTGAACATCGAGCCCACCGTGTGCACGGAGCGCGCCGTGCTGGCCACCCGCGCCTACAAGGAGCATGAAATGGATCAGATCGTGCTCAAGCGCGCCTACATGCTCCGTGAGGTTCTGGAGAACATGCACATCTACATTGAGCCGGAGACGCTCATCGTGGGCAACCAGGCCAGCGAAAACCGTGCCGCGCCCATCTTCCCCGAGTACGCCATGGACTGGGTAATCCGCGAGCTGGACGACTTCGACAAGCGCGCCGGAGAGCGCTTCACCATCTCCGAGGCGAACAAGCAGGTGCTGCGGGACATCTATCCCTACTGGAAGGGCCGCACGCTTCAGGACAAGGCCTACGCCGCCTATCCGGAGAAGGCCCGGCAGATTTACGACCTGGGCATCATCCGCAACGAGGGCAACATCACCTCCGGCGACGCGCACCTGGCCGTGGATTACGATACCGTGCTCAAAAAGGGCCTGAAGGACGTGCGCAGGCGCGCCCAGGAAGCGCTGGACGGCCTGAACCTCGCCGACTATGAGAGTCTGAAGCGCAGCTTCTTCTACCGCGCCATTTTGATTGTGATTGACGCAGTGGAGTGCTATGCCAGGCGCTATGCCGATCTCGCCGGGGAACTGGCGCAGAGCGCGCCTGCGGAGCGCGCGGCGGAGCTGCGGGAAATTGAGCGCATCTGCCGCAAGGTGCCCATGGAGCCTGCACACAGCTTCCACGAGGCACTGCAGAGCGTGTGGTTCCTGCATGTGATCCTCCAGATCGAATCCAACGGCCACTCCCTCTCCTTCGGCCGCTTCGATCAGTTCTGCTATCCCTACTACATGAACAGTCTGAACGGGGGCGCGGATCCGGCTTGCCTGGAGGAGCTGCTGGAAAACCTCTGGCTCAAGAGCCTCACCGTCAGCAAGATTCGCTCCGCCGGTCACAGCCGCTTCCAGGCGGGCAACCCCATGTATCAGAACGTGACCATCGGCGGCGAGACCACGGACGGCAAGGACGCGGTGAACGCGCTGAGCTGGGCGGTCCTGCGCTCGGTGGCCCGGGTGCGCATGCCCCAGCCGAACCTCACCGTGCGCTACTTCTCCGGCATGAGCCGCGAATTCATGGCGGAGTGCATCGAGTGCATCCGTCTGGGCTTCGGCATGCCCGCGTTCAACAACGATGAAATCATCATCAAGTCCCTCACAGACCGGGGCGTGACCCTGGAGGATGCGCGCAACTATGCCGCCATCGGCTGCGTGGAGGTGGGCGTGCCCGGCAAGTGGGGCTACCGCTGCACGGGCATGAGCTATCTGAACTTCCCCAAGACCCTGATGACCGCGCTGAACGACGGCGTGGACGTGAACACCGGAAAAAAGATCTGCGCGGGCACGGGCCACTTCCGGGATATGGAGTCCTTTGAGGACGTGATGAAGGCCTGGGACGCCACCGCAAGACAGCTGATCCGGGTGGGCGTGACGCTGGACAACTGCGCCGATCTGGTGGTGGAGCAGGAGGTGCCGGACGTTCTCTGCTCCGCGCTGGTGGACGACTGCATCGAGCGCGGCAAGCACCTCAAGGAGGGCGGCGCACATTACGACATCATCTCCCAACTGCAGGTGGGCGTCGCAAATCTCGGCGACTCCCTTGCGGCGATCAAGAAATTGGTGTATGATGAGGGTAAGCTCTCCCGAAACGCGCTCTGGAACGCGCTCATGACGGACTACGAGGGAGAGGACGGCGAGCGCATCCGCCGGATGCTGCTGGATGCGCCCAAGTTTGGGAACGACGACGATACCGTGGATCAGCTGCTGGTGCGCGCCTACGACACCTATCTGGACGAGATCAAGGCCTACCGCAACACGCGGGATGGGCGCGGTCCCATCGGCGGCGGCTACTTCGCCGGAACGTCCTCCGTGGCCGCAAACGTGCCCCAGGGCGCAGGAACCTGCGCGACACCCGACGGCAGAAAGTGGGGCGAACCCCTGGCGGAGGGCTGCTCTCCGGCCCATTCCATGGACAAAAACGGCCCCACCAGCGTATTCAAGTCCCTGTCCAAACTCAAAACCGATCAGATCTTCGGCGGCGTACTGCTGAACCAGAAGGTCACGCCGGCGCTGCTGGAACGGGAGGAGGACCGGATGAAGCTTCAGCTGCTGATCCGCACCTTCTTCGACGTGCTGCACGGCTGGCATGTGCAGTACAACGTGGTCTCTCGCGAGACCCTGCTGGACGCCCAGAGGAACCCGGAGAGGCATCAGGATCTGATCGTGCGCGTGGCGGGCTATTCCGCCTTCTTCAACGTACTCTCGCCCCAGACCCAGAACGACATCATTGCCAGAACCGAGCAGCAGTTTTAAGCAGGAGGAAAACCAATGAAAGACAGACTGGAGCACCTGATTGGCAAAACCGCCATCGTGACCGGCGCGGCCGGCGGCATCGGCGAGGCCCTTTGCCGCAGGCTGGCCGGATATCAAATGAACCTCGTCGTCACGGGCCGCAAGGCCGAAACGCTGGGCGCGCTGGCGGATGAGCTGCGCGCCCAGGGCGTACAGGTATGCGAATGTGTGGGGGATCTGGCGGACCTGGGCTTCATTGATTCCGTCATCGCCGCTGCGCGGGAGCGCTTCGGCAGAGTGGACGTGCTGATCAACAACGCGGGCCTGGTACATAACTGCACCGTGGAGGAGATGACCCCCGAGCTCTTCGATTCCATCATGCAGGTCAACGTGCGCGCGCCCTACTTCATGTGCCAGAGGGCGCTGCCGGATCTGAAGAAGTCCGATTGCGCCACCATCATCAACATCTGCTCCGTGGTCGCGCACAAGGGCTATCCGCGCCAGAGCGTGTACGCCGCCAGCAAGCATGCGCTGCTGGGCCTCTCCAAGTCCCTGGCCAACGAGGTCTTCAGGGACAACATCCGCGTGCATGTCATCAGCCCCGGCGGCGTGTTCACGCCCATGATCGCCAAGGTGCGCCCGGATCTCACGCCGGAGGGAATGATGCTGCCCGAGGACATCGCCAGCATCGTGGGCTTCTACCTGGAAATGCGCACCTCCAACGCCGTGGTGGACGAAATTGAGCTGCACCGCGTCAACAAGGAGCCCTTCGCCTGATTCCGGGCGTTCAGGGAGGATGCGGCAGTACATGCCGCACCCATTCCTGTTGAGAGCCGCTGAAAGCGTCATGCCTTCAGCGGCTCTCGATTCTTTTTGGCCGGTGCACCGGCTGCGGACGTGCGCTCCGACACGGATTGGGTCACAAAAACGCCCGGCGCACGAATCGCTTCATGCGCGGCGTTGAATTGGCATTTGCACCCGATCACTCTTTCCGTCAGGCGGGTATGTACCTGCGGACAAAGCCTATGGCATCCTCCCTGCGGACATTTTTGCAGAGGCATGTGGAAACGTCAATTCCAAAGTTGCGCGGCCCGCCCCCAATTCGGGACGGGCCGCGTTCCGTTGCCTCCGCAGCGCATGCGCGGGGTTCGCTACTCTCCGCGCGCCGCGCCTCATTCGATGTCGTAGAACTGCTGGAGGTATTCCTCCAGGCAGAGCTGGTTTTCCATGATGTAGGTGGCCGCTTCCACGCCCACATAGCGGAAGTGCCAGTCCTCGTTGGAGATTCCGGTGATGTCGCTCTTCACGCCCGGGTAGCGCCAGATGAAGCCATACTCCTGACAGTGGCGCTTCATCCAGTTCCAGACGGATTCGTTACTGCAGCTCTGGGTATCGGAGGAGTCGATGTCCACGGCCAGGCCCAGCTGATGCTCGCTGTACCCGGGATAGGCCGCCACCAGCAGCGCCTTGCGCTGGGCCTCCTCGTGGGAGGCGCCGTCGTTGCGATAGCGGCGATACTTCAGCACCAGCATGTCCTTCTGGTCGTCATAGGTGCGATAGGAGGTCTTGACCATGGGCTTGAGCCCGTCGGCGCGGCAGGTGTCGAACATGGCCTGAAGCTCCGGATAGATGCGGCTGTCCACCGCCTGGCCTCCGTTGAGCTGCTTGAGCTCCACCGTCCAGTCGTCCGGCACGGGGTGGGTGCTGTTCACCAGCGTCAGGTTCCAGGGCAGGGCCGCCGCTTCCGGCGACAGCGTGGCCGTCGGCACGGTCAGCTCCGCCTGTCCGGACGTGCTCTCCTCGAAGCCCCCTGCGTCCGGTCCAACAAATTCCACCACGCCCGGCGTCGCTAGGGCGCTCCCAGACAGCATCCACACCAGCGCCGCGAGCAGCGCCCATCCTTTGAGTCGTTTCATGCGTTCCTTCTCCGTATCCTGTTCTTTCATCGGCTGCGCGTGATTGCGCGATTCACATTTCTCCGGGGCCGTAGATTCTTTTCCACTCGGCGCTGGTCGAGCCGTCCTCTTCGTAGAGGATGAGCGGGGGCAGCCACGTCAGCCCACTGCCGCCGCCCTTCACGCCCTCCAGAAGCACCAGCTTCGGCGCGCGCCGCACCGTGGCATGCACGCTGCGGATGCGCTTGGGCGTGAGGTTTTTGGCCTGCATCGCGGACATCATTTCAAAGGCGCGGCGCGCGGGATAGACCGCACAGAAGCGCCCGCCGTACTTGAGGAGCGCCGCGGCCGCAGCCGCCACGCCCTCCGGGCCGAGATCGCCCTCGTGCCGGGCGATGCGCTCCGCCTCCGCCGCGCTGGCCAGCGCCCCGCCCCGTTCTCCGTAGGGCGGATTGCACACCGCCAGGCTGCACTTTTCCCGGCCGATCTCCCGCCAGGCCTCGCGCATGTCCCCGCAATGCACGCGCACCCGATCCTCCAGGCCGTTGAGCTGCACGCTGCGCCGGGCCATGTCCGCCATCTCCGGCTGAAGCTCCACCGCCTCCACCGTCACATCCGGCCTGTGCCCGGCCAGCAGCAGGGCCACCGCCCCGTTGCCGCAGCCCAGATCCGCGGCGCGCTCGCCCCTGCGGGGCGCGGCAAAATCCGCCAGGAGCACCGAATCCGTTCCGAAGCAGAAGGTGCCCGGCTTCTGAATCAGGCGCAGGCCGCCGGTCTGAAGATCGTCCAGGCGCTCGCCCGGACGGAGCTCGACGCTCATTGTCCCTCCACGGGCCGGTAGAGCCAGACGCGCTCCGGCTCCATCGCGCTCATGTAGCTCATGACGATGTAGCCGCTCTCCGCGCGATAGATCAGCGCGCCGTCCGACGTGGCGACGCCGCAGGTCACACTGCCGTCCACCTCCACGCCCAGAATGGCGCCCGCCTCGACGGCGTCCTGCACACTCAGCTCCATCGCCGCCAGCTGGCTGCGGTCCATGAGCGGCACGCCGCACCTGAGATACACATACTGCACGAAGCCGAAGTCCGAATCCATCTCCGAAAACTGGCCCAGCAGCGCCGAGGCCTGCCGAGCGATGCGGCTGGAGAGTCCCTCCTCACCGAGGCCCAGCGCCCCGGGCACATAGCTCTCCCGCCTCCGGGCGTTCTCCGCCCGCAGCCGCGCCCGGGTCACGCCGTCGGCCACGCCGGTCACCTTGAGGTCGTTGACCAGCTGAAACTCCATCAGCGCCAGCTGGCTCTGCATATTGAAACGGGCGTGGGCGGGATAGCCCAGCGCGCCCAGATCCCGGCACACGGCCTCCGCCTCCGCGCCTGTATCGCCCAGGCGCACACTCTGGTTGTCCTCCATCAGCGCCGTCACATTCGTGTAGAGCGCCCGGCAGGTCTCCAGATCCAGATCTCCGCTGCTCTCCAGGCCGTTGTCGGACTGGAAGCGCTTCACCGCCTGCTGCGTGGCCTCGCCATAGCGGCCCGTGCACGCGCCCCGGAAGTAGCCCTTTCTCCTGAGCCAGATCTGAAGCGTGCGCACCCGATCGCCGGAATCCCCCGCCGCGGCGCAGCTGCTTTTGAGGAAATCCTCCCAGGAGGCGCTCTCGCCTCCGTAGAGCCGGAGGAACACCGCGCCGTCGGCGACGCCCGTTTCATTCAGGCCGTTGGCCAGCTGAAAGCGGCACACCGCCGCTTCCGTGGCCTCGCCGAAGGCCCCGTCGCAGGAGCCGGTAAAATAGCCCAGCGCCTTGAGCGCCTGCTGAAGCCGGGAGACCTCCGCCCCCTGCGCACCGCTGGCGAGGGCCGAAGATTCCGCATATTCGCGAGCGTAGCTCTCCAGATATTCCCGCTCGCTCACGGCCTCTCCGCCCAGCAGCCGCTCCACGGTGGCCGCATCCGCGTCGCCGGTGACCTCGAGCCCGTTTGCAACCTGAAAATTGCGCAGGGCGTTGACGGTCACTTCGTCCAGCACGCCGTTGCATGCGCCGTCCCGATAGCCCAGCTCGTAGAGCTTGTGGTCCACCTCCAGCAGATCCACCTCCTCCGCCTGCGAAGCCCCGCACAAGGACAGCGCCATCGCGCCCGCGAGCGCGCACACCCAGAATGATCTTCCCTTCATGCCTGCCTCCTCCGGGCCGTCAGGCGGCCCTGAGATACTTCAAAAGGACAAAGCCGCTCCCACTTTCGCAGGAGACATAGGCCCACTTCGCGTTGTACGCCGTAACCGTGACCTTCGCCGACGCGGGCAGCACGGCGAGCGTCGCGGAGGCTGTGGAGTAGGTTTGGTACAGCTTCGCCTCGGCCTTGAGCTTCGCCGCGCGCCTGCAGAACACCACGCTCGTCTTGACCTCCCGGAAGCCGCTGAAGACTTCCTTCGGCTCGTCCTCCGCAACGGGCTGGCCCCCGGAGCTGCTGCCCGGAAGGTAGAGATAGCGCCGCGCCGCAAAGCCAGTCGCACCGGCGTCCGTGCGCACGCAGGCCCAGTCGTCGTCAAAGGCCAGCAGCTGAACCTTCGCGCCCCGGCGCAAGGCGCCGATGGCAGAAGATGAGGTGGACGCCGCGCGGCGCAGCGTCAGGGAGCTGGACGACGATACGTTCACATAGGCGTAGAGCTCGCCCGTGGCCACCAGCATTCCCTCCGCACCCGCAGGCGCGGGCGCAGTCGTGGGCATCGGATAGTCCACCGCCGTGGGCTGGGGCGCAAACGACGGCGTGGCAATCGGAACCGGCGCGGCCGTCGCAGTGGGCGTAGGCGTAGCAGGAGGTGTAACCTTTGCGGTAGGTGTAGCCGTAGCGGTGGGTGTGGCCGTAGCAGCCGGTGTGGCCGGGGGCACTGCCGTGGCGGTGGGCGTCACGATCACAGGGATTGTGGGCGTGGGCACGATGCTCGATGGAATCGTCGGAGCTGCAGTCGCCGTGGGAATCGGCGCAATGGTCGGTGCAGCCGTCGCGGGTTCGATGGCCATCGTGGGCGTTGCCGCAGGCGCGGCGCTCGCATCCGCCGTCGCCGTAGGCACGATGCTCGACGGGATCGTCGGCGACGGCGTCTCGGTGGGAATCGGCGCAATGGTCATCTCCGCCGTCGCCGTGGGCTCAGGGCTCTCCGTGGGGTCGGGGCTCTCCGTGGGCGCAACGGTCTCCGTGGCGGTGGGCGTGGGTGCAATCGCGCTCAGATCGCCCTCCAGCGCGGTCAGGGGAAGCCAGCCCGTGAGACCGTTGACCTGAACCTGCGCCCAGTCCGCCTCCGCGCCGAGCACGCTGAGCTCCAGGCCCGCGCGAAGCAGCGCCGCCGCAGAGCTGTTCTCTCCCGCAGCCGCGCGCAGCGGCGCATCCGAATTCAATCGCGCCGTGGCAACGCCCTCGGACTCACCCAGGGGCGCGTGCACACCCTCTGCGGCGAGGGAAAGGCTCCGCAGCTGCGTGGTCGGATAGTAGTAATCCAGGATCTCCGCAAAGCCCATGCCGCAGCTGGCGGCCATGTACTGCGCGCCGCGCTGACTCATGCCGATGCCGTGGCCCCAGCGGCGGAAGATCACGCGGAAGGCCTCCGCGTCCTCCTCCACATAGATGGTCTCATTGCTCGCAGAGTTGATGGAGAGGCCGTACCAGCTCTCCAGCGCGCCGTAGGTGGACACGTCCACCATCGCCGTCGTCCGAACCGCCGCGCCCGTGGCCCGGTCCGGCGCGGACAGGGTCAGCGAAAAGCGCAGCGTGCGGTACAGGCGGCTGGGGCTCGCGTACTTCGGGTCCCGGGGCTCGATGGCGTCAATGGACAGGATCTCCGCAGCGGAGGAATCCAGGCCCCGGGCGGAGAGCTCCGCCGCGGCCCCCTCCAGCAGCGCCGCCCGCAGAGAGGCGTTCAGGTTGGTCGCGTCCCGGCGGATGGTCGCCACGTTCTGCTTCGCGGAGGAATTCGCCAGGTCGTAGGGGTCGTCCCGCACGGTGCTGTAGCTGAGGCTGCTGCCCCAGGCGTTCTTCGTGGATTCGGTCTGTCCGCCGTTGGAGGCGCCATAGTAGCAGGAAGCGAGGCTGCTGCCCGCATAGAGCACCTGGCCGCGGGTCTCGTTCACCGCCTGAATCACCCGGGTCTGGCCGGAATTGTAGCCCTTGAACACCTGATCGGTGGTGTTGTCCGTCACGTCGTAGGCCTTCGAGGCCCGGGATGCCATCTTCCTCAGGGCGTAGTTGCGCGCGGCGACGGTCTGGGCCTTCAGGGCCTCCAGGGGGTAGGAATTGGACATCTCGTAGGCCACCACGCCGTAGAGGTAATCTTCAATGTAGAGCCGAAGCACGGCGGCGATGCCGCCTCCCGAGGCCGTGAGGGTCAGATCGCCACAGAAGCGGTTCGCCAGCGAGGGCGATAGAAAGCGCAGGCCGGCGCTGCCGCAGCGCAGCAGGCGAAGGCTGGAGCCGCAGTACAGCTTCACGCCGCCGCACTCCGCCGTCAGGCTGCCTCCCTCCGCGCACACCGTGACCCGGCTTCCCGCGGGCACGTTCATCCGCGCGCTCCCCTCCAGAACGTAGGCGCAATCCGTTTCCAGGGTGATGGAAGCGGGCGTGCCCAGGCGCGTGAGCAGAACGCGGATCATGCCGCTGCTCTCCGCGCGGGCGGGAGCGACCGCCGCGCCGCTCAGGGCGAGGATGAGAACGAGCAGCAGGCCCAACCCCCGGCGCAGCGCGCCACCCCTGTATCCAATCATCGCTTGCTCCGTTTCTGGCTTTTGTAACAGTAAGCCGACAAAGATTCAATTTTATTATACATGAATTCCGATACATGCGCCACATTCGTCGCAACAAAGTCGAAATCTCGCCCAGCTTTCATCCAATTGGTCGCGCTTGCAATTGCGCCGCCGCGCTGCTATACTAATGCTGCAATGTGAAATGGAAAGACGACGAACGAACGCAGACGGGAGATGAACTTGTCATGAATGTGCGAACGCCCCGCATCGCCGTGATGCAGGATCTGAGCTGCATCGGCCGCTGTTCTCTGGGGGTTGCCATGGCCGTGCTGCCCGCGCTGGGCATAGAGGCCGCAGTTCTGCCCACGGCGCTGCTCTCAGCGCACACCGCCTTCGAGGGCTTCACCTTCAGGGATCTCTCCCCCGAGCTGGAGCGCATCCTCGCCCACTGGCAGGCGATGGATCTGCGCTTCGACGCGATCTACATCGGTTACCTGGGCTCCCGGCCGCTGATTGATCTGGCCGCCCGCGTGATCGAGCGCTTCGGCGCTCCCGGCGTGCGGGTGATTCTTGACCCCGCCTTTGGCGACCACGGCCGCCTCTACGCCGGATTCGACGGGGACTATGTGCGCGCCATGCGCGGCCTCTGCGCCCGGGCGGAGATCATACTGCCCAACCTCACCGAGGCCTGCTGCCTGTTGGAGCTGCCCTTTTCGCAGGAGGCCGCGCCCGAAGCGCTGGCCGAAAGCGCGCAGGCGCTGCTGGGCGGGCGTCTGCGGGACGTGCTGATCACCAGCTGCCCCTTTCCCGGCGGCAGAACAGGCCTGATCTGCGCGGGGGAACACGCCTTCACCTATCCCCACAGCCAGCTCTCCATGCCCTGCCACGGCTCGGGCGATCTGTTCGCGTCGGTCTTTACCGGCCTGCTGGTGCGCTGCGGAAGCGTGGAGCGCGCCGCCCGCGCCGCCGCGGATTTTACCCGGGGCTGCATCGCCAACTCCATGAACTGCCCCGACCACCGCTGGTACGGCGTGGACTTCGAGGCCATGCTGCCGGAGCTCGCGCGCCAGGCAGCGAGCTTCTGAGCGGCAGCACAGCAAGACGGGCGTTCCAACCGGATTCGGTTGAAACGCCCGTCTTTTGGGTTCAGATTGATTCGCTTTCCGAAGCCTGCGCGCCGGGAATTCACTCCTCTTGGGCGCCCTCCAGGGAGAAGCGCTCCCGGAAGGCCTCGAAGCGGCGGCCGAACTCCTCCTGATTGGCCTTGACCTCGCTGATGTACTCGTGCACGTCGAAGCTGTTGTGCGCGATCTCGATGATGCAGACGGCGATGTTGGAGCAGTGGTCGGACACGCGCTCCAGATTGGAGAGGATGTCCGAGAGCACAAAGCCCATCTCGATGGTGGCCTCCGCGTGGGTGAGCCGGCCAATGTGGCGGCTGCGCACCGTCTTGTTCAGAAGGTCGATCACCTGCTCCAGCGGCTCCACCTGGGAGGCGACCTCCAGATCGTCCTCCTCCAGCGCGCGCAGGGCCAGGGAGAGAATCTCCTTCACGGCGCTTTCAATCGTCGCCAGCTCCCGCCGCGTCTCCGGCGGGAAGACGAGCTCCTTGTCGTGAATCTCCCGGGCGGATTCCGCCAGGTTCACGGCGTGGTCGCTCAGGCGCTCCAGGTCTCCGATCATGTGCAGATACTTGTTCAGCTCCCGGCTGTTGGCCTCGCTCATGGAGTGAGAGGCCAGCTTGACCAGATAGCTGCCCACCTTGTCCTCATAGACGTCCACGGCGTTCTCCGCCCGCTCCACCGCCTCCTCGACGGCGGAGTCATACTGGCCGAAGAGGCCCAGCGCGGTATTGACTGCGTCGCAGCTCTCCCGGGCCATTTCGAGCACCGTCTCGTGGGCGCGCTCCAGCGCGACGCTGGGCGTGACGAACAGGCGCTCGTCCAGCATGGAAACCGCTTCCTTGGACTTGCTGTCCGGCACCAGCCTGCGCGCGATCTCCGCCAGCTTGTCGCCAAAGGGCATGAGCGTGGCGGTGGAGAGGAGGTTGAAGGCCGTGTGCACCACCGCGATGCCCAGCGGTGTGATGGATCCCTCCAGCGCGGGAATGTCAAACAGCGCTCGTGCCAGACAGAACAGGGTGAGCCAGACGCCCGCGCCCACGATGTTGAAGATCAGATGCACCATGGAGGCCCGGCGTGCGTCCTTCGTGGCGCCCACGGAGGAGATCAGCGCCGTGGCGCAGGTGCCGATGTTCTGACCCATGATGATGGGCACCGCCGCCGCGCAGCTGATGCTGCCGGTAAGGGACAGCGCCTGCAGTATGCCCACCGAGGCGGAGGAGGACTGAATGACGGCCGTGAGCACCGCACCCGCCAGCAGACCCATCACGGGATTGGAGAACATGGTCATCATCTGCGTGAACTGGGGAACCTGCGCGAGGGGCGCCACCGAATCGGACATCATCTCCATGCCGAACATCAGCACCGCAAAGCCCAGCAGGATGCCCGCAGCGTCCTTCCGGCGCTGCTTACGGGAGAAGAGCAGCAGCGCGATGCCAATGAACGCCAGCACCGGCGTGAAGGTCGAGGGCTTGAACATGGTCACATACCAGGCGCTGCCGCTGATTCCCGCGAGGCTGAGCAGCCAGGAGGTCACGGAGGTACCCACGTTTGCACCCATAATAATGTAGACGGACTGCGCCAGCGTCATGATTCCCGAATTGACGAAGCCCACCACCATGACGGTCGTCGCGGACGAGGACTGGATCACCGCCGTGACGACCATGCCCAGCAGAAAGCCGTTCAGCCGGCTGGAGGTCAGCCGGGTCAGGATGGACTTGAGCCGGTCGCCGGCACACTTCTCCAGCGCGCCGCCCATGACGCTCATGCCGTAGAGGAACAGGGACAGTCCGCCCAGGAGCATCAGCACATCGCTTAATTGCATAACAACCTCCGAATTTCCCGATTGTATCTTATCCTGACTGCGATTATAGCATCCGATGATCAAGGATTTCTCAGAGATTGATCAAATCGCCGTTAAAGTATGCGCATTTCAGCTTAATATTCTCCCCATTCCAGTCTGTTTCGCCCATATTTACGTGCGCATTCCGCCATATTGTTAAATCTCCGTCAATATTTATTCATACAATCGCGCTGCGGCCCGCCTGTGCAGCCACCGGGTCAAAGGTCGCTCCTGTGCGTTCAGACGCAGATTCGGGCAGAACTCCGCCCTGCGGCGGGACCCTCTTTGCAAAAAAAGACCGCTGACGTTTCTCTGTCAGTGGTCTGCGCCGGCCTCTCTCTCGGGAGGCCGGGCCAATGTTGCCGGGCAGCGGCATCAGAAGGTCACGCCGGAGCAGAGAATGACGTTGGCGTAGGGCGTGCACTCGCCGGTGCGCACCACGGCCTTCGCGCCCGCAGTCTGGCGCTTGAATTCCTCGTGGGGCACATACTCCACCGCCACCCTGTCGGAGAAGCGCTTGAGAATTTCCGCCTGCATCTCCGACGAAGCGGTTTTGATCTCCTCCGCGAGGACGATCTTCTCCACGCAGAGCTCCTCCAGAATCACGTCCAGCGTCTCCAGAAAGCCCGGCACGCCCAGCTTCAGCGCCAGGTCGATGCGCTCCACATCCTTCGGGATGGGCAGGCCGCAGTCTCCGATGACGAGCCGGTCTGTGTGGCCCATGCGGGAGACGACGGAAGATACGTTCGAATTCAGCAGCGCAGTCTTGCGCATAACCATTCCTCCCTTTCGTGCGCCCGGCCCCTCGCCGCGGCGCCTTTTCTTTCCTATCATTTTAATTCATCCGAAGCGAAAGTTCAATCCCCCGCCTCCGAAATGCGGAAGATTTCGACGCCGCCGTCCAGATCGGTCAGGCGCAGGGTCCCGTCCGCGTCCGCCTCCACGCGGGTATAGCGCAGGGGCGCAACCACATTTCCGTCCTGGTCGATCAGTCCACAGCGCCAGCCGTCGCCATACGCGCCGCCGGTGTAGGCTTCGCCAAAGACGTAGGCCGTCTGCAGTTCGCCGCTGAAGCTCTCCGTCTGCGCGACCTCCGCCGGATCGTAGTCCTCAATGAGAAACAGGCCCCTCTCTCCGCTCCAGACCATGGGCGTAACGCACCGGTACTTTTCGCTCCCAATCGCCGCGCCCCGGTTGTCGGCAAGCTGATCAGCCGTCTGCGGCGCTTCGCCCGTCCGAACCACCAGGCGCTGGGGAGTGCCGTCCGCGCGCACGCGGAAGTAGCCGTCATAAACCTTTCCCGAATCGTAGCGGTTGTCGATCAGCACGCCGCCGTCCTCCATGGAGCGCAGCTGCACGCCCACGTCGGAATGGGTGGCAAAGACGGAGGGATTGACGTAGCCGCCCAGGAACTTCCGCTTCACGTTCTCCACCCGGAAGCGCGCCTCGAGGGTGTCTCCGTCGAGCACGGTCAGGCTGTTGTCCGCCGCCCAACAGAAGAAAGGGCGGTCGGCCGAAATGCGAAAACTCTCCGGGTCGGGGCGGGTAATGTTCGTGTACTTCGCCTCCACGACGAAGTTGCCCGCCCGGTCGATGATTCCCACACTGCCCGTCCCCCGCTGGACGGCGGCGTAGGGCGTGTCCATGAAGTCCGCGCCTTCCGTCAGCGGCGCGCGGGTCAGCGCAAAGTCCGCGCCCACATTCAGCAGGTGAAACTCGCCCTCCGTGAGCATGCAGCAGAACACGCCGTCTCCGCCGCTCATGTAGCCGGTCATCTCCACGCCGCAGTCACGATCCCCGATGCGCAGCCCGACCTCCTCCAGGAAGTCCGCGTCCGCGCCGCGCTCGCAGAGCACTGCGATGTAGCCGTCCAGCTCCCGGTAGACGCTCAGCTCCAGATTGCCTGCGGCGCGCTGAAGCACGCACTGCGCGCCGTCCACAGAGGAGAAACGCACGGTTTCGTACGCCTCCGGCGTCTGAAGCACAAAATTCTCGCTCAGCGCATCGCCCTCCATGGAGAGCCTCAGGCCGTCGATTCTCCAGTACATCTCCCAGCTGTCCGCAAAGCGCTCCGACGGGCGCACGAGGACGTACCAGTCGCCGCCGATGTGCCGCCGGTTCAGAATCAACTCCCCATTGACGTTCAATACGTCGGGCGTACGCGCCACCGCTTCGGCGCTGCCGCCGTCGCACACGCGCTCCACAAAGGCCGCATAGTCTCCGCCGTGAAGCAGTTCCCCCAGCCGTGACCAGGCCTGTTCTCCCGTACATTCCTCCGGAAAACTCCA
This sequence comes from bacterium, assembly GCA_004563405.1. Lineage (GTDB taxonomy): Bacteria > Bacillota > Clostridia > Christensenellales > Aristaeellaceae > SFTH01. Next base: position 31,511 of record SFTH01000006.1, read on the forward strand.
GCCGAACACGCTCGTGAGCTCCGGCTCCGCGAGCATGGCGTCGGAAAAGCGGAGCACGATGGTTCCGCCCCGGGCCGCGCCCTGCACCTGCGCCGGGCCGTCTCCGGTCGGCACGCACACCGGGCAGGGAAACTTGTCGAAGGCCGCCGCCGCTTCCGCCGAAACCGGAACCCTACCCTCCGCGCCCGCGCAGTTCGCACACGCGTGGAAGTACAGCTCCGCGTTGGTCGTCCAGTATTCCTCAGGCGCCTCCGCCCGCGCCGCCGCGAACGCGCACAGCAGCGCCAGCAGCGCGCAGATCCAGTTCCTCTTCACAGCTGTCACCTCTTTCGATCGCCGCTCTCTACTCTGTTTGACGCAAAAAAAGCGGAATTTGTCAGATGAGGAAAAAAAAAGCGCCGGTTCTCCGGCGCAATGGGGTCAGTATCCGAAGAGCTCCGCGGCGGCGCGCAGGTTCTCCCGCACGGGCACCTCGAAGGGACAGCGCGCCTCGCAGGCCCCGCAGTCCGCGCAGTCGCCCGCATGGGACCGAAGCGCGGCGTAGTGCTCGCGCACGGTCTCCGGCACGCTGCCCTGGGCGCGGGCGAGGTTGAAGAACTTGGTGACCGTCGCCACGTCAATCTCCCTCGGGCAGGGGGCGCAGTGGCCGCAGTACATGCAGTGCCCCTTCCAGCTGATCTTCGGAAGCGCCGCCAGGGCAGCCGCGAAGTCCCGCTCCGCATCGGAGGCCTCCTCATAGGCGAGGTTCGCGCGCAGCTCCTCCAGCGTGCGCGCGCCGGTCATCACGCAGGCCACCGCCGGGCGGGTCAGCGCATAGTGCAGGCACTGGTGTGCGGTGAGCGCCCTTCCCGCCGGAGAATACCGATCACTGAGCATGTCCCCGCCACCGAAGGCCTTCATCACCGTGACGCCCACTCCCTGCCGCTGGCAGGTCTCGTAGAGCTCCTGCCGCCGGGGATCCATGTTCAGCAGGGGGCGCGCGTAGCTCTCCTCCGCCCAGAGATCCTCCACCGCCTCGGTGCCCGGCAGCAGGTCGTAGCAGGGGTTGACGCTGAACATCAAAACGTCGATTTCCCCGCTGGCCACGGCCCGCAGCGCCGCCTCCGGGTTGTGACTGGACACGCCGATGCAGCCGATTTTCCCCGACGCGCGCAGCTCCCGGGCATAGCGCAGCACCTCGCCCCGCTCGATTGACTCCCACTCGGCGGGAGAATCCACATAGTGGATCATGCCGATCTCCACATGGTCGGTCTCCAGGCGGCGCATCTGGTCCTCGAAGCCCGCGCGCACCTCGTCGATTCTGCGGGTGCGCAGATACTGTCCATCCCTCCAGAGCGTGCACAGGTGGGCCTGAAGCACGAATTTTTCCCGGCGGCCCCGAAGCGCCGCGCCCAGCCCGGAGCGCATTTCCGGATTGGGCGAATAGAGGTCGATGGCGTTCGCGCCCGCCGCCTCCATCACATCCAGAAACGCGCAGATCTCCCGGGGACTCTTCTCCATGAAGCCCTCGCAGCCCATGCCGATCTCGCCGACCTTCAGACCGGTGCGGCCCAGCGTGCGGTACACCATTTCCTCTACCTCCCGATGCGCTCGTTTTCTACCATTATCCCCCATGCGCGCGGCAAAGTCAAGCGCCGTCCGGGAGGCGCACCCCAGCGCCGCAGACCGGGCAGGGCGTCTTTTCAAATTCCAGCGCGGCGACGAGCCTCAACTCCACGAGCTCTCCCCGCCGCGCGGCGCAGGTCTTTTCCAGGTGAAAACAGGGATCGTCCTTGGCCGCATAGACCCCGTCCATCTCTCCCAGCGCCACCTCCGCCGGCGGCTGGGAGACCCGGTCCGGCACGTTCTTCCGCCCGGACAGGGCGAAGCGGAACGCGCCCAGCGCCAGCGCGAGGCAGGCCGCGCAGAGCAGCGCGCGCCGCGCCGCCCTTCGGCGCGCCTCCCGAGCGTGGATGCGCCCGAGGGCGCGCTCCACGCCGTCGCGCACCGGATCCGGCATCTCTCCATAGACTCCGTCCCAGTCCTCCCGGAACAGATCGTCTTCCACTTCATTCCACTTCATGCTTCAACATCCTCCCCAGCATCCTCCGCGCCGTGCGCAGGCGCTCGCGCAGCCGGCCCTCCGGCACATCCAGCATGCGCGCAATCTCCCCCGTGGTGTACCGCTGCGCATAGTAGAGCACCACGGGCAGGCGGTACTTGTCCGGCAACAGGGAGACCGCTGCCTCCAGCTCCGTGACCCTGCGGGGCGTCGGCTGGCGCAGCGCCTCCACGCTTGCCTCCACCGCACGCCGCTGCTTCAGGCTCCGGCGCTGAAGGTTGCGGCACTCGTTTATGGTGATGCGGTTCATCCAAGCGGGGAAGCGCTCCGGATCCCGCAGCTGGCCCCGCTTGAGCCAGCCCTGGAAGACCGCCTCCTGCACCGCGTCCGCACAGTCCTGCTCGTTGGAGAGGATGGCGCGCGCCGTGCGGTAGAGCGCGGGCGCGCATGCGCGGATTCTCTGCTGGTACTCCCGCTCGTCCATCAAGCACATCCACTCCCCTCTGTATCTCAATGACGCCAAAAAAAGCCGCTTGCGTCAGAAGTCTCTTTGTTAAATTTCAGCGCACATCCCCTGAAATCCTGCCCCGCGCGCCCATTGTTAAAAATCGGTTTATCGAAAATTTTTCGGTCAGCAGTGGTTGACAAAGCCTCCGGTTTGTGTTAAACTCAGTTTCACAATTGAACATCACTCCAAAGACGATGACGAAGACGGTTGGGGCGCATGCCTGCAGAGAGTCGGTGGCTGGTGAGAACCGACGGCAGAGGCTCCGCAAAACCTATCACTTCCGAGTTGGAGCCCTGAAAGTACATGGCAATTAGGGGCTTTCGTGATTGCTGCGTGAATGCGAAGGGCTTGTTGGAGCCCGTTGAGGGGCAGCCGGATTGGCTGCAATTTGAGTGGTACCGCGAGTGTGTCTGCACCCGTCTCAAGGCAAATGCTTTGGGACGGTTTTTTATTATCCACGACAGAAAGAGGGTTTACGAAACGATGGACAACATGCTCACCCAACTTCAGGAGATCGCGCTGCGCATCCGCGAAATGCGCGCCGTCATGAACTTCTCCACCCACACGATGGCGGAGCGGACCGGAGTCTCCGAGGAGGCCTACATTCAATATGAAAGCGGCGACGTGGACCTGCCCTTTACCTTCATCCACAAGTGCGCCCTCGCCTTCGGCATTGAAATTACCGACCTTCTGGAGGGCCAGAGCGCGCATCTGTCCAACTACACCGTGACCCGCCGGGATCGGGGCATCACCACCGCCCGGGAGGAGGGCATCACCATCCAGAGCCTGGCGCCCATGTTCCGCCAGAAGATCGCCGAGCCCTTCTGGGTGAGATACGACTATCTGCCCGAGCAGCAGAACAAGCCCATTCACCAGACCACCCACTCCGGCCAGGAGTTCGACCTGGTCATCAGCGGCACGCTGAAGGTGCAGGTGGGCGACCACACCGAGGTATTGAACGAGGGCGACAGCATCTACTACAATTCCTCCACCCCCCACGGCATGATCGCCGTGGACGGTAGGGAGTGCGTATTCCTGGCGGTGGTGCTGCCCGGCGAGGACGTGCCCCAGCAGGAGATTCGCGACAGCCTGATCTCCGCCAGCAGGTCCGAGGAGCTGATCTGCGAAAAGTTCATCACCTGCGAGGAAAACGAAAACGGCCTGTGCACGGCCATCCGCTTCAAGAACGAGGACGAGTTCAACTTCGGCTTCGACATCGTGGACGCCATCGCGGACAAATACCCCGAAAAACTCGCCATGCTGCACCTGGACAGCGAAAAGACCGAGCGCCGCTTCACCTTCCGGGACATGAAGCGCCTCTCCGCCCAGGCTGCAAACTACTTCACCTCTCTGGGCATCGAGAAGGGCGACCGCGTGATGCTGGTGCTGCGCCGCCACTGGCAGTTCTGGCCCTGCATCACCGCGCTGCACAAGATGGGCGCCATCGCCATCCCCGCAACCGATCAGTTGCTCGCCCACGACTTTGAATACCGCTTCGAGGCGGCGGGCGTGAAGGCCATCGTATGCACCGCTGACGGCCATGTGGCCGAGCAGGTGGAGCAGGCGAAGGGCGGAGAAAAACTGATCAAGGTGCTCGTGCGCGGCTCCCGCCCCGGCTGGCACGACTTCGACGCCGAGAGCGCGCTGTTCTCCCGCAACTACGAGCGCACCGCGGACACACCCTGCGGCGACGACCCGATGCTGATGTTCTTCACCTCCGGCACCACCGGATATCCGAAGATCGCCGTGCACAGCTACAAGTATCCGCTGGGACACTACATCACCGCGAAGTACTGGCACAGCGTACACCGGGACGGCCTGCACTTCACCATCTCCGACACCGGCTGGGGCAAGGCACTCTGGGGCAAGTACTACGGCCAGTGGCTGTGCGAAGGCGCAGTGTTCACCTACGACTTCGTGCGCTTCGACGCCTCGGACATCCTGCCGCTGTTCGGTAAGTACTCCATCACCACCTTCTGCGCGCCGCCGACCATGTACCGCATGATGATCCGCCAGGATCTGAGCAAGTACGACTTCAGCAGCGTGGTGCACGCCACCACCGCCGGCGAGGCCCTGAACCCCGAGGTGTTCAACATCTTTGAAAAGCAGACGGGCCTGCGCATCATGGAGGGCTTCGGTCAGACCGAAACCACCCTCTCCATCGCCAACCTCATGGGCGACAGCCACAAGATCGGCTCCATGGGCAAGCCCATGCCGCTGTACGACATCGCGCTGCTGGACCCCGACGGCAACCCCGTGGGCACCGGTGTGAGCGGCGAAATCTGCATCCGCACCTCCGACAAGATCCCCTGCGGCCTGTTCCTGGGCTACTACCACGACGTAGCCCGCACCGACGAGGTCTGGCACGACGGCTGGTATCACACCGGCGACGTGGCCTGGCAGGATGAGGACGGCTTCCTCTGGTATGTGGGCCGCGCGGACGACGTGATCAAGTCCTCCGGCTACCGCATCGGGCCGTTCGAAATCGAGAGCGTCATCATGGAGCTGCCCTACGTTCTGGAGTGCGGCGTGTCCGCCGCGCCGGACGAAGTGCGCGGCCAGGTGGTCAAGGCCAGCATCGTGCTCACCAAGGGTACCCAGCCCAGCGAGGAGCTGAAAAAGGAGATTCAGACCTACGTCAAGGAGCACACCGCGCCCTACAAGTATCCCCGCATCGTGGTCTTCCGCGACGAGCTGCCCAAGACCATCAGCGGCAAGATCCAGCGCAACAAACTTTAACGTATAAAAACGGGTATATTTTCGATTCATCGGAATTTCTTCGTTGACAAATGCGCGGAAATGAGATAAGATAGGTGCAATCGAATCAAAAAGCGATGAAGGAGAGTGCCAGGGCAATTCCCGTTTCAGAGAAGTGGCGGCGGGTGCAAGCCACAAACGCGGAGGCCGGACGCATCTGCATCTCCCGAGCCGGAAGGAAGAAAGCGCGCCGTGAGTAGAGCCTTCCCGTGATTGCTGCGTGAATGCAAAGGGCTTGTCTGAGCCCGTAGAGAGGCGGCAGCCTGCCGCAATTTGAGTGGTACCGCGGGCACTGATTTCAAACGCTCGTCTCAAAGATCTTGTTTCTTTGCGGCGGGCGTTTCTGCATCCCGCGCCCCACGGGAGGAAGAAATGGAATTCAAGCGCATTGTGCTGCTCTCCGGCCACTACGGGAGCGGCAAGACCAACATCGCCGTGAACCTGGCGCTGCGCCTGAAGCAGGAGCGGGCGCGGGTGGCCATCGCGGACATCGACATCGTCAACCCCTACTTCCGCACCCGGGATTCCCAGGCGGAGCTGGAGGCGGCGGGCATACGGCTGATCTCTTCGGAGTTCGCCTCGTCCAACGTGGATCTTCCCGCCCTGCCCCAGGACGTGTACGCCATTACGGACGATCCCACGCTCAGCGCCGTGATCGACGTGGGCGGCGACGACCGGGGCGCGCTGGCGCTGGGCCGCTGGCGGGAGGCGATTCTCGCGGAGGACAACTACGAAATGCTGCTGGTGGTCAACCGTTACCGCCCCCTGACTCGGGACGCGCAGAGCACGCTGGAGGTCATGCGGGAGATCGAGACCGCCGCGGGCATGCGCTTCACCGCCGTGGTCAACAACTCCAACCTCGGCGAGGAAACCGCGGCGGAGGACGTGCTCGCCTCCATGCCCTACGCGCTGGAAATCTGCGCGCGCACGGGGCTTCCCCTGAAGTTCACCGCCGTGCACGACACCCTCTGTCCCGTCCTGAAGGGCAGAATTGACAATCTCTTTCCGCTGAAGCTGCAGCGGAAGATCACATGAGGAAAGAACGAAAAGAGGAGAGAAGAACATGGCAAAGCTGACTTTTCGAACGGACCGCTGCAAGGGCTGTGGGCTGTGCGTGAGCGCCTGCCCCAAGGGCCTGCTCGCGATCGCGAAGGACAAGATCAACCAGAAGGGCCATCATCCGGTGGAGCTGACCGACCCGGAGAAGTGCGTGGGCTGCGCAAGCTGCGCGATCATGTGCCCGGACTGCATCATCGAAGTGGAAAGGTGAGGTAAGGAACATGGCTGAAAAGGTATTGATGAAGGGCAACGAGGCCATCGCGGAGGCCGCGATCCAGGCCGGTTGCCGGCACTACTTCGGGTATCCCATCACGCCGCAGACGGAGGTCGCCGCCTATATGGCCAAGCGCATGCCCAAGATCGGCGGATGCTTTCTGCAGGCGGAGAGCGAAATCGGCGCCATCAACATGGTCTACGGCGTGGCCTCCACGGGCCATCGCGTGATGACCTCCTCCTCCAGCCCGGGAATCTCCCTGAAGGGCGAGGGGCTCTCCTACATGGCGGGCGCGGAGCTTCCGGCGCTGGTGGTGAACGTGCAGCGCGGCGGCCCCGGACTGGGCGGCATCCAGCCCTCCCAGTCGGACTACTTCCAGGCCACCCGCGGCGCGGGCCACGGCGACTTCCACATGCTGGTGCTCGCCCCCGCGAGCGTGCAGGAGATGGCCGATCTGACCATCAGGGGCTTCGACCTGGCGGACAAGTACCGCATGACGGTCATGCTGCTGGCGGACGGCACCATGGGCCAGATGATGGAGCCCGTGGAAATCCATGCGCCTGAAATTCACACGTACGACCGCTCCTGGGCCGTGACCGGCACGAAGATGGCGCGCAAGCACAACGTCATCAACTCCCTGAGTCTGGATCCCTATGAGCTGGAGCAGATGAACGTCACCCGCTTTGAGCGCTACCGGGCCATCGAGGAGAACGAGACGCTCTACGAGGAATACAGGATGGACGACGCGCAGATCTGCGTCGTGGCCTTCGGCATTGCGGCCCGCGTCGCCAAGAACGCCATCAACGCCGCGCGCAAGGAGGGCGTGAAGGTGGGCCTGATTCGCCCGATCACCCTGTGGCCCTTCCCGAAGAAGGCGCTGAAGAAGGCTGCAGAGCACTGCGAAAGCTTCATCTCCGTGGAGCTCAACATGGGCCAGATGATCGAGGATGTCCGCCTGGCCATCGAGTGCAAGCGCCCCGTGGCGCTGTGCAACCGCGCCGGCGGCGTGATTCCCAGCCCGGAAGAGGTTTACGCCAAGATCATGGAAGCTGCCAAAGGAGGTGCCCGGTAATGGCTGTCGTATTTCAGAAACCCCACGCCCTGACGGATGTGCCGCTGCACTACTGCCCCGGCTGCACGCACGGCATCGTTCACCGCCTGGTGGCCGAGGCCATCGACGAGCTCGGCATTGAAGGCAAGACCATCGGCGTGGCCCCCGTGGGCTGCTCCGTCATGTGCTACAACTACTTCAACTGCGATATGGTGGAGGCGGCCCACGGCCGCGCGCCCGCCGTCGCCACGGGCCTCAAGCGCGCCGACCCGGAAAACCACATCGTCTTCACCTATCAGGGCGACGGCGACCTGGCCTCCATCGGCACCGCCGAGACCGTCCACGCGGCGGCCCGCAACGAAAACATCACCATCATCTTCATCAACAACGCCATCTACGGCATGACCGGCGGCCAGATGGCTCCCACCTCCCTGCCCGGACAGGTGACCCAGACCTCTCCCTACGGCCGCGACGTGAACCACTGCGGCTACCCGGTGAAGGTCTGCGAGATGCTCGCCGAGCTGGACGGCCCAGAGTACCTGGAGCGCGTGGCCGTAAACAACGTCAAGAACGTGCGCGCCGCGAAGAAGGCCATCAAGAAGGCCTTTGAAAACCAAATCGCCGGCAAGGGCTTCTCCCTGGTGGAGGTCGTGTCCTCCTGCCCCACCAACTGGGGCATGGCGCCGGTCAAAGCCCTCCAGTGGGTGGAGGAGAAGATGATTCCCTACTATCCCCTGGGCGTCTACAAGGACAGGAGCGCAGAAAAGGAGGCCGCAAAATGACTCATTCCTTCCTGATCGCAGGCTTTGGCGGACAGGGCCTCCTGTTCGCGGGCAAGTTTCTGGTGTACAAGGGCATGCTGGAGGGCAAGGAGGTCTCCTGGCTCCCCTCCTACGGCCCGGAGATGCGCGGCGGCACGGCAAACTGCTCCGTGATCGTCAGCGACGATCCCGTGGGTTCCCCCATCGTGGATCACCCCGACGTGCTGATGGTGATGAACCTGCCGTCCCTGGACAAGTATGAAAACGCGGTGCAGAGCGGCGGCATGATCTTCGTGGATTCCACGCTGATCGAGCGCAAGGTGGAGCGCACGGACGTGAAGACCTTCTACATTCCCGCGACCCGCATGGCGGCGGAGGGCGGCATCACCACCCTGGCCAACATGATCATCACGGGCAAGATTCTCAAGGAACTGGGCGAATTTGACGAGGCGGGCGTGGAGGCCGCGCTGCACAAGGTGGTCTCCGCCAAGCACCCCGAAATGTACGACGTCAACCTGAAGGCACTCAGGCTCGGCCGGGACTACGAATGAAATCCTGAGGAGGAATGAAACATGTTGAACATCCGCATTGAAAAGACGACCGCTCCCAAGGCGAAGCCGGCTGATGAATCCAAGCTGGGCTTTGGTCAGATCTTCACCGATCACATGGCCATCGCAGACTGGAACAGCGAAAAGGGCTGGTACGATGCGCGCATCATTCCCTTCGCAAATTTCTCCATGCATCCGGCGGCCACCTGTCTGCACTACGGCTCCGAAATCTTCGAGGGCCTGAAGGCCTACCGCACCGAGAGCGGCGCGATTCAGCTCTTCCGCCCCACGGAGAACGCCCGCCGCATGATCAACTCCGCCGAGCGACTCTGCCTGCCTCAGCTGCCGGAGGAGGACTTCATGCAGCTGCTGACGGAGCTGGTCAAGCTCGAGGCGGACTGGGTTCCCCACTCCGCAGGCACCAGCCTGTACCTGCGCCCCTTCATGTACGGCAACGATGAGACTCTGGGCGTGCACGCGGTGCACAACGCCCGCTTCGCCATCATCTGCAGCCCGGTGGGCAGCTACTACAAGGAGGGCATCAACCCCGTCGGCATCATGATCGAGGACGCGGACGTGCGCGCCGTGCGCGGCGGCACGGGCTACGCCAAGTGTGGCGGCAACTACGCCGCCAGCAACCGCGCCGGTGAGAAGGCCGAAAAGAAGGGCTACAGCCAGGTGCTCTGGCTGGACGGCGTGGAGCGCAAGTACATCGAGGAAGTGGGCGCGATGAACGTCATGTTCAAGATCGCCGGCGAAATCGTGACCCCCGCGCTCACCGGCTCCATCCTGCCGGGCGTGACCCGCAAGAGCTGCATCGAGCTGCTCAAGAGCAAGGGAATGAACGTGTCCGAGCGCCTGTTGAGCGTGGACGAGCTGGAAGCGGCCATGGACAACGGCACGCTGGAGGAGGCCTGGGGCTGCGGTACCGCCGCGGTCGTCTCTCCCATCGGCCGCCTCGCCTACAAGGACAAGGTCATCACCATCAACAACGGGGAGATCGGCCCCGTGACCCAGATGCTCTATGACACTCTGACCGGCATACAGTGGGGCAAGCTGGACGATCCCTTCGGCTGGATCGTTCCCGTGTGCTAAAACCCCGCCCCTGAAACCCAGACAGTTTCAGGGGCGTTTCATACTGCAAAGGAGAATTTCACAGATGCAGAACGTTTATTTGAGCGACGTCACCCTGAAGCTCGCGGGCAGCGCCGCAGGCTTTTCGCTGAGCTTCCGTGAGAAGATTGAACTGGCCAAGCTGCTGGACCGGCTGAACGTCTCCGCCATCGAGCTCAGCCCCATCCGCAGCCGCAAGATCGACAGCCTGTTGATCAAATCCGTAGCCGCCGCCGTAAAGCACAGCGCCGTAGCCGTGCCCGTCTCCCAGGAAATTGAGAGCGTCGACGCAACCTGGGCCGCCCTGAAGGACGCAAAGCACCCCAGACTCCAGCTGAAGGCGCCCATGAGCCCCGCGCAGATGGAGTACTTCTGGCACAAGAAGCCGGAGAAGCTGCTGGAGGCCATACGCGATTTGATCTCCCGCTGCCGGGCGCTGTGCGCAGATGTGGAATTCATCGCCGACGACGCCTGCCGCAGCGAGCGCAGCTTCCTCTGCCAGGCCGTTCGCACCGCCATCGAGGCTGGCGCGACCGCCGTGACTCTCTGCGACGCGGCGGGCCTGATGTTCCCGGAGGAGTTCTCCGCCTTCCTCGCGGACGTGAAGGCGCAGGTGCCCGAGCTCGAAAACGTGCGCCTGGGCGTGCTCTGCTCCAACGCGCTGTCCATGTCCGGCGCCTGCGCCATCGCCGCGGTGCGCGCCGGTGCTTCGGAGGTCAAGACGGTCTCCTACGCGGGCGACGTGACCCGCACGGCCGAGTTTGCCGAAATCCTCCGCAGCCGCGGCGACGCGCTGGAGCTGAGCTGCGACATCCGCCACGCGGAAATCAAGCGCATCACCGGCCAGATCGACTGGATGTGCCGCAGCACCCGCAGCCAGAATTCCCCCTTCGACCTGGGCGTGCAGGACAGGAGCGACGCGGGCGAGCTGGTGCTCTCCGAGCATGACGACCGCGCGGCAGTGCTGAGCGCCGTGGAGAAGCTGGGCTACGACCTCTCTGAGGAGGACGCGGCCAAGGTGTACGAGGCCTTCCGCAGCATCGCCGCGAAGAAGGGCACCGTGGGCAGCCGGGAGCTGAACACCATCGTGGCCTCCGCCGCCATGCAGGTGCCGCCCACCTACCGGCTGGTCAGCTACATGATCAATTGCAGCAACGTGGTCTCCGGCAGCGCCCAGCTGAAGCTGCAGCGGGGCGAAGAGACGCTGGAGGGCGTCTGCCTGGGCGACGGTCCCATTGACGCGGCCTTCCTGGCCGTCGAGCAGATTCTGGGCCGCCACTATGAGCTGGACGACTTCCAGGTGCAGGCCGTCACCGAGGGCCGCGAGGCCATGGGCGAAACCATCGTGCGCCTGCGCTCGAACGGCAAGCTCTACTCCGGCCGCGGCATCTCCACCGACATCGTGGGCGCGAGTATTCAGGCCTACATCAACGCCCTGAACAAAATTGTGTATGAGGAGGCGGAAGCATGAAGCTCTCTTTCTCCACCCGCGGCTGGGAGGACTGCTCCTGGGGCGAGCTGCTGGAAACCGCGTCCGAGATGCGCTTCGGCGGCGTCGAACTCTACAATCCTCAGAAGCAGGAGGCGCTCTTTGAAAAGGGCGGCCCCTTCCACAGATATGCCCTCTCCGCCACCGTGCGGGAAATGCGCGAAAAGAAGCTCTCCATCCCCTGCCTGGACAGCTCCTGCGACCTCTCCGACGGGGACGGGGCGGCCGTCGAAGCCCTGCGCGCGCTGATCGCGCTGGCGGCGGATCTGCGCGTGCCCTGCGTGAGCGCCTATGCCTCCCGGGACGCGGAGGAGACCGTTCGGGAGAACATCGCCGCCCTGCTGCCCCTGGCCGCCCAGAAGCAGGTGGTGCTGCTGATCAAGACCAGCGGCGTCTACTCCGACACCGCGCGGCTGCGGGATCTGCTCAACGCCTTCGCCTGCGACGAGCTGGCCGTGCTCTGGGACATGCACCACACCTATCGCGACCACGGGGAGCGCGCCAGCAAGACCATCGAAAACCTGGGCGCGCATGTGCGCCACGTGCACCTGCGGGACTCCGACGACGCGCAGACCTACAATCTGATCGGCGAGGGCTCCCTGCCGGTGAACGAGATGATGGCGGCACTGTCCTCCATCAATTACGACGGCTTCATCTCCCTGGAGTGGAAGCCCGAGTGGATGGAGGATCTGACGGACAAGGAGATCATCTTCCCCCACTTCGTCAACTACATGAACCGCTTCGAGAACACCCGCACCATGAAAAAGACCCTCTACTTCAACAAGCGCCACACCGGCCAGTTCGTCTGGAAGAAGGACGCGCTGATTGAGGAGACCTTTCCGCGGGTGCTGGACCGCATGGCGGAGGAATTCCCGGATCAACTGGCGGTCAAGTACACCACGCTGAACTACACGCGCACCTACGCCGAATTCCGGGACGACGTGGACGAATTTGCCCGCGCGCTGATCGCCCTGGGCGTGAAGCCCGGCGCGCACGTGGCCGTGTGGGCCACAAACCTGCCCCAGTGGTACATCGCCTTCTGGGCCACCACGAAGATCGGCGCGGTGCTGGTGACGGTCAACACCGCCTACAAGATCCACGAAGCGGAATACCTGCTGCGCCAGTCGGACACCCACACGCTGATTCTGGAGAAGAGCTACCGGGACAGCGACTACCAGCAGATCATCAACGAGCTCTGCCCGGAGCTTCAGGACACGAAGGCGGGAAATCCCCTCCACTGCCACCGGCTACCCTTCCTGCGCAACGTGATCACCGTGGGCTTTGCCCAGAGCGGCGCGCTGACCTGGGAGGAGGCGCTGGAGCGGGGCAAGAGCGTGCCCGTGGAGGAGGTCTGGCGGCTGGCCGCGCAGGTCTCGCCCCACGACGTGTGCAACATGCAGTACACCTCCGGCACCACCGGCTTCCCCAAGGGCGTGATGCTCACCCACTACAACGTGGTCAACAACGGTAAGTGCATCGGCGACCGCATGGATCTCTCCACCGCCGACCGCATGATGATCCAGGTGCCCATGTTCCACTGCTTCGGCATGGTGCTGGCGATGACCGCCTCCATGACCCACGGTGCCACCATACTGCCCCTGCCCTACTTCTCTCCCCGCCCGGCGCTGGCCTGTATCCATCAGGAGCACATCACCGCCTTCCACGGCGTGCCGACGATGTTCGTGGCCATGCTGGAGCACCCGGACTTTGAAAAGACCGATTTCTCCTACATGCGCACCGGCATCATGGCCGGTTCCCCCTGCCCCATCTCCAAGATGCGGGACGTGGTGGAAAAGATGAACATGAAGGAGATCACCATCGTCTACGGCCAGACGGAGGCCTCCCCCGGCTGCACCATGTCCTCCACGGACGACCCGCTGGAGGTGCGCGTGGGCACGGTGGGCCGCGCCATGCCGGAGATCGAATGCCGCATCGTCGATCCCGAGACCAACGAGGAGCTGCCCGTGGGCGAGATCGGCGAGTTCGTGGCCCGGGGCTACAACATCATGAAGGGCTACTACAAGATGCCTGAGGCCACCCGCGCCGCAATCGACCTGGACGGCTGGCTCCACACCGGAGATCTGGCCTGCAAGACCCCCGAAGGCAACTACCGCATCACCGGCCGCCTGAAGGACATGATCATCCGCGGCGGCGAGAACATCTACCCCAAGGAGATCGAGGAGTTCATCTACACCCATCCGAAGGTCTCCGACGTGCAGGTGATCGGCGTGCCGGACGAGAGCTACGGCGAGGAGATTATGGCCTGCATCGTCCTGAAGGAGGGCGAGGAGATGACCGTGGAGGAGATGAAGCAGTACATCCGCGACCACATGGCCCGCCACAAGGTGCCCCGCTACATCGACTTCGTGGACGGCTTCCCCATGAACGCCGCCGGAAAGATCCTCAAATACAAGATGCGAGAGCAGGCCATCGAAAAGCTCAAGCTCCAGAAGGCCGCGAGCATCGTAACCGCATAAGCACCCATTTCAGGCCCCGCGCCGCCTCGGCGGACGGGGCCTGGCTTTATTTCGCCCGATTTGTTATTTTTGAATCCACCCCCCGCGCGGCGCTCCTTTTTCGCGTCTTAACAGTAAAGGCATTTGTCAGGCATGCGCGCGCCGTCAATTGACTTTGCGGCGCGGATCCGATATAATAGAAGTGGATATATATTTTTTACAATCCGTGCGGACGTCCCCGTTTTTCGGGAGGTATAAACACAGATGAAGAAAAAAGCGCTCTCCCTGTTGCTGATCCTGTGCATGGTTCTGGCGCTCGCGCCCGTGACCGCGCAGGCAGCGACCTTCACCGTCTATGTGGTCTCCAACACGGTGAAGGTATACAGCAAAATATCCACCTCCTCCAGCGTCCTGGGCACCATGTCCTACGGCGAGAGCATGACCTGTCTGGCCACGAACAGCGGGTGGGCCGCCGTAAAAAACAGCAAGGGCGCCATCGGCTTCTGCAAAATTTCCGCGCTCTCCAACGTCAACCCCAACACCCTCAGTCAGAAGGCCTACATCAACGGCGACAGCGTGCCCGTGTACCGCAGGCCGGAGACCAGTGCGCCGGTCATGATGAAGCTCAAGCGCGGCTCCAGCTACACCGCCGTGGCCATCACGAAGGACGGCAGCTGGGTGCGCCTGAAAAACGGCAACTACTACGGCTATGTGCAGACCAAGTACCTCTCCAAGACCGCAGATTCGGGTTCCTCCGGCAGTTCCGGCCTGAACACGACGGTCTACATCTCCGCGAATACGCTGAAGGCCTACGACCGGCCCTCCACCTCCGGCAAGTCCCTGGGCACCATGTCCTACGGCGAGAGCATGACGCTGCTGGCCACCTCGGACGGCTGGGCGCGCATCCGCAACTCCGCTAACGCGGTGGGCTACTGCAAGCTGAGCGGACTGACGACCGTCAACCCCAACAACCTGAATCAGACGGTCTACGTCAAGGCTGCCGGCGCGAAGGTCTACAAAAAGCCCAGCACCACCTCCGGCACGCTCAAAACCCTCGCCCTCAATGAAAAATACACCGCCGTGGCCATGACCTCCGACGGCGCGTGGCTGCGCCTGAAAAACGGAAGCAGCTACGGCTATGCCCAGACGAAGTATTTCTCCTCGGCCGTCGAAGTGCAGGAGGAAGAAACCGCCGTCTACGTCTCCGCCACCACGCTGGACGTCTACGCCCTCGCGGGCGGCGAAGGCAGCAAGCTGGGCACGATGTCCTTCGGCGAGTCGATGACCCTGCTGAACGTGGACGACGGCTGGGCAAAGGTGCGCAACGCGGCGGGCAGCGTGGGCTACTGCATGTACGGCGGCCTCACCACGACCGATCCCAACACGCAGCACCTGCCCCTCTACGCCGCGAAGGACGGCGTGCAGCTCTTCAGCAAGCCCACATCCGGCGCGAGCGTGCTCCAGACCCTCTCCGTCAACACCAGCGTCATGGCGGTGGCCCTCTCCGAGGACGGCACATGGGCGCGCATCATCCGCAGCGACGGAAGCTACGCCTATGCGCGAATGAGCGAACTCTCCGAGGAGAAGGTGGCCGTGGACAACGATCCCATCACTGACCTCTCTCCCCGGACGGTCTATGTGACGGCCACGCTGCTGAACTGCTACGCCTCCAACAGCACCGACTCCACGCTGCTGGGCACGATGTCCTTCGGCGAATCCCTGACCTGCACCGGCAGCGGAACCGGTTGGCTTCGCGTGGTCAACAGCGCGGGGGCCGTGGGCTACTGCAAGGAGGACGGCGTCTCCCTCACCAATCCCAACACCTCCGGCACGGCGCTCTACACCCAGAGCGCAGGTGTGAAGGTCTATGCGAAGGCCTCCACCACCTCGGACGTGCTCATGACGCTGGGCCTGAATACGAAGGTCACGGGCGTGGCGCTGTCCAGCGACAAGACGTGGGTGCGGCTGTACAACGGCTCGGCCTACGGCTACGTCGAGTCCAGTTACCTGGCCACCTCTCCGGTGGAGAGCGCCGGCGAGGACAGCCGGATTGAGAAGATCGTCACCCTGGCCAAGAGCCTTCAGGGCATCCCCTACAAGTACGCGGCCCAGTCCCCCTCGGACGGCTTCGACTGCTCTGGCTTCACCTACTACGTCTTCAAGAACGCGGCCGGCATCACCCTGAAGCGCACCGCCTACACCCAGGGCTACAACGATAGCTACACAAAGATCACCAGCCGGTCGAGCCTGAAGGTGGGCGACCTGGTCTTCTTCAACACCGTGACCGACGATGACGATCTCTGTGACCACGTGGGCATCTATCTGGGTAGCAACCAGTTCATTCACGCCTCCTCAGCCAAAGGCCAGGTGACCATCAGCTCCCTGGGCTCCTCCAGCAGCGATTACTACTACCGCACCTTCTCCTGGGGGCGAAGAATCATCACCTGACGCACGCACAGCCGGCATCTGCCGGCTGTTTTCTCTGGAAGGCAGCATGTGCCGAAATTGGCGCGACGGGTTGACCGCTTCACCCGATCAATGCTATAATAGGCATGATTGAGTGAGGAAGTGTGCATATGAAACGCTTGAAAGAACTCCTTCGGAGCCCGCGCCTGCGCGAGCTGTTCGTCTACGGTGTTGTGGGCGCACTGACCACCGCCATCAACTACGGCGTGTATGCGGGCGGGACCCGCGGACTCGCCGCGCTGCTGGGCATCGCGCCGGACCACGGCGTGCTGATGCTCGCGGTGAAGATACTCGCCTGGTGCGTCTCGGTGGCCTTCGCCTTCTGGGCAAACAAGAAGTACGTCTTCTTCAGCCGGGACTGGAGCCGCGCCACGCTGCGGCGGGAGATTCCCAGCTTCGTGTCCGCCCGCGTGCTCTCTCTGGTCTTCGACGCGGCCTTTGTGGAACTCACCGTGCACCTGATGGGCATGAACGACCTCATCGCCACGCTGATTGCAAACGTCATCGTCATCGTTCTCAACTACTTCGCCAGCAAGTTCTGGATCTTCCGGAGCCGGGACACAGGCGACAGGGAGGTACAGAAATGAGAAAAATCCTTTGCGCGCTGCTCGTCGCACTGCTGATTCCCGCGCTGCCCGCATGGGCGGAGGAGACCGCTTCTCCGACGGAGGCAACGAGCACTCCCGAGCCGATCGAGATCATCGCCGTGGAGGTCAATCCCATCGGAGACGCCATCGACGCAGCCCCTGCGCCTGACGCCGAGGCCAGTGCGGAACCCGAGGTCACGACGACTCCGCAGCCTGCGGGCGTGAAGCTCGCCTTTGAGGACGACTTTGCGCTGGAGCTGCCGGAGGGCTGGCTCTGCTACAATCTGAGCGGCGAAATGGCGGAGAAGGGCGTGCTCTACTGCCTGAGCGACGCTTCGGGAGAGCGCTGGCTCTACATTCACCGCTGGACCACCGACTGCGCGGACATGAACGACCTCAGCGCCCTCATCGAGCGCGCCACCCATCCCCAGACCTCCGGCGTGTACAACTTCAACGGCACGGACTTCTTGGTCTACGACATCATGGAGGGCGACGTGAGCTGCTGCGCCGCGCTGATGGACGGATACATCCTGAACTTCGTGTTCACGCCCCAGTCGGACGCGGACTTCATGGCCGCCGCCGCGGGCATCATGAGCAGCTTCACCCTGCTGGAATCCTGACATTCCCGACCGATGCAAGAAGGGGAGGCGTTGACAAAGTCAATGTCTTCCCTTTAGCTTGTCAAAAAAGACATTTTGACAAGCTGGTGGACGGGGGAATATCTCCCCCGCCACTGCCACCCCCTCCAGTCTCCGTTGAAATCCTGAAAGATTTCCAGGCGCGGAGACTGCAAGGTACCGATTTTTCCTCTGGAAAACTTGATTTTCCGCCGTAAAAATCGACCGCCCCGGCGTACACACCGCCGGGGACGATTGAAGCGCGAAAGGGCCGATGCCCTTTCGCGCTTTCCCAGAGTTTTTCGACACTTGAAAGAATCAGGAGGACGGCGGGTTTTTGAAAACCACGCGATTCTCCAGGCGCACTCGGCCTATCTACCTCAAAGGGAAGTTCCGCGCTCGATGGTGCGGCGCGCCTCCTCAAGGGTCGGGCAGTTCTGCACGCCGCCCGCCCGCTGCACGCTCAGCGCGCCCACAGCGAGCCCCATGCGCATGCAGTTCTCGATGTCCTCGCCGTTCAGATAGGCGTACAGGAAGCCGGAGTTGAAGCTGTCGCCCGCGCCCGTGGTGTCCACCACGCGGGACCTGTACGCCGGATAGAAGACCGCCTCGGACGCTCCGCGCCCACAGTACCACGCGCCCGTGCCGCCGCACTTCACCACCACGTTGCAGCCCAGCGCCGCGAGCTTCACGGCTCCCTGGGCCGGGTCGGCCTCGCCGGTGATGGCTTCGGACTCGGATTCGTTGGGAAAGAAGAAGTCCGTGTGCAGGAGCACCTCCTCCAGATGGTCGTGCCACTGACCGTTCTCCTCCCAGCCCGCGTCCAGCGAGGTGGTCATGCCCAGCGCATGGGCGCGGGCATAGACCTCCGCAAGGCCCGGGCGCACCCGGGGATGCAAATAGAAGGAGGGCATGTGAATGTGGCGCGCGCCCACCGCCTCCAGCGGGATCTCCCGCGCCTCGAAGGCGTTGATGGTGTCGCCGTAGTAGGTCACCATGGCGCGGTCGCGGTCGTTGCTCAGACTCACGGTGACGCCCGTGCGGTAGCTTTCGGAAATATCAATAAAGCGTGTCTCGATGCCGTAACGCTTCAGCGCGCCGAGCATGATCTCGCCGAAGCGGTCCCGGCCCAGGCGGCTGAACACGGCCGTCCGGAGCCCCAGAGAGGCCGCCGTGCAGGCGGAGTTGCCCGTTGAGCTTCCCGGAAGCTCCTCATAGCCCTGGCAGAGAATCTCCTTGCCAAAGACCGGCGCCTGGCGAAGACCGCTTACAATCACATCCACATTCAGTTCACCCGCGAAGAGTATATCCAGCATTTTGCCGTCCTCCGTTGTTTGCATTTTCGGGACTAATTCTACGCCGGGTTGGCTTTTTCCTGCAATGCCCGGACAAAAAAGAGGATAGCGGAATTAACACTGTGCTTCCATAATGGATTCAGAGAACAGCACTGACAGATTTGGAGCGAGATACTCATGAACCAGGCCGACCTGCACTACAAGAAGATGACGCAAACACCGGTGGAGCATCTGATCGTCTCCCTGGCCATCCCCACGGTGATCAGCATGCTGATCACCAGCATCTACAACCTGGCGGACACCTACTTCGTGGGCACGCTGGGGGTGAGCGCCAGCGGCGCGGTGGGCGTGGTGTTTGCGCTGATGACGATGCTGCAGGCCCTGGGCTTCATGCTGGGACACGGCTCGGGCAGCGTCATCTCCCGCCTGCTGGCCCAGAGGGACGTAGAGACCGCCTCTCGCTACATCTCCACCAGCTTCTTCCTCGCCCTGGGCGTGGGCGCGGCGGTGGCGCTGCTGGGGGTTCCCCTGTCCGCGCCGCTGATGCGCCTGCTGGGCAGCACGGACACCATCCTCCCCTACGCCCGGGAGTACGGCCTGTTCATTCTCGCCTCCGCGCCGATGTTGATCGGCAGCCTGGTGCTCAACAACGTGTTGCGCTATGAGGGCAAGGCCCTCTACGGCATGATCGGCCTCACCCTGGGCGGCGTGCTGAACATCATCGCGGACCCGATCTTCATCTATGGCTTCGGCATGGGCGTGGACGGCGCGGGACTCGCCACGGCACTGAGCCAGACGGTAAGCTTCGTCGTGCTGCTGTTCCTGTTCCGCCGCCACGCCCAGAGCCGCATCTCCATCCGCTGCTTCGCGCGGGACGCGCACACCATCTTCGACATTCTCACCACGGGCTTTCCCAACCTGTTCCGCCAGGGGCTGATGAGCGTCTCCTCCGGCATACTGAACCACAGCGCCGGTCTCTTCGGCGACGCCTGCGTGTCCGCCATCGCCATCACCAGCCGCTGCCTGGGCTTCATGGTCTCCATCGCCATCGGCGTGTGCCAGGGCTTTCAGCCGGTGGCCGGGTTCAACTATCAGGCGAAGAAGTACGCCCGCCTGCGCCGCGCATTCCGATTCACGCTTCTGGCCACGCTGGTGGTGCTCGCCGCGATGGGCTGCGCGGGCATACTCTTTGCGCCCGCGCTGGTGTGCCAGTTCCAGAGCGACCCCGAGGTGCTGCGCATCGGCGGCCCCGCGCTGCGCTACGCCTGCCTCGGCCTCGCCTTCATTTCTCTGAATCTGGCCCCGAGCATGCTGCTTCAGACCTGCGGCGTGAAGGGCCCGGCGCTGCTCACCGCGAGCCTGCGCGGCGGCCTCTGTCTCATTCCGCTGGCGCTCATACTTCCCAGGCTGTTCGGCCTGATTGGCGTACAGCTGGCCCAGCCGCTGTCGGACGCGATCGCCTCCCTGCTGACCGTTCCCTTCGTGCTGCGCTTCTTCCGTGACATTCCCCGGGAGGACATGCGCGTCGCCGCAGACGAGGCGGCCTGACGCAGATTCGGCAGGCGCGGCCGCCCACGCTTTGTAAAATAACGCGACTGGCCGCGCCGTCAAGCTGCTCCCCGCTTGCAAAACGCACCTCTGCGGGGTATGATGAATACAGCCTGACGGAAGGAGAGACAAACATATGCAGGACGAATTTTCCCGCGCGGAGCTCCTGCTGGGCGCGGAGGCGATGGAGAAGCTGCGCGGCAGCCGGGTGGCCGTATTCGGCGTGGGCGGCGTGGGCGGTTACGCCGCGGAGGCGCTGGCCCGCTGCGGCGTGGGCGCGCTGGATCTCATCGACAACGACCGGGTGAGCCTCTCCAACATCAACCGCCAGATCATCGCGCTGCACTCCACCGTCGGCAGGCTCAAGGTGGACGCAACTGCGGAGCGCATCGCAGACATCTGCCCGGAGACGAAGGTCTATCGCCATCCCTGCTTCTTTTTGCCGGAGACGGCGGCACAATTTGATTTTTCCCTGTATGACTATGTGATTGACGCCATCGACACCGTGAGCGGCAAGGTCGAAATCATACTGCGCGCCCGGGCCGCGGGCGTTCCGGTGATCTCCGCCATGGGCGCGGGAAACAAGCTCGACCCCGGCCGCTTCCGCGTGGCGGACATCTCTGAAACAAAAATCTGCCCGCTGGCCCGGGCCATGCGCGGCCTGCTCAAAAAGCGCGGCGTGGTGCACCTGAAGGTCGTCTACTCCGAGGAGCCGCCCCGCAAGCCCCTGCGGGAAATTCAGGAGGGCAAGCGCGTACTTCCGGGCTCCGTGTCCTTCGTGCCGCCGGTGGTGGGCATGCTGCTGGCCGGAGAAGTGGTACGCGATCTGATCAAAAGGGAGGAATGAGCATGGCGCGGGAACTTGCGCCCCACCATCTGGCGGAGCGCAGCATGATCAAGAAGTACCGCAAGGAGATCTGGAACCCCTTCATCGCCGCCATCAAGCGCTACGAGCTGATTCAGGCGGGCGACAGAATCGCCGCGTGCATCTCCGGCGGCAAGGACAGCTGGCTGATGGCCATGCTGCTCAAGCACCTTCAGCCCTTCAGCGAGGTGCCCTTCGAGCTGGAATTTCTGTGCATGGACCCCGGCTACAGCCCGGAGAACCGCCGGAAGATCGAGGAGACGGCACAGCTGCTGCGCGTGCCGGTGTCCATCTTTGAAACAGACATCTTCTCCGCCTCGGAGGAGGCCTGCAGCGAAAACCCCTGCTACCTCTGCGCCCGCATGCGCCGGGGCCATCTCTACGCCGAGGCGCGACGGCGGGGCTGCAACAAGATCGCCCTCGGACACCATTTGAACGACGTGATCGAGACGGCGCTGATGTCCATGAGCTACGGCGCGCAGCTCCAGGGCATGCTGCCCCGGCTGAAGAGCACCAACTTCGAGGGCATGGAGCTGATTCGCCCGCTGTACTGCATCCGCGAGGAGGACATCATCGCCTGGCAGAACTACAATCACCTCAGCTTCCTGCGCTGCGCCTGCCGCTTTTCCGAATCGGCCGAGCACGACGAAAACGCCTCCAAGCGCCGGGAAACCAAGGAACTGATCCGCAGCATGCGCCGGGTGAATCCCAACGTGGAGATCAACCTCTTCGCCAGCCTGCACAAGGTCAATCTGGACACCCTGCCCGGCTACAAGACGGACGGTGAAATGCACTCCTTCCTGGAGCGCCTGCAGGCGGACGAATAGAAAAAAGGCCGCGCCCCTCCCCAACGGGATCCGGGCGCGGCCCCTCTTTTTCGCCTATTCGATCGCCACAAGGGTGACATTCTCCACGCCGGAGATGCGGCCGAGGGCGGCGACAACCTCCTCGATGCCGGCGCTCATCTGGCTCACGTCCAGCGTCATGATGACGCTGGCCACGTCGCGAATGGGCAGGCTCTGGGTGATGGTGAGCACGCTGATGCCCATGGCGGAGAGCCGGTTCAGCGCCGTGGAGAGCACGCCGATCTCGTGGCTGAGCATCATGGAGATCACGGCCTTGCGGCCCATTTCGCCGCCATCCGGGCTGTAGATGTAGTCCTTGTACTTGTAATAGGTGCTGCGGGAGATGCCCACCGCCCGCGCGGCGGCACTCACGTCCCGCTCCGCGCCGCTCTCCAGCAGGTTGCGGGCCTCAAGCACCTTCTCGTAATATACGGGAAGGATTTTTTTATGCACAATCAGATAATCGCCCTTCATTCCTGTCCGCCTCCCACGACGACCGCGCCGAAGCGGTCCACAGGCAGGGGCATGACCCGCCAGGCGCGCTTGAGGCTGCGCACCGCCTGCTTCATGCGCCAGTAGAAGCCCTCGTCCTGATAGATGCACAGAAGCGTCGGGCCCGCGCCGCTGATGGCAAAGCCCAGCGCGCCGGACTCCAGCGCCCGCCGCCGCACCTCGTCGTACTCGTGAATCAATCGGGAGCGGTAGGGCTGGTGCAGCCGGTCGTCCATGGCCGCCGCGATGGCGCCAAAGTCGCCCGCCTCCAGGCCCTTGAGCAGCACCGCCGCGTGGGCGATGTTGTAGGCCGCGTCCGCGAAGGGAACCTCCTTCGGCAGCGCCGCGCGCATCTGGGCGGTGGAGAGGCTGAAGTCGGGAATCAGCACCGCGAAGCGCAGCGAATCGGAGATCGGACACTGCATGGTGATCACGTTTCCTTCGCAGAGAAGGGAGGCCGTCACGCCGCCCAGCAGCGCCGGGGCCACGTTGTCCGGGTGGCCCTCCAGCTCGGTCACCAGATTCAGCAGGGTCTGAGAATTGAGCAGCCTTCCGTGCAGCTCGTTCGCCGCCACCACGCCCGCCACGATCAGGCTGGCGCTGCTGCCCAGGCCGCTGGAGACCGGAATGTCCGATTCGATGTGCAGGTAGATGCCCGGCTGGGACAGGCCCATCTCCCGCATGGCGCGGCGATAGCCGCGTATGGCCAGGTTGTCCTCGTTCTGGAACTCGGGGGCCACGTTTTCAAATTCCAGGCCCGCCTCCCGCTCCTCAAAGGTGAAGTAGCCGTACACGCCCAGGGCCAGGCCCAGGCAGTCGAAGCCGGGGCCCAGGTTGGCCGTGGTGCCCGGCACGCGAATGGTAATCATGCTCTCGCCGCCTTTCCCAGCACATAGGCCATCATGTCCTCGGGGGCAATCACGTCCACGAAGCGCACCGCGCGATTCAGCACGCCGGAGAGGGCTGCGGGGATGCGCGTGCCGCTGAGGGCCTCCATGCGGTCGATCTGCGCCTGGGCATCCGCGGGAACCTCCTCGCCCAGGGCACAGAGCACGCTGGCGGGGAACTTGTAGGGGGACGCCGTGGAGAGCACTGCGCAGGGCGCGCCGTCGCCGCTGGCCGCGCGGTAGTCCTCCGCGACCTTCCAGGCCACCGCCGTGTGGGGATCCATCAGATAACCCGTCTCCCGGAACACCCGGCCGATGGTCTCCATGGCCTGTGCATCCGTGGCGCAGCCACCCGCGAACAGCGCGCGGATCTTCTGCATGGCGGCCTCGGGCATGGAGTAGTTGCCCGTCTCCTTCAATTGCTCCATGCGCGCGCGCACGGCCTGCGCATCGCCATCCAGCGCCAGATACAGCAGCCGCTCCAGATTGCTGGAGACCAGAATGTCCATCGAGGGCGAAATCGTGGTCAGGAAGGGCCGGTTTTTGTCGTACACGCCGGTGTTCAGAAAGTCCGTGAGCACGTTGTTTGCGTTGGAGGCGCAGATCAGCTTGCCCACGGGCAGGCCCATCTCCCGGGCGTAGCAGCCGGCCAGGATGTCGCCGAAGTTGCCGGTGGGCACGGCGAAATTGAGCTTCTCACCCAGGGCGATCTCCCCCGCGCGCACCATGTCCAGATAGGCGCTGAAGTAGTAGACGATCTGCGGCGCCAGGCGGCCGATGTTGATGGAATTGGCGCTGGACAGGGCGACGCGGTTTTCCCGGCAGAAGTCCGGAGAGATCTCCGCGAAGATGCGCTTGACGCCCGTCTGCGCATCGTCAAAGTTGCCGGAAATGGCGCACACGCCCAGGTTTTTGCCCCGCATGGTGGTCATCTGCGCCCTCTGAATGGGGCTGATGCCCTTGTCGGGATAGAACACGAGGATGCGGATGCCCGGCACGTCCGCAAAGCCGGTCAGCGCTGCGGAGCCGGTGTCGCCGCTGGTGGCGGTGAGGATCATGATTTCGTTCTCCGCGCCCATCTTCTGAAGGGCGCAGCCCATGAGTTGGGGCAGGATGGACAGCGCCACATCCTTGAACGCCGCAGTGGGGCCGTGGAACAGCTCCACAACGTGCATGTCCCCCACCTTCCGGAGCGGCACAATCTCCGGCGCGTCAAATTTATGCGCATAACCCCGCGCGACGCAGCCGGAGATCTCCTCCGCGTCGTAGCCCGCGAGGAAGGCGCCCAGAATCCGCCGGGACAGGGCGCAAAAATCCGCGTCCCGCAATTCCCCCAGCGGAATCTGCGGAAAATCGCCGCGCACATAGAGTCCGCCGTCCGGCGCAATGCCCCGGAGCACCGCCTCCGGCGCGGAAACAGCCTCCCGATCGCCGCGCGTACTGAAGAAAAGCTTCATTTTGGTTCCCCTTTCCTCAAAACATAACTTGCAATCCAAGTAAATCCATGATACAATGTTTCCCACATAAAAACAAGTGTTTTTATTGTAAAGACTTTGACGAAAACGGGGAGTGATCGAAATGACGATTGGACTGCTGGGCATGGGAACCATCGGCAGCGGTGTCTTTGAAATCGCGCAGAGCCTCGAGGGCGTGCATGTCAAAAAGGTATTGGAGAAGCGCTTTCAGGCGGAGTACATCACCGATAATATTGAGGAAATTGTAAATGATCCCGAAATCGAACTGGTGGTGGAGACCATGGGCGGCCTGCATCCGGCCTATGAATTTGCGTCTCAGGCGCTCTCCCACGGCAAGCACTTCGTGACCGCGAACAAGCTGCTGGTGAGCGTGTACGGCCCGGAGCTGACGAAGCTGGCCAAGGAGAAGGGCGTGGCCTTCCTGTACGGCGCGGCCTGCGGCGGCGGCATCGCCTATCTGGCGAATCTGGAAATCGCCCGCAACATCGACCGCATCGTCGCCCTCGGCGGCATCCTGAACGGCACCACCAACTACATTCTGGATTCCATGCAGAGTCGGAACATGGACTATGCCACGGCTCTGTCCGAGGCCCAGGCGCTGGGCTATGCCGAGCGCGACCCCTCCAGCGACGTGGACGGACTGGACACCATGCGCAAGCTGATCCTCGCCTGCGCCGTGGGCTTTGACGCCTACGTCGCGCCCGAGGAGATTCCCACCTTCGGCATCTCCGCCGTGCTGCCCCTGGATGTGGAGCAGGCGCGCGCAAAGGGCCGCGTGCTGCGGCTGTGCGCCTTTGCCCGCCGCGCGGAGGACGGCGCGCTGAGCGCCTGGGTGGAGCCCACGCTGGTCTGCGCCGCGTCCCCGGAGGCGGCCATACTGAATAACGTCAACTACGCCTGGTATCAGGGCGAAAGCTACGGCCTGATGAGCTACACCGGTCAGGGCGCGGGCAAGCTTCCCACTGCCGCGAACGTGCTGCGGGACGTGCGCTCCGTGGCCGCCGGGCATCGCTACATGACCGGCGAGAAGTGCGCCGCGGCGCACCCGGACAACGCCTCTGCCCGCCACGCCTACTACCTGCGCGTGCCCGCCGGCGCGGAGCTTCCCGCCGTTTGGGCGGCGGAGAAGCGCTGCTGCGGCGCGTGGGACGTCTATGAAGTGAAGGACGCGCCCGTGTCCGAGATGCACGCCCTGGCTGCGCGGATTCCCGGCACATTCTTTGCGGGCGTACAGGAGGCGTGACGCATATGCTGAAGGTGGCAAAGTTCGGCGGCTCCTCCCTCGCGGGCGCGGAGCAGTTCCGGCGGGTAAAGGAAATTGTCGAGGCCGATCCCTCGCGCATGTGCGTCGTGGTTTCCGCCGCGGGCAAGCGCAACAAGAAGGACAGCAAGATCACGGATCTTCTGTACCTGACCCACGCCCACATCAATTACGGCGTGTCCCACGAGGACATCTTTTCGATGATCGAGGAGCGCTACTACGGCATCCGGGACGAGCTGGGGCTAAAGTACGATCTGGAGGCGGAGTTCGCCCGGCTGCGCGGCGAGCTGAACCGGGACATCTCCGTGGACTATCTGGTCTCCCGGGGCGAATATCTGACCGCCCGGCTGATGAGCGAGTATCTGGGCTTCGGCTTCGTGGACGCAGCAGAGTGCGTGTTCTTCTCCTACGACGGCCAGATTGACTACGACAAGACCTACGCCGCCATCGCGGAAAAGGCCGTCAAGAGCCCGCGCTTCGTGATGCCCGGCTTCTATGGCGCGCTGCCCAACGGGCGCATCCGGGTCATGACCCGGGGCGGCAGCGACATCTCCGGCGCCATCGTGGCCAACGCCCTGGACGCGGACATCTACGAGAACTGGACGGACGTCTCCGGCATCCTGATGGCCGATCCCAAGGTGGTGGAGAACCCACGCCCCATCAAATATGTGACCTACCAGGAGCTGCGGGAGCTCTCCTACATGGGCGCGTCGGTGCTGCACGAGGAATCCATCCTTCCGGTGAAGGAGAAGAACATTCCCCTGAACATCCGCAACACCAACCGGCCCCAGGATCCGGGCACGATGATCATGGAGAACATCGACGAAAACCTGTCCCGGAGCCGCAGGCTGATCACCGGCATCGCGGGGCGGCGGAGCTTCACGGTGCTCACGATCTACAAAAAGCACATCTCCACCGACACCCGCATCATCCGCAAGACGCTGGAGATGCTGGAGGCCTGCAAGGTGGAGGTGGAGCACATCACCCTGGGCGTGGACAGCTTCAACGTGGTGATGCCCACCGCGCAGATCCGCGACCGCATCTATGACGTGATCTCCGACATCAAGCGGGAGCTCAAGCCGGACCGCATCAAGATGGACGACAACATCGCGCTGATCGCCTCGGTGGGCCGCCGGATGGTGAGCGTGCCGGGCTCGTCGGCCAAGCTCTTCGGCGCGCTGGGCGCAAACAACATCAACATCCGCATGATCGCGCAGGGCAGCGAAGAAATCAGCATCATCGTGGGCGTGAACAACTGCGACTTTGAGCGCACCATCCGCACGCTCTACGACGCCTTTATGAACGAGGAGGAAAGCAAATGAAGACCTACAACGTAGCCGTACTGGGCGCTACCGGCGCCGTGGGCCAGCAGATGATTCAGGTGCTGGAGGAGCGCAACTTCCCGGTGGGAACGCTGCTTCCCCTGGCCAGCGCCCGCAGCGTGGGCAAGACCGTGACCTTCCGGGGCGAGCAGATCGCCATCCAGGAGGCCACCGACGACGCCTTCAAGGGCATGGATTTCGTGCTGGGCGCGGTGCAGAACGCCCCGGCCAAGCGCTTCGCACCGGCAATTGTCAAGGCGGGCGCGGTGTTCATCGACAATTCCTCCGCCTTCCGCATGGACGACGATGTGCCGCTGGTGGTGCCGGAGATCAACCCCGAGGATGCAAAGCTCCACAAGGGCATCATCGCCAACCCGAACTGTTCCACCATCATCACGCTGGTGGCTCTGAGCGGCATCCGCAGGGTCACGGAGATCGAAAAGATGGTCGCCTGCACCTATCAGGCGGTCTCCGGCGCGGGCGTGGAGGGCATGCGCGAGCTTGAGAGCCAGATTGCGGCCCAGGCCGAGGGCAAGGTGATCGAAAGCAGCACCTTCCCCTGCCAGATTCTCTCCAACGTCATCCCCATGATCGGCAGCGAGCTGGACAACGGCTACACCACCGAGGAGATGAAGATGCAGAACGAGGGCCGCAAGATCATGCACCTGCCCGATCTGAAGGTGTGCTGCACCTGCGTGCGCGTGCCGGTAATGCGCTCCCACTCCATCTCCGTGCAGTTCGTCACCAAGGAGCCCATGAGCGTGGAGCAGGCCCGCGAAGCGATCAGGGCCGCCAGGGGCTGCGTGCTCATCGACGATCTCAACGGCCGCAACTACCCCACCCCGCTGGACACCACCGATCAGGATCTGGTGTATGTGGGCCGCATCCGCCGCGACCTGATCGACGACGCGCGCGGACTCACCCTGTGGTGCTGCGGCGACCAGATCCGCAAGGGCGCGGCCACCAACTGCGTGCAGATCGCCGAGCTGCTGGCGGACTGAGGCGAAATTTACTTAAGCTTCGGTTGTCTTTCCCGGGAAAATATGCTATATTGGTAAGGGCCATTCAAGCGGGCGCCCGTTCGGGCGTCCGCTTTTTGATTTTGATTTTTGTTGAGGCAATGGAGGCTGGCAATATGAGAACCGGGTTTGACTCTCAGAAATACATTCAACTGCAATCGGAAAGAATCCGTGATCGCATCGCCCAGTTCGGCGGCAAGCTGTATCTGGAGTTCGGCGGCAAGCTGTTCGACGACTATCACGCCGCGCGGGTGCTGCCGGGCTTCGCGCCGGACAACAAGATCCGCATGCTGATGGAGCTGAAGGATCAAGCGGAAATCGTGATCGCCATCAACGCCAACGACATCGAGAAGAACAAGAAGCGCGGCGACCTGGACATCACCTACGACGTGGACGTAATTCGCCTGGTGGACGTGTTCCGGGACTTCGGGCTGTATGTGAGCAGCATCGCGCTGACCCAGTACACCGGCCAGCCCTCCGCCGAAATCTTCGAGGCGCGGATGAAGAAGCTGGGGCTGAACGTCTACCGCCTCTACCGCATTCCGGACTATCCGGCCAACATTCCCCACATCGTCAGCGACGAGGGCTACGGCCGCAACGACTACATCCCCACCACGCGCTCCCTGGTGGTGGTCACCGCCCCGGGCCCGGGCAGCGGCAAGATGGCCACCTGCCTGTCCCAGCTCTACCACGAGCACCAGCACGGCGTGCAGGCGGGCTACGCGAAGTTTGAAACCTTCCCCATCTGGAACCTGCCGCTGAAGCACCCGGTCAACCTGGCCTACGAGGCCGCCACCGCCGATCTGAACGACGTGAACATGATCGACCCCTTCCATCTGGACGCCTACGGCGAGACCACGGTGAACTACAACCGGGACATTGAAATCTTCCCGGTGCTGCGGGCGATGTTCGAACGCATCTACGGCCATTGCCCCTACAAAAGCCCCACGGACATGGGCGTGAACATGGCGGGATACGCCATCGTGGACGACGAAGCCTGCCGCGAGGCGTCGAAGGCGGAAATCATCCGCCGCTACTTCAAGTCCGCCCGCCTGCTGCGGGAGGGACTGGCCGAGCCGGAGGAGATTCAGAAGCAGGAGCTGCTGATGCACACGCTGGGCATCACGCCCGAGCAGCGCCCCGCCGTGCTGCCCGCACGGCGCGTGGCCGAGGCGACCGGCGAACCCGCCACCGCCATCGAGCTGCCGGACGGCCGCGTGGTGACCGGCAAGACCTCGAACCTGCTGGGCGCATCCTCCGCGGCGCTGCTGAACGCGCTGAAGGAGCTGGCCGGCATCCCGGACGAGATCAAGCTCATCGCCCCCGAGGTGATCGAGCCCATTCAGAACCTGAAGGTCAACCACCTGGGCAATCGCAATCCACGGCTGCACACCAACGAGGTGCTCATCGCCCTGACGATCTGCGCAGCCACCGACCGCACCGCCGCCCAGGCCATCGACCAGCTGGAGCATCTCTCCGGCAGCGAGGTGCACTCCAGCGTCATCCTCTCCCAGGTGGACGAGGATCTGTTCAAGCGGCTGGGTGCAAATGTCACCTGCGACCCGACTTATCAGACCAACCGGCTCTATCACAAGTGATTTTGAAGCGTCTGCACGCATAGATGCAGCCACGGAGGTGTTTGACATGAAGGAAATCCATTATCTGGACGCGATCCGCACGACCACGGAGCACCTGGCCCACGGCGGCGTGTTCCTCAACATCGGCGGCGAAAAGCCCAACACGATGACCATCGGCTGGGCGAGCGTGGGCTGGCTCTGGAACAAGCCCGTCTTCATGGTGCTGGTTCGCCCCCAGCGCCACAGCTACGACATGCTCCTGCGCGCCGGGGAATTTACCGTGAGCGTGCCCACGGCAAATCCCCTCCGGAAGGAGCTGGCCTTTGCCGGAACTGCGTCCGGCCGGGACTGCGACAAGTTCAGCGGCCACGGCCTCACCGCCCTGCCCGCGCAGGTGGTGAACGCGCCCATCGTGGGCGAATGTGGGCTGCACTTTGAGTGCCGCACGCTGCTCACCCAGGACATGACGCCCGACCGCATGGCGGCGGAAATCCTCGACGGCAGCTATTCCGCCCGGGACTTCCACACGCTGTTCTTCGGTGAAATCCTGCGCTGCTACACCACGGACGAGGATTGATTCCTCGCCGCAATTTCCAGCGCACAAGCTCTGTGTGAAACCGGCCGCCGGATGATCTTCATCCGGCGGCCCTTTGTATACCTCGCCCTCAAAGCGGCAATACTTTTGCCGTTGGGGGTGAAGAAATGAGCCTGAACAAAGTGGAAATCTGCGGGGTGGACACCGCCTCGCTTCCCGTTCTGTCCCACGAAACCATGCGCGCGCTGATGGAGCGCGCCCACGCGGGCGACATGGAGGCCCGGCACGAGCTGATACAGGGCAATCTGCGGCTGGTGCTGAGCGTCCTTCAGCGCTTTCACAACCGGGGCGAAAACGTGGACGACCTGTTTCAGGTGGGCTGCATCGGCCTGATGAAGGGCGTGGACAACTTCGACCTGAGCATGAACGTGCGGTTGAGCACCTACTGCGTGCCCATGATCATCGGCGAAATCCGCCGCTACCTGCGGGACAACAATCCTATCCGCGTGTCCCGCTCCCTGCGGGACACCGCCTACAAGGCGCTCAAGGCCCGGGACGCGCTCTCGGCGCGCAACAATCAGGATCCCACCATCGCGGAGATCGCCCGGGAGATGGACATGTCGGAGGAGGATGTGGTCTTCGCGCTGGAGGCCATTCAGGATCCCGTGTCCTTTTCCGATCCCGTGTATCAGGACGGCAGCGACGCCATCTATGTGGCCGACCAGATCCGGGACAACCGGGTCAGCGAGGACGACTGGGTGCGCGATCTCTCCATCAAAAACGCCATCGAGCACCTGCCGGGCCGGGAGCAGAAGATCATCCGCCAGCGCTTCTTCATGGGCAAGACCCAGATGGAGGTCGCCGATGAAATCGGCATCTCTCAGGCACAGGTCTCCCGCCTGGAGAAGGCCGCGCTGAAGCAGATGCAAAAGTACATCTGAGGGCACGGCAGACGGCCCCGCAGGCCGTTCGGACGCGGCATCGTCCCTGCGAAACGACGCGCAGCCGCGCTGGCAGGTAGGCACGCACGCGCCCACGCAAAAGCGCCGCTGCCGCGCCGGACAATGCGGGCGCATGCGGCTTCGCCACCGTGCAGCATTTGTTGCCCTAAAACACGGGCGCGCCGGTTCCGCTTTCGAACCGGCGCGCCCGCCTGATTTGTTCGGTTATTCCTCGGCAAATACCGCCATGAAGGCGTCCACGTTGTAGCTGACGTTCGCGCCGTCCACCCACGCAGTGATCGTATCCTCGCAGTGCTGGTTCTGCGCGTCCTCCAGCGCCTCGGCGTAGAGGGCGTCGCGCACCTCGTCCAGGTCAACCTCGCCACCGAGCACATCTGCCGTGTACTGGATGATGTGCACGCCGCTGCCGCTGACCACGGGCTCCGCGGTGTACTCGCCCACCTGGTTGAGCGCCATCGCCGCATCGCGGAAGTTGGACTCCCAGTTGGTGGAAGCAGCGCTGACGTAGTAGCCGCGGGTGGCGGTGGGCTCGTTCTGCATTCCGGGGTCCTCGCCGTACTCGGCGATCAGATCCTCGAAGCTCTCGCCCGCCTCGAGCTTTTCATAGATTTCGTCCGTGCTGGCCTTCACGTCGTCCAGACAGGCCTGCTCCGCCGCCTTGACGGCGGTCTCCAGGCTGGGCACCGTGGCTTCAATCGCGTCGATCTCCGCCTGCACCTCCTCGGCGCTGCGCTCGCCCTCCTCGATCTCGCCGTCGTTGGCCGCCTCCAGCTCCGCAGCCAGAGTGTCCAGATCGCTCTGCGCGTCCTCCAGCGCGGAGACCGCGTCGGTGTAGGCCGACTTGATCTCGTCGCCGGGGATCAGCAGGATGTGCTTGACCGTGCGGTAACCGTCGGGCCGCCAGCAGACGATGGCGTCGTCGCCGGTCATCGCGGATTCGAAGGAGCTGCCGTCGGTGTAGCTCGCCTCCTGCTCGGCGACCTTCGCATCGTAGGCCGCCTGAAGCTCCTCATCGCTCAGCTCTGCGATTTCGCCGCGCAGGAGCTCTTCCATCTTGTCCTCCTTGGCGCTGATCAGCAGGTTGGCGTAGTAGCTGTCGTAGTCCATGCCGGTCTGGCGCAGCAGCACCCGGGCGCGCTCCTCGCGCTCCGCATCGTTCTTGCCCTCGACGGACTCCAGCGCGGAGGCCTTTGCGCTCTCATAATAGGACTGCGCGTCCGACGCCACCTGTTCGAGTTCCTCGTCGTCCAGGCTGTTGGCCTCGTCAAACTTTGCCGCCACGATCTCGGCGCGCACATGCTGCTTCAGCACGTCCTCGGCCAGCATCTGAACGTCGCTTTCCGTCATCTGATAGCCGAAGTAATAGTAGTACATATAGTTGGTCTGGTTGTAGGAGCTGTTGAAATCTCCCATGGCCTCGCCGATGGTCACTTCGCCGCCATCATAGCTTGCGGCGACCGCGCTGTAGGCCTTGTCCACCTTCGCGATGTCCTCATCAGCCTGCATCTTTGCGTCCACTTCGATCAAATTGCAGCCGGAAAGCGCGAGGGCCAGCGCGAGCGCCAGACCGAGCACCTTGGCAAATCCTGCTTTCATGTGCTTCTTCCTTTCAATAATCCAGAATTCGAAGAGTGTCTAATAGTATATTATACACATTTCCACGGAATAAGCAAGTTATTTTCATTAACGCGGGGCCAGGGCGCGCAGAGCAGACCGGCGCAGCTCTCCCAGGGGCGATCCGGCGGCGCGCCGGTCTCCAGCGCGCACAGCCGCCCTGGCCCCAAGATGCGCGCAAAGGCGGAAATTTCCCCCGGCGCAACATTCACCAGGAGAAGCTCCGAAACCACCAGCGAGAGATTGCGCCGCGCGTAGCGCCTCAGCCGCGAAAGCTCCCGGGACAGGCGCGCGCCCCGGCCGAACAGCGCGCCGTCCGCCAGCGCGAGGCGTTCCACCGGGAGCTGGGCGGCCAGCGCTGCCGCGACAATCGCCGCTGCGCCGGAGCCCGCCACGCACACCCAGTCGCAGCGCTCGCGCATTTCCCGCAGCGCCTCCTGCGCCTGGGGCAACAGACGCTCATTTTCATCGAAAATGAGCGCCAAACAGGGATTCTTCAATTGCTCTTGTGGAAGCGCGACCGCGCGCGTCGGATCCGCCAGAAACAGTACGCCCCGCTTCTCCTCCATGCACACCTCCCGGCCCGCCCCGCGGGCTCCGCCTAGCTTTGCGCCTGGGACACCACGAGCATCACGTCCTGCGCGCCGATGCAGGTGTGCATGTCCGGCATGGCGTTGACCACCTCGCCGCTGCGCACGGCCACCACGTTGATGCGCTCCTTTGCGCGCAGATTCAGCTCCTTGAGGGTCTTGCCGATCCACTCCGGGCGCGGGCGCATCTCCATCAGCGAATACTCGGGCGAGAGCTCGATGAAGTCCAATATCTTCTCCGATACCAGATTATGCGCGACGCGCTGCCCCATATCCCGCTCCGGGAAAAGAACCTTGTCCGCCCCCAGCTTGGTGAGCATGCGCCCGTGGAAGTCGTCGTAGGCCTTCACGATCACATGGGGCACGCCCATCTCCTTGAGCTGCATGGTGATCACGCCGCTGGCCTTCACGTCGTCGCCCATGGTGACGACGGCCACGTCGAATTCTCCCGCGCCAATCTGCTCCAGCACGCTGTGATCCATGGCGTCGCCGCACACCACGTCGGTGAGGAGGCTGCGGTGCGTCTCCACCGCCTCCATGCTGCGATCGATGGCCAGCACCTGCTTGCCCTCGGCGGCCAGTGTGGTGGCTACGGCGGAGCCGAAGCGCCCGAGGCCCACGATGAGGTATTGCTTGTTTCTTTTCATATCATTTTCCTCCAAGCCATCGGCTCAGCCGATCATAATCTGTCCGTTGGGATACTCCACGCCCGTCCGGTTCGCGCCCTGGCGGCGGGCAAACGCCAGCGCCATGGTCAGCGGCCCGATGCGTCCAAGATACATGGTGGCGATGATCAGCACCCGGGAGAGCGTGTTCAGGCTGGCCGAACCGAAGGCTGAAACGCCCACCGTGCCCATCGCGGAGCAGCACTCCATCACCACGTCCATGAACTCCAACTCCGGCTGCAAAAGCGAAATGACCACGACGTCCGTCAGCGCCACGCCCATGGCGATCACGAGCACCGCGAGCGCGCGGCGCACCAGCGCATTGGAGACGCTCCTGCGAAAGACCACGATGTTCTCCCGCCCCCGGGCGGTCATCCACACCGCCAGGAAGAGGACCGCGACGGTGGTCACCTTCACGCCGCCGCCCGTGGAGGCCGGGGACGCGCCGATGAGCATCATCATCGCCGAGATCAGCTTCGTGGCCGGGCGCAGCGCCTGCTGGTTGATGGTGTTGAAGCCCGCCGTGCGCAGCGTCACGGACTGAAACAGCGCCGCCAGCAGCTTCTCTCCCGCCGGCAGCGGCCCCAGCGTGCCCGGATTGTTCCACTCCGCCAGCAGCACAAAGCCCCAGCCAAAGAGCAACAGCGCGCCGTAAGTCGCGAGCACCAGCCGGGTCTGCAAGTGCAGATAGCGGCGCTTTCTTCGGCGCACGATGTCCCGAAGCACGCCGAAGCCCAGGCCGCCCACCACGACCAGCAGCATCACGGTGAGGTTGATCCAGACGTCCCCCCGGAAGCGCGTCAGGCTGGAATAGCCGCCAAAGAGATCAAAGCCCGCGTTGCAGAAGGCAGAGACCGCATGAAAGAGCGAATAGAACAGGCCCTTTGCCGGGCCGTACAGGGGCACAAAGCGCACCGAGAGCGCGAGCGCGCCCGCAATCTGCACCGTGAAGGCGCTGCGGGCCACCCAGCGGATCAACAGCTCCATGCCGCCCAGGCCGGATTCGTTCATGGATTCCCGGATGAGCATCCGCTCCTGAAGGGAAATCTCCCGGCCGATGAGCCGGAACATCAGCGTGGCGAAGGTCATGAAGCCCAGGCCGCCCACCTCGATCAGGCACAGCAGCACGATCTGCCCGAAGAGGGAAAAGGTGGTGCCCGTATCCCGCACCACAAGGCCCGTGACGCACACCGCGGAGGTGGAGGTGAACAGCGCGTCGAACCAGCCGATGCTCTCCCGGCGGAGGGTCGCGCAGGGCAGGCTGAGCAGCAGGCTGCCCAGAAGAATGATCAGCGCAAAGCCAGCGGCAATCTTCGCGAGGGCGTTCGCCCCCAGGCTCCGGCGTAGGCCGCGCAGTCTGGACCTCAGCATCCGCTCATCCTCTCAATGCAAATGTCCTCTGTCAGGCGGTTGCAGGTTTCCGGGGAGATGATCTCCTCCGGAGGCGTCATGCAGCGGGTCGAGGCCGCGGCCACGCCAAGACGGAAGCTCTGCTCCAGATCGAGGCCCCGGGCAAAGCCCGCCGCCAGCCCCGCGATCATGGAATCTCCCGCCGCCACGGTGGACTTCACCTCCAGGCGCAGCCCCGGCGTGCGCAGCGCCTCGTGCCCGTCGGTGATCAGCGCGCCCTTGCCGCCCATGGACACCGCCACCACCTGCGCGCCCGCCTCCACGCACTCCCGCGCCGCGCCCAGCAGCGCCTCGTCGCCATCCAGCGTCCGGCCTGTCAGCAGCTCCAGCTCGTAGCGGTTGGGTTTGATCAGGAAGGGCCGGGCCTTCAGGCCCTCGCGCAGGCGCTCGCCGTCCGCATCCAGAATCACCCGGCAGCCCACCTGCGCCGCGTCTCGGGCGAGCGTGCGGTAAAAATCCACCGGGCAGGCCGGGGGCAGGGAGCCGGAGAGTACCAGACAGGCCGCGCTGCGGGCATGCCGCAGGGAGAGCGCGCGCATCTGATCCAGCTGCGCGCCGCTCACAGGCGTGCCGGAGGAATTGAGCTCCGTGATCTCGCCCTTCGAGCGGTCGAACACCTTCACGTTGACGCGCACCGCGCCCTCACACCACAGAAAATCGCTCTGCACGCCGCCCTCCCGGAGTCTGTGCTCAAACAGCGCGCCGCCCTCCCGGTACATAAAGCCGATGCAGGCGGTCTGCTCGCCCAGGGCCGACGCGGCCAGCGCCACGTTGACGCCCTTGCCCGCCGCCACATCCGTCTGGCTGAGCACGCGGTTCAGGCCGCCCTGTTCAAATCTCTCCAGCGCGAGAGTCCGGTCGATGCTGGGGTTGAGGGATACACAGCTAATCATAATCTGCTCCTTCCGGCGCCTCCGCGCCTTCCGATTTGCGTTTCAGATTTATTATATGAATTCTTCATCTACACGTCAACCGGAATTTTCCACCCTTGCGTTTTTCTGTCGAAGCGTTTATACTCTGCGTAGAACGTGACGAACTGGAGGTGCGGCATGGATCAGCAAATTCGGCGACCCAGATTCGTGCTCTTTGACTACGGCGAGACCCTGGCCCACGAGGCGGACTACCGGGCGGAAGCGGGCTTTGCGGCGATACTTCCCCACGCGCGCAAAAATCCCCGGAGCGCGGACGCAGGCGAGCTGCTCGCGGCCTTTCGGGATTGCTTTCACGACCTGCGGCGGCGCGCCCACGCGGCGGGCGCGGAGATTCCCAACCGGCAGCGCTGGCGCTGGCTGTTCGAGATGTACGACCTGGAGTTTGACCTGCCGCCGGACGCCCTGGAGGCGCTCTACTGGGACGCTGCCGCGCCCTGCACGCCCACGCCGGGCGTGGAAGGCCTGCTGGAGAGGCTGCGCAAAAATCGCATCGGCAGCGGCGTGATCAGCAACATGGGCTTCTCCGGCGACTCCCTCCGCGCGCGGCTTCTGCGCCTGTTTCCCCGGCACAGCTTCGATTTCGTGCTCTCCAGCGCGGATTATGTGCTGCGCAAGCCGGATCCGTACCTGTTCGAGCTGGCCCTGCACAAGTGCGGCTTTCCCGCGCGGGAGGTCTGGTTTCTGGGCGACAACCCGGAGGCGGACATATGCGGCGCCGCGAACGCGGGCCTCACGCCGGTGCTCTACGAGCGGGATCTGGGCTGCGCCTACCGGGAGCTTCCCCGGCCGGAATCCCTGCCGCCCTGCCTGCGCGTGCGCGACTGGCCAGAGCTCTATCCCATTTTTGACGATTAGGTATGCCTTTCTTCTCTTGTGCTCCGACCGTCCGCGTGCTATAATGAGCGGGAAAAGGAAGGGTGAATCACCGTGCTGACCGTGCTCAATTCCTCAAACGACCCCTTTTACAACCTGGCCTTTGAGGAGTATGTGTATCAGAATTTCCGGGAGGACGACGTGTTTCTGCTGTGGCGAAACGCGCCCTGCGTAGTGGCCGGCCGCTACCAGAACATCTGCGCGGAGGTCAAGGTCAGCTCCCTGCGGCGCGCGGGCATACCGGTGCTGCGGCGCGCCTCCGGCGGCGGCACGGTCTATCACGATCTGGGCAACCTGAATTACAGCCTCATGCTGCCCCAGCAGGGCATGGACTATGAGCGCTGCCTGCGGCCGGTCATCGGTGCGCTCAACGCCCTCGGCGTGCCCGCGGAGCGCAACCGCAGCTGCGACATCGCCATCGACGGGCGGAAGATCTCCGGCAGCGCCCAGTGGGCCTCCCACGGCCGCCTGCTGCACCACGGCACGCTGCTGTTCTGCGCCGATCTGCACGCCTTGGACGCGATCACCACCCGCCACAAGAGCGACAGCTTCGCCTCGAAGGGAACGCCGTCCGCCATCTGCCCGGTGACCAACATCCGCGATCACCTGCGCGCGCCCATGGACGCGGAGACCTTTTGCAAAGCGCTGCTGGATCAAATGCTCCCGCCGGGCGCGGCGCGCCTGCGCTTGACGGACGCGCAGGAGGCTGAGGTGCGCCGACTGCGGGACGAAAAGTACCGCAGCTGGGCGTGGATCTGGGGCAAGACTCCGACCTTCTCCATGGAGCGCAGCGGCGAATTCGCCGGCGTTCCCCTGCAGGTCCGCTACTGCGCCCGCCGCGGCGTCGTCTCGGACTTTCAGCTGCGCACGGACGCGCTGGATTGCGCCCGCGCGGAGGCGCGCTTCAACGGCGCGCGCCTGGACCCGGACGGCTTCCTCGAAATCTGCGCGGAGCTCGCGGGGCCCCGGGCGGAGGCGCTGCTGGAGCTGCTGCTCTAAGACGAACCGACCCCACATCCACGGGAACGCGCGTAAACAAAGGAAGGATGCAACATGAAAAAGGAACTGAAGATGCCCAGGCTGCGGCCCGAAATGGAAAACGGCGTGCTGTGCGCGTGGCTGAAGGAGGAGGGTGAAGCCTTCTCCGCCGGTGAGCCCCTGTTTGAAATCGAGACTGACAAGGTGGTCAATCAGATTGAGGCCACCGAGAGCGGCGTATTGGAAAAGCAGCTCTTCGAGGAGGGCGACACCGTGGCGGTGGAGTCCCCCGTGGCCATCCTGGAGACGAAGTGAGGCGGGCGCGATGAACAAAAAACCCGAATGGCTGAAGGTGCGCTACAACCAGGAGGCCGTGACCGAGGTCGCAGAGCTGATGCGGGATCTGAAGCTGAACACCGTGTGCAAGGAGGCCAACTGCCCCAATCTGGGCGAGTGCTACCGCAAGCACACCTCCACCTTCATGATTCTCGGCAGCGTCTGCACCCGCAACTGCCGCTTCTGCAACGTCGCCACGGGCAAACCCCTGCCCCCGGACCCCGACGAGCCGGAGAACGTGGCGCTGGCGGCCAAAAAGCTCGCTCTGCGCCATGTGGTGCTCACCTGCTCCACCCGGGATGACCTTCCCGACGGCGGCGCGGAGCAGTTCGCCCGCACGGTGCGCGCCATTCGCAGGCTCTGCCCCGGCGTGACGGTGGAGACGCTGATCTCCGACATGAAGATGAACACAGACGCGCTGGACGTGGTGATCGCCGCCCACCCGGAGGTGCTCAACCACAACATCGAGACCGTGAAGGAGCTTCAGGCCGCAGTGCGCCCCCAGGCCCGCTACGAGCGCTCTCTGAACGTGCTGCGCTACTGCAAGCAGAAGGATCCCACGCTGCTGACCAAGACCGGCTTCATGGTGGGGCTGGGAGAGACGGATGCGCAGATCGAAGCGCTGATGGACGACATTCTGGAGACCGGCTGCGACATACTGACCATCGGCCAGTACCTGCAGCCCTCGCCCCAGCACTATCCTCTCGCCCG
Source organism: bacterium (assembly GCA_004563405.1). Taxonomy (GTDB): domain Bacteria; phylum Bacillota; class Clostridia; order Christensenellales; family Aristaeellaceae; genus SFTH01. Next base: position 71,370 of record SFTH01000006.1, read on the forward strand.
CTACGCCACGCCCGAGGACTTCGCCCGCTACAAGGAGATCGCCCTGCGGAAGGGCTTCCGCCATGTGGCCTCCGCGCCGCTGGCGCGCAGCTCCTACAAGGCCTGGGAGGTATTGGAGGACGCGCATGATCTATATTGAAACCGGCTCCATGGACGTCTACTACAACTTCGGCCTGGAATACTACTTCACCGTGGAAAAGAAGCTCCCCGACACGGTGTTTCTGTTCTGGCGCACCACGCCGACGTTGATGGTGGGCAAGTATCAGAACGTGCTGGAGGAGATCAACAAGCCCTACGCCGACGCGCACGACATCCATCTGGTGCGGCGCATGAGCGGCGGCGGCACCATCTACACCGATCCGGGCGGATGGCAGTTCACCTTCATCCAGCACGAGGACGCGAAGGAGATCGCCTTTCACCAGTACATCGCGCCGGTGATCGACGCGCTGCGGGAGCTGGGCGTACAGGCGGACTTCAACGGCCGCAACGACCTGACCATCGGCGGGCGCAAGTTCTCCGGCAACGCCCAGTACCGCCTCGGCGACAGCATCGTGCACCATGGCTCCCTGCTCTTCGACACGGACATTGAGCAGATGGTGGCCTCCACCACGGTGGACGACTACAAGATTCTCTCCAAGAGCATCAAATCCGTGCGCGACCGGGTGACCAACATCTCCGAACACCTGCCGTCCCCCATGGACGCGGAGACCTTCAAGGAATGTATGGTGCGCCACATCATGAACGGCAGCGACGAGCAGTACCATCTCACCCCTGAGGACGACGCGCGCATCCGGGAGCTCGCGGCGGAGAAGTTCAACAGCTGGGAGCGCATCTTCGGCGCGAATCCGAACTTCAACATCGACCGCACCCGGCGCTTCGCCGGCGGCAAGATGCAGTTCAAGCTGGACGTGCGCAAGGGAATCATCCACGAAGCCTGGGTGTACGGCGACTTTTTCTCCACCCTGGACGCGGAGACCATCTGCGCCGCCCTCGCCGGCTGCCGCTACGAGCGCGGCGCCGTGCGCGAAGCCCTCGCCCGCCACGGACTGGAGGGCGCGGTCTACCGCATCTCCATCGACGAGATGGCGGAAGCCATCGTGGACTGAAGCGGCGACGGAGCCGCTTTCACAGGCAAAAACGCCTTCGATCATTCTCCGAATGATCGAAGGCGTTGTCATTCGTGCCGCTGCACATCGCGCGGGATTCAGGTACCGCGCCGGACCTCCGTCAGCCGACAGTGTTCGGGCGCTGGGTGGGCGCGGCCTCTCCGGCTGCATCCGCGCCGTAGGCCTCTTCGAGCACGTCCGCGCCGTAGATCTCCCCTCCCGTCGCAGCTCCCTCCGAATCCGCATCGCCGTAGAGTTCGCTGTAAATCTCCGCATAGGGCGCGGCGTTTTCCGGCTGAGCGGTGGGCTCCGCCTCCTGCTGCGGCAGCTGTGTGACCACGTTTACGGTAAAGGTGGCGGATGCGCCGCTGGCGGCGGACGCGGTGATCACCGCGGTGCCATAGCCGCCGGTCAGCTCAACCAGGCCCTCCCTGCTCACCGAAGCCACCTGTTCGTTGTCGCTCTCGAAGCGCACGGTGAGATCGTCCGCGTCCAGGGGAGCGACCGACCACTCGAGCTGGATGGGCGTGTGCGCATCTTCCCGCAGCAGATAGACCTCGCTCTGGTTGAGGGTCACCTCCTGAATGTTGACCTCCACCTTCAGCTCGCAGGCGGCCGTCATGCCGTCGGCGGCAGCCTGAATCCGGCAGGTTCCGCTCTTCAGGGCGGTCACCAGTCCGCCCGCGTCCACCGACGCGACCTCCGGGTCGCTGGAGGTCCAGACCGTCAGATGCGTGCTGTTTTCGTCCACGCCGCCGTCGGCCTCCAGGAACATCAGCTGCATCTGGAAGGTGTCGCCCCGCTCCAGCGTCGCCTGAGTGGGATCGAGCTGAATGTTCTCGGGCGCTGCCTCCACCCGCACCTCCATGCCGGCGGTGAGGCCGCCCGTGGTGAGCACGGTCAGATACGCGCTGCCCTCGCCGCAGGCCTCCAGCACGCCGCTCTCGTCCACGCGCAGCACCGACGGATCGGAGCTGATCCAGCGCCGCACCCGGTCGGTGCAGTCCAGGGGCAGGTAGCTGGCCTTCAGCGGAACCCGCGCGCCCACGCCCAGGGTGAGTCCGTTGGGCGTGATGTGCACCGCCGTGCCTGCCACGTCCACATAGACCTTCGCGGAGGCGCTCATGCCGTTGGAGGCGAGCACGGACACGAAGGCCTCGCCGCCGCCCACGCCCTCCAGGCGGCCGAAGTTGTCCACGCGCACGACCGCCTCGTCCGAGGAGATCCATTGCAGGCGCGCATCCGACGCGTCCTGGTTGTAGCTGACCTTCAGGCCGCTGAACTGGCCCTTTTCAATGTGCAATTCGTCCACGTTCAGCGCCAGCTGCGTCAGCGGCACGCCCGCCACCGTGACCTGCGTCTCGGCGTAGGCGCCGCCCGAGGCCTGCGCGCGGATCACGGCTTCTCCCGGGGCCAGCGCGCGCACCGTGCCGTCGCTCTCAATGGAAGCCACCCGGGGATTGGAGCTGTAAAAGCGCAGACTCTGGTTCAGATTGTCGGAGCTCAGCGCGCAGACGAGGGTATAGCTGTCCCCCAGATCCATCTTCAGCGCGCCGGGCTGCAATTGCAGGCTGTCCTCCTCGCCGGCGCGCATCGGCAGAAGGAGTATGCTGCACAGCAGCAGCGCGAAGGCCAGAAGGGCCAGCTTTCCATGCGAGGTTTTCAATTCAAGCCTCCTGATTCGTAAAGGGCGCTCTGCGCCCGGAATTGCATATGAATACAAATAACATTATACGGTTTTTTCCGCAGATGGTCAACGGTTTTTTGGCGCGGCCCCTTGCCAAAGGGCCCTGCATGGTTTAAACTGGAGGCAAAAGCAAGTTTGGCGGCCCGGCCGCCCACAAAAGGGGGAATACCCATGAAGCTCAGGCTCAGTGAAGCGGAGCTCGCCCATCTCAACGCCTTTCTGGACGCATGCCCGGACTGTGAACGCCTCTCCAGCCGGGAGGTAGTTCTGGATCTCTACGACAACGAGCGCCCGGTCTCCATGAACTTCGTGTTCGTCAAGGGCGGCATCGGCATCGACGGCGCGGCGGAGCTTTTGTACTCCGAGGCCGACGACGGCTACTACATGGGCGAGCGCATCGAGGATGCAGAGCGCGTCCGCGCGGCCCTGGAAGAGGCCGGCGCGCTTCCCCGGCCGTGAGGGAGAGCGAGGCGCGCAACGATCGCGCCTTTTGCGCGGTGGAGGCCCTGCTCCAGCGCCTGCATCCGCGGGAGGACGCCCACGCGCTGACCCAGTCGCTGCGGGAACAGTTCGTCTCTGCGGACGCGCTGTTTCACGCCGGGGCCCACATGCTGGAGCGTGCGGGGCTCAAGCCTGCGGACGCGCTGCTGCTGAGCCATCTTCCGGAGCTCTCCCGCTGCATGCAGCGGGCAAGCTTTGACCGCAAACCCCGTCTGGACCGCCTGGATCTGGCCGCCCGGTATCTGGCGGCGAACTTCTACGGCCTGCAGGTGGAGCGTTTCTACATGCTCTGCCTGGACGCACGAGGACGTCTGAAGGAGCGCGTTCTGCTTCAGGAGGGCACCTCGGACAGCGCGCTGTTCAGCCTGAAGGCCATGCTGGCCGAGCTGGTGCGGGTGAACCCCTGCGCCGTGATCCTCAGCCACAACCACCCCGGCCGGACGCTGCGGCCCTCCCGGGAGGACGTGGACTGCACGCTGGAGGCGCTGCGCGCACTCACGGTGGTGGGCGTGCCGCTGTTGGATCACGTCATCATCGCGGGAGAGCGCGCGGTGAGCCTGCGGGCGAACGGCTTCATTCCCGCCGGAGAGTGGCTCGCCCAGAATCCGCAGCACCGCCTCCTGCGCCTGTGGCTGGAGCCCTCCGGCGAAGAGCGCAGCTCCGGAACGGATTAAGTTTTTCGGATGACTTCACTTTTTACTTGACATTCCCGGTCTTTGCGCTTACGCTAAAAGCGTTATAGTTGAATGACGGCATATGTGTCGCGCAAGCGGCCCTGCCGTCTTTTCTGTCACGACGGTCAAGGGGGATTGTTTGACATGAACAACGTAAGCGCCGAATTCGGCATCAATGTTTTCAACGACAGCGTCATGCGCGCCCGACTTCCGAAGGAGACCTACCGTCAGCTTCAGAAGACCATCAAGGATGGCCGCCATCTGGACGTCAATCTAGCGGTGGTGGTGGCCAACGCCATGAAGGACTGGGCCATCGAAAAGGGCGCGACCCACTACACCCACTGGTTTCAGCCCATGACGGGCATCACCGCGGAAAAGCACGACAGCTTCATCACGCCCGCGGGCGACGGCAAGGTGATCATGGAGTTCTCCGGCAAGGAGCTGATTCAGGGCGAGCCGGATGCTTCCAGCTTCCCCTCCGGCGGCCTGCGCGCCACCTTCGAAGCCCGGGGCTACACCGCCTGGGATCCCAACAGCTACGCCTTCATCAAGGACGGCGTGCTGTGCATTCCCACGGCCTTCTGCTCCTACGGCGGCGAAGCGCTGGACAAAAAGACGCCGTTGCTGCGCTCCATGGAGGCCATCAACCGCCAGGCCATGCGCATACTCCATCTCTTCGGCAACGAGGATGTGACCAGCGTCAAAACCACCGTGGGCCCCGAGCAGGAGTACTTCCTCGTGGACGCGGCGGCGTTCGAGAGGCGCAAGGATCTCATCTACACCGGGCGCACCCTTCTGGGCGCGCGCCCACCCAAGGGGCAGGAGCTCAACGACCACTACTTCGGAGCCATCAAGCCCCGGGTGCAGGCCTTCATGACCGAGCTGAACGAGGAATTGTGGAAACTGGGAATTCTGGCCAAGACTGAGCACAACGAGGCCGCCCCTGCCCAGCACGAACTTGCGCCCATCTTCTCCACCACCAACATCTCCACCGACCACAACCAGCTGACCATGGAGCTGATGCAGAAGATCGCTAAGCGCCACGGCATGGTGTGCCTGCTGCACGAAAAGCCCTTCGCGGGCGTAAACGGCAGCGGAAAGCACAACAACTGGTCGCTCTCCACCAACACGGGCACGAACCTCTTCGAGCCCGGCGAGACGCCCTATGAAAACGCCCAGTTCCTGCTGCTGCTCTGCGCGGTGATCAAGGCCGTAGACGAATATCAGGATCTGCTGCGCGTCTCCGTGGCCTCCGCGGGCAATGACCACCGCCTGGGCGGCTACGAGGCCCCGCCGGCCATCGTCTCCATGTTCCTGGGCACAGAGCTGACCGAAATTCTGGAGGCCATCGAGAACGACGCAGCCTACGGCAGCCACGAAAAGGAAGTTCTGAAGGTGGGCGTACACACCCTGCCCCGCTTCCCCAAGGACGCCACCGACCGCAACCGCACCTCTCCCTTCGCCTTCACCGGCAACAAGTTCGAATTCCGCATGCTGGGCTCCTCGGCCTCCATCGCGGACGCAAACGTGGTGCTCAACACCGCCGTGGCGGAGTCCCTGCGCCAGTTTGCCGACCGCCTGGAGCCCGCGGAGGACTTCGAATCCGCGCTGCACGCGCTGATCAAGGAGACCATTGTCGCCCACAAGCGCATCATCTTCAACGGAAACGGCTACGAGGAGGCCTGGATTGCGGAGGCCGGGCGGCGGGGACTGCTCAACCTGAGGACCACGCCGGATTGCGCGCCCTGCCTGCTGGCGGACAAGAACGTGCGCCTGTTCGCCGAGCATCGGGTACTCAGCCGCGCGGAGCTGGAGTCCCGCCACGAGGTCATGCTGGAAAACTATGTGAAGGTGCTCAACATTGAGGCGCTGACCCTGCTGGAAATGGTGCGCCGGGACGTGTTGCCCGCCGTGAGCGGCTATGTGCGCAGCCTCACCGACGCCGTCGAAGCCAAGGGCAGACTGGGCGGACTGGATGCGACCTACGAACTCGAGACCGCGCGTCGGCTCTCCGAACTGCTCGCCGCAGCCTGGCGCGAGTCCGGACAGCTGGATGCGGCGCTGGAACAGGCCCGGGGCGACACCCTGACCCTCGCCCGCCACTACCGCGACCGCGTATCTTCCGCCATGGACGCCCTGCGCGCGCTGGTGGACGAGATGGAGACCCTGACCGACGCCCGGAGCTGGCCCTATCCCTCCTACGGCGAGCTGCTCTTCAGCGTCAACTGAGGGCGTGCCGCCGGACAAACGAAAAGGCAACCGCTACTCTTTCAGCGGTTGCCTTTTTCGTTTGGGATGCGCCGTTTACAGGCAGGTTCCATCCTGCTCCAGCTGCGCAATCAGGTTCACGCGGTTGGCGTGGCGTCCACCCAGGGCCTCGGTCTCCACGAAGGCGTCCACGATGGCCTCGGCCATCTGCGGCCCGATGATGCGCGCGCCAAAGGCGATCATGTTGCAGTTGTTGTGGGCCCGGCACAGCTGCGCGCTCACCGGCTCGGACACGCAGGCGCAGCGGATGCCGCGCACCTTGTTGGCGGCGATGGAAATGCCCACGCCCGTGCCGCAGATCACGATGCCCCGCTCCGCGTCTCCGGATGCGACGGCCCTGGCCACCTTCTCCGCCTGGCGGGGATAGTCCGCGCTCTCTCCGGCGGCGATGCCGAAGTCCTGCACCTCATGGCCCTTGTCCCGCAGATACTGCATCACATGTTCCTTCAGCTCCACGGCCGCATGGTCGTTTCCAATGGCAATTTTCATAAGAAGCGTTCCTCCGTGTTTCTCTGATTTCTGCAATCAATATACAACCCCTGCGGCCATTTGTCAACCTTTTTGGGCCCGTATTCCACCTTGACAAGCCCGACTTGAGCATCTAAAATAGAGCCATGCTAAAGGGAGAATCCCCAAAAAATAAATCTTCGGAGGGATTAAAAATGTCGAATATGCAAAATAAACGCTGGCTGATCCTGCTGCTCGCACTGCTCCTGCTCTGCTCCTGCGCCCTGGCGGAGGGCACGAACGTAGCCGCCCTCAAGGGGCCGACGGCCATGGGCATGGTGAAGATGATGGACGACGACGCCGGCGCGCGCTATAACTTTGAAATCTGCGCCGCGGCGGACGAGATCACGCCCCGGCTCGTTCGCGGGGAAATTGACATTGCGGCGCTCCCGGCAAATCTTGCGGCCGTGCTCTACAACCGCACTGAGGGCACGCTCGAGGTGCTGGCGGTGAACACGTTGGGCGTATTGTACATCGCGGAGCGGGGCGATTCGATTCACAGCGTCGAAGACCTGCGGGGCAGAACCGTCTACTCCGCCGGCAAGGGTTCCACGCCCGAATTCGCCCTGAACTACATCCTTCGCGAAAACGGTCTGGAGCCCGGGAAGGACGTGACCGTGGAATACAAGTCCGAGCACAGCGAATGTCTGGCCGCGCTGATGGCCGATTCCGCCGCCGCGGCCCTGCTGCCCCAGCCCTTCATCACCACCGCCCTGACCAAGGCCGAAGACATGCGCGTCGCACTGGATCTGACGCAGGAATGGGACGCGCTGCAGAGCGAGGGCGGCAGCGCGATGATCACCGGCGTGGCGGTGGCCCGCCGCGAATTCGTCGAGGAAAACCCCGAGGCCGTCGCCGCCTTCCTGGAGGACTACGCTTCCTCCGTGGCGTACGCGGGTGCGGACGTCTCCGGCGCGGCGCAACTGATTGAAAAGTACGACATCGTGCCCGCTGCGGTAGCGGAAAAGGCGCTGCCCGGCTGCAACATCTGCTGCATCACCGGTGAAGAAATGAAAGGCAAGCTCTCCGGCTATCTGGAGGTGCTCCACGCGGCCGATCCGGCCTCCGTGGGCGGCGCGCTCCCCGGCGACGACTTCTACTATGTCGCGGGCGAATAAGACGCCTGTGCGCCTCTGGGCGGTGGCGCTTTGGCTGCTCGCGTGGCAGGGCGCCGCCATGCTGGTGGGGCAGGATTTTCTCCTCGCCCCGCCGCTGACGTCGTTGCTCCGCTTCCTTGAGCTGGCCCGGACGGCGCAATTCTGGGGCTCCGCGCTCTTTTCCCTCGCGCGCATACTGGGCGGCTTTTTGCTGGGGTTGAGCGTCGCCGCGCTGACCGCAGCCCTCTCCGCCCGCTTTCGCCGGGTGCGCGAGGCGATTGCACCGCTAATACTGGTGCTGCGGGCCATTCCCGTGGCCTCTTTCGTGGTGGTAGCGCTGATCTGGATGCCCTCCCGCAACCTTTCGGTGCTGATCTCCTTTCTGATCGTGTATCCGCTGCTCTACGGCGCAATTCTGGACGAGATCGGCCGCGCGGATCCCCGCATGCTGGAGATGGCGCGCCTGTTCCGCATGCCCCGGAGGCGGCGGCTGGCTTACATCTACTTTCTCCCCGCCCTGACCAACCTGGAGGCGAGCTGCGCCGCAGCCATGGGCGTCGCCTGGAAATCCGGCGTCGCGGCGGAGCTGATCTCCATTCCCGCAGGCTCCATCGGCGAAAAGCTCTACAAGGCCAAGGTCTATCTGATGACCGGAGACCTGTTCGCCTGGACGCTGCTGATCGTGCTGCTGAGCGCGCTGTGCGCCCAGCTCTTCACCGCGCTGATGCGCCGCGTCCGAATCTGTCTGGAGGGAGTGTGAAGCCATGGACGTCGTGCTCGATCGCGTGTGCATGCGCTACGGCGATGCGCGCGTGCTGGAAAACTTCTCCCACCGTTTCCCGGAGGGACGCGCAAGCCTCGTTCTCGGCCCCTCCGGCTGCGGCAAGACCACGCTGCTGCGGCTGATCGCAGGCCTGGAGCAGCCGGTTTCCGGCACAATCACCGGCGTAGAAGGCAAAAAAATCAGCGCAGTCTTTCAGGAGGACCGGCTGTTTGAAAGCCTGTCTGCGGAAAGGAACGTGCTTTTGACCGCCGAAGCGGGCTTTTCCCGCGCGGATGCGCGCGCGCTGCTGGAGGCGCTGGGTCTGGGCGCGGACGCGCGCAGGCCCGTGCGGAGCTTCAGCGGCGGCATGCGCCGCCGGGTGGCGGTGGCCCGTGCCCTCGCCGCCGACTATGAGCTTCTGCTGCTGGACGAGCCCCTGAGCGGACTGGACGAGGCGAACCGCGCGAACGTGCTGGAGCACATCCGCGCCTGCGCCGCCGGGCGCACGCTGATCTGCGTCAGCCACGACCCGGAGGACGCAATTCGGTTGGATGCACAGATCCTGCGCATGCCCGAGGCGGCCGCGCGCTGACCTTTCCGAACCGAAGCGCTCCGCCCTTCGCCCCCAAACATTCCGCGCCGGACGGCACGCAAAACGCGGCCGTCCGGCGCGGCTTTTCTCTCTCGTTTCTGTGACGGTCTGCGCACGGCGCGCCGCCGTCCGATGCATTTTCCCTCGCGGGGCACAGTCTGCCTCCAGGGAAGGCGAATCCATTCCCGGTCTTCCGCTGCGCAGCCTCCCGCTCAGCGGAAGCGCACGCTGATCTCACCGGAGCGCAGGGTTTCAATCTTCCCCTCCGGCGTGCGCACGATCAGGCTTCCGGCGGGATCGATGTCCACTGCCGTGGCGGGATAGCGCTCTCCGCCCCGGAGTACGTCGATCTCCCTTCCGATCACATTGGAACGCGCCCGGCTCTCCTCCATGAACGCGCCGCTCTCCAGCTGGGGATAGAGCGCGTTCATTTCGTTGATCAGCTCCGCGCAAAAGCGGCTGCGGCCCACGGCGCAACCGCAGGCATTGGAGATGGAGGTAGCCACGCCCGCGAGCTCCTCCGGGAACTCCATGGGACCCACGTTCACGCCGATTCCGGCCACCACATACTGAAGCTGGCCGCTCTCAAAGTCCATGCCCGCCTCGCACAGTATGCCACAAGCCTTTTTATCGCCCAGATACACGTCGTTGACCCACTTGATCTTCGCCTCCACGTCGGCCACGCGCTCCATCGCCCGGGCCACGGCCACCGCTGCCATGCTGGTGAGCAGCACCGCCCGGTCCGCGGGCAGGGACGGCCGGAGCACGAAGGAGATGTACACGCCGCTGCCCTCCGGGGAATAGAAGTTCCGGCTGAAGCGGCCCCGGCCCGCAGACTGCCGCCGGGCCAGCACGGTCATGCCGTGGGGCGCGCCCCGCATCGCCAGCTCCTTGGCGCGATTGTTTGTGGAGTCGATCTCGTCGTGCAGCTCAATCTGCGCGCCGATTTCGCCGCCCTTCAGCCACCGGCCGATCTCCGGCAGACTCAGCGCCTCCGGGCCGGAGGCGAGGCGATAGCCCCGGTTCGTGGCGGCCTCGATCTGATAGCCCTCCGCGCGCAGCTGTTCAATCGCCTTCCAAACCGCGCTGCGGGACACGCCCAGCGACTCCGCCAGGGCGCTGCCGGACCGGGGACCATCCCCCTCCAGCAGACTGCGCAGCACGTCGTCCTTGATTGCCATAAAAACATCCCTCCGCGTGCATGGTAACACGCGAAGGGATGTTTGTCAATCGCCTTTTCCGGCCCGTGCATCCCGCTCCCGCCGGGAGAAGGCGCAGCCGCAGAAGTCCTGGCGGTAGAGCCCGTACGCCTCGGAGAGGACACAGGAGCGCCGGTAGCCGTCCCGCTTCTTGAAGTCGGAGAACAGATACTTCACGCCCGCCTCCCGGGCGATCTGCGCGCCGATGGCGTTGAGCCGCTGGGCGTCCTTCAGGGGGCTGATGGACAGCGTGGTGGTGAAATAGTCCGCGCCGATTTCCCGGGCGAATTCCGCCGTCCGGCGCAGTCGCATTTCAAAGCAGATTCCGCAGCGCGCGCCGCCCTCGGGGTCTGCCTCGTGCCCCCTGGTCAGCGCGTAGAAGCACTCCGGCTCGTAGGGCCCCTCCTCCACGCGCAGATCCGCTGCCAAGGGCATCGCCGCCGCCAGCCGCGTAATCTCCCGTGCCCGGGCGCGATACTCCGCCTCGGGGGAAATGTTAGGGTTGTAGAAGTACACGGCGATGCGGAAGGCCTCGTTCAGCCGCTCCAGCACGGCGCTGGAGCAGGGCGCGCAGCAGGCGTGCAGTGCCAGCAGCGGGCGCTCGCCCGCCGCATGGATGCGCGCCAGCTCCCGCTCCATTTCAATCTGATAGTTGATCTTCGGCGTCATCCTGCGTCTCCTCCAGAGACAGATTCTCCACCGCGCCCACGGGCAGCATCAGCTGGATGCGCTTGGATAGGTTGACGATCTCAAAGCTCCGTCCGTTCTCGCCCTGCTCGCCGTCCAGCGTCCACTCCACGTCCGCTTCGGTGGTGATCTTCAGCCGATCCGCCATGAAGAATTCAATCATCTCGCTGGGCAAATCGCAGGTGCGCAGCGCCAGCAGGATCTTCGTCCAGTGGATGGGCAGTGTGGGATTCTTTACCAGCATTACCTCGAACAGTCCGTCGTTCAGGCGCACCATCTCCGGATCCAGCTTCAGTATGCCGCCCACCGACAGGGAATTGGTGACGGCGCAGAATATGTAATCGCCCTCCAGCACCCGATCCTCGCACTCGATGCGCATGTGCATCGCCCGCAGGCTGGAGAGATCCTTCACGCCCTCCAGCACATAGGCCAGATGGCCCAGCAGGTTCTTCGCCGTCTGGGACGTGGTGTAGCTGGTGCGCGCAAAGGCGCCGCAAGAGGCCGTGTAGATGAAGTGGCGGCCGTTGAAGCTGCCCAGATCAAAGCTGCAGGGCATGCCGTTCACCGCGTCCTTCGCCGCCTGCAGAATGTCCGGCGACAGGCCGAGGCTGCTGGCGTAATCGTTGGTCGTGCCCGCCGGGATGTAGCCCACGGGGCAGCTCACGCCGCCCTCGATGAGCCCGGCGATGGTCTCGTTCAGGGTCCCGTCGCCGCCGATGCACACGATGTGATCGAAGTCGCGACCCTTTTCGCGCATGTATACCGTCGCGTCGCCGCTGCAGGCCGTGACGTAGGTCACCACCTCAAAGCCGCAGCTGTTGTAGTAGCGTATGATTTCCGGAAGGAGGCGGTTTGCCTTCTTCTGACCGGAACAGGGATTCAGGAGCAGCAACAGCCGTCTATCCATACCTCAAATCCTCCTTGATTGATAATGGAACCGCGCCGCCAGGCAGAGAGACCGCGCCGCCGCGCACAGCGCGGCGAAAAAAGCCGCCGGAGACCGACGGCAAAACATTATGGGCGAATACAGTCGAGCCGAAAGCCCAGGCCGTCGCAGGATACCTGATGATAATCGATTCCGTCCACCTCGCCGCGCAGCGCACCGGCGAGGCCCGCGCCGTGCAGGTGGCCGTAAACCGCCACCGACGCGCCATAGCGCGCGAGGAGGTCCGCAAAGCCCTCGGCCGCCTCCGTTCGGGGCGGATAGTGCATCAGCGCGATCAGCGGCGCATCCGCACTCCGCGCGCGGGCGCTGGCCAGCGACATCTCCAGCCGCTGCCGCTCCCGGCGATAGATGCGCGCATCGTCCGAGTCTCCCTCGGGCTCGGCGGGAATCTGCCAGCCCCGGGAACCCGCAAAGAGCAGCCCGTCCATGAACAGGCTGTCGTTCTGTATGGCGTAGCAGCCCTCCGGCAGCGCGCGGCGCACGCGGCCGATGGAGCTCCACCAGTAATCATGATTGCCCCGCAGCAGAATCTTCCGGCCCGGCAGCGCGCCGATGCGGGAGAGATCCTCCAGCGCCTCCTCCAGGTGCATGGCCCAGCTCAGATCGCCGGGCAGCAGCACCACGTCCTCCCCGGAGACCCGCGCCATCCAGTCCTCCTGAATGCGCTCAAAGTGGTTCTGCCAGTGGGGGCCAAAGACGTCCATGGGCTTCTGGTGCGCCGGAAGGTGCAGATCTGAGATTGCCCAGACAGCCACGCTCAGCGGTCTCCGCCAGATGCGCCCTTGCCCTGGGCCTCTTCTTCCTCGTCTTCTTCGTCGTCGCCAAAGAACTCCTTGTCTTCCTCGTCGAACACTTCCCCGGGAATATCGCCGTCGAGATCGTCACCAATGTCCAGCTCAATCTCGTCCATCGTGCTAACGGAATCAATACCGATGCTCGCGGCGTCGGTCACGCCCTCATCGTCGCTCTGGGAATCCGCATCGCGGTGGACCAGCTCCTTCAGGCAGTAGGCGCACAGCTCCTGGCCCGGAACCACCGGGTTTTCGCCGCACTCGGAGCAAAGCTCAATCATTTCATACTGCTCGCTCTCGCCTCGCACCTCGCGCCGGCAGACGGAGCACATCTTCTCCGTATCGAGCATGTAGTTCAGTTCACAGCGGGGACACTTGATCAGACTCATTGAAAATCTTCCTCCCGGGATGGCTATTTTGAAACGGCTTCCCGCAGCGCGGGCAAATCGCCGCAGCGTTTACACCATGTTATTATACACGATTGTACGGGAAGCGCAAGGGGGAAAACCCAGAATTTTGCATTTTTATCGGCAATTGCATCCCTGGACGTCATTTTTCCTTCAGCCACTCCGCAAGCCGCCCCACATCCTGCGCGTAGACCGCGCGCAGCGAGGGATTGTAGATCAGCGACGCGGGATGATACATGGGGTACAGGCGCGCGCCGTCCAGCTCCATGAACTGCCCGTGCACGTCTCCGATCACCACCTTCGGCCCCGCGAGGGCGCGCAGGGGCACGTTTCCCAGCGTCACCACCACCTCCGGGGACACCAGCTCGATCTCCCGGCGCAGCCAGGGCAAAAAGAGCTTCACTTCCTCCCGGGTGGGCGGGCGGTTCACCACGCGTCCCGCTGCGGAGATCTTCGTCGGGCGGAACTTGACCGCGTTGGACACATACAATTCGTTCCGGTCGATGCCCGCCATCTCCAGAAACTCGTCCAGATTCCGGCCCGCCTTGCCCACGAAGGGCCGCCGCTTCAGCGTCTCCTGCTCCCCCGGAGCCTCGCCAATGAGCATCACGCGCGCGCCGGTCCGGCCCTCGCCGTGCACCAGCACCTTTCTCTCGCCCTCGTAAACCTCGTCGACCAGCTTCTCCAGCTCCGATCTCAGCTTTTCCAGTTCACGCATCAACGCTCGATTCACCCGCCTGTTCGCCTTCCGCACGGATTTCACTCAGTTTGTCCCGAATCTTCTGAAAATCCTCCCACGCGTCCCGCTTTTTCGTGGGATCCCGCAGCAGCGCGGAGGGATGATAGGTGGGCATGAACCACACGCCCTTGCGCTCGAACCAGCGGCCGTGCTCCCGCATGACTGAAACCTCCTGGTTGAGCGTATAGCGGCAGGCCACCTTGCCCAGCAGCACGATCACCCGGGGCCGCACCAGCGCCACCTGGGCGCGCAGGTAGTTGAGGCAGGCCTGGGCCTCGTCCGGCTCCGGATTCCGGTTCTGGGGCGGGCGGCACTTGACCACGTTGCAGATGTACACTTCCTCCCGCTCCAGGCCGATGGAGCGAATCATCCGCGTGAGCAGCTCGCCGCTGCGCCCCACGAACGGACGTCCCTGAAGATCCTCATCCCGCCCCGGGCCTTCGCCGATGAACATCAAAAGCGCGTGGGGATTGCCCTCGCCGGGCACCACATGGTTGCGGGTCTCGCACAGGCGGCACCCGCGACATTCGGAGATCTCCTGACTGAGTTGAGACCAGGATGTCCGCATAGTTCCATCTCCATCCGTAGTAGATTTGCCGCAATGTTTGAAATCCGACGCGCGCAGCGTCGGATTTGCATCATTCATTCAGGGATGACGATCGCCTTGGTCACCGTCTCCCAGAGCTTTTGGAAGGTCACCGGAACGTCCGCTCTGATCCAGCGAATCAGCGCGCTGACGAGCACAATGCATCCGATGATGACCAGTATGCCCGCCACGATGGCCAGAAAATCGAACATTCCCGCAAATACCTGATATTTCACGCGCCGGCGGCGCGCCTCCTCCCGGGTATAGAGCTTTGCCATGGCGTTCCCTCCTCTCCATCTGAAGTATAGCACATTCTGCGCAAAAGCGCAATCACGGCCCGTATTCGATGATCTCCGGCGTGGCCTGATAGGTGCTCTTGCACAGCTCGCTGCGGCGCAGCTCGTTTCCATTGGCGTCCCACCAGATCTTGTAGGTGGTGGCCGTGTATCCCTTCTTGCCGTTCTGCGTCACCCGGGTCTGGCCGGTAAAGAGCGTAAAGTTCATCTGATATTCCGTGTTGTAATCAATCGTCCCGGTCTTCACGCCCTCCAGGGTGATCGACACGCCGTCCTCCAGCAGCTTTCCGAACACGCCCACGCGCACCCGCTTGTCCTCCGTCAGATAGCAGCAGATGTACACGCGGTCGCTGGAGGTGTTCGTGAAGCGCAGATCCTTGTTGCCCCAGTCCACCGCCGCATCCTTGCCCAGATCCACATAGCTCACGGTGAGGGAATGGGAGTGGCGCTCGTCCACCTTCAGATCGGCCTTGACCACGGCGTTGAACAGCGTCGTGGAGACCTGGCAGATGCCGCCGCCCACCTCCTCGGTCACCTTGCCGCCGGAGTAAGCCGTGGCCGTCTTGAAGCCCCGCTCGGTGGTGCGCTGGCCCACGGTCTGGTTGAAGGAGAAGCTCTCCCCCGGCTCCAGGCAGATGCCGTTGATCATCGAGAGCGCCAGGCGGATGTTGCTCAGGCGGTTGCTGCTGGAGGAGGAGGCATTGGTTACCGCATAGCTGATCATGCCATACTGGGCGGCCACGTTTTCCTGCGTCACCTCCGGCGCGATGGTCTCAATCTGAAGGTTCACGCTTCCGCCGCCAGCGGAGAGCGCCGCCTCCACATCCGCCGTCAGCGCATCCTGATCCAGCACGCGCCCGCTCTGCTCCGGTTCAAACTCAAAGCTGTAGGTCTCCGTGTTGAACATTTTCAGCCGCGCGTCCTGGGGCTGCGTGTCAATCTGCGCCGCCACGTCCGCGGCGTACTGGCGCACCAGCGCGTCGTCATAGAGCGTCCGGTTCACCTCGTAGGCCGTGGGCTGCGCGCTCGCTGCCTCGATGTGCCGGTAGCGCTCCACCAGGGAACCGCTGCGTCCGGCGTTCCATGCGATGGAGAGCACCTGGGCGTAGTTGCTGGCGTAGCCCAGCTGCTCCGCCGTCACCTGCGTGCCGTCGTCGAGCACAGCCGCAGCCTGTCGGTAGGCGGGCTCCATCTCCTGCTCCCAGTATTCCAGCGCCTGCTGAAGGGTCATGCCGGACACGTTCACGCCGTCCACCGAGGTGCCGTCGTAGAAGGTCTGGCGGGAAACCACAGCCTTCATCTCCGCCAGCGCGCGATACTCCTGCATCCGCCACACGCCCACGCCCACCAGCGCCAGCACGATCATCAGCAGAAAGGCGGACACGCCGCTGAAGCCGGAGCGCCTGCGCCGCCGCTTTCCCTTCTTCGGCGACCGCTGCGCCCCCCGGCTCCGCGGCGGAGCGGGCCTGCGGGGCGCGCCGTCGTTCGCATAAAAGGCGGCGGAGCTGCGACGGGCCACGGGATTCTCCTGTATGGTATTTTTTCTCTTTTTGGCATTTGTCTGGGTTTTCATACCCTTTTTAGACGAAGAAGATGCGCGCTTCGTTCCCCCGGTAGCCGCCTTCCGCGCGCCCGAAGAAACCGCTTTTTTTGCACCTGCAGCGCCGGAACCGGACTTGCGCGCTCCCTCGGAGGCGCGCGAAGCAGCGGCGCGCCCCGCGCCGCTTCCACGGGACCGGTTTTCGGAACCGCTCCCCTTCCGGGATTTCGCTTCGCTCTCAAAACCTGCGGGCCTGCGCCGCTGCTCGGTGTTGCTCATGCTTCCAATTCGCTCCATGCTTCCATTATAACCCGTACGGATTCAAACACATTCCCATTATAAGGAAAGCGCCTGCCGCAATCAACCCATTTGGGTTAATTCGACAGGCGGATATTTCGACAAATCGACGCTTCAGCGGTTGGGGTCTGGGGCGTCCTCAAAGCCCCGATCCCGGCGCAGGGCGCGAATATCGTTCTCGAAGCCCTCCTCGCTGGGCGTGTAATAGGGCATGCCCCGGGCCTCCAGCGGCGCGTACTGCTGCTGCACGAAGTGGCCGGGATAGTCGTGGGCGTAGCGGTAGCCCTCCCCGCAGCCCAGTTCCTCCGCGCCCCGGTAGTGGGTGTCCCGCAGGTGCACCGGCACGGGCTGATAGCCGCCCCGCTCCGCGTCCTCCATGGCCCGGTCGATGGCCACGGCCACGGAATTGGATTTCGGGCTCTCGCACACGGCGATGATCGCCTGGGAGATGGGCAGCTTGGCCTCCGGCATGCCGATGGCCTCCAGCGCCTGCATCGCCGCCACGGCCTGAAGCATCGCCATGGGATTTGCCAGGCCCACATCCTCGCTGGCGTGGGCGATGATCCGGCGCGCGATGATGCGGGGATCCACGCCCGCCCGATTCATCCGCGCGAACCAGGCCAGCGCCGCGTCGCTGTCCGAGCCGCGCAGGGACTTGCAGAACGCGGAGAGCATGTCGTAGAACATGGATTCGTCCATCTGGAGCACCCGGCTCTGGATGGACTCCTCGGCCACCTCCAACGTCACATGGATGGAGCCGTCTGCCTCCATGGGCGTGGTGAGTACCGCCAGCTCCAGGGCGTTGAGGGCGCTGCGCACGTCCCCGTTGGCCACCTGGGCGATGTGTTCCAGCGCATCGTCGTCGATGAGCACATCCTGGTCGCCGTAGCCGTTGACCGGATCGGCGATGGCGTTGAGCACCGCGCACTTGACCTCCTCCGCCGTCAGGGCTTCGAAGTGGAACAGCCGGCACCGGCTGACGATGGCGGGCGTCATGGCAATCATCGGATTCTCCGTCGTGGAGCCGATGAAGCGGATCACGCCCTGCTCAATGGAGGGCAGGATGGAATCCGACTGAGCCTTGGACCAGCGGTGACACTCGTCCAGCAGCAGATAGGTGCTCTGTCCGTAGAGACTCAACCGCTCCTGCGCCTCCTTGATCACCTCGCGCACGTCCGCCACGCCGCTGGTGACGGCGTTGAGCTTGACAAAAGCGGAGCGGGTCGTCTCCGCGATGATGGACGCGAGTGTGGTCTTTCCGCAACCCGGCGGGCCCCAGAAGATGGAGCTGGTGAGCCTGTCCGCCTCGATGGCCCGGCGCAGCAGCTTTCCCTTGCCCAATATCTGGGTCTGACCGATAAACTCCTCCAGCGTCCGGGGGCGCATGCGATCCGCCAGGGGCGCGAGACTGCGCGTTCCGGCGGTGAAGAGATCCTCCATGGTTTACCTCCTCGATGAAAACGAAGCTGCATAACACAAAGGGAACGCAATGTACTGATCGCGTTCCCTCTGTTGCACTGTGGTGACCTTACTGAGCGGCCTTCGCAAGGCGCTTTGCCATACGGGCCTTTTTGCGGTTCGCAGCGTTCTTATGAATAACGCCCTTAGCAGCAGCCTTGTCAACCGCGCCCTGAGTCGCGCTGAGCAGCTTGACATCGGCCTCGTTCGCGGCTACGGCGGAATCGAACTTCTTGATCTGGGTCTTCATCGCAGACTTGATCATTCGGTTGCGCAGGTTCTTCTTTTCGGTCACCTTCACGCGCTTGATGGCAGACTTGATATTCGGCAAATTCTTCACCTCCCTACGCAAATTGCAACTAGTATTATAGCACGCGGTCCCCGAAAATGCAAGCCCCAAGATACATTTTCAAGAAAAACTTGGGTAAACTAATTTCACTTTTTTGAAGAGACGAGGTGTTACCATGTATTCAAGCCGCACCGACCTAGCCATGGAGAGCCTGGACGCGCACAATTCCTTTCCCGGGGTGGACGTGCACCGCTGGGAGGAGTCCGACATTCAGCTCAGCGAGGTGGTTGTCCGCACGCAGGAGGCCGCCGAGGTCCTCGACAAGCCCTGCGGAACCTACCTCACTCTGGAGTGTTCCCTGCTCCGGGAGCACGACCCGGACGCGCGCATCGCCATGGCAAATCTTCTGGGCGAGGAGCTCTCCCGCATGCTCGTCCCCTCCCAGGACGCGCCGGTCCTGGTGGTGGGCCTGGGCAACCGCGGGGTCACGCCGGACTCCCTGGGGCCTGCGGCCATCGACAAGACGTTGGTGACCCGCCACATGCTGGGCAGCGAGTACGCCCACAGTGGCATGCGCAGCGTCTGCGCCATCGCCCCCGGCGTACTGGGCGTCACCGGCGTCGAAACGGTGGAGATGGTGGAGAGCCTCGCCCAGAAGCTGCATCCCCGGGCGATCCTGTGCATCGACTCCCTGGCGGCGCGGGATTCCGCGCGCATCGGCTGCACCGTGCAGATCTCCAACACCGGCATTCAGCCCGGCTCCGGCGTGGGCAATCACCGCAGGCCCCTGACGAAGGAGAGTCTGGGCGTGGACGTGATCGCCGTGGGGGTGCCCACCGTGATCTACGCCGCCACCCTCGCCCGGGACGCCTTCGCGCTGCTGGCCGGCGAGGACCAGCAGGAGGAGGCCTTGGGCGCGATGGAGCGGGAACTGCGGAACACGGACCTGGGCAACCTGATCGTCACGCCCCGGGACATCGACGCAATCGTCAAAAACTGCGCCACGCTCATCGCCGGTGGCATCAACCGGGCGCTCCAGCCGAATCTCACCAGCACAGAAATTGCAGAAATGATGGATTGATGCCACATTCTGGCAGTTGCCTCAATCTCCCCGGAGTTTGTTTACAGTCTGTACACATCTGATTCACAACTCTCCCCTATAATTCGAAATGTCGGCAAGAGCCGCCGATAAGAGTATACCCTCTATACCCCCATTCCCCAAAAAGGCGCCCCGGTTCCAAAGAAACCGGGGCGCCGTATTTATGTTGTTCATCTGTCCGCGATGCGGTAGATTTCCTCCGCCTCCGCGCCGGTGATGGGCCACGCGCGGCCGATGAGATCCGTTCCGGGGTTGCGCTTGCACTTGGCCGCCAGCTTCGGAATGTCCTCCGTGCGCGCGCCCAGCTCCTTCATGGTCACGGGCATGCCGATCTCCCGAAGGAAGCTCTCGTGAGCCTCGATGCCCCGCAGCGCGGTCTCCTCCGGATCTTCAAAGTTCATGGGCACATTGTACACCCGGTTGGCAAACTGGGCCAGGCGCATGGGATGGCGTTTCATCTGGAAGCGCATCCAGGCCGGGAACACCACGGCCAGACCCGCGCCGTGCGCCACGTCGTAGAGGGCGGAGAGCTCGTGCTCCAGCTGGTGGGAGCCGAAGTCGCCCACGCGGCCCACGCCCACGGTCTCATTGTGGGCGATGGTGCCGCCCCACATCAGCTGGGCCTGCGCGTCGTAATTCATGGGATCCTTCACCGCGATGCGCACCGCGCGGATCACCGCCTGCATGGCCGCCTCGCAGAGCCGGTCGGTCAGATCCACTTCGGTCTCGCAGGTGAAGTAGCGCTCCATGATGTGCGCCAGGATGTCCGTCGCGCCGCTGGCGATCTGGTACTTCGGCACGGTCATCGCAAGCTCCGGATTCATGAAGGCGATCAGCGGGCGGTTGAGCTCCGTGGAAAGTCCGCGCTTGATCAGCGTGCTCTCCTGCATGATCACACAGCTGTTGGAGGACTCGCTGCCCGCCGCCGACGTGGTCAGCACGCAGCCGAAGGGCATGGTGCGCTCCACCTTCGCCTTGCCGCAGAAGAAGTCCCAGAAGTCGCCGTCGTAGCATGCGCCGTGGGCGATGGCTTTGGTGGAGTCAATGGCCGAACCGCCGCCCACCGCGAGGATGAAGTCGATCTTCTCCCGGCGCACCAGCTCAATGCCCTCGTACACCTTGTCGTCCCGGGGATTGGGCTTCGCGCCGCTCAGGGTGAGCACCGTCATGCCGTGCGCGCGCAGGTCTTCCTCGAGTCGCCCGATCAGACCGCTCTTCACCGCCGAGCCGCCGCCGTAGTGAATCAGCACCCGCGTCGCGCCCAGGGCCGCCAGCTCCTCGCCCGCCTTCTTCTCAGCGCCGTGCCCGAATACAAACCGGGTGGGCAAACGATAAGTAAAGTCCTTCATCTGTAGCTTCCTCTCCTTCTGAATTCTTGATATGCAAGCATGGAAAAAGCGCTGTTCTCAGCGCTTCTTCCGGGCAGTTCCGGATCCCTTCGGAGCCGGGCGCTTCTCTCCCCGGGCCATGGCCGGGCGCTTTCCGCCCTGCCGCGCACGGTCGCGTCCCTGCGCCGGACGCCCTTCGTCCCGGGGACGACGTCCGTCCCGCTGCGCGCGCGAAGCGTCCTGCGCCGGACGCCGCGCATCCCGAGGCATGCGCGCATCACCCTGTGCGGGCCTGCGCGTGGCCTGCGCGGTGTAAGCGCGCTCCGGGCTGCGCTCCATGCGCTCCTCGATCGCCTCCGACACGGGCAAGTCGCTCACGCTGAAGACCTCGTCCTCATACTTGTCCGAAAACTTCTGCTTCGCGTTTACGTTGAACATGCCGTCGGTGAACACGTCTTTGGATTCCCCCTGCACCGCGTCGCCCAGCTGCATGGATTTTACCCGGGCTGCGCGCGCCCTGCGCCGCTGCCGCTCCTCCTGCTCCCTGGCCTCGCGCCTGCGGCGCTGCGCGCCGGGCACCACAAAGTCATTCTCCTCCCAATTGCGCTTCGGTCGCGACGGGCGCTTCTGTCCGTCCCATTCGTCCGCGCTGTCCATGAACTTTTCCCGGACGAAGAAATTGCTGTCGTTGATGATCACGCGCTTTTTATGAAACCACACCCAATGGGGCCGCCAGCGGATCAGCCAGACCAGCAGATCCACCGTAACGCCGATGACCAGCAGCACGATCAGCAGCTTCAGCCAGTTGTTCGCCAGGAACCGGAGCGGTGAAAAGCCCACGGACAGATTGAACAGCTTCAGCACCCAGCTTGCGAGGCCCTTGAGCCAGCCCAGCATGGCGTCCACGATTGCGTTGGTATATCCGGTCTGCGTCATTTGTAAGCAGTCCTCCTGTAGCTATGCGTCCGAAGACTCACTCCTCCGGCACTTCGGTGAGCGTGACCGCAATGGCGGAAATTTCCGGCTCAAAGGTCACGTCCGGGTAATTCTCCGTGGGGAAGCGCAGGGGGCAGGAATAGGTGCCCGCCTGGAAGCCCGTCAGATCCACGGTGATGGGAATTCCGTCCCGCTTCAGCGCCTCCACGGCGCTCTTGGGGCCGGTGACATACACCTGTATTTCGCCCCGCTGCCACTCCAGCCGCAAACCGTCCGCCATACCGACGAAGGTGAGCACATTGTTGCTGATCCACTCGCTCACGTCCTCCTCGGTGATGGTGACGTTCACATACACCTGCTCCGCGGACACGTTCTTGAAGTCCGAGAGCTGAGAGATGGCGGCCCGGGCGGAGAAGCTCTGGGAGAGGCCCTCCACGGACACGGGCTCGATCAACAGCTCGGAGATGCCGTCCAGCAGGCTCTGATCCGCCGCCACGGTGATGCTCTCCGGCTGGATGGAGACCTCGGACACGGTGTAGCCCTCGGCCACGCGCCCGGTCACGACGTTTTCAATCCCGGTGGAGATGGGAATCTCCTTCGTAGGATAGATGTCCGTGGACACGCTGACGGAGGTCACGGAGCGCGTGAGCATGGACTGGGGAATCTCGTTCCCCTCCCCGTCCAGCAGTACATAGGGCTCGGCGCGCAGATAGGAGCCGGTCGCGCCGGTCACGTCGGAGTACACGCGGGCCTGGGAGATGCTGCGCACCAGGGAGGCCGCGCCGCTGATCGTGACCGCGGAAGGATTGGTGCGGCCCACGCTGTACCACCAGTTGCTCTCGTCCTTTTCGCCCGTGAGTTCCACGTTTACGGGAATCAGTCGGGAATCCAGCGTCTCGAAGTTCAGCGTCACCGTCTCGGGCAGAATCTCCGTCACCCGCCCGTAGGTGGAATTTGCCTTCAGCGGCACCTCCTGGGTGCCCGCCGTGCGCACGCTGGAGAGATCCAGCATCACCTGCACGTTGTCCGCGGAGGCCTGGCTGTAGTGGGACTGGGCCACTTCCAGCCGCACGGTCACATTGCTCAGCGCCTCCGACGGATCCGTCAAAAGCGCCAGGCCGTAGGTGGTCAGCGTGGACTGGCTGGTCACATAGCCGTTCACGCCGGTGATGGTCTTCGTTCGGGTGATCGAATTGTTGGAACTGACCACATAGTTCCATACCAGAATCGCAAGCGCCAGGGACAACAGCTTCATCCAGAACCGCCGGGAGAGCACCTGCCAGAAGCGCCTGGCCGCAGATACGATCCACGCCGCGAAGCGGCGAAGCATGGGTTTAATCTTCATTGGCGCGCTCCTTTCCGTTCGGCTGGGCGATCCAGGAGGAGAGTGTGCGGTCCGGCGTAAAGAGCTCCGTCAGCAGAATGTTGAGGGACTTGGTGTCCAGATAGCGCGTCAGCTTTCCCTCCCTGGCCATGGAGATGATGCCCGTCTCCTCGGACACGATCAGCGCCACTGCGTCGGTGGTCTCGGTGATGCCGATGGCCGCCCGGTGGCGGGTACCCAGCTCCCTGGAAATGGAGTAGTCGTCCGAGAGCTGAAGGATGCAGGCCGCCGCCGTGATGCGCTCGTCGCGAATGATCATCGCGCCGTCGTGCAGGGGCGTGTTGGGCTCAAAGATATTCTCGATCAGCTGCGAGGAGATCTCCGCATCCACCACCGTGCCGGACTCGATCACGTCGCCCAGCTTTGTGGAGCGCTCGATGACGATCAGCGCGCCGATCTTCTTGCGGGACATGTCGTTCAATGCTTTGACGATTTCAGAGACGTGAAGTTCCATGCGGGTGTCCCGCTGCCGCCGGGGCGACCCGAAGAGCTGTCGCGCGAACTTCGACCGGCCCAACTGCTCCAGCACCCGCCTCAGCTCCGGCTGGAACACGATGACCAGCACCACCACGCCCACGCTGATGATCTGCTGAAGCACCCAGTTCAGGGCGTTGATCTCCAGCGCGTCCGAGAGCAGCGCAAGCACCAGTATGAACACGATTCCCTTGAACAGCGAATTCGCGCGCGTATAGCTGACGAGTTTGAGCAGGTTGTAAATCAGCACCGTCATAATGGCTATGTCCAGGATATTCCGCCAGTCCGGATGGACAAACAGGTTGGAAAACATATTCCCAAGCTGGTTGAGTATCGACTGTACCTGCAGCAAAACCGTCACCTCCAGATTCCAATTCCACGCCACTTTTATTATAATACAAATCCTCGAAAACGCCAAATCTTTTTCAGCGGATTCATAAAAAAACCCTCCGCCGTCAAAATTATGTCCAATTGGCCCGTTCCGGAGAGCGACGGTCGGAGCGGCGCCGGTCGTGCTGCAATCCTCCAAAAGCCGAACATTTTTTTTGTGGATTCAAGCCATATTCAAATGATGGAATTTTTGCTATAATGAAAGTAGTGGATTTTGATCGAGGAGGCATAAAAGGAATGGCGAGTTTATCGCTGCGTAACATTTACAAGATTTATCCCGGGGACGTAGTGGCGGTGAACGATTTCAATCTGGAAATCGAGGACAAGGAATTCATC
>SFTH01000024.1 GCA_004563405.1 bacterium
GAATTATCACTAACGCTATTGTAAATACTCTTTTCATATTCGCCATCCTCTCAATATCCACAACATAATTATAACATATTCTAAGCGTTGTGTAAATGTTGTTCGCTCATCGATAATTATATTGCTCCTCCCGAAAGCACCTGCATAAATCGATACCATTGTATCGGCTAATAGAACGGTGATAATGCTCTGCATTACAGCGATTACCCTTATCATAAGGGCTATTACAGAAGACAAAATGCTGAAAATCTCTACAAGAATATTCAGTGTGGTTTCTGTATTCAAAGGCATCACCCCCTTCTGTATAGTTCTGGGAGGAGTGAGCCTATTATAATGGCAATCAAACAAAAAAGCAAATGTTCTTCATAATGTTCCTCATCTTTCCGGGGCTTCTCTGTGCCCCTGTCGTTTTGTTTTGTGAAGGTGTTGTTCCCTTTGCTGTGATTACATTATACGACAAGGTGCGGATGAACCTGTCGTTTTACTGGTAATTTTTGAGATTCTTGCGAAGAAAAATCAAAGGCCTTTCGCGGCAAATTGAACCCCAGAAAGACCCAAAGATGTATAAAAGATGTTAGAAGGTTGATTGCGGGTTGATGGAAAGATGAGGGCGGGATGTTTGAAAGATGTATCCGTCTTGTATGCCTCTTTTGTAAATCAAAAGGGCTGTAAAGGTGTGTTATGATGGGTTCAGGTACCTTGAAAACTACAAAATGTGAACGGTTGCCATTGTTGGCAAAAGGAATCAGGCAATGGCAAGTCATAGAATGAGAATATGCGTGGGCTACGATGACGAAGGCAATCCTATCACAACGCAAATCAGAGGCGTTAGCGAACTGGAACTTGCGGATAAAGTTGTTCGGGCTATCCTACATTCAGAGCGCAGGGATGAGTTCCTGCGGGGGACGGTGCTGGCAACACAGCCGGAAGCCCCGCCCTTCAAATCTTACACAGAAGAATGGTATGCGACCTACAAGGCGCATCGCATCAAAGCCACAACCGCTTACGCCTACCAACTGATACTGCGACGGCTCTACGAACAATGGGGCGATATGCCCATCAATCAGATCGGAACAAAGGACATTCAGGAGTTCCTGAACGAAAGAAAGCACCTCGCTGAAAAGTACCTTCAGGAGATGCTGATAGTCATAAAATCCATTTTTGAATCGGCACGCAGGGACGGACACATCAAAGAGAACCCCGCAACGGACAAACGAATTGTCATCCCATCTAAGAAGAAAACCGTGCGCAAGGCATTGGATTTGGACGAACTGCGGGACATTCTGCTGTCCTTGGACAAACTGGAATTGATGGATAAGCGGTATATGATGCTTCTGCTGTTCACAGGGATGCGTCGTGGGGAAGTTCTGGGCCTGAAATGGGAAGATGTGGATTTGAAGAAGAATGTATTCCACATCGAGCGAAGTATCACTTATCCCAGAGGACAGAACCAATTTGTAATCGGCAAGCCCAAGACGGAAAGCGGTTTACGGGATGTTCCCATCTCGCAGGAACTGATGAACTGCTTACAGCCCCTTGGAGCACACGGCTACATTATCGGCGGGGAAACACCCATCACCCTTTCCATTCACAGGAGGATGATGGAGAGAATCAATCGCACCATCAACCTTCACGGGGCTTCTCCGCACATCTTCCGGCACAGCTACGCAACTCTGCTGAACGACGCGGGAGCGTCGGTAAAGACCATTCAGGCGATCATCGGGCATTCCGATGTTCAGACCACAATCAACCGCTATGTCCATTCCCACGAGGATAAGAAGCAGGAGGCGGTGCGAAGTGTAAATGAAATGCTGGCGGTTCAGAGGGGCAAGCAATACTGAACCCGGAGTTCATAAAAATAAGGATTTTCGCAGTTTTGTGCCACTTTGGGAGATTGGAGAAGTTGCGTGAAGCCAGAGTTAAGGCGAGGATGCCGGTTCTTGCTTCGATTTGAACAAAAAGAAACCGTCCAAGTCTTTCAACCTGAACGGTTTTTGTTGGTACCGGCGATCGGATTCGAACCAATGACACTCCGGGTATGAACCGAATGCTCTAGCCAACTGAGCTACGCCGGCAAATGGTTGCGGGGGAGGGATTTGAACCCTCGACCTCCGGGTTATGAGCCCGACGAGCTACCGGACTGCTCTACCCCGCGACACGCGTTTCTCAACGCAGGATTTATTATACCACAGCCCAACGACTTCTGTCAATAGGTGGAATCAAATTTTAT
This sequence comes from bacterium, assembly GCA_004563405.1. Taxonomy (GTDB): domain Bacteria; phylum Bacillota; class Clostridia; order Christensenellales; family Aristaeellaceae; genus SFTH01. The sequence continues at coordinate 2,231 of SFTH01000024.1, forward strand.
CGGCAAAACCGGCTGATTTTTCATTCTCCGCACCCACGGACGCGCGCTGGCCATTCGGGGTCAGATTCGGGGTCAGGCGTGCAGCAGCCGCGCACCATTCGGGGCATGGCCCGTCCCTCCCGGAGGTTCGCCGCAGCGTCAGGGAAAGGCCGCTTCGCTCTGGTGTAGAGGCGTTCCCAGAAGGGGGAGCCGCCGGCGGGGGCGCGGCGGCTCCGGAGGGTCAATCCTCCAAGGTTTTCACAATCCGCTTGAGCTCCTCGCGGATGTGGATGTGCTGGGGGCAGACGGCCTCGCAGGCTCCGCACTCCAGACAGGCGCTGGCCTTGCCCTGGCGGCGGCCCTCGGTCTTCCAGTAGTACTTGTCCTTCGCGGCGGCAAGGTTGTTGAACATGGTGTACATGTTCATCACCTCAAACACACCGGGAATGGAGATGTTGGCCGGACAGCCCTTCACGCAGTACTCGCAGGCGGTGCAGGGGATGGTGGGAATGTCCTCGATGATCTCCCGGGCGCGGACGATGGCGGCCTGTTCCGCATCGCTGAGGGGCTTGAAATCGGACATGTAGGACAGATTGTCCGCCATCTGCGCCACGTTGGACATGCCGGAGAGCACCACCAGCACGCCCTCCAGGGAGGCCGCGAAGCGCACCGCCCAGCTGGACGGCGAGGCGTCGGGGTTCAGCGCCGCGAAGTTGTCCCGGACGGCCTGGGGCGGGTTGGCCAGATTGCCGCCCTTCACCGGCTCCATGATGATCACCGGCTTGCCGTGCTTCCGGGCCACCTCGTAGCACTTGCGGCTCTCGATGGCGGGGTGCTCCCAGTCCGCGTAGTTGATCTGAAGCTGCACGAACTCCATCTCCGGATGGGCGGTGAGCAGCTCGTCCAGCACAGCGGCCTTGTCGTGGAAGGAGAAGCCCAGGCAGCGGATCAGCCCCTCCGCCTTGCGCGCCTGCAGAAAGTCCCAGATGTCGAAATCATCGAAGCACCTGGTGCGCTGCTCGCCCAGGTTGTGCAGGAGATAGAAATCAAAATAGCCCGCGCCGGTGCGCTCCAGAGAGGTCCAGAACATCTGCTGGGCCTCCTCTGCGGTCTTTACGCCCGCCCATGCGGGCAGCTTGGTGGCCAGATAGAAGCTGTCCCGGGGATAGCGGTCCACCAGCGCCGCCTTGATCGCCCGCTCGGACGCGCCGTTGCCGTAGCCATAGGCGGTGTCGAAGTACCTGAACCCCTTCGCGAGGAACATGTCCACCATCTCGCAGGTCTGGGGGATGTCAATTTCACCGTCCCTCTGGGGCAGGCGCATCAGGCCGAAGCCCAGCTTCGGCATGGAATCCATAAGAGCCTTGTCCATTCGGAGTCTCCTCCCTCGTGTTGTTTTTTCCATTATAACAGAAATCCGCCGCTTCAGGCAAGCCGCGCGAACGGTGCAACAGCCTGCGCACAGGGCTGCATGGGGTGGATAAGGGCGTTCCCCGGAATCCCTCTGGCGCGCAGCGCCGCACGGAAACCTGCCGGGGCTGTTTCGCGATCTGCAGCTCCCCCTGTCCGCCGCGCGGAGCGCTCACAGCGCCGTTCCGCGGGTGGGCACGCGCAGGCGGGAAACGTCCGCGCCCTCCAGCCGCAGCAGCCGGAACTTGTTCTCCACGCCACCCGCGTAGCCGGTGAGGCTGCCATCGGCCCCCACGACGCGGTGGCAGGGGATGATGATGGAGATGGGGTTGTGGCCCACCGCGCCGCCCACGGCCTGCGCGGACATGCCCGGGCCCAGCCTGCGCGCGAGCGCGCCGTAGGTGGTCACCTCGCCGCGGGGAATCTCCAGCAGCATGCGCCAGACCTCCCGGCGGAAGGCGCTGCCCCGGGGCGCGAGGGGCAGCGCGTCCGGCGCGGGACGCTCCCCGGCGAAGTAGCTTTCAAGCCACGACCGCGCGGCGCAAAACACGTCCAGATCGTCCCGCACGCGCGCGCCGGGCTCCAGCGTGGCGGCAAAGTACTTCTGCCCGCGCAGCCAGAGCCCCACCAGGCGCTCCCCGTCGCTGGCCAGCGTCAGTTCACCCAGGGGTGAAGTCCAGTTCGTCAGATAGTCCATGCGCCCTTCCTCCCGAGAAAAGTTTCTTCCATTTTAGCACAAAGTTCCCCGCCTGCCAAGGCCGCAGTGCGCCGGGGCGATTTCCCCCCGCTTTCCCCGGTCGCGCAATCCGGCAGAACTGCCGCCGGGCCGCTTCGGAAGCCGCCTGCGCTGCGAAGCGCGTGCGCGTGCGGAATGGCGCAGGGGCAATCTCCCTTTCCTCAGGCACACGCCCACACCCCGGCAGAATCATCGGGCCGCTTCGGAAGCCGCCTGCGCTGCTTGAACGCAGAGCAAGCCGGATCCCTTCCGGGAATCCGGCTCGCCGGTTTCAATTTGTCATTCGCCAATCTCCAGGCGGGTGAAGATCCACTCGTCGCCCTCCCTGCGGAAGCCGTAGCGCTCGTAGCGGATGCTGTCGCCCACGCGCACCTCGATCTCCAGCACGAAGAAGTTGTACTCCACGCCGTCGATCACGACCACCTCCTGCGGGAAGCTCTCCAGCAGCGCGGTTTCGAACTCCGCCCGGGCCGCTTCGTCCATCGACTCGATGCGCGTCTGAATCTGCGCCTTCAGCGCCTCCGCCTCGGGCGAGAAGCTGCTCTCACTGGCCTCCATCGCCTGATTGACCTGCGCCTCGAAGCCGATCACCGACAGGAAGGTCAGCAGCTGTTCCTTCACCGGAAGCTGCTCCAGCACTTCCTTCTCCTCAGTGGTGATCACCTTTTCGATGTTCACGATCTGGATGGTCACCGGTTCGCTCTCCGTCTCCAGCGCATCCGCCACGGTCATCATGGTCTCCACCATGGGCGCGGCGTCCTCCACCTTCACGCCGTGGACGAATTCCTCCACGGAAACCTCCTCATACACCGGCTCCGGCGTGGGAACCGCCGTGGGCTCGACCGTCGGCTCAAGAGTCGGTTCAAGGGTCGGCGCGGCAGTCGGCGTCGCCGTTGCCACGGGCTTCGCCGTGGGCCGCACCGTGGGGGCGGGCGTCGCCACCGGCGCATCCGTCACCACAGGCATCGTCGGTTCATCCGACACCGTGGGCATCGTGGCCGTCGGGACCGGGGTCGCCGTGGCCGTCGGGACCGGAGTTGCCGTGGCCGTCGGGACCGGAGTTGCCGTGGCCGTCGGAATCGGAGTCGCCGTGGCCGTCGGGACCGGAGTCGCCGTGGCGGTCGGAATCGGAGTTGCCGTGGCGGTCGGAACCGGGGTCGCCGTGGCCGTCGGGACCGGAGTTGCCGTAGCCGTCGGGACCGGGGTTGCCGTGGCCGTCGGAATCGGGGTCGCCGTTGCCGTGGCCGTCGGGGTCGCCGTTTCTGTAGCCGTCGGGGTCGATACCGGTTCCGGCTTCACATAGCGGCAGCCCACGCAGATGTTTCCGATGAACTCATGGGGCGCCTCCAGGCCGATCAGGATTTCCCGATCCTCCTCGTAGACGGGCACATACGCGCCGCAGTCCGTGCATATGTGCTTGTAGTCGATAAAGCCATAGATCAGATGGCTGTTCTCGTCCTTCTGCGCGCAATGCTGATCGACCGCCATCTCGTACTTCTCCAGGGAGGTGTCCCGAACGACGTTCGCATGCGGGCAGCTCAGCTTATATCCGCACTCCTCGCAGACGTTGGAATCGTTCACCGTGTGCGGCGCAGTGATCTCGACCCCCGTCTCAACCTGCTCCAGGCCGGAGCCCACGTCGCAGACGGTACATTCGTAGTTCTGCACCCTGTCCGCGATGATGGTGTGTCCGCTCTCGTCCGCCGAGACCACCTGAATGTTCTCCAGATACTGGTTCTTGGGCTGCAGGTAGGTGTGCTCGCAGACCGGCTTTTCCACGCCGCGGAACGTATAGCCGCAGCTCGAACACACGTTGCTGTCCTCATCCTCCTCGTCCAGATCGCCCTCATGCCAGCCGAGGCTGCGGATCTCATCCTCGAATTTCTGTTCGTCCACAGTCTGCCAGCACAGCGTGCAATCCGTTACCAGGATCGGGTTGGTCAACAGAATCTCATGATACCATTCGTTGTAGTAGTTGCTCGAAGAGCTCTCGTACCTCCACCACTGATCCTGATACTTTGCGTCGTGCTGGCAGACATAGCCGCAGTCGGCGCACACGCCGTTTTCAAAGTTGTGCATGCGCGCTACCGTCACGATCTCCGTCGTCGTGAAGCCGTTTTTGCAGGTGGGACATTCCTTTCGCAGCAACATCTCCGTGTTGGCGTTGTGCTTCTCCGCATCCAGGGGCGCATAGGTGGTTGTACCCTGCTCCCTGCTCCATACGGTCTCCGCGCCGGCATGCTCACAGGCAAATTTGCATCTGTAGCACACGTCATAAATGTTATAGCGATGCTCTACGCGTACCGGATCCTCCTGATAGTCCCACTGGAACCAGCGTTCGCCGCAATCCTGGCATTCATAATTATGCCAGCAGAATCCAGTGATCAGGTGACCTTCTTCCGTGGGATCAGAATATTGACACTCTTCTCCCCACTCCGTTTCAATCGTAACATTCTCGTGCGGGCAGAAGTTCACATATCCGCATTTCCAGCAGATGCCCTCTTCGAAATCATGCGGTGTCTGCACGGATATGTACTCTGTTCCACCTTCCTGCCATTCGTACTGGCAATCGAGGCAATAGTAATTGATTGTGCGCACGCCGCTTTCGGTGTGACCCTGGTCGTCTATATTGCTGTAGGTACGATCGCTCCAGCTCACCGTGATATCCACATTTTCATGGGGACATGCCTTCACATATCCACATTTCCTGCATTTGCCATTAATGATCTCGTGATCCTCGCGTTCGCTGGACAGCTGATCATCGACTCTGATCATCAATTCACCGCAGCTGGAACAATAGAGCGCCGCACCTCGATAGCCCGTCACGACGTGGTCGTAGGGCGTCGGATCGCTGTACTGCTCGTCCTCCCAGTAATGATACTCCTCCTCCGCGTCGTCATGGGTGCATTGGTTCTGATAACCGCACGCCTCGCATACGCCATCCGCGAACCAGTGACTCTTTCGTTCAGTTACAATCTCGCTTGTCTTTTTATCATAACAATAGTCGCAATCCAAGCACCTGTAGCAGTCCCAGCGATATCCGGTTGTAAGGTGTCCCTCTGCATTGCCGTCGCTGTACGTCGTATCATCAAAATCAAAAGAGCTGCCGTCATTCATAACCCGCTCATGCTGACACGCGTAGCCACACTTACTGCATACTCCATTGTTGTAGTAGTGCATCTCCTGCACGCTCTGGAGCACATCTACCGTCGCAACGTCCCATTCAGAGCCGCAAATCTCGCAGGTGTTGTGCGTTCCCTTGTAGCCCGTCTTGATATGGCTGTCGGCGCCATTTGGGCTGTACTTTACGACGATCATCTCCGCCTGATTCGCCTGCGCATGCTGGCATGCATAGCCGCAGAGCGTGCATGCGCCCTCCTCGTAGGAATGCGCCTGATCGGCTTCCGTCAGCGTTTCCGAGGTCTCCACCCAGGATATTCCACAGGTAAGGCAGGTACAGCTGTCCCTGCGGAAGCCACTCACGACGTGATTCTCGCCGTCCTTTTGCGTATAGGTCGCATTCAGCCACTGCGTCGCAGTGACGGTGCGATTTTCATGATTGCAGCTGTAATGGCACAATTGGCACTCGCCATTGGCCCAACTATGGTTCTCCTGATCGGTACTTCTTTCGGTGGCAACAGTCGTCCAGCTCTCGCCGCATTCGCTACAGCTGTAATAGTAGTCAACATAATAGCTGCGCGAATGTGTGTTCGCATCCGCGTAGCTGTATTGCACATCACGCAGAGACGAATTTGGAACCGCACTGGAATGGAGGCAGGTATTCGTTGCACCGCAGGACTGGCACACGCCATCATAGAAATAGTGGGACTCGGTCGTGACCGTGCGCTCCGTCGCTTCTACCATGTTATAAGTAACGCCGCAATCCGGGCAATACCGCCAGGTGTCCCGATAGTAGCTGACGGTATGGCTGCTCGCATCATTCGAGGAATACTCCGTTTCCCGCCAGCTTTCCGACTCCACCGAATTCGCATGCTCACAGGTTGAGGATCCAGAGGGATCCGGCGTGGGCGTAACCTGCGTCTCCGTGGAAGGATCCGGCGTGACCTGCGTCTCCGTGGAAGGATCCGGCGTGACCTGCGTCTCCGTGGAGGGATCCGGCGTGACCTGCGTCTCCGTGGAGGGATCAGGCGTGACCTGCGTCTCCGTGGAGGGATCAGGCGTGGGATCGGCCTCTGAAGACGCCTGCGTGGCAATCGAGCCGGTATCTACCCCGGCATTTTCCGCAAACGTCATACCTCCGGCCAATATGCACAGTACGAGTGCCAGTGCCAATGCGCGGAATCCCCAGTTCTTCTTCATATCCCTTTCCAGCCTTTCATATGTGTGTCAAACTTCAGGCATACTAGCATAATTATATGATTTACGTTAAGCATCGTCAATAGAATTTACAATGCATTGCGGTCCCTTTTCGTAATTTGTCGGTTAATTTTTGGTTTGAACATGTCCGGTGCGGAAGGGGCGGGCACAGAGAAGGGCCGCCCGCGCAAATGCGCGGACGGCCCACGGTCTATGCGTATTCAGTTGGAGCCCAGGTAGGCCTCCTTCACCTGCTCGTTGGTGAGCAGGCTGTGGCCGCTGCCCTTGAGGGAGATGCTGCCGGTCTCCAGCACGAAGCCGAAGTCGGCGCAGCGCAGAGCGGCGTTGGCGTTCTGCTCGATCAGCAGGATGGTGATGCCCTCGCTCTTGAGGTCGCGGATGATGGAGAAGATGTCCTTCACCACCAGCGGCGCAAGTCCCAGGGAGGGTTCGTCCATCATCATCAGCTTGGGGCGGGCCATCATGGCGCGGCCCACGGCCAGCATCTGCTGTTCGCCGCCGGAGAGGGTTCCGGCCAGCTGCCACTCGCGCTCCTTCAGGCGGGGGAAGCGGCGGTAGATGTCCTTGATACCCTCCTCGATCTCGTCCTTGTCGGTGCGCAGGTACGCGCCGATCTTGAGATTCTCCTTCACGGTGAGGTTGGCAAACACGCGCCGGCCCTCGGGCACCAGGGCGATGCCCTCGGCGACCACCTTCTGGGGATTCATGCCGGTGATGTCCCGGCCCATGAAGTTGATGCTGCCCGCGGAGGGGCGCACCAGGCCGCTGATGGCCCGCAGCGTGGTGGATTTGCCCGCGCCGTTCGCGCCGATCAGCGTGACGATCTGGCCCTGCTCCACGTCGAAGCTGATGCCCTTGAGGGCTTCGATGCCGCCGTAGCTGACCTTCAGATCGGTGACCTTGAGCATGTTCATTCCTCTTCCACCCCCAGATACGCCGCGATGACGGCGGGATTGTCGCGCACCTCTTTGGGCGTGCCCTCGGCGATCTGGCTGCCGAAGTCGATCACATAGATGCGGTCCGAGATGCCCATGACCAGGTTCATGTGGTGTTCGATCATGAACACAGTCAGGCCGAATTTTTCCTTGATCTCCCGGATGAACGCGCCCAGCTCCTCGGTCTCCTGGGGGTTCATGCCCGCCGCCGGCTCGTCCAGCAGCAGAAGCTTCGGATGGGTCGCCAGCGCGCGCACGATCTCCAGCCGGCGCTGCTGGCCGTAGGGCAGGGAGGTGGCGAGCTCGTCCGCCACGCCGTCCAGACCCACGAGCTTCAGAAGCTCCATGGTCTCCTCCCGCATGTGCTTCTCCTCCTTCGCGTTCAGGCGGAAGGTGGCGGTGAAGACGTTGCTGGTGCGGCGCAGGTGGGTGGCGATGAGCACATTGTTGAACACCGTCTGGCTCTTGAACAGGCGGATGTTCTGGAAGGTGCGGGCGATGCCCAGGGAAGTGATCTTATCCGGGGTCTTGACCACCTTTTTGGTGTACATGCCGGCGTTCTTTCCGGCGTAGGCCCGCTTCATCTTGCCCGTGGGATAGTTTTCCACGATGGTCTTGCCGCAGTAGTCCACGCGGCCGTTGGTGGGCTCGTAAACGCCCGTGATGCAGTTGAACGCGGTGGTCTTGCCCGCGCCGTTGGGGCCGATGAGGGCCACGATTTCGCCCTCGTTGACGTCCATGGAGAGGTTGTTCACCGCGACGACGCCGCCAAACTGCATCGTCACGTTCTCCACATGCAATACATTCTGACTCATCCCTTCGCCCCCTCCGCGTTCTTTTTCTTTCTCGGCTTAAACAGATCCCAGAGCTCCCGCTCGCCCATGATGCCCTTGCGGAAGAAGAGCACCACGATCATGATGATGATGGAGAACACCACCATGCGGAAGCCAGATCTCAGCAGCGGCACCTTGAAGGTTCCGCCGAAGAGGAACATTTCGCTGTCCAGGAAGCGCAGCCACCACTCGCTGCAGGCGATGAACAAAAAGCTCGCCAGCACGGAGCCGGTGATGGAGCCCATGCCGCCGATGACCACGATCAGCAGGATCTCATAGGTCATGGAGGACTTGAAGGCGTTGGCCTGCAGGCTCGCCTGATACATGGCCAGCAATGCGCCGCCGATGCCCGCGAAGAAGGAGGAGATGACGAAGGCCATCTGCTTGTGGCGGAACAGGTTCACGCCCATGGCCTCGGCGGCGATCTCGTCGTCGCGGATGGCCTTGAACGCCCGCCCGTAGGTGGAATTGATCAGCAACACGATGATTCCGATGCAGATCACCGCCGCCAGGAAGGGCTGGAGCACCGTGGTGAAGGTGGGATAGGTCTTCAGGAGGTTGGAGCCGTTGGTGATCGGGCCCAGGGCGTCCCACTGGATGATGGCGCGGATGATCTCCGCAAAGCCCAGGGTGGCGATGGCCAGATAGTCGCTCTTGAGCCGCAGCACCGGGAAGCCGATGAGCGCCGCCAGCACGGCCGCCATCGCGCCCGCAGCCAGGATGCCCACGATGGCGGGCACGGTGAAGCCGATCAGGCCGCCGTCATAGTACTGGTACACCGCCATGCGCTTGGCCATGGGGATGGTGAGCACCGCGTAGGTGTACGCGCCCACCAGCATGAAGCCTGCCTGGCCCAGGGAGAACAGGCCGGTGAAGCCGTTGAGCAGGTTCATCGAAACCGCGATGAGCGCGTAGATCGCGCCCTTCTTCAAAACGGTGATGAGCATGGAGCGCGTGCCCGCCGCCTGCTCGATGAAGTACAGCGCCACAAACATGAGCGCCAGCAGGACGAGATTGATGATGTTCTTTGTCGATTTCTTCATAGCGCTTCACCTACACCTTCTCGGAAATCTTTTCGCCGAACAGGCCGGTGGGCTTGAACAGCAGAATCACGATCAGCAGCGCAAAGGTGAAGGCGTCGGAGAAGGTGGTGTAGCCCAGCGCCTTGATCAGGTTTTCGCAGATGCCGATGATGAACGCGCCGATCACCGCGCCGGGGATGGAGCCGATGCCACCGAACACCGCCGCGACGAAGGCCTTCAGGCCGGGCATTGCGCCCACCGTGGGCGTGACGGAGGTGTAATTGGAGAAATACAGCACCGAGCCCACCGCCGCCAGGAGCGAGCCGATGATGAACGTGGTGGAGATGACGGAGTCGATCTTGATGCCCATCAGCTGCGCCGTTTCAAAGTCCTTGGAGACCGCGCGCATGGCCATGCCGATCTTCGTCTTCTGAATGATGGTCACCAGCGCAATCACCAGCAGGATGGTGAGCACCGGCGTAATCAGCGTGACCATCTTGGTGGTCGCGCCGCCGATTGTGACGGAATTGGAGATCCAGCCGATGGTGGGATACTGCTTCGCCAGGCCGCCGGTCACATACCACATCAGGTTCTGCAGAAGGTAGCTCACGCCGATGGCGGAGATCATCACCGACATGCGCGGCGCGCTGCGCAGCGGCTTGTAGGCCACGCGCTCCACGGTAAAGCCCAGCAGCACCGTGAGCGCCACGACCAGCGGAATGGAGAGATACACCGGCATGGTGGCCGCGATGTACACCATGAAGAAGCCCGCGGCGGTGAAGATGTCGCCGTGCGCAAAGTTGATCAGGCGAAGAATGCCGTACACCATGGTGTAACCCACGGCGATCAGCGCGTACTGTCCGCCCACCGAAATGCCGGATAGCAGGTAAGGCAGGATTTTATCAAACATCGAAAGAAGCCTCCGTATCTGTATTGGGGCGCGAGTGCGCGCCGTCCGCCGCAAACGCTCCCCTGCATAGAACAACCCGAACCCGCGGGGTTGCCGCGGGTTCGGCGTGGTTCAGCCGGAAGAGGCCGAAGCGTTGGGATGAAGCTGAGGATCAGCCCTCCAGCTCCGCGACCGTCTGGGTCTTGACGAAGTCGAAGGCGCCGGTCTCGGTGTTGGCCTTCTTGATGTAGGCCATGTCCTTGTTGGCGTCGCCGATCTCGTCGAAGGAGATGGAGCCGGTCACGCCGGTCAGGGTCACGCCGGGCATCGCGGCGGCGATGTCCGCGCCAACGGCGGAATCGGCGGCCTTGATGGCCTCGATGGCGGTCATGTAAGCGTCATAGCCCAGGGCGGAAACCGCAGCGACGATGTCGTTGCCGCCGTTGTTGGTCTTCTTGTCGGCGTTGGCGTTCAGCCAGGCCTTGAAGCCCTGAACGAACTCGGCCGCCTGGGTGGAGGATTCGTCGTTCTCATCGAAGAAGGTGGAGCAGCAGATGGTCAGGCCGGTGCCCTTGGCCGCATCCAGGATGACGGAGGACTCCCAGGTGTCGCCCGCCAGCAGCGGGAAGGAGACGTTCATGGACGCCGCCTGGTTGATCAGCAGGGAAGCCACGGTGGTGCTGGTGGGGCAGAACACCACGTCCGCGCCGCCGTTGACGGCGTTGGTCAGGTATGCGGTGTAGTCCGAGGTGCCCTCGGTGAACTGCTCGTTGATCACGGTGCCGCCCATGGCCTCGAACGCCTTGGCGAAGTAGGTGGCCAGGCCGGTGGTGTAGTCGTCGCCCAGCTGGCTGAGCACGTAAGCGGTCTTCGCGCCGAACTCATCCATGGCGAAGTTCGCCATGACCGTGCCCTGGAAGGGATCCAGGAAGCACACGCGCCAGTAGTAGTCGCACAGGGAGGTCACGCCCGGGTTGGTGCAGGAGCAGCCGATGGCCGGAATCTCCGCAGCCGCGAAGACCTCGCCGCCCGCCATGGACACGCCGGAGCCGTAGGAGCCCAGCACGATGGACACGCCCGCGTCCACCAGTTCCTGCGCGGCGGAGACCGCCTTATCGGTGGCGGACTGGTTGTCGACGATCACGAGCTCAACATCATAGGTTTCGCCGCCGATTTCGACGGTGGGAACGATGGAATTGGCATACTCGATGCCGATCACTTCCTGCTTGCCGCCCGCGCCGTTGTCGCCGGACGCCGGCTCAAACACGCCGATCTTGATGCTTTCCGCCATCGCGGTGGCCGAAACGGCCAGCATGAGAACCAATACCAGAGCGAGAATCTTTTTCATTTGGTTTAGCCTCCTTTGAATTATGAAGGTATTATACAGAAAAATTCAGGGAAATGCAAGGGTATTCTGCAACTTTTTTCATCGTAAAATTCCAAACCGCGCCGGTATATCCGCGTTTCGCGGCCATGTCCCGGCACATTTTTGAATAGAAACCCTCAATTTCATTCATTTATCTCCGGAATTCGCCGCAAAAGGCCGAATTTATTTTCATTTTTGCATACATCTGCGCATATTGCACGGACGTTTGTCCGCATATTGCGGATTGTTAATTTTTGCCGCGCTTGCTTTCCCCGATTTATCCACGATTTGAAAACAGATGTCCACATATCGCGCATTTCCCGCCCAGCTTTGTGCATATTTATGCATTTCAGACGTCAAAGCGCACAAAAAACGCGGAAGGCCCCGTCCGGGGAGCCTCCCGCTCCTTACGCGCCGCGCTCAGCCGATGGGATTTCCGTCCCTGTCGAACAGCGGCAGCTTCTCCAGATAGATGATGTCGTCGCGCCGAGTGGCGTCGCCCTCGGCGAGGATGGCCATGCGACCGGCGATTTCGCCGCCCGCCTTCTTCACCAGCTCCTCCAGGGCGCGCAGGGACTCTCCGGTGGAGATCACGTCGTCCACCACCAGCACGCGCTTGCCGCGCATGAACGCCGCGTCCGCGCCGTCCAGGCACAGGGTCTGCACATGGTCGGTGGTGATGGAGCGCACCTCGGAGACGAACACGTCGCGCATGTACAGCTTCGGGGACTTGCGGGCGAGGATGTAGCGCTTCTCGCCGCTCAGGCGGGCCATCTCGCAGATCAGCGGAATGCCCTTGGATTCGGCGGTGATCATCACGTCGTGGGCGGGGGCGCGGTCGATGAGCGCCTGGGCGCAGGCGGTGGTGAGCTCGGGGTCGCCGAAGATCACGAACGCGCCGATGTTGAGTTCGTCACTAATGGGGCACAGGGGGAGCTTGCGCCTGCACCCGGCGATGGTCATTTCATAGTACATGTCCTTCATTGTCAGCACCTCTTTTGTCTCATGTGGTCGTCTTGTCCGGAAGGATCAGCGCTTGGCGTACTTCTCCACGGCGTATTTCTCGCCGAAGGTCTCCACGCTGGCCCGGGCGATCCTCTGCTCGGTCAGCGGGCGGTCCTGGGCGTTGGTGCGCACGGCGGCGATGCCGTCCACCACGTCCATGCCCTCCGTCACCATGCCGAAGGCCGCGTAATCGCCGTCCAGGTGGGGCGCGTCGGCGTGCATGATGAAGAACTGGCTGCCCGCAGAGTTGGGCATCATGCTGCGGGCCATGGAGAGCACGCCGCGCCGGTGGCGCAGGGTGTTCTGGCGGAAGCCGTTGCGGGCGAATTCGCCCTTGATGCTGTAGCCCGGGCCGCCCATGCCGGTGCCCTGGGGATCGCCGCCCTGGATCATGAAGCCGGGAATGACCCGATGAAAGATCAGGCCGTCGTAGAAGCCGGACTCCACGAGGTTTACAAAGTTCGCCACCGTGTTGGGGGCAAACTCGGGATAGAGCTCCGCGGTGATCACGCCGCCGTTCTCCATTTCAAACTTGACGATGGGATTTGCCATTGCTGTGTCCTCCTGCATATTTGTTCCTTCGCAAATTGCGTTTTTGAATCGCCGTCAGCGCGCGGTTTCGTCCTTCGCGTCGGGAAGCTCCATCTTCGCCGCCTCGTAGCGGTAACCCCCGGTCTCCACCCGGATGCGGGTAATCTTCGGCACCGCGCCCACGGGGGAATTGTCGCTGTCCACCGGCGTGGAGGCAATTTTGTCGATGACCTCCAGGCTCTGCGCGTCCATCGCCCGGCCAAAGGCCGCGTACTGGCCATTGTATTCCGGATAGTTGCCCTGCATGATGAAGAACTGGCAGGACGCGGTGTCGTAGCCGGACTGGCGGCACATGGAGATGGTGCCCCGGGTGTGGTCGATGGGGTTGTCAATGCCGTTGGCCGAGAACTCCCCCTGGATGACGTAGCCCGCGTTGCCGGTGCCGCTGTTGCGCGGGTCGCCGGTCTGAATCAGTGCGCCGGGCAGGATGCGGAAGAAGCTCAGCCCGTCGTAGAAGCCGCTGTTGGCCAGCTCCACGAAGTTCGCCACCGTGTTGGGCACGTCCTCCAGAAACAGCTCAAAGCGCATGCTGCTGCCGTCGGAGAGCTCGACGGTGGCCACCGGGTTGGGAATGCCCGCGAAGGGGCTCTCCTCCTCCCCGCAGCCGCCCAGCAGGCAGATAAGCGCCAGCAGCAGCGCAATCAGGGCGTATCCTCGCTTCATCTGTTTCCCTCCGGCAGGATCAGCGCGCGCTTGCGCAGAACCATCTCGTCCACGCGCTGCACATATTCCTCGATGTTCTTGACGTTGGCGGCGCGCTCGATGCGCAGGTCGCGCCCGCCGAAGAGCCACTTGCTGATGGCCCCCGCACCCAGCGCCAGCACGCTTGCCGTCTCCTCCATGTTGCCGATGTTGTACAGGCAGGCCTTGCCGGGCTTCGCGTAGCCCACGTTCTCCAGGTTGCCCGCCATGTACTTCTGGCGGTAGAGGTAGTAGGGCCGCCATCCGGCATGCGTCAGCCGCGCCCGTGCACAGGCGATCATCTCCCCCGCGCCGGCGGCGGAGACCTGCGTGTGGCCCGCGCCGGAGACGTGCATTTCCTCGTGGAGTCGGCTCGACCGCTTGATGGCCAGGGAGTGCACGGTCACGCTCTCGGGGGCGAGATCAATCACCCGATCGAGGGTTTCGGAAAACACCTCCGGCGTCTCCCCGGGCAGGGCGGCGATGAGGTCCATGTTGATGTCGTCAAAGCCCAGCTCCCGGGCGAGGCGGTAGGCCGCCACGGTGTCCGCACCGCTGTGGCTGCGGCCGATGCGCGCGAGCGTCTCATCCGAAAAGGTCTGAGGATTTACGGAGATGCGGGTGATCTCCATGCGCCGGAGCATCCCGAGCTTCTCCCGGTCGATGGTGTCGGGCCGTCCGGCCTCCACCGTCCACTCCACCGCCCCGGGAAAGGCCTCCCGGGCCGCGGCGAGGATGCGCTCCAGATCCCCGCAGGGGATGGCCGTGGGCGTGCCGCCGCCCATGTAGGCCGCGCGCACATGCAGCCCCGCCTCCTCCATCAGCTTCGCCGCCTCCCGGATCTCCCGGATCAGCGCCCCGGTGTAGGGGGCCACCAGCTTCTGGTTGCGCCCGATCTCCCCGGAGGAGAAGGAGCAGTAGCTGCATCGGGTGCGGCAGAAGGGGATGCCGATGTAGAGGTCAAAGCTCCCCGGCTCCGGCGTGCGCACGCCCTGCTGCATCCGCGCGATTTCGCACAAAAGCTCCGCCCGGTCGGCGGAGACGTCGAACTCCCGCATCACCCGCGCGCGGGCGTCCTCCATGCTGAGCCCCGCGTCCAGCCCCTCGTAGAGCAGGCGCGTGGGGCGTATGCCGGTCAGCGCGCCCCAGGGGGGCTGCATGCCGGTCGTCTCCCGGAGCAGCAGGTACAGCGCCATCTTCACCTGGCGCTTGCGGGCGCGGCGGATCTCCACCTGCGTGCCCGCAGGCGCTGGGCCGCAGAGCGCCCGGGCGGCGCCGGCGCAGCTCCAGCGGTCGGTGATCTCCCCGTTCTCCTCCGTGGCGATGTGAACGTAATCCGCGCCGCAATCCGCCTCCACAATCTGCACGTCGCCCAGGAACAGGCGCAGCATGTCGCCGATGTCGGAGATGAACTCCGGCGCGGCGGTCTGAACGGCAATCATAGGTGATACCTCGCGCGCTCGGCGTCGATGCGGGTCTCGCAGCCGTGGCCCGGCAGCACCCGTATTTCCCCGGGCAGCGCAAACAGCGCCCGCAGTGAATTGCGCATGTCTCGATGGCTGCCGCCGTAGAGATCCATGCGCCCGAAGCCCGCGCAGAACAGGGTGTCGCCGCTGAAGAGGGTCGCGTTCTCCGCGTCGTAGAAGCACACCGAACCCTGGGTGTGGCCGGGGGTGGACAGCACGGAAAAGCGCAGGCCGCAGAGCGCGACCTCCTCTCCCAGCGCCGCGGTCTCCATCTCCGTCGGGCAGGGCTGGGTCGCGCAGCCGGGATCGTAGGCGTTGCGCTCAGGGTCGCAGAGCAGCTCCGCGTCGCCGGGGTGCAGATACACCGGCGCGCCGCTCTCCCCGGCGAGGGGAGCGGCGGAGAGCATGTGGTCAAAGTGTCCGTGGGTGAGCAGTATGCCCCCGAGCCTGCGCCCGGAGGCGCTCAGCGCGCGCCGCAGCGCAGTGAGATCGTCGCCGGGGTCGATCAACACGGCCTCCGTCCGCCCCTCGGGGCAGAGCAGGTAGGCGTTCTCCTGATAGGCGCCGCAGACGATGGTCTGGATCGTATATTTCATGAAAACCTCGCTCAAAGTATCTTTTTGCTGTCCAGAAGGATGGTGGTGGGGCCGTCGTTGACCAGGGAGACCTCCATGTGGGTGCGGAAGCGCCCGGTCTCCACGTGGATTCCCCGCCTGCGCACCTCCTCGCAGAGCAACTCGAACAGCGGCTCTGCAGCCTCGGGCCGGGCGGCGCGGATGAAGCTGGGCCGCCGCCCGTGGCGCGCGTCGCCCAGCAGGGTGAACTGGCTCACCATCAGCACGCTGCCGCCCACGTCGCTCAGGCAGCGGTTCATCTTTCCGTCCTCGTCCTCAAACACGCGCAGGCCGGCGATCTTCTCCGCGCAGTAGCGCGCGTCCGCCTCCGTGTCGCCGTCCTCCGCCCCAGCCAGCACCATAAAGCCCCGGCCGATCGCGCCCACTTCCTCGCCCGCGACGGTAACCGACGCGCGGCTGACCTCCTGTACTACGCAACGCATATTCGCTCTTCAAACCTTTCCGCAACCCGCCGCTCCGATCAGGAGGAGACTCTGCTGACCTCGATCACGTCCGGCCACTTCTGCAGGTCGCGGATGATCTTGTTGAGCTGCTGGGTGTCTTTGATGATGATGGACACATGGAAGATGTAGGTGGAATCCTTGTAGGCGTGGCCGGTGATGGTGGTCACCGGAACCTCCTGGGTGGCCAGCAGCACGGAAATCTCCGCCAGCAGGCCGGTTCGGTTGTAGGTGATGATGCGGATCTCCGCCTCGTAGGAGGCGTTCGCACCCTGGGCCTCCCACTCCACCTCGATCAGCCGGTCCTTCTCCACATCCGGATCCTTCAGGCTCACGCAGTCCGACCGGTGCACGGACACGCCGCGCCCGCGGGTGATGTAGCCGATGATCCTGTCCCCGGGCAGGGGGTTGCAGCAGCGGGCGAAGCGCACCAGCATGCCGCTCTCGCCCTTGACGATCACGCCGTTGGAGGAGGACTGGGGCTGCTTGCGGGGCTGCTCCTCGGCCTTGCCGATGTCCTGCATGCCGGGCACAACCGCCTCCTCGGGCTTTGCGCTCTTTTTGTATTCGTCCACCAGGCGGTTGACCACCTGGGCGCAGGAGAGCCCGCCGAAGCCCACCATGGCGTACACGTCGTCCACGGTCTGGGCCGAGAAGCGCTTGCAGATCACGTCCACGGCGTCTCCCCGCAGCAGCTGGGAGAGGCTGTAACCCAGACGTTTGGCCTCCTTGTCCATCATGTCGCGGCCCAGGGGAATGTTCTCCTCCCGCTGCTCCTTCTTGAGCCAGGCGCGGATCTTGGCCTTGGCCTCGCTGGACTTGACGATGTTCAGCCAGTCCCGGCTCGGGCCCCGGGAGGACGAGGAGGTCATGACCTCCACGAAGTCGCCGGTCTGAAGCTGGGAGGCCAGGGGCACGATGCGGCCGTTCACCTTCGCGCCGATGCAGCGGTTGCCCACGGCGGAGTGGATGCGATAGGCGAAGTCCAGGGGCGTCGCGCCCTTGGGCAGGGTGATCACGTCGCCCCGGGGAGTGAACACGAACACCTCGTCGGCGAAGAGGTCCACCTTCGCCAGCTCGCCGAACTCGCCGGGGTCGCGCACGTCGCTCTGCCAGTCCAGTATGCGCCGCAGCCAGCTGAGCTTCTGATCCAGCTCGTTCTCGTTGGCGCGGCCCTCCTTGTACCTCCAGTGGGCGGCGATGCCGTACTCCGCCGTGCGGTGCATGTCGAAGGTGCGGATCTGCACCTCGAAGGGGCGGCCCTGATTGACCACCGTGGTGTGCAGGGACTGGTACATGTTCGGCTTGGGCATGGAGATGTAGTCCTTGAACCGGCCGGGCACCTGGGGCCACATGGTATGCACCACGCCCAGCACGAAGTAGCAGTCCTGCTGGCTGTTCACCAGAACGCGGATGGCGATCAGATCGTTGATCTGGTCGAAGGTCTTGTTCTGGCTCTTCATCTTCTTGTAGATGGAATAGAAGTGCTTGGGGCGGCCCGTGATCTCGGCCTTGATGCCGGCCTCCCGGAGCTTCGCGCCCAGCTGCTGGGTCACCTCGGAGATCAGCTTTTCCCGTTCCTCCCGCTTCATGCCCACCAGGCGCACCAGTTCATAGTAGCCCTCGGGGTCGATGTAGCGCAGGGCGAGATCCTCCAGCTCCCACTTGATGGTGTACACGCCCATGCGGTGGGCCAGGGGCGCGTAGATGTCCAGCGTCTCCCGGGCGATGGGAATCTGTCGCTCGGGCTTCTGAAACTTCAGCGTGCGCATGTTATGCAGGCGGTCGGCCAGCTTGATCAGCACCACGCGGATGTCCTTGGCCATGGCCAGGAACATCTTGCGCAGGGTCTCCGCCTGGGCCTCCTCCCGGGAGGCAAAGTTCAGCTGGTTCAGCTTGGTCACGCCGTCCACCAGCAGCTCGACCTCCTGGCCGAACTGGTCGCGGATGACCTCCAGCGTCACGCCCTCCACGTCCTCCACGCAGTCGTGCAGCAGGCCTGCGGCGATGGTGGTGCCGTCCAGCATCAGATCGGTCAGAATCACCGCCACCGCGCAGGGGTGGCTGAAGTAGGGCTCGCCGGACTTGCGCTTCTGGTTGGCGTGGGCCTTCTCCGCGAATTCATAGGCGCGGCGCACCACGTCCATGTCGTCCTCCGGATGGAACTTCCGTATCCGGCGAACCAGATCGTCCAGACTCATGTATCCCTTCACATCCGTGCCGGTCATGCAAGTCCCCTCCCCCCGTTGTTCTCCCTGAGCCGCCCGACCGCGCGCCAAAGGGCGCTGCTCTCGGGATCGGTCTTCTTCATTGGCGGCAGCAGCAGCCCGAAGGGCCGCTCCCGAAGCTCCACGAGCTTCATGTCCATCAGCGCCAGCAGCGCGACGTGGCAACAGGTACTCCCCAGCCCCGTCTCCTCCGCCAGGTGCGCGTCCAGCGCCTCCACGTCCTTCAGGTGCACCGGCCTGCGGCTCAGATGCAGCGCCGCGCGATACACCTCGCGCATCTGATCCACGTCGGGAAGCTCCCGGCGCAGCGCGAAACCCCTGCCCTCAAGGGTGAACAGCTCCGCGCCCTCCGGCGCGCTCCGGGGCGCGGGCACGCCCGCCAGCACCAGCGTGCGCAGGCCCCGCGGAAAGCCGTCCAGCCGGTCGGGACAGACGGATATGCTGTTGAACGCCCGCGCGTCCTCCGGCAGCGCACCGATGCACAGATCCGGCGCGCAGACGCGGCTCCGCTCCAGAATCCGCCGCGCATCCGCCAGCCGCGCGCAGAGGATCCAGACGCCCTGAACCCCCGCGTCCAGCCGCCGCGCCAGTTCCTCCATGCTCAGCTCTGGCGCGCGGCGCGCACAATCATCGCCTCTATTATAGAGCAATTCTGTTAAGAATCTGCGCTGCATGGGGCCCTCTTCCCCCTGCGACGCGTCGATTCTCGCCAAATTGTCCGCCTCCCGCAGCGCGCTGAGCCGCAGCTGCACGTCCGTGCGCCCGTTCCAGCTGTTCAGCTGAGGCGTAAAGAGGATCTCCGCCTCCCCGTCCAGCTTTGCGGCGCGCTCCCCCGCGCCGAAGAAGATGCCCGTGCGGCGCACGCCGTTCTCCGCGCAGATCAGCCGCAGATGTGCCCCCTGGGCCCCGATGGCGCGCGCCTCCACCAGGTGCACCCGGGCGCGGAACACCGGCTCGGGGTTGCCGCAGCCGGTGGGCTCCAGCGCGCCCAGAGCGCGCACGAAGGCCTCGCCGCACTCGTCCAGGGAGACCGGAATGTCGTACTGCGCGGCGGGCACATAGGTCTCCGCCGGCGCGTTTTCAAACAGATACGCGTCCAGCGCATCCCAGAGCGCATCGAAGTTCTCCGCGCGCAGCGTGAGCCCCGCCGCCTGGCTGTGGCCGCCGAATCTCTCCATCAAATCCGCCCCGGCACAGAGGGTCTGGTAGATGTCCACGCCCTCGATGCTCCGACAGGAGCCGGTGAGCACGCCGTCCGCCTCGGACAGGGCGATCACCGGGTAGTTGTACTTCTCCCGCAGGTGGGAGGCCGTGAGCCCGATCACCCCGGGGTTCCAGCCCTCGCCCCGCACCAGCAGGATGCGGTGGGCCGAAAAGTCAAAGTCGCGCAGCTGCGCCTCGGCCTCGGCGCGAATTTCCCGCTCGACGCTCTGGCGGCGGGCGTTCTCCTGCTCCAGCTCGTCGGCTTGGGCCACGGCGAGGAACGCGTCCCGCTGCATCAGCAGCTCGTAGGAGCGCCGGGCCGAGCCCAGCCGCCCGCCGGCGTTCAGCCGGGGGGCGATGCGGAAGGCCACGCCGCCCGCGTCCAGCGCGCCCGGTTCGATGCGCGCGCGCTCCATCAGCGCCGCCAGGCCGGGCCGGGGCGCGCGGTTGATGCGCTCCAGTCCCATGCGCACGAGGACGCGGTTCTCGCCGGTCAGGGATACCACGTCCGCCACGGTGGCCACCGCCGCCAGGTCGACGCGCTCCAGCGCCGCCTCCCAGCCGCCCAGCGCCTGCACCAGCTTGAGGGCCACGCCCGCGCCGCAGAGCCAGGGGAAGGGATAGTCGTTCAGCAGGGGATTGACCACGGGGCAGTCCGGCAGGCTCTCCCCCGGGCGGTGGTGGTCGGTGACGATGCAGTCCAGCCCCAGCTCTTTCGCCAGGGCGATCAGATCCCGAGAGGCCACGCCGCAGTCCACCGTGACCAGCAGCTCCGCGCGCCGGGCGATTTCCCGCACGGCGCCCTCGTTCAGGCCGTAGCCCTCCTCGTGGCGGGAGGGAAGGTAGACCTCCACCCGCGCGCCTTCGCAGAGCAGATAGTCGCTCAGTATGGCGCTTGCGCACACGCCGTCCACGTCGTAATCGCCGTAGACGCAGATGCGCTCCCCGCGCTCCACGGCGGCGCGGATGCGCTCGACCGCCTCCGGCATGGCGTTCAGGCGCAGGGGATCGTGCAGCTGGGCGGCGCAGGGGTTCAGAAAGGCCTCGGCCGCCTCCGCAGAGGCGATGCCCCGCTGCATCAGCAGCCGGTGCAGCAGGGCGGACATGCCCTCCGGGCGCTCAAACCAGCTTCGCTCCCCCTGCCTCTGCACATAGCGCAGCATGCGCATGCCCCCTTGCCCTCTGTATCGGTCGGATAACGAAATCAGGAACCGGCACTTGCGTCGATTCCTGATTGAAAACCAGATTGGAACTCAGGCGTTCTTCGCCGCCTTGCGCGCCTCGCGGCGCTCCACCCACATGGCCCAGACCTGTCCGCTGAGCAGCACGGAGGAATAGGTGCCCGCCAGCATGCCCACGATCAGCGGGAACGCGAATTCGCGGATGGATTCCACGCCGAAGATGTACAGCGTGACCAGCGTGATCAGCGTCGTCAGAGAGGTGTTGATGGTGCGGCTCAGCGTGTTGGACACGGAGACCTCCACGACCTCCCTGCGGCTCTTCTGGGACCAGCCGGGCTTCTTCGCCGTCTCGCGGATGCGGTCGAAGATGATGATGGTGTTGTTGATGGAGTAACCCACGATGGTGAGCACCGCCGCGATGAACGAGCTGTTCACCTGGAAGAAGCTGCGGAAGAACACCATGAAGGAGCACATGATCAGCACGTCGTGCAGCAGGCCGAACAGCGCCGCGAGGCCGGAGTACACATCGAAGCGGATGGCGATGTACACCAGCATGCAGGCGAAGGCGATCAGCAGCGCCTTGACCGCGTTGCTCAGCAGGTCGCGGCCCGCGATGGCGCTCACATGGTCCACGGAGACGAAGCGGAAGTTCGGATACTTCGCAACCATTTCCTTCTCCAGCAGCGCGCGCACCTGGGTCGCTTCGTCGTCCAGCTTCACCAGAACGCGCAGGTCGGTTCCGGTCTCCTCGACCTCTTCGGCTTCCTCAGCTTCCCCGGTCTCCTCGACTGCCTCCGCTTCCTCAGCCGCTTCGGTTTCAGCCGCAGCCTCGGCCTCGGCCTCGGCCTCCGCCGCAGCGTCGTAGCGCTGGGCGCTCAGCTCCGCCACGGAGAAGTTCTCCCCGAGGGCGGCCGCGACGGCGGTCAGCACTTCTTCCTTGTCAAACTCCGCGCCCACCTTGAACTCCACGGCGTAGCCACCGGCGAGCGTGGCGTCGAGGCCCTTGTTCACGATCACGGAATTGGTCAGCTCGACGTAGCCGGTCTGCTCCGCAGCCGGGAGCGCGCCCTTGACCGCCGCGACCACCGCGTCCTCGAGGCCCGCGGTCTCGTCTACCAGATTCAGGCGGATCTGCAAATCGGTCAGGCCGTCGGCCTTCACGCCGGACTTGTCCAGGTTCAGCATCGGCTCGGCCGCCTCGGCCTCGACCTCCGTCTCCCCGGTCTCGTCCTCGTGGTCGCCGTAGTGAACGGTGCCGTCCTCGTGCACATGGGCCTCGCCGCTCTCCACGGCCTCCTCGTCGGCCTGCGCCGCCTCCTCCCGGGCCTTTGCAAGCTCCGCCTGCAGGGCGATGGAGGCGTCGGAGGGCGCGGCCTTGGTCACCTGGCCGCCCTCGTAGCCCGCGCTGGCCAGAATGGTTTCCACGTCGGCGACGTCGTAATCCTCGCCCACGGAGTAGTTCAACAGGGAGCCGCCGGTGAAGTCGATGCCCAGGTTCAGGCCGACGCCGGCGATCTGCAGGATCAGAGCGACCACGATGATTGCGCCAGAGATGCACAGGAAGAGGCGCGTTTTTCCGGTAAATCTATTCTTCATGGAATTTGCCCTCCTCTTATCGTGTATAAGCGCTGCGCTTGCGGATGTCCAGCTTGCAGATCAGGTTCAGCAGCCAGCGGGTGACGACGACTGCGGTGAACAGGGATGCGAGCACGGAGATCAGCAGCGTGGTTGCGAAGCCCTTGATGGTGCCGGTGCCGAAGATCAGCAGCACGACGGCGGCGATCAGGGTGGTGACGTTGGAGTCGAGGACCGCGCGGCCCGCGTTGCGGAAGCCGAACTTCACGGCGTTGAGCGGCGTACGGCCGTCCTTGAGCTCCTCGCGGAAGCGCTCGAAGATGACGACGTTCGCGTCCACCGCCATGCCGATGCCCAGCAGGATGCCGGCCACGCCCTGCAGCGTCAGCTGCACGCCGATGATGGCCATCACATAGAACACGATCAGCACGTAGATCATCAGCGCCAGATCCGCGGCCACGCCCGGCAGGCGGTACATGACCAGCATGAAGATCAGAATGATTGCCAGGCCGATGATGCCGGCCAGCAGCGCGCCGTCGATGGCCTCGATGCCCAGGGTCGCGGAGATCGCGCGGGTCTCCACTTCCTCGATGTCCAGCGGCAGCGCGCCGGACTGAATCAGCATGGCCAGGTTGCTGGCCCACTCGTAGGACTCCTCGGAGCTGCCGCTCTGGTTGCTGGTGATGATGCCGTTGCCGCCGGCGATGACCTCGTTGACCGTGGGCGCGGAGACCAGCTCGTCGTCCAGGTAGATGGAGATGGCCTTGCCCACGTTCGCGCGGGTGGCCTCCTCAAAGGCCTTGGAGCCCTCCTTATCCAGCTCGAAGCTCACGCCGAAGCTGGTCTTTTCCTCGTTGGCGTAGCTCACGCCCGCCTGCTTGATGTCCTTGCCCTCGAAGACCACGTTGCCGTCGGGGTCGCGGAACTCCAGGTGCGCCGGCGTGCCGATGATGCGCGCCACTTCCTCGGGATCGTCCACGTCTGGGATCTCCACGAGGATGCGGTCCGTGCCCTGCACGGCCACGGTGGCCTCAGTAAAGCCCGCGTTGGTGAGCCTCGTGCGCAGCGCCGATACAGTGCCCTCCAGGAGGGATTCATAGTTCTCAACCGTCGTGTCGGTCACGATGTATTCGGTGGACACGCCGCCGCGCAGATCCAGGCCCAGACTGATGGCGCTGGACACGGGCTTGAGAATGTACTTGCCCACCTGCAAGCCATTCAGCGCCAGGAACGCCACGACCACGATCAGCAGCGCGACAATTCCGAGTTTGATCAAGCTCTTAACCTTCATTGAGTATCCTCCCTGCTACAGACTGACACTTACAGTCATTTTAGCATATATCATACAAAATCATATTATACTGTTTTTTCCGAAAAACGTCAAGCGCAAACGCCGAAAGCACGCGTGCCAAAATTGTGATATTCCCTTTCCTCCGGGGCCCGTTCGTGCTATAATCTACGCAAAAGGCGCGCCTTTGGGCGGAAAGGAAGGATACAATTGAAGGATTACGCGACCCTGGCCCGCGAAAACTTCATGCGGGGATACAGCTGCGCGCAGGCGGTGGCCTGCGCCTTCAGCGAGGAACTGGGCATGGAGGAAGAACAGGTCGCCCGGCTGGTCTCCTCCTTCGGCGGCGGCATGGGCAAGCTGCGGGAGGTCTGCGGCGCGGTCAGCGGCGCGCTGTTCGTGCTGGGGGCGCTGCGGGGCTACGGCGACCCCGCCGCCACGGACGAAAAGGCCGCCCACTACGCCCGGGTGCAGGAGTTCGCCCGGCGCTTCCGGGCCGGGCACGGAACCATCATCTGCCGGGAACTGCTCCGGGACGTGGAGCTTCGCAAGGAACACACGCCCGCGCCCGAGGCGCGCACCGATGATTACTACCGCGCGCGCCCCTGCGCGCGCTTTGTGGAGACCGCCGCCCGCATCGCGGGAGAGATGCTGGCCGAATGACACAATTTTGCTCCAAAAAAAGTATTGACAACCGAAATCTACTACAAATTCGAAGGCAACAACACCAGCGGCAGCCACAAGCTCAATTCCGCCATCGCCCAGGCCTACTACGCCAAGCAGCAGGGCCTCAAGGGTGTGACCACCGAGACCGGCGCGGGCCAGTGGGGCACGGCGCTTTCCATGGCCTGCTCCTACTTCGGCCTGGACTGCAAGGTGTTCATGGTGAAGATCTCCTACGAGCAGAAGCCCTTCCGCCGGGAGGTCATGCGCACCTACGGCGCGTCCGTCACGCCCTCCCCGTCCATGGAGACCAATGTGGGCCGGAAGATCCTCGCCGAGCATCCCGGCACCACCGGCAGCCTGGGCTGCGCCATCTCCGAGGCGGTAGAGGTGGCCACCAGCACGCCGGGCTATCGCTATGTGCTGGGCAGCGTGCTCAACCAGGTGCTCCTGCACCAGAGCGTGATCGGCCTGGAGACCAAGGCGGCGCTGGACAAGTACGGCGTCGTGCCGGACATCATCATCGGCTGCGCGGGCGGCGGCTCGAACCTGGGCGGCCTGATCGCCCCGTTCATGGGCGAAAAGCTGCGGGGCGAGCGGGACTACCGCATCATCGCCGTGGAGCCCGCCTCCTGCCCCAGCTTCACCCGCGGCAAGTACGCCTACGACTTCTGCGACACCGGCATGGTGTGCCCGCTGGCGAAGATGTACACCCTGGGCAGCGGCTTCATCCCCGCGCCCAACCACGCCGGCGGCCTGCGCTACCACGGCATGAGCTCCATCCTCTCCCAGCTCTACGATGATGGCCTGATGGAGGCCCGCTCCGTCCGTCAGACGGACGTGTTCGAGGCCGCGGAGATGTTCGCCCGGGTGGAGGGCATCCTGCCCGCGCCCGAGAGCTCCCACGCCATCCGCGCCGCCATCGACGAAGCCCTCAAGTGCAAGGAGACCGGCGAGGCAAAGACCATCGTCTTCGGCCTCACCGGCACCGGCTACTTCGACATGGTGGCCTATGAAAAGTTCCACGAGGGCCAGATGGAAAACTACATTCCCACCGACGCGGAGATTCAGGCCACGCTGGACAAGCTGCCCAGGGTCGACGCCTGATCCCGCCCTCCGGCGCGCAAAAAGAGACGCCAGTGTTGTTTGCACATCTGGCGTCTCTCTCTTTTTCCGCCCGCATCCGTGGGCGGGGCGGGCGCTCGCGCCCATTTGGCCGCGCGCGCTCACTCTGCAATTCGTTACATGTCCTCTTCGTTGGGCAGCTGGGAGGCGTCCTTTTCCCGTTCGGCCTCCTCCTGCACCGCGCGACGCTGGGCGGGGAGGGTAAATGCCAGGAAGACAATCAGCGCGCTCACGACGACGCCCACAATTTCTCCGATTCCATCCCAGAGCAAGCCACCGAGCAGGACACAGCAGAAGGTGATCAGCGCCGGAAGCCACGCATGGCGAATGGTTCGGCCATAGATAAACGCCAAGGCAGCAGCCACGATCGGTACCGGAAGTAGAATGCCCATATGCTCGCCCCCTTTTCCAACCATTATACCAGATTTTCTCCGCGCGCGCAACTGCCAATGCGCCGCATGATCACGCAGCGAAATACAGCCGCCCGGCCTCGCCGCCCCCGGCGCGCGCCTCCAGCAGCTCCGACACCGTCACCAGCTGGTAGCCCCGCGCCGAGAGCTCCTTCACGGCGGATTCCATGGCCGCCGCCGTCTCCGGATAGAGGTCGTGGCAGACCACGATGGCCCCATCCCGGGCGTTGTCCACGACGTGCCGGTACACCTGCTCCGCGTTGCGCACGCGCCAGTCCTCCGGATCGACGTTCCAGTTGGCGATCACCAGCCCCAGCTCCCGGCAGGCTGCGCGCACCGTGGCGTCCACGCTGCCGTAGGGCGGACGCAGCACCGTGGGGCGCACGCCGGTGACCCGCTCGATGGCGTCCATGCTCCGCTCCAGCTCCGCTCTGACCTGTGCGGCGCTGAGCCGGGTCAGGTTCGGATGCGCCCAGCTGTGGGTGGCGATCTCGCTGCCCTGCTCCGCCACCTTGCGGGCGGTCTGCGCGTACTCGCCCACGCGGTTGCCCACCATACAGAAGGTGGCGCGTCCGTCCACCGCGTCCAGCGCGCGCAGGATGCGCTGCGTGCCCGCACCCGGGCCGTCGTCAAAGGTCAGCGCAATCATCTTCTTCTCCGGGTCCACCCGGCGAACGGACTCCATCCCGGGGGAAGGGGTGGGCGCCGCCGGGGAAACCGCCGGGGACGTCGCCGGAGAAGCCGCCGCCGCATCTGCCGCGGGGATCGCCGGGGAAGCCGCCGGAGCCGCCGCGGGCATATCCCCTGCGGGAGCGGCTCTGCGTACGCGCGCCGGCGCGCGCGCACCGCTGGCCGCGCCCAGCGCCGCCGCCAGCAGCAGCGCAAGTCCCGCCCACAAAAGCTTCCTCTTTATATTCCTGCGCAATCCGCACACATCCTTTCCTCCACCGGGCGGCATCCCGCCCACATTGCGCAGGTTAGACTGTACACAGCGCGCAGGGTTCCGCCGCATATGCCGGTAATTTTTGGCAAAACCGGTAAATTTTTCCATACATCGCGCCGAAACCCACCCCGCCCTTGAACCCGGGCGCGGATGTGTGCTATAATCGTTGCATACTTTGATGGAAACCGGAGGAATGTACCATGTCGATTGAACGCGCGCGGGCGCACCTGCGCAAGTGGAATTTGGAGGATCGGATTCAGGAATTTGACGTCTCCAGCGCCACCGTCGAGCTGGCGGCGGCCGCGCTGAACGTGGAGCCCGCCCGCATCGCCAAGACGCTGTCCTACATGGTGGACGGCGCTCCGGTGCTGGTGGTCGCCGCCGGGGATGTGCGCGTGAACAATCGCAAGTTCAAGGACGCCTTCCACACCAAGGCAAAGATGCTCACCCCTGATCAGGCCGCGGAGCTCGTGGGCCACACCGTGGGCGGCGTATGCCCCTTCGGTGTAAACGAGGGCGTGAAGGTCTATCTGGACGCGTCCCTGAAGCGCTTCCAGACCGTGTTCCCCGCCGCCGGGAGCAGCAACAGCGCCATCGAGCTGTCGATTCCCGAGCTGGAGGAGACCTCCGGCTGCGTCGGCTGGGTGGACCTCGCCCCGGACCCCACCGCGGACTGAGCCGCGCCGCAGCCGAAGCGACCGTCAGAAAAACCCAATCGCGTCCCACGCGGTTGGGTTTTTTGCACCCGTGGCGGCTGAAGCTCCCGCTTTCCAGCGGCGCAGCGGGGTTTCTTCCATATATAATTCCCCGCCGCTCCGGGGTGGGCGGCGGGGAAGTTCTCCCTGCGGGGAGGCTGCGTCACTTGAGGGTGGTGTAGCGGGAGGAGACCCAGCCGGTCACGCCCTCGTAGCTCACCAGATACCAGATCACGCCGCGGTCATCCACGGTGCTGGAGCCCATGTAGGCGGCGGTGGCGCCCTTGGGCAGCACGCCCCAGATCTCGCCGTAGAGGCTGCCCATGCTGCGGATGTTGGTCTTTCCGTCGGTCGCAGTCACCCTGGAGGCGACTGCGGCGCTGCTCAGGCTGGTGTAGCGGGAGGAGACCCAGCCAGTCACGCCGTCATAGCGCACGCGATACCAGGCCACGCCGCGCTCGTCCACGCTGCTCTGGTTCAGATAGGTGGCGGAAGCACCCTTCGGCAATACGCCCAGGCCCTTGCCGCTGAGGTTGCCCTCGCTGCGGATGTAGGTCTGGCCGTCGGTGGCGGTGACCCACTGGTCGAGATTCACCAGCCGGGAATACACGGAGGAGACCCAGCCCTGGGTGCTGGCGTTGTAGCGCACCAGATACCAGATCACGCCGCGCTCATCCACGCTGCTGGAGTTCAGATAGGTGAGCCGGGTTCCCTTCTCAACGGTGCCCAGGCTGGAATAGCCCAGCCCCGCGCCGCGGCGCACGTTCACGCTGCCCGTCGCCTCCACATAGGCGCCCTCCGCCGCAGCCACCCCTGCAAGCGCCGTCGCCAGCAGGCTGATCGCGATCAGCAGGAGCACAGCCCTCGAAAACATCTTCTTCATTCCTTGGCAACCCCTTTCCGGTACTCTTTGCTTCCATTATATACCATGGCGCGGAGATTTTCACGCACAAATTTCCCGCGCGCCTCAGCCCTCCAGGCTCGCGCGCAGGCAGGCCGCAGCCTCCATCTCCAGGCCCATGTCCCACAGCAGGGAGCACGAGAGATACTTGTCGCGGATGTCCCGCGCGCCCAGATAGGCGGTGATCACGTCGTCCGTGGAGATGTTGTCCAGGTCGGAGGGCTCCACCGGCATGCCGGTGGCCTTCATCGCGGCGTAGAGCCCGTCGTAGTCCGGCAGTTCCTCGTCGATGATTCCAAGGATCTCGTCCCAGTGCTGCTGAATGTTGGCAATGCGCTTCTGCAGGCGCTCGGGGTCGTTCTTCCTTTCCCTGTTCTCGATGCGGATGATCTCGTCGGCGGCCTTGCCGAAGATGCGGCGCACCTGCTTCTCCCACGCCTCGTAGCTGTACGCGGCGGCGTGGGCCTGCATCTTTTCCGGGTCGGGCCTGAGCGTGCGGATCCACTTGTACAGCCGCATGGTCAGCACCGTGCCCACGCCCACCAGGATGCCGTGCAGGTCGTAGGGCTGGCCGCGGTCCAGCGCCATCATCTCCCACATGTGGGAGAAGTAGTGCTCCAGGCCGCTGGCCGGGCGGGAGCAGCCCGCGAAGGCCATGCTCAGGCCCGCCAGCACCAGGCCGTCGGCCACCGCCAGCACGGCCTCGGGGTCGCGCTGCACCAGCCTGTCCGCGTTGGCCATGATCTTGCGCAGCGCCGCGCGGGTCAGCTCCGCCACGGCCTCGCAGTAGTACTCGCCGGTGATCAGGTGGGTGATGCGCCACTCGCAGATGGCGACGTACTTGGCCACCATGTCGCCGAAGCCCGCCCACAGCATGCGCATGGGGGCCTGGGAGAGGATCTCCGCGTCCAGCAGGATGCCCTGGGGGCACTGGTTGTTCAGGGAGACCTTCACATGGTCGCGCTCCATGGAGGAGGTGGCGGAGGCGAAGCCGTCCATGGACGGCGCGGTGCCCACGATGGCGTTGACCTTGCCGGACTTGTAGGCGATCTCCTTGCACAGGTCGTTGATCACGCCGCTGCCCACGCCCAGAATGAGGTCGCAGGAGAGGTCCAGGCGCATGATGGCGTTGCCCAGCGCCCACTCGTCCGGGGCGGGCTTGTCCACGGGCAGGATGTGCAGCACATAGGGGATGTTCGCCTCCTTCAGGATGTCGCAGACCTTTTCGCCCGCGGCCTTCCAGGTGCTCTGGTCGCAGAGCACGAAGGGCTTCTTCGCGCCCAGCGCTTCCAGCATCTCGGGAACGCACCGGATCACGCCGATGCCGGTCCTGATGTAGCGGATGTTGACCGCGTGATGTCTGCCACACTCGCAGTCAAAGCCCCGGGGGTCGATCAGCTCCGCGATGGATTTGTTGGAAAGATTCAGCATGGATATCTTCTCCTCATGAAAGGGGCGGACAATGCGTCCGCCCGATGGTTGATTTTGAATTATTTCTGGCCGATGACCGCCTTGATTCGGCGCACGCCTGCGGAGGAAGCCTCCTCCTTCTTGATCTTGAAGGATACCAGGTCGCCGGTGTTGGTGGCGTGGGGGCCGCCGCAGATCTCCTTGGAGAAGTCGCCCATGGTGTACACCTTGACGCGCTCGCCGTACTTGCTCTCGAACAGGCCGATGGCGCCCTGGGCCTTGGCCTCAGCCACGGTCATCTCCTCGCACACGACGGGAGCCTTGGCCTGGATGTACTCGTTGACCAGGCGCTCGACCTCGGCCTTCTCCTCGTCGGTCATCTTGCGGCCGAAGGAGAAGTCGAAGCGCAAGCGCTCGGCGGTGATGTTGGAGCCCTTCTGCGCGACCTCCGGGCCCAGCACCTTGCGCAGCGCCGCGTGCAGCAGGTGGGTGGCGGTGTGCAGCTTCGCGGTCTCCTCACTGTTGTCGGCCAGGCCGCCCTTGAAGCGCTGCTCCGCGCCCGCATGGCTGTTCTCCTGATGCTTCTTGAAGCGCTCCTCGAAGCCCTCCATGTCCACGCTCAGGCCCTTCTCGGCAGCCATCTCCACGGTGATTTCGATGGGGAAGCCGTAGGTATCGTAGAGCTTGAAGGCGCTGCGGCCGTCGATGACCCCGGAGCTGGAGATGTACTTCTCGATCTTGTCGGCGAAGCCCTTGATGGTCTCCATGGCCTCGTGGAACTTCTTGAACTCGGCGATGGTCTCCTGCATCTCGGGGGTCGGGCGGAAGGTGGAGCCGACGTTGTTGGCCACAGTCTCCATCTGCTGCATGCGCTCCACCAGCTCGGGAGTCAGCACGCTCTGCATCATTTCCTTGACGGACTCAAAGCCCCGGACCATCTTCTGGATGTTGCCAAAGACCTTCTCAAACTCGGCCTGACCCTTCTTCAGGGTGCGCTGGAAGCGCTCCTCCTCCAGCTTGAGCTGCTCCAGGATGTGGGCGCCGTTGCGCATAAGCTCGGGATAGTTGTCCTTGTACTGGTCGATGATGACCTGTGCGATCTGGCAGGTGAAGCCCTCGGGCATGCCCAGCTTCATGCCGTGGCGCACGGCGCGGCGGATCAGGCGGCGCAGCACATAGCCCTGGTCCACGTTGGAGGGGGTCACGCCGCGGTCGTCGCCGATGATGAAGGTGGCGGTGCGCATGTGGTCGGAGATGATGCGGATGGACTTGGTGGTCTCCTCGTCGGATCCGTACTTCTTGCCGGACAGCTCCTCGATCTTACCGATGATGCCGGCGAAGATCTCGGTGTCGTACACGCTCTTGACGCCCTTCAGGACGCAGTAGGTGCGCTCCAGGCCCATGCCGGTGTCCACGTTCTTCTGCTTCAGCGGGATGAACGTGCCGTCGGCCTGCTTCTCATACTGCATGAACACGTCGTTCCAGATTTCAAGATAGCGTCCGCAGGAGCAGTCGGGGCCGCAGTTCGGGCCGCAGGCGGGCTTGTCGGTGATCCAGAACATCTCGGTGTCCGGGCCGCAGGGGCCGGTGATGCCGGCGGGGCCCCACCAGTTGTGCTTCTTGGGCAGGTAGAACAGGTGATCGTCCTTCACGCCCTGTGCGCGCCAGAGGTTGGCGGCCTCCTCGTCGCGGGGGCAGTCCTCGTCGCCCGCGAACACGGTGAAGGCCAGACGGTCCCTGGGCAAACCCAGCCACTCCTCGCCGGTCAGGAACTCCCAGCTCCACGGAATCATCTGCTCCTTGAAGTAGTCGCCCAGCGACCAGTTGCCCAGCATCTCAAAGAAGGTCAGATGGCTGGGATCGCCCACGTCGTCGATGTCGCCGGTGCGGATGCACTTCTGCACGTCGGTCAGGCGATGGCCCATGGGGTGCTTCTCGCCCATCAGATAGGGAACCAGCGGATGCATGCCCGCAGTGGTGAACAGCACGGTGGGATCGTTCTCGGGAATGACCGACGCGCTGGGAATCACGGCGTGTCCCTTGGATTCGAAGAACTTGAGGAACAGCGCCCGCAGATCGTTGTAGGTTTTGATGTTGGCATTCATTGTAAATCTACCTCCGCATTGCCAAAAATAGATGCATCTTTCGCACTCAAGGACGAAAAGATGCACTTCGCGGTACCACCCTGATTGACAGATCCGCGCGCAATCGCAGCTGACCTGCCCCCTCATGTGCCGCTAACGGGGCAACCGCCGCGCCATTTCCTGCGCGGAGCACGGGTGGAAAACCGCCCTCCGGGGATGGCCGTTTCCCGTGCTGCCTGCCGCCTCGCACCCCCCGGCGGCTCTCTGAAAGCGCTGCGAAAAACCTGTTCCCCGTATGCCTCAATATTACACGGTAATTATAGCATCGGCCGTCCAAAAAATCAACCCGGCCGCGCGGGGCGGTCGGGTTAAGAAATGGAAACCCTGCTCAACGCAGCGCAACCAGATCGGCCCAGATCCAGGGAATGGTTACGGATGCGCCCATTACCGTTTCATAGGTCATCAAATCAAAGTAAGCGCCCGATACCGTCACCTTGTCATCCTCCAGAATTCGGCTGTAGCTCTCTGGTCTGGACATGCTGACATAGACGACATCATCATAGCTACCCCTGGTCGCAATGCGGAAGGATATCAGAGAGTCATCTTCCATTACCTGCAGGACTTTTCCGTCGAACTTGACATACCGGCCCGTGTAATCACTGGGATTGCGCGAAACGCCCTTGTAGTCCAGCTTCTCATATACAATGGCTTTGGGTGCGTCCCCTGCAAAGAGCGCTTCCTGCGTTTCAATATCCGCCGTGCCTGTTACTTTCAATCCAGCCTGACTCTGAAAGCTGCTGACTGCGCTCGAAGTTCCTCCGCCATAATCGCCATCCACCGAACCGGAAAGATAACCCAGATCCTTCAGTCTCTGTTGCAGTGCCTTGACAGCATCTCCCTTACTACCCCTCGTCAATTCTTCATAGGCGGGAGCCTCCTCTTCCTCGGCCGCTTCCTCCTGCTGAGCGTCGTCACTTGTCAGTTCTTCGATCATCGCAATGAGTTCTTCCTTCGTCATATCCTCCAGTTCGACAGCCATCGCAACTGAGTTCAATGCCAGAACAACAACCAGCAACGCAAAAAACAGTTTCCTCATCGTTCCCTCTCCTTTACTTCTATTAGAATTATTTAATGACTATTATTATATATTTATGTTTTGTGTTTGTCAAGTGTACATTAACTCAACAACATTATATCATTTCAGCTCAGACATACATCTTCCGATGGATTATACATCCTCATCCAAACAGAAAAGGCTATCTCGTATCATGAACGAGACAGCCCTCTTTCCAGATATGGAAAGCGAATATTTTGATGCGCCGCAGCTTCAGATCACTCCGCGCATGACCAGCACGGCCACGATGCAGCTCACCAGCACCAGCGCGGCGATGAGCATCGCGCCCAGCCGCCCGCCGTCCTGGGGCGCAGCGGTCTGCGCCGCGTCCTCCACCAGGCCGCTGCGCTTGAGCGCCCGGGAGACCGGCTTGTAGACCAGCATCGTGAGCGCGGCATTGAGCGCGCTCTTGATCAGATTGAAGGGAAGGAACACCGGCAGCAGCATCGCGGCCACTGCCTCCCGGGGATAACCCATGTAAAGGGGCGTGATGAAGTAGTTCCACAGGAGCATCAGCGCTGTCATCAACGCCACGCCCGTCACGAGGCCCGCTGCCGCGCCCCGCAGGGTGTGGCGCTTTTTGTAGATCGCCGCCGCCGGGCAGACGAAGGCCGCGCTGGAGAGCACGTTCATAAAAAAGCCGATGAAGCCCGTGGAGCTCACGCTGAGCATTTCAATGAAGGAGACCACCACCGTCACCGCCAGCGCGGGGAGCGGGCCCAGGATGAAGCCGCAGATGGCCAGAATCAGGTCCTTGGGGTCGTACTTGAGAAAGTCCACGCTGCTGATGGGAAAGCGGCCCACCAGCATCACGATGTACGCCAGGGCGGCGAACATCGCCATGAGGGTCAGTTTGCGGGTTTTGTTGCTTGCGTTCATGGGTTTTTTCCTCCTCGTCGCTGCGAAATCCGCGCCTTTACCGGGCCGGCCCCTGCCGCGCCGCCGCGCTGTGCAGGGCCAAAAAAAGCGCCCCGGGCACTGCGTCCCTGGGCACAAAAAAGCATGCGAAATTGCGGACTTCGCGCCTTCTTTCATCCGGACTGTACCGTCGGTACCGGAATCGCACCGGTTCATGCGCCTCGCGGCGCGCGCGGACTTTACCGCCGGTCGGGAATTGCACCCTGCCCTGAAGACATGCTCTAGAGAATACTATATCTCCGCCTGCGCGCAAAGTCAAGAGGGGCTGAAAATTTTTAAAATTTTTCGCCGCGCGTTGACAAGCGCCGCGTTTGCGGCTACACTAACGAAAGCATACAGGCGCGCTTTTGCCCCAATGCGACGGGAGGACACATGGATTTACTCTTTGCAATCTTTGAAATCATCGGCACCGTCTCCTTCGCCATCTCCGGCGCGATGGAGGCCATACGCCACCGCATGGATCTCTTCGGCGTGGTCATGCTGGGCATCATCACTGCCACCGGCGGCGGCGTGCTGCGAGACGTGGTGATCGGCGCGATTCCGCCCCGGGTGTTCCGGGATCCCACCTGCGCGGTGCTGGCCTTCGCCGTCGCCATCGTGGTGTTTCTGGCGATGCGCTTCTTCGCCTCGAAGGGCGACCGCTTCGTCCGGACGCGGGAATATCTGTACTTCTTCGCGGACACTGCGGGGCTGGCGGCCTTCACGGTGCTGGGCATCGAATCGGCCAACCGGGCCGACGCGGCGCTGCTGCTGTTCGTGGGCATGATCACCGCCACCGGCGGCGGCGTGATGCGGGACGTGCTGGCCGGCAGCGTGCCGAGCATCTTCCGCAAGCACATCTACGCGCTGGCCTCCGCCGCGGGCGCGCTGGCAGACATCCTGCTGATGCGCATCGCCAGCCCGGAGCTGGCCATGCTCACCGGCTTCGGCGTGGTGGTGATCGTGCGCATGCTGGCCGCCCACTTCCGCTGGAACCTACCCCGGATCGAGCTCTAGGCACAGCGGCAGGCGGGAACGGACGCTGCAAAAAAGATCGGGAAGGGCACAGGGTCCGCACCCGGCGTACACGCCGCCGGGTACGATCGATGTGCGAAAGGGCTAAAGTCCTCTCGCGCTCTCCCGGGGTTTTTCGGCATTCAAAAGCGCCGCCTCTTCGGGCGGCGCTTTTGTGTGTCCTCCTTCGCCTCAGAACGCCTTTTTCAACGTGCTCTTCAGGCAGTAGGCGCTCTTGCCGGTCATGGTCTTGATGAAGGCCCAGTCTCCGGAGGTCTTGTAGACCACCACATACTTGCCCTTCGCCAGCGTGCCGTTGCCCTTGAGCGAGGAGCCGGAGCGCTTGTAGAGCTTGGTGGTTCCGGTGGTGATGTACACCTGGCTCTTCTTCATTGCGCCGTAGGTGGACAGATAGCCCTTGTAGATGTAGCCCACGTCTCCGCTCGAGGTACAAATCTTGTACATCTCGTCCTGGCGGTCTCCCCAGAAGAGCACCTTGTTGCCCTTGCGCAGACGGGTGATGACCTGAGCGCCCTCGTCGGCGCCGTCGCGCACGCGCACCCAGTCGCCATTAACCTTCATGATCAGCGCGAGGTTGGACGAAGCGAGGCCGGATACCGGCGCCGCCAACAGGGCGATCACCAGCAGGGAACAGAGAACCGTCTTCAATAAATTGCGCTTCATTCCGATGCACCTCCACTATCTACTGACATTTTACCACATCTGTCTTCAAAATGCAAGCATTTTGAAACACTTTTGTGACATTTTTAGCCCGATTTCAATTGTTGAAATACACGAGCTCCTCCTCCGGCGCCTCGGCGGGGGCGGTCTCCTCCTCGATGAGGATGATCGCATCCCGACCGTGCAGGGGGCTGAAGGACGCCTCGGCCTTGGCCGTCAGGTAGATCCAGTCGTTGGTCGCGGGCTCACGGTCCCGGTAGCGGCAAAGAAAGCCGATGCCGCCGATGTCGTCCACGCAGCAGGTCATGGCATGCCGGCCGAACACGAAGCAGTGCTTGGGCATGTCCTGCATGCGGAAGGCCCGGCCCTTGGCGCGGATGCGCTTGCCGTCGTACCTCTCGGGATGCTCCATGGCGTCCAGATAGAAGATGCCGAAGTCCTTGTCGCCGATCTGGATGGGATCGGCCTTCACGTCGTAGGGCAGATCCTCGTCGGCCACGCCGTCGTCCATGGAACCGTCGGTATTTTCAAAGAAGATGCGGGCGGTATTGTTCATCGCCAGCGCGGCGCGGCGCCACTTGCTCTTGGGCGTCTCGTCCGTGCAGCGGTTGAAGATGATCAAATCGCCCTCCTGGATGCCGTCGGCCATGAACTTGCGCATGTTCTTCAGGTACAGCTCGAAGGTATTTGCGTCGATCAGCGTGATGATCTGGGCCAGCTCCCAGTTCTTCGGCTTCTTCGCCGAATACAGGGTCTGGAGCAGCCAGGTACTGTTGTACTCGATCAGCACGCGCTCCGGGCGGTACTGCCTGTCCAGCTGAACCAGCGCGTCCCCGGCCATGTCCTCGGGCTTTTCAATGTTCACCAGCACGGTGTTGTACTGCTTCAGAAGGGCCTCGTCGTACTCCTCCTCGCCCTCCTCGCAGACCAGCAGCAGCGTGCGCTCGCCCTCGGAGAAGCCCTCGTCGCTGAGCATCTCCTGCATGAACTTCGTCTTGCCGCTCTCCAAAAAACCCGTCACAATGTAAACTGCCGCTTCCATGCCTCTTTCAGCTCCTTACAGGCCGAACAGCTCTTTGAGCGCAGCCTCGTTGATCTTCGTACCGATCACGCACAGGCGGCCGGTGTAGTCCGCGCTGCCGTAGCGCACGTCGTACTCGCCGGGCACATAGTCAAAGTGCAGCCACTTGCCGTCGGCGAGGGGCAGGATGCCCTTCGCGCGCAGGATCGCGCCGTACTTCTTCTCGTCGTCCAGCGCCTCCAGCGCGGCGCGGACGGCGGCCTCCTCGAACTTGCGGGGCGTCTCCACGCCGATGTTCTGGAACACCTCGTCGGCGTGATGGTGGCCGTGATGGTCGTGGTGGCAACCGCAGGAGCACTCGCCGTCCTCATGGTCGTGGTGATGATGCTCATGCTCGTGATCGTGGCAGCAGCACTCGCCGTCCTCATGGTCGTGGTGATGGTGCTCATGCTCGTGATCGTGGCAGCAGCACTCGCCGTCCTCATGATCGTGATGGTGA
>SFTH01000025.1 GCA_004563405.1 bacterium
ATGTTATAATCGTTATCAAATCCATAGAGTTGGCAATCATCGAGTTTCATGTCAGCGTTCACATAACTCTTGGAAAGAAAGTCCGCAATTCCACAGCAAGGGTCACAGATGGTTTCGCCTGCTTTGGGATTAACGATTTTGACTATGAAGTCAATAATTGGCAGAGGGGTCAAGAATTGTGCCTTCTCATCCTTTTGGAATTTAGTGGCAAAATTATAGAAAATCAGTTGATACAGATCGTTATTGCTGGAAAGAACAAACGAATAATCCTGAAACTGTCGGACAATTTCATTTGCCACTTTCACATGACGTTCTTGTGTCCATACTACTTTGTTTTCACCAAGAATATTGTTATAGTACACCTTAGCTTCGCTATAAAGTTTTTTCATTCGCGAAACGAATTTTTGTACTTCTGGTATATTCAAATTGCCCTTGTAGAGTTCATCACTATTAATATAGAACTGAATATAGCCGCCATGATCTTTTCTCTGCTTTTCATCAAAGATTTTCATAGCAATAAGCTGTATCAGTATCATGTAACCTTCTTCGTTAGACAAACTGACAGAATCCAATACACGCATAATAGAATTCAGAGCATTTTTCATATTGTCATCTTGAATTGTATACACAATATCAAGATCTTCTATATGCATTTGACTTCTATCTGTCCGAGTATTCTTGTTAATGATTTTCGCCAAATCATTCAGTGTAGGTATGGTGTAATACGGGTCTGTAATTTCAAGCTGATACTGCTCTAGAATTTTCTGACTGGTAGGAAAACTAAGACTATTGTCAAATCTAGTTATGTCATTTCCAACCCTCTTGAATAGGAACAATCTCCCAGTATCATAATAGATCCCCAACACAAAAGGACTATCTGGCTCCTTGATAGCTGCACGCACCTGCGAGCTAAAAACCTGCTCAATAGTCTTATCATTTCTTTTATATTCAATCACTTCAATGGCTAGTTCTCGTACTTTTCGTAGAGAATCCACATCTTTTGGATTCTCCCTGTACTTACGATAATAGTCCAACCAAGAAATATCAGAAAAAACAACAGAGTCAATTTTTATTGGCTGCGAATGAATATTACCCTTAGGGAAATATATTTCTGCACCTATATAATCACGGCTCGGAATACGACCGGACTGTATCATGCTGTATATGAACTGCCATTTGTAGAATTCTTCATTAGGATTACCATGAACATCTTTAATAGCAATGTTCTCGACAAATTTGCCGTCGACAGTGCAAAAAGACTTAGGCAGAATGCTCTTGTTTGCATATTCGTGATTAAAAGCAATTCTTGCGTGCGAAAAGTCCATAATCCTCATCCCATCCGTTCTGAAAACAGGTTTAATACCGGCAATCTGAAGAAGAATTCAGTTGCAAAAAGGGGTATGACTCTCTGTTTTCATAGTAATCACTGATATTTTACCATATATGGAGCCAAAACGAAAGATGGTGGAGAAATTTCACTATCGGCGTTTGCAATACAACGAAATATCCCCCTTATACCCCTCAAACGTATCCACGCGCGTAATATTCCACAAAACGCCGCTGTAGCGTATCACATGCGCGGTTGTGATGTCGTTTCGCCAGTTGATCGTGAACAACACTTCTTCCTGCATGTGTTCGGCGTTGGCAGCGTGATACTCCCGGCCGGACAGATGGCGGAAGTATGCCCACACTGGCGGGCAGATCGGTTCCAGTGTTTCGACTGCATAGCCGTTTTCGTTGATGACCGACTTCACCGCCAGTATTTCGATTTTCTTGTCTTTCAGTTTCATCAGATCGCCCCCGTAAATTCATTGTAGTGTTCATACAGGCCCACATAACAGTCCAGCAGTGCTGCCGTGCCGTCAATGCGCTGTTTCGGCGACTGGTTCTTCACTGGCACGATGTTGCCGTTGCGGTCGGTCTGTATGCCCGTGTTGGTCAGACACCATTTCAGAATGGGATTGTTGTTGTAGTTCACCCGGTGGGCCTGCAGGTCTGTGCCCAGCATCTGCATCGGCAGGGACAGCGTTTTTGCGCCCTGTATGCAGCGCACCATGTTGAAGCCCTGCATCTGCATTTCCTCCACGAAATACCGGGCGGAATAGCTGTCATAATACACCCACGCGGGGAACAGTTCGTATTGCTTCACCATGTCTACAAACCACTGCGTCACGTCGGAATAGCTGATGCTGTTCCCGGCGCACAGGCGCAGCAGCCCGCGTTCAAACCACTTGTCATAGGGGATTTTCTCCCGCTTCACGCGCTCCTGCAGGCTGTCCGCAGGCAGCCAGTACATCTGCGCAATATACTTTCTGTCGCTGCCGCGCTTCATCATCAGCAGGCTTGCGCAGGTCAGGTCGGTGGTGATGGACAGATCGACGCCGCCGATGCAGTATGCGCCCCGGAATTCCTCCATGTCGAACGTGTCCGTGCAGTTGATCGCGTCAAAGGACAGCCATGCTGACTGCACCGTTTCCCGGATGTTGAATTCCTTGCACAGCACGCCGGACAGTTCCACAGGGTTCTGCTTCGCGCGCTGCACCTTGATCGTCAGATCGTCGGTTTTCTTGATCGCGCCCAGCGACGGGTTTGCTTTCATCCATGCGTCCGGCTCCATCCATTCGTCCCGCCTGTCCAGTTCGTACAGAATCGGCAGGAAGGTATCGTCCGTGATGGCTCCGTCCGCAACGGCGCAGGAATGATTGTACATATCGTCAAAGATACATTCGCGCACCGTGCCCGCCGTGGTTATCATCACAAGCAGCGGCTGACGCCGGGCGGACTGCGACTGGCGCATCACCTCATACAGATTTCTGTCCTTGACGCCGTGCAGTTCGTCCATGATGACAAACGACGCATTCAGGCCGTCCAGACTGTCCGAATTCCGGGACAGCGGCTGCAGCTTCGACATACCGGGCACATAATACAGATCGCTTTTGCGCTTCTTCATGTGCCGGGACAGGTCGGGCGACTGCTTCACCATGTTGTGACATTCATCGAACAGCAAACGTGCCTGCGCATACTTTGTCGCCGTGCTGTACACCTCTGCGCCGCCCTCGCCGTCGGCAATCAGCATATACAGCGCAAGGCCCGCCAGCAAAGTGGACTTTCCGTTCTTTCTGCCTACAAGGAAGAACGCTTCCCGGAAGCGGCGCAGTCCGGTATTCCTGTCCACAAAGCCGAACAGTGCCTGTATGAACGCTTTCTGAAATAATTCCAGCCGGACGGGTTGACCTGCCCATTCGCCCTTGCTGTGACGGCAGAAACGTTCAATGAATTCGATGGGTCTGTTGGCTTTTTCTTCATCAAAGGTGTATTTACCGCCATCCTGCATGGACCCTGCTGCAAGGCGGGCGTATACGGCTTTGATGCGTCTGCTGGCGGGGATTTCTCCCCGCTGTAGCAGATCATTGTACTGAACGATAAAGTTCATATCAGGCTCCCTTGCGGGTGGCGAAGGACAGCAGCGCGTCGTTGGTTTCGTCCTGCCCGCTTTCGTGGCACAGGCGCAGATATTCCTTCTGCATGTTGAGGTATCCGCGATTCATGGACAGATACGCCTTGTCATCGCCCTGCCTGCGCAGTTCTTCCATGCGTGCCTGCATGAAGGTCATTTCGTTTCGCAGCACGTCCAGCGCCGCGTTTCGTTCATTGTTGTAATTCTGATTCATACGTTCCTCCGTTCCGGCGACAGATCGCCGTTTTCATCAAAGGTCAGGCCCTGTGCAACTGCGCCGCCCGTGCCGAAATGCTCGGCATTGTGACAGGCCATGCACAGGGCTTCAAGGTTATCGGGGTTCAGTGCGATAGAAGTATCATTCACATTCCGGGGCGTCAGGTATCGCCGGTGATGGGCAATTTCCGCAGGCCGACCGCAGCGTTCACAGATGTAATTCTTCGACAGCAGGAACGCCCGGGACAGCCTGCGCCATGCCGCCGAATGATAGAATGCCGTCTTGTTCATGTCCGCCCCCGCTCCGCCGACAGGGCTTTCAGCAGGCAGTCAATCACGCGCTGCAGCTTGTCTGTGTCGGCGTTTTCGCCGTAGTACCAAAGCCGCAGCAGGAATCTGCCTGCCGCCCGTGCCACAGGGGAATAATCCCCCGTGGTTTTGGCGTATCCCGTGGTCGCTTCCAGATAGGGCGGGATGGCGTCGATCAGCGGTTCGATGATGGCGTCATTGTCGCCGCCGTCAATGCGCAGGATGTCCCGCGCTTCCTCGATGGTGAAGATCATGCGGCGTTCACTTCCAGCTTGACGAACGCGCCGGGCGCGATGGGCTTGCCGTCCGCAATACACAGGGCGCGGAAGTCGATCAGACCGGAGGTAAAGCCGGATTCCCTGCTGACCTCCATCGCCACGCCCTCGGGCACGTTCACGCCGTAATAGCGGAAGTTACCGAACAGAACCGTGCCCGCCGGGATGTTGTCATCCAGCACAACCGGGAAGCCGAACAGCCTGCGCACGCCGCCGTTTTCCGCATCGGTGAACAGATACGCGCCGTCGCCGTCCTTCAAGGGGTAGATGCTGCCGAACAGCGTCGCCGTGGACATAGCAAACTTTGCGCCGCCTGCATAGCTGCCGGGCAGCTTGGCGATCAGCGCAAGCAGGTTGTCGGCAGTCAGGGTGTTGGTGCTGATGGTATTGCCGTCGTTCCACGTTACGCCGGACAGAATGCCCGTGGGCTGACCGCTGCCCGTGCCGCCGACGATGGCAGCGCCGATGGCGTCCGCGATGGAATTGCGCAGTTCTTCCGTCAGATACCCTTCAAAGGCTCCGATGTCCATGCGGCGTACTGCGGCAGACATGGACAGCACCTTGATGAGTTCGTAGGCGCTGAACGTCACGGACGTGGTGGTGATGTTCTTCCGGTCAACGTTGCTGCCCTCGATGTGCCAGCTTGCCGCATCGGTGGGCGTGCCCACGGGAACGGACAGGTTCGCCGGGACGTTGAACAGCCGGACTTCGCCGAATAGGCCGTTGACGCCGCGTGCCGGGCGGATGACCTCGTTCAGCGTCTTATCCGGCACGACGGCTGCGGAATTGGACAGGGTGTTGAATGCGTCTGCACGCTTTTCTGCCTGCGCTGCCGTGAAGGAACGCTGTTCACCTTCCGTCAGGGGCTTGCCCAGCAGATTCTTGAAGAACGCACTGCGGTATTCCGGGGTGTCGTGGGTGTTGATGTTGGCGGCGGCCTGATTCATGACCGCGCTTTCGATGGGGTTAAAGTTCATGGAGTTACCTTCCTTCCCGACAAGGTCGTTCCTTGCCTGTACATTGGTTTGCGGATAGGCGGCGCGGTTGACGATGCTGATTTCGTACACCCTGCCGATTTCCGTGATGGTGCGTTCGCGTCTGTTTTCGTCCCATTCCTGATTCGCGATGTCGAACGCGAAGGACATCTGCGACAGGTCGCCGCGACGCACGGCTTCATATACGCTGCGTCCCTGCTCGGTATCGGGCAATTCGGCGCGCATTTCAAGGCCGCTGTCTGTGACGTTCAGCGTCAGGGTTTTCGGGCTTCTGGCAAGGGGAATCCCCGTGCCGTCGTGGTTCACCAGCAGCGTGATGTCGTTCAGATCGACATGTTCAAGGGCGCTGCGGGCGATGCGTTCAGAAAAGCCGTGCATGTCGGCGGGCTGGTCGAACACGATCGCCGTGCCCTCGATCACCAGTGGATTCTCTGCTGCCCGGACTTCATAAGCCCGGGTTTCATGCCGTTTGTTCATGGTTGTCCACCTCCTGATAGATGTCCGCCTTGTCGGCAGTTACATAATTGAGCGATTGCAGGCGCTTGTCGCCGTCCTCCACCTCGGGCAGAGCCAGCAGTCGCCGGGCTTCGTTGATGCTGATGATGCCGAAGGGCAGCAGCTCCCGCAGCAGGGAAATCCGCGTCCGGGCACTGGAAAATTCCAGACGTTCCGACGTGAAGCGGATGTCTGCGCCGCACTTCCTGCTGAATTCAAGGGACATCTGCAGCGCCAGCGGTTCCAGCAGCGATTCATAAAAGGCGGCGAATTCATCTTCCGTGTATTCGCCCGTGACGATCTTCGGGGACACGCCCAGATAGGCGAATATCTCCCGGTTCACGGCGTCCACCTGTTCATGGGGTACGCTGTACGGGCTTGTGTTGGTGGGGATGAATTCAAAGCGCTGGTCGGTCGCCGCAATGCCGCCCGTGTTGGACAGGCTCAGATAGTCCCGGACGAACAGTTCCTTTTCTGCCTTTACCTGCGCCGGATTGACCAGCGAAGTGAATTTCAGAATGCCGCGGATGTTGGTTGCATTCTTTACCGCCACGCCCGTAGCTTCATTCAGCGTATGGGCCGTGTCGATCAGCGGATACAGCGGCGCATTGTCGCTGCCCAGCAGTTCGTTTGTGGCAAAGTGCCTGCGCAGGTGAATCAGATCGCCATAGGGCAACAGCACCTGCCTGCCGTCCGAGAAGATCAGCCGGGCGTACAG
Organism: bacterium; assembly: GCA_004563405.1. Classification (GTDB taxonomy): domain Bacteria; phylum Bacillota; class Clostridia; order Christensenellales; family Aristaeellaceae; genus SFTH01. The sequence continues at coordinate 6,466 of SFTH01000025.1, forward strand.
ATCGCCGCTGTTTGCTCCGACAAATTCAACGCTTGCCGGGGACAGCGGATACAGCGCCCGGATATGATCGTCTGCCCGGTCAATGAGAATAAAAGCGTTGTTCGCCGTGAAATAGGCGGTTGCGGTCTTGTACAGCAGGTCATACGCCGTCATATAGGCGTTGGGGCTTTCGCGCAGCAGTCGTTCAAGTCCGGGTTCATCAGCATGCCCCTGTAGCTTTGCCGCATGCCGGGCAATGGCGTCTACAGCCGAACGGAACGCCGCGCTGCCGTAGGCCGTGCCGGAGAACGCCGTGAATCCGCTCTGGATTTCCAGCGTTACGCCTTGCGGCGCAGACTGTTTTTTGAACAGTCGGGTCAATGGGTTCATAGGGTTTCACCTCTTTTCAGGAGGAACGCATACGATCAGCACTGCGCAAATTCCGTCCATGCGCGGGCAAAGGCTTCCATACAGCCATCACACGCGCCGCAGAATTCCAGATACGTTTCGATGCGCTCCCGGTCGTTTGTGCGCGACGGGAATTTCTTGTCCTCTTTCACGTCGCGGGCCAGATCGCCCACAGGGTTCCTGTCGTGCAGGTGGTTCTTTATCAGCCAGCTTTTGAAATACATGGTTCATACCTCCAAAATTATTTTTCATGCGGAGGAAAAGTTATCTCCGCTCCCGGTCGATTAGGGGCCGACTTTTCCGGTAGGCCGCGGGGGATGCGTCAGGGTGACGGAGGATGACGGACATTTACAAACCTTTCTTCGGGAATTCCATTTTTGAAATTTCAAATAGTATGAAATTCACCGTCATCGTCCGTCAGCCTTGACGGAATCAGGCGGTCAGCGGCTGCGGAAACGGGTCATCCCCCCTGACGCGCAGGCCGTAGCAGTACATGCCGTCCTTTGACTTGCGGAAGGTCAGGTCGCTGTCCACCTCAACAGCCCGCTTGAAGTCCGCCGCGCTGCGCGTATAGTCGCCGGTGTGCAGGCAATGATTCCTGTATGCCTGATACAGATCACCGGAACGCGCTTTGAAGTTCGCGCCCTTTTCGCAGCATTCATCCAGAAATCCGGTCAGCCAGTCGTTGTCCTCCCGGTAGTTCTGAATTGCAGCCTGCACGCAGGCGGGCAGTTCAATCTTGTACTGTGCGGCAATGAAGCGGCGTGCGCCCTCAATCATCCACGACAGCACCGCGCCGCCCGCATGGTCATAAAGGTGCTGGGCATAGTTCAGGATTTCGCCCCGCTGTCCGCGCAGGTTCGCCGTGAAGGGCACGACGATCAGCCTGTCCCATGTGCCCTTATCGGTGGTTCCGACCTTGGGCAGATGGTTCGTGTACAGCACCAGCGTGTGCGACGGCGTGAAGGAAAACGGCGCTTTGAATTTCTTCTCTGCCTGCACTTTATCGGTACTGCACAGCTTTTTGATAATCGCCGTGTCGAACCGCATTCCTTCTTCCAACTCTGCCGCGATGACAAGGCGCTTTCCGCGCATCTCTGCGTATTCCGGGGACTTGTTCTTCCGACAGTTCGCCGTCAGGGTTTCGGCGGATAGGTTGCCCGCATAGTCGCCCATCACCATTGCCAGCAGATTGAACAGCGTGCTTTTGCCGTTACCTCCGCCGCCGTAGGCGATAATCAGGCATTCCCGGTATACCGCGCCGACAGCGAACATTCCGGCGATCATCTGCAAATAATCCTGCTGTTCCTTGTCGCCGCAGGTGATGCGGTCAAGGAATTCCCGGAACAGTTCCATGCCATCACTACCCGGCGCACAGCCCGTAATTTTCGTGCAGAAGTCCTCCGGGTTGTGCGGCCTGATGCTGCTGTCGTGCAGATCGACCGTTCCGGCAGGCGTGTTCAGCAGAAAAGCGTCGGCGTCCAGTTGCTCCACGTCAATCTGCAAATAGGGCGTTGCTTCCGTCAGCGTCGCTGAAATGCGGCTGGACTTCTGATACTCCCGGGCGAATTTGTGGAACGTCTGTGCAAAGTTCAGATCGCTTTTTGCAGATTCCGCCGCGCCGTTGTCCTGCTGTTCCTGCGCGGTCAGCATGGCGTCCTGTGCTGTTGTCACCAGCCTGTGCGCCTGCTTCATCTGGCGGTCTGTCAGATCGTGGACATACCCTCGGGCTGCTGCGCTGTTTTCCTGCCAGCGCCTGCCGTCATAGGACAGCCACAGCGTCGCGTCGCTGTACCGCAGTTGACCGTGATACAGTTCCGCCAGCTTTTTCGACTGGCCCACGTCGGTTAGGTGGTCGGGAATCAGGTTTTCTGCAAAGTCCTGCACAGCATATTCCGCAGGCGGGACATATGCCGGATTTGTCTGCACCTTTTCCCGGTAACACTTCATTGCGCTGTTCCAGATCGTCTGCAGTTCCCGGCCATCCAGCGGCGGCGAACACTTGGCGGATTCCTCCGCAAAAGCCTGCTGCGCCTTGCCATCGTCCACGCCGTATTTCTTCAATACGCACAGTGCAAAGCGCGACAGGGTGCTGTTTCGCTGTCCCTCTGGGATGACGTCGCCCGGTGCTGCCGCTGGCGTTGCGGCTGTCGCAGGCTCTGCAACGGGATGGGCCGCGAGAAATTCTTTCAGCGTAATATCGCCGTCATAGAATTCAGCCTGCGCATCCTTCACGCCGTACAGGAACCGCCCGGCATCAAGTGCATTGTCATCGAAATAGGGACAGATGGCGAATGCCTGCTGCTTGATGCGCTCATACTCCGCCCTGTCCGTGATGATTCCCGTCAGCAGATAACAATGGAAACGGGGCCGTGCAGACTTGCCGTTCTTCACCTTCATGTGATGCCGCGACAGTACGATATACAACGGCACTCTGGGAAACAGGGCGCGTATATCCTCAGGCGTTTTCCAGTCGGCAGGGTTGTCCGAATGATCGTTGTCCACATCAAACGGTGAATTGTCTGCTTTCTGGAAATTGTCCTTGCTGCGCTGATTGTCGGTATATTCCGCGCATACATGATCGCATTTCGCAACCTTTTTCAGATCGTCCGCGCGGGTGACGATCACTTTGTACGGGTATCTGGTATTTTCTTTGTTGCCACGACACTTTGCCGCGTACAACGTCATTGCTTTATCATTCATCGATTTTACCTCCTTCCTTTGAATGTCACTCGTTGGGGTTCATGGGTTGCTATTCAATTATCTTCGCTTGTCGCCCCTGCCTGCTGTCCGGGCTTTCACCGATTCACGCCAGAGGCCGCCGAATTGCTATAACGCGCACACCGTCCCTATGGGGCCGCACCCGACTGCTGCCGGGCATGTCACCTTGATTCAAACTGCGATGTCCTGCAAAGCGCCGTCTGCTGCTTTCTGCAGCCAGTCGGCAAAAGCTGTATACGGGATAACGATGCGTTTGCCAATGCGGATAGCCGGGAATCCCTTACTGTTCGCCAGTTCATACGCTTTCGGGCGGCTGATGCCCATTTGCTTTGCCATCTCTGGAACGCTGATACACAGCTTGTTTTCGTTGGCTTCCATTTCTTTTTTGTTACCTCCTTGACTTCGGTACACCCATATGGTATCATATAGCTGCAACTAATTGCAAATGCAAACGGTTGCAAAATTGGTAGCGCATGGGAGGTTAACAAATGAGCCCTTACGCATTCCTCGACAACCATGCAACGCAGGAATTTACCTGCCTTACGGCATGGTGTGGTCGATATGCTGCAGAAACGTATGACGGCATTCTGTATCTGGTCGGCAAGGAAAGAAAAAAAGATAAAAAGGTCGTCACCCATGAAAAGATCGGACTGACGAACATTCTGAACACGCTGCTGCGTCTGTATGAACGTCTGAGTGATGACCTGTACGGACATGTGGTGGAACGCATTACGGAAAAGGACATTGAACTGATTGCAGAATGGTGCATCCGTTACGGAATGCCGATGGAATCCGGCGAACTCTGGGAACATCACAGCAGAATCGGTTTCCGGCTGGATACCTTCTATAATCGCCTGCACAAGCTGTACAACTGCTATCTGCTCTGGCGCGTGCTGTACCTTGGTGACATCAGCGAAAAAAACTTCTATGTTTCAAACAAGATCACCATTGCACAGTGCCGGACGTATCTGAAAACGAACATGGCCTTGCTGAACATCTGTATGATGCCTGTGTTCGACACCGAATTGCCGACCTATCAACTGGTTTGCCCTGACCTGCTGGAAATTGCAATGGCTCAGATGTTCTTTGAATGTATGAACACGGATGGCTATAACATTGGTGTTTGTACCGTCTGCGGCTCTCCCTTCCCGAAATCGCGAAAAAATAATACGCTGTGCGAAGAATGCCAGCGTACAAAGTATCAGCGTACTCGGGATAAGCAGCGGATGGTTGCAAATATAAAAAAGAAATCGGAAAGGACTGATTGAATGCCCAGAAAATCCACCACACGACGAGCGCAGGGCGAAGGAACGATTCGCCAGCGCAAGGACGGCACATGGGAAGCGCGGTACACACTGGGCCGTGACCCCGGCACTGGAAAACAGATTCAGAAATCTGTCTACGGTGCGACACAGAAGGACGTGCGACAGAAGCTGCAGCAGATCGCACAGGCCATCGATGAGGGAACATACTTTGAACCGACAAAGATGACCGTCGCCGGATGGATGAACGTATGGTTGAAAGACTACCTTGGCAACGTAAAAGCCGGAACGGTGGCGAATTACACTCGACATGTAAACAACCACATCATTCCGGCTTTGGGTGCTATGAAGTTGTCGGCATTGCAGCCGCCGCAGATTCAGCAACTGTACAACGCCCTGCAAGACAAGGGACTGAGTGCAAAGACGATCAAGAATCTGCACGGATGTATTCACAAGGCGCTGGATGTCGCCGTCCGCATCGGGTATCTGAAAACAAATCCGTCAGAAGCGTGCATCCTGCCGCGCATCGTGAAGAAAGAAATCAGGCCGCTGGATACGCCGGAGATTTCCGACTTCCTCAACGCCATCAAGGGGCACAAGTACGAAACGCTGTTCAAGGTGGATGTATTCACGGGACTGCGTTCGGGTGAAATCCTCGGGCTAACATGGGACTGTGTGGACTTTGATGCGGGTACGCTGTACATCTGCAAGCAGTTGACGCCGCCACGCATGAAGGGCCAGAAGTACGCATTCGGAACGCCAAAAAATGACAAAGCCCGCACGATCAGGCCCGCGCCCTACGTCATGCAGGTATTGAAGGAACATAAGATCAAGCAACTGGAACAGCGTCTGCACGCTGGCGCAGCATGGGACGACGGTGGATTTCCGAATTTGGTATTCACCAACGAATTCGGCAAGCACCTGACGCAAAGCGGCGTATGGAAGATGCTGCAAAAAGCCCTGCGCGATTCCAACATTGAAAACCTTCGCTTTCACGATCTCCGACACACCTACGCCGTAACCTCCATCCATTCTGGCGATGACATCAAGACCGTTCAGGAGAACCTTGGACACCATACGGCAGCGTTCACGCTTGACCAGTACGGACACGTTACCGAAACGATGCGACGCGATAGTGCAGATAGAATGCAGGCGTTCATCAAGGCGATACCCAATGCCTAAAGGGTACTGACATTGAATTCAATCCCGTTACGCTTGTACCGTTAAAGGGTGTACGACGCTGTAAAGGGTAAAATAAAGGGTAGTAGGGGCCTATAAACAAGAAAAAAGCCCCGAAAACTCAATGTTTTCAAGGCTTTTTGGTGGTGCGGGAAACAGGACTTGAACCTGCATGTCCTAAGCGAACACTAGAACCTGAATCTAGCGCGTCTGCCAATTCCGCCATTCCCGCATATTCAATTGGTGGGCAGGGGTGGATTCGAACCACCGAAGTCACTGACGGCAGATTTACAGTCTGCTCCCTTTGGCCACTCGGGAACCTACCCACGATTTTGCCGGTCCCAAGAACTCAAATGGAGCTGGCGATGGGACTTGAACCCGCAACCTGCTGATTACAAATCAGCTGCTCTGCCAATTGAGCTACGCCAGCCTATCGTGTGAATCGGCTGCCTTCGCCCTCCGGCAGCCTCGGCGGAAAAACTTCCGTCGTTGCGTCGGCAACGAATAATATTATACATGATTCTGGAGATTTGTCAAGCGGTTTTCGCGGGTTTTTTCAACTTTTCCTGAATTTCTTTTTTGTGACCGCAAAAACTGCGAGCGCCGCAGCCACGCCGCGCGGCTGGAGGAAATGTCCGCTGCGCGGCATTATGTGGCTTAGAACTCCGGCGGCAGGGGCTTCTGCGCAACCCCGCCCCTCTACACAGTGGGCGGCGGATGGCAGTTGGCAGGTGACTTCTTCAACCCCCGTCGCATAGCACGCGACAGGGCCCTCTGCGCAGCCCCGCACTGCGGCGCGGCGGGCGGAGGATGTCGGTTGACGGGAGCCTCCAGCAGAGACGCAGCTGCAAAGGCCGCTGCGCAGCCGCGCCGCGCGGATCCCGCCGTGCGGGTTGATGCGGCGGGGCAGTCAGAAGAGGACGTTCATGCAGGCCATGATGAGGAAGCCGCTCATGACGATGAATCCGCCCTGGCGCAGGCGGCGGCTGCCGCAGACCTGGGGAATCATCTGCACGACGATGACGTCCAACATCGCGCCTCCGGCGAAGGCCAGGGCGAAGGGGAGGAGCCTGGCCGCGTTCCTTCCCCACAGCGCGCCCGCGAACACGCCCGCGGCGTTGAGCAGGCCCGTCGCCAGCGCAATGCAGGCGGCGCGGCTGCGGCGCACGCCGGCGGCCAGCAGCGGGGGAATCATCACCACGCCCTCGGGCAGGTTCTGCAGGGCAATGCCGAAGACCACCATGGCCGCGGCGGCGGCGTTCATGCCGTGCAGGCCCACGCCGCCCGCCATGCCCTCGGGAAACTTGTGCACGGCGATGGCCAGCACGAACAGAAGCTCCGGATGGCAGCGGAACACGCCCGCGCCGCCGGAAAACCAGTCCGTGACGCGCTCCGCCGCCCGCAGAAACAGCGCGCCGCAGAGCGCGCCCGCGACGATGAGCAGAAAGCCTGCGCCCGCGACCAGCTCCATGGCCGGAGCGAAGAGACCAAAGGCCGCCGCGGCCAGCATGATGCCCGCGGCAAAGGCCGTAACCGCGTCGTTCCACGCTTCCGTGACGCGGCTGAACAGAAAGCCGCAGGAGGCGCCGATCAGCGTGGTTCCGCCGATGGCCAGCGCGGCCAGAAGGACAGCGTTCATGTAAGCATAACCCCTTTTCAAACAGGTTCTGCATCCTATGCCGGGGCGGTTGACAGCGTGCGGAAAAAGCGGGATAATCTGGAAAAGGAGGAATCGACGATGGGCTTTGCAGACATGCACATTCATTCCATGTACTCCGACGGCACGCTGACCCCTGCGGAGATCGTCTCCATCGCCCGGGCGCGGAACGCGGAGCTGATTTCCGTGTGCGACCACAACGAGACGCGGGGCACGCTGGAGACCGCCGCCCTCGCCCGGGCGGCGGGGCTGAAGTACGTCTCCGGCGTGGAGATCGACGCAATCCACCGGGGTCTGGACATCCACATACTCTGCTACGGCGCGGACCTCTCCCACCCGGAGCTCGCGGCGCGCATCCGCCGGGCCCGGGAACGGCTGGACGGCATGAGCGACGCGCTGCTCGCGCGCATGCTGTGCGACTATCCGCAGCTGAGCCGCGAGGAATACGCGCACAGCGCCCACGACCCCGCCCGAGGCGGATGGAAGCTGCTGCAATACCTGCAGGACAGGGGCGTGACGAAGGGCCTGCACGAGGGCTTTCCCCTCTACGAACGCTACGGCGTGACCTACGCGGACGCGGGCTTCGACGGTGCGGAGGACGTGGTGCGCGCCATCCATGCCGCCGGGGGCCGGGCGGTGCTGGCCCACCCCGGGGTGGTATTTCCCACGCAGTCCCTTCAGGAATTCGCCCGGGACGTCAACGGCGCGCTGGACGCCGGGCTGGACGGCGTGGAGTGCCACTACCCCCGCCACAGCCCCGGCGTGACCCGCCGCTGCCTGGAGATCTGCGCGGAGCGGGGATTGATGGTCACCGCCGGAAGCGACTGCCACGGCGCGTTCAACCACAACGAAATCGCCCAGACCCGCACGCCGCTGGAAAAGCTCCGGCTGGACGGGCTGGAATGAGTATCAACGTACAAAACAGCCTCCCCCCGCAATTCAAATGCATCCGGAAGATGCAAATTGAAATCCATCCAAAACCTTCTCTCCTTCTGAGAACGAGCGCTTTCCTCCGGGAGCACGGCGACAACCCCAAAACAAACGAATCCCCGTTCCAAACAGGACGGGGATTCGCAATTCATTCTTCTTTCCTCTCAAACCCTCGCGCATATTGCGCTGGCTCAATATAATTCTATTTCTCCGGGCACGCAATGCCGGGGGCTAGGGAAAATCAAAGGCACGGTTTCAATTTGAAAGCGCTTGGTTTCGCTCTGCGAAACTGAATTTGCCAAATTGAAAACCTGGGAAAGCCGCCTCTCCCTTGAGCAGGTTCTCAGCTCTTGCGGGTGGAGATTTCCTCGCGGAGCATGGCGATGAGCTCATCGACGGTCATGACGGTGGTCTCGTCGGTGTCGCGGTCGCGGACGGACACGTTGCCGTTCTCGACCTCCTTGGCGCCGATGATGAGCATGTAGGGCACGCGCATGACCTGGCGGGCCTCGCGGATCTTGTAGCCGATCTTGTCGCTGCGGTCGTCGAGGGTGACGCGGATGCCGGCGGCAAAGAGCTTGTCATAGACTTCCTTGGCATAATCGGCGCTCTTGTCGGAGACGGACATGACGCGCACCTGCTCGGGGGCGAGCCAGGTGGGGAACTTGCCGGCGTAGTGCTCGGTGAGGATGCCGATGAAGCGCTCGATGGAGCCGAAGCACACGCGATGGATCATGATCGGGCGCTCCTTCTGGCCGTTCTCGGCGGTATACTCCAGGTGGAAGTTCAGGGGCATCTGGAAGTCCAGCTGGATGGTGCCGCACTGCCAGGTGCGTCCGATGCTGTCCTGAAGGTGGAAGTCGATCTTCGGGCCGTAGAACGCGCCGTCGCCCTCGTTGATGGTGTAATCCAGGCCCAGCTTTTCCAGCGCGCCCTTCAGGCCGTTGGTCGCGGCCTCCCAGTCCTCGTCGGAGCCCATGGAGTCCTCGGGACGGGTGGACAGCTCGATGAAGTACTTGAAGCCGAACTTGGTGTAGACCTGATTGATCAGGTGCACCACGTTGGAAATCTCGTCGGTGATCTGGTCGGGGCGCATGAAGATGTGCGCGTCGTCCTGGGTGAAGCAGCGCACGCGGAACAGGCCGTGGAGCGCGCCGCGCAGCTCGTGGCGGTGCACCAGACCCAGCTCACCCACGCGCAGCGGCAGCTCGCGGTAGGAGTGGGGCTCGCTGCCGTAGATCAGCACGCCGCCGGGGCAGTTCATGGGCTTGACGCAATTGATCTCGTCGTCGATCATGGTGGAGTACATGTTGTCCTTGTAGTGATCCCAGTGGCCGCTGGTCTCCCACAGCTTGCGGTTCATGATCAGGGGCGTGGAGACCTCCACGTAGCCGTTCTCACGGTGCAGCTCGCGCCAGTACTCGATCAGCGTGTTCTTCAGAATCATGCCGTTGGGCAGGAAGAACGGGAAGCCGATGGCCTCGTCGCGCATCATGAACAGCTTCATTTCCTTGCCGATCTTGCGGTGGTCGCGGCGGGCGGCCTCCTCCATCAGCTTCAGGTGGGCGTCCAGCTCCTCCTGGGTGGCAAAGGCGATGCCGTTGATGCGGGTGAGCATCTTGTTGTTCTTGTCGCCCTTCCAGTATGCGCCGGACTGCTGGGTGATCTTGAAAGCCTTCAGCGCCTTGGTGTAGGTCAAGTGCGGGCCGATGCACATGTCCACATAGTCGCCCTGCTTGAAGAAGGAAATCTCCGCGTCGTCAGGCAGGTCGTCGATGTGCTCCAGCTTGTACTTCTCGTGCCGCTCCTCCATCAGCGCCTTGGCTTCCGCGCGGGGCAGAATGAAGGGCTTGATGGGCAGGTTCTCCTTCACGATCTTCTTCATCTCGGCTTCGATCTTTGCAAGATCCTCGTCGCTGAGCCTGGTCTCGCCCAGATCCACGTCATAGTAGAAGCCGTTGTCGGTGGCGGGGCCGTAGGCGAAGTCCGCGTGGGGGTAGAGGCGCTGGATGGCCTGCGCCATGATGTGGGCTGCGGTGTGGCGGATGACGTGCAGCTTCTCCTCCTCGGGGCACTCTGCGACGGTTCCATCCTTGTAGATGATCTTCATGAACAAAATCTCCTTCTCTGCTTCAGGGGCATAAAAAAGCACCCCTGGATTTGTTTTCCAAGGGTGCATTGAACGTCTGGTTCAAGAGGCACGGTTCCACCTTGACTTTGGCTCGAAATCCTGTAACGCGGATGAGACGGCGGCGCTTGTGACGGCGCGGCGGCTCCGGAGCGGTCTCGGCTGCGGTCGAACGGGCGCTTCCAGCGGTGCGGCCCTCTCTGTGGAACGGCGGATGCAGCTTCGGTCTCCATCTCAGCTTCTGATGGATATTTTAGCACTCGCAGGGGAAAACGTCAATCGCGCAACACAATTTTAGCGAAAGGGCGCGGCCCTCCCGCGCGCTCCGCGTTTTTCAAATGTCTGCGCGCCCGGACTCCGCAGCGGGAGCCGGGCGCGCCGGTTGAATTCTGATTATTTTCTTCGCCCCGCGCTAGCGCGTGCTCTTGTCGTAGGGAATTCCCTCGGCCTTGGGGGCGCGGGAGCTCTTGGAGGTGAAGGCCAGCACGATCAGCGTGATCAGATAGGGGAGCAGGCGGTAGAAGTTGGAATTGATGCCCAGCTCCTTGAGCAGGAAGACGCCGTCGCCGTTGATGTCCAGGCTCGCGTAGGAGGCCGCCACGCACTTGAACAGGCCGAACAGCAGCGCCGCGCCGGCGATGTTCAGCGGCTTCCAGTTGCCGAAGATCATGACCGCCAGGGCCAGGAAGCCGAAGCCCGCCACGTCGCCGTTGGAGGTGCAGTTGGCGGTGGTCATGGCGTAGACAAAGCCGCCCATGCCCGCCAGCGCGCCGGAGATGAGCACGCCCGTGTAGCGCATGCGCACCACGTTGATGCCCAGGGAGTCTGCCGCCTGGGGATTTTCGCCGCAGGCCCGCAGCCGCAGGCCGAAGCGGGTCTTGTAGAGGATGATGGAGAGCAGCACATAGATCAGTATGCAGATGTAGGTGGCCAGGTACACCTTGTTCAGGAAGGTGTCGCCCAGAAAGCCCATCTCCTCGTTGCGGCCGTAGCCGAGGTGGGACTTCTTCAGCATGAACCAGCTGGCGGAATCGCCGGTGGCCATCTGAAGGGTATTCTGGTTGGCGATGATGCGGATGAAGAACAGCACCAGCGCCGGGGCCATCAGATTGAGGGCCGTGCCGCCGATGGTCTGGTCCGCCCGCAGGTTGATGGCCGCGAAGGCCAACAGCAGCGAGAAGATCGAGCCCATGAGGGCGGAGAAGATCATGGCCAGGAGCATCAGCCCCTGGAGGCCCCAGAAGCTTCCGGCGGCCTTCACGCCCTCAAAGAAGGCGGTGGTCTGCAGGACGCGCACGCAGAGCACGCCGATGAACGCGCCGAAGATCATCAATCCCTCCAGCGCCAGGTTGATGATGCCGCTGCGCTCGGCGAACACGCCGGCCAGCGCCACGACCATCAGGGGAACGGCATAGATCAGAGTTTGGCGAATCAAAAAGCTCATTTCCGCTCAGCCTCCTTTGCGGCGCCGCGGTCCGCGGCGGTGGAAACGGCCCGCTCCCTGCGCTTGCGCTTTCCGCCCAGCCAGAGCTTGATCACCAGCGAGAAGGCCGCCAGATACACGATGACGGCGATGATCACGTCGGTGATGTATTCGTTGTAGGCCGTGAGGTTCGTCAGCTGCAATCCGGCGATGTCCAGCATGGACATGAAGATGCCGGAGAAGATGACGCCGATGGGATTGCTCACCGCCAGCAGGGCCACCGGGATTCCGTTGAAGCCCGCAGCGGGGAGGGACTGGTAGGTCGACCAGTAGAATTCGGTGTTGCCGGAGAGATAGTACAGCGAGCCCGCCGCGCCCGCCAGCGCGCCGGCGATGGCCATGGAGAGCACGATGTTGCGCTTGTCGTGGATGCCCGCGTAGCGTGCGGCGAAGCGGTTTGAGCCGCAGGCCTTGAGCTCATAGCCCAGGGTGGTGCGGGTCAGAAGGATGTAGACCAGAATGGCCAGCAGGATGGCGATGAGGATGCCGCCGTTGATCTGCGAGCCGGGAAAGAGCTTGTCCAGCCCCAACTTGGGCGTGGCCACGCCGTTGATGGTGGTCTTGTACACATAGCCGGACTTGGTGTTCTCCACCATGTTCTTGAAGTTGGAGCCGTCGAACATCCAGGTGACCACGTTTGCGGCGATCCAGTTGGTCATGATGCAGGCGATGACCTCGTTGATGTTGAGCAGCGCCTTGAGCAGGCCGGGAATCGCGCCCCAGAGCGCGCCCGCCAGCATGCCGCCCAGCAGCGCCAGCAGCCAGACCACGAGCGGCGGAATGGAACTGGGATCGACCCCCGGAATGGCCATGGCCGAGGAGGGAATGCCCAGGGCGATGAACAGGGTCGCGGCGGTGCCCATCAGGTACTGACCGGCTGCGCCGATGTTGAACAGGCCCGTCTTGTTCGCCACGGCCACCGAGAGGCCGGTGAGGATGACCGGCGTGGCCCGGAAGAGCATGTTGCCGATGCTGGCCGGATTGAAGCCGAAGGTGAGCGCGCCGGAAGCGTTGCGGCCCGTGCTGAACAGGCCGAGCACCACCAGGCGGATGCCGTCCCAGGCGCTCTTGAGGCCGAGGTTTTTGTTGAAGCAGCCGATCAGTAGGATGATCAGGCTGCCCGCCGCCAGGCCGATGAGTATGGAGATGAGGGAGGCCAGCACGGATCGCGTGCCGTCCCTGTGCCAGAGGGCGCTGAGCCGGTTTTCCTTCATGCGAACGCCTCCTTCTGCTTCTTCGCGCCGGCCATGTACAGGCCGAGCTCCTCGACGGTGACGCGGCGGGGATCAAACTCGCCCACGATCTCACCCTCGTACATCACCAGTATGCGGTCGGACAGGTTCATGACCTCGTCCAGCTCCAGGGACACCAGCAGCACGGCCTTGCCCGCGTCCCGCTGGGCCACCAGCTGCTTGTGGATGTACTCGATCGCGCCCACGTCCAGGCCGCGGGTGGGCTGCACCGCCACGATGAGCGGCAGGTCGCGGTCGATCTCCCGGGCGATGATGGCCTTCTGCTGGTTGCCGCCGGACATGCTGCGGGTCACGGTGAGGGGACCCTGGCCGGATCGCACGTCGTACTGCTCGATGAGGTTGCGTGCGTATTCGCGCACCGCGTCAAAGCGGATGAAGCCGTGGCTCTGGAACCGGGGCTCGTAGTACTTCTGGAGCACCAGATTCTGCTCCAGCGTATAGTCGAGAATCAGGCCGTGCTTGTGGCGGTCCTCCGGGATGTGGCTCATGCCCGTGAGGCTGCGCGCGCGGATGGATGCGGAGGAGATGTCCCTGCCGCAGAGCTCCACGCTGCCGCCCGCGGCCTTCTCGAGGCCGGTGAGGGCGTGAATCAGCTCCGTCTGGCCGTTGCCGTCGATGCCCGCGACGCACACGATCTCGCCCGCGCGCACCTCAAAGCTCACGTTCTTTACCGCGTCCTTTTTGTAGAGCTTCGAGACCACCCGAAGATTCTTCACCTTTAGCACCGGCTCCGCGGGATGGGCCTCGCCCTTCTCCACGACCAGCTGCACCGGGCGGCCGACCATCATGCGGCTGAGCTCCTCCTTGGTCACGTCCTTCGTCTCCACGGTGCCCACATAGCGGCCCTTGCGCAGCACGGTGACCCGGTCGGCCACCTCCATGATCTCGTTGAGCTTGTGGGAGATGAAGAGGATGCTCTTGCCCTCGCGGGTGAGCCCGCGCATGATCTCCATCAGCTCCTCGATCTCCTGGGGCGTGAGCACGGCGGTGGGCTCGTCGAAGATGAGCACCTCGTTCTCCCGGTAGAGCATCTTGAGGATCTCCACGCGCTGCTGCATGCCCACGGTGATGTCCTCGATCTTCGCGTCCAGATCCACCTTCAGGCCGTAGCGGTCGGAGAGGGCCTGCACCTTGCGGCGGGCCTCCTTCTTCTGAAGGAAGCCAAGCTTCGTGTCCTCCGCGCCGAGGATGATGTTGTCCAGCACGGTGAACACGTCGATGAGCTTGAAGTGCTGGTGCACCATGCCGATGTGCAGCGCCGTGGCGTCGTTGGGGTTGTTGATCTGAACCTCTTTGCCGTCCTTTTTGATCACGCCCTCCTCCGGCTGGTAGAGGCCGAAGAGGATGCTCATCAGCGTGGATTTGCCCGCGCCGTTTTCGCCGAGCAGGGCGTGAATCTCTCCCTTCTTCAGCTGAAGCGTGATGTCGTCGTTGGCCTTGATTCCGGGAAATTCCTTGGTGATGTGAAGCATTTCAATGACGTACTGCGGGGCGTTGTCCATGCGACCATCTCCCTTTCTGTCGGATTCGTAAAGTTTCACAGTATAATTATATGGAGTTCTGTGAAAAAAAGCAAGTTGTCACGGGCAGAAATCTCCGCAAAGCGCCAAAAAAGAAAACGGAGGGCGGCGGGATACCGAACTCCGTTGTGAATGTCGAAAAACCCCGGGAGAGCGCGAGAGGGCTTTAGCCCTTTCGCACTTCAATCGTACCCGGCGGCGTGTACGCCGGGTGCGGGCGATTTTTACGGCGGAAAATCTCATTTTCCAGAGGAAAAATCGGTTCCCTGCAGTCTCCGCGCCCGGAAATCCTTCAGGATTTCAGCGGAGGCTGGAGGGGGTGGCAGTGGCGGGGGAGACATACATCTTTTCCAGAATGAAGCGGATGAGGGGGCCGGGGAGGATCTTCGAGAGCAGGATGCAGCCCTTGTAGACGACGCCGATGGTGTTGTAGGGCTTCACCCGCTTTTTCAGCGCCAGGCGGGCGATGAACCGGCCCGCCGCCTCGGGCGACATGCCGTTCTGCTCGTCCTTCTCCATGCGCGCCACCGAGCGCGCGATGCGCCCGGAATAGACCTCGTCCCCCGCGGCGCTCTTGCGCCGGGCGGCAGTGAAGCCGGAGCGGATGTCGCCGGGCATGACGCAGCACACCGTCACGCCGAAGGGGCGCACCTCGTTGGCCACGGCCATGGTCAGCGCGTTCACCGCAGCCTTGGAGATGGAATACCAGGCCTGGAAGGGAATGGGCAGCGGCCCCGCCACGGAGCTCAGGTTCACGATGCGGCCCGATCCGGCCCTGCGCATGTGGGGCAGCACGGCGCGGATGGTGTTGTTCATGCCGAAGAGGTTCACGTCCATCAGGCGGCGCGCCTCGGCCTCGTCGGTGAACTCGAACGCGCCGGAGATGCCCATGCCCGCGTTGTTGACGAGCACGTCCACCCGGCCCTCCCGGGAGACGACCTCCTCCACGGCCGCGCGCACCGCCTCCGCGTCGGCGATGTCCACGCTGAGGTGGCGCATGAAGTCAAACTCCGCCCTGCGGCGGCTGAACTCGTACACCCGGCATCCGGCGGCGGCCAGCCGCTTCGCCGTCGCCAGGCCGATGCCGCTGGAGCCGCCGGTGATGATGACAATCTTTTCCATGGAATTACTCCTGAATCACCCGGGCGATCACATCCATGGCCTCGTCCAGCAGCTCCTCGGTGAGGGAGGCCATGTAGCTGGTGCGCAGCAGGCAGCCGTCCGCGGGGGCCGCCGGGGGCAGCACGGGGTTGACGTACACGCCCTCGTCGAACAGGCGCTTGGCCACGACGAGCGTTCGCTCGGGATCGTAGGTGTAGATGGGAATGATGGGAGTCGAGGCCTCGATGATCTTCACGCCCCGCTTTTTGTAACCCGCCCGGGCGTAGTCGCCCAGCGCGGCAAGGCGCGCCACCAATTCGGGATGGCTGCGGATGTGTCGCAGGCTCGCCAGCGCCACCGCGCAGCTGGCCGGGGGAATGGAGGCCGCGAAGATGAAGGGGCGGGAGTTGTGGCGCACGAAGTCCACCACCTCGGCGCTGGCGGCCATGTAGCCGCCCAGGCTCGCCAGGGACTTGGAGAAGGTGCCCATGTAGACGTCCACCTGATCCTCCAGGCCGTAATAGCTGGCCGTACCCCGGCCGCCCTCGCCGATCACGCCCAGGCCGTGGGCGTCGTCCACCATGACCCGCGCACCGTACTTCTTCGCCAGGCGGCAGATCTCCGGCAGGTTGGCGATATCGCCCTGCATGCTGAAAACGCCGTCGGTGACGATCAGCCGGCCCGCGCTGTCCGGGATCTTCTGAAGCTGCATCTCCAGCTCCTGCATGTTTGCGTGGCCGAAGGTGAGCATGCGGCCGTAGCTCAGGCGGCAGCCGTCGTAGATGGAGGCGTGGTTCTCGCGGTCGCAGATCACATAGTCGCCATGGCCCACCAGGGCGGAGATGATGCCCAGGTTGGACTGGAAGCCCGAGGGAAAGGTCATGGCCGCCTCCTTGTGGAGGAAGTCCGCCAGCTCCGCCTCCAGCTCCAGGTGCATGCGCAGCGTGCCGTTCAGGAAGCGGGAGCCGGAACAGCCGGTGCCGTAGGTGTTGAGCGCGTCTACGCCGGCCTGTATGATCTCCGGGTTCTCCGTGAGACCCAGATAGTTGTTCGAGCCCAGCATGATGCGGCGCTTGCCCTCCATCATGACCTCCGGCGCCTGCCGGGATTCCAGGGCGTGAAAATAGGGATAGATTCCCTTGGCGCGATATTCGTTGGCCAGGGTGTAGCGTTCGCACTTGCCGAAGAGATCGGCGTACCTGTTCTCCTGCATGTCTGCCTCCTTACTTTCTTTATAAATGGAAATGTTTTTCTGTATTATACAGTTCTTATACGCTTTTTGTCAATCCACAGGGGAAACGGAGGAAAACTTTTTTCTCCCGTGCGCGGGAAAGCGGCTCAATAATATCAGAAGCCGCAGTCCAAATCGGACTGCGGCCCGGTTCTTTTATTCTTTTTCGCTCAGGCGCAGGGTCTCCCGGAGTCCGATGCGCTGGATGGCCGACAGGTCGCAGGCGACGGCAAACTCCAGGCCGTCGATCTGACGCAGGTCCGCGCCCCAGAGGTCACGGTCGGCCAGCACGGCGTAGGCGAGGGTCTCGGAGGGCACGTCGTGATCGAGGCGGGAGAAGGCCTCCAGCACTTCCGTGCCGTCCCGGAGGCGGAATTTCTCCTCGCCCCGCTGCACCTCGAACGCGCCGCAGTCGCCTTTCCGCGCGCCCGCATAGAGCATGATGGCGGCGGAGAGGGCCAGGGACAGGCGCTTCGGCGCCTCGAATTCCCGCTGCGCATATTTCCCGATGGCGCCCAGCAGCGTGCGGGGAAAGTTCCGCAGCAAATCGCGCCCGATCTCCAGCAGGGGCATGTCGTTCATGGGATTTTCCAGCCGGTTGAAGGCGGAGATCACCCAGGGAGCGGCCTCCTCCCGGCTCCAGGGCAGTTCGGGAAGAACCTCTTCGAAGAAGGCGCGACCGATCCATGCGCGCAGCGCTTCGTCCCGAAGCACCTGGGCGAAGGTGTTCATGCCGCAGAGGAAGCCCACCGGAGCGCAGAGAAAGACCAGCGCATCGAAGATGCGCTCCTTCCGGGCGCAGGCGAGGGCGAAATCGTCCCGCTCCAGCACGCCCGCGAGGGACTCCGGCGCGCGCAGCTGGGGCGTGCAGCGCAGCTGCGGCTCGGCCCAGGCGATAAAATCGTCCCGGTAGTTCATCTCCCGCTGCACCCGCGCCGCGTCGGCCAGGGGACCGCAGAGGCCCTCCGCCAGCAGCGCCTGGATGGGCGCGTCCGCGAGCCACCGGGCGAATTCCCCGCTCCGCGTCCAGGAGGCGGACAGGGCGCGCAGGCACTCCCGCAGCGCCTCGCTTCCGCCGGGCAGGGGATGCTCCTCCACCATCAGCACCTCGGGCGCGGGCAGCCCCGCCTCCCAGCGGGCGTAGAGGAAGCGCGCGAGCAGCGCGGTCTCCACCGCCGGACAGCCGCCGGAGATGAACGCAAGCTCCACCTGCGGCTCCACCGCCAGGCGCAGCAGGCGGTCAAACTCCGCCTCGGGATCCAGCGCGTCCAGGATGCTCTGCACCACCCGCTCCTCGCGAATGGGGGAGCCGTCCTCCCTTTCGCCCCGCACCAGCAGGGTGAACATGCCGTCCTGCTGCTTCAGCGCAGCGGCGGCGGGGGAGACGCACAGCGCGCCCAGATCGCCGCCCAGCTCGTTGGCCCTGTCCATGAGGCGCGCGGCCACGCCCAGCATGCCCATGTCCGCGCCAAAGAGCGCGGCGCGCAGGGTGCGGGGCCTGCGGTTTGGAATTTCATATCTCTCCAGCATGGAGAGGCTCAGTTGCACCATTTCTTTCCTCCGGTCACTGTTCGTCCACGGTCATGGAAATCTCCATCGCGTCGTTGGCCGACACGAGCACGGCGTAGGTCTCCTGGGCCTCCGCGTCGGGATTCCACATGTCCGCGTAGTCGAACAGCAGAAGCGCCTCGCCGCTCTTTTCCACGCGGAAGGTGTACTCGGTGTTTCCGCCCGCGCCCTCGAGGAACTCGTCCAGCGGAACGTACTCCTCGCTGATGAGCGTCACGACGCCGCTGAGATCCTCCTCGTAATTCCAGTTCACGCCGGTGGTGGGGTTGGAGGGCAGGTTGACCACCAGCATGTGATCTCCCGAGTATCTCTCCGCCCGGCGTACGGTGAAGCTGCCGTCCTCGTCCACGATCACGGTGCAGATCATCGTCCGCTCCGGCATGGAGAGGGCGAAGTTCGGGCCGTAGTTGAACACGATCTGGGCGCGGCCGGGGGCCTGCAGGCCGAAGATGTAGGTGCTGCTGACGCCGTTTTCCGTCTCCACATATTCCACGAAGGGGGAGGACAGCACGCCGTTGTCCTCGTAGTCGCAGGACCACTCGTAGCCCTCGATGTTGTCGCCCCAGAGGGTGATCTGAAGGGGATCAAATTCCACCTGTTCCGCGCGGGCGCAGAGGGGAAGGGTGCACAGCGCAATCAGCAGCGCGATCAGAGCCTTTTTCATCCCGTTTCTCCTCCTCAGCCGATCAGCGACGGAATTTCAATGCCCAGCAGCTCGGAGAGCGCGTCCGCGACGAGCTGGTGGTCGCACTCGTGGGGAAGTCCCGAGCACAGCGCGTAGCCGATGGTCTTTCCGGCGGCGTTCTTCAGCGGGAAGCAGCCGCCGCAGAGGGCGAAGTTGTTTTCAATTTCAAATTCCGGCTCCATGGGACGCAGGCCCTCGGCCACCTCCACCAGGCTGCGGATGGAGCTCACGCCGGTCATGCGGCAGGTGTTGAGCTTCTTGTCCATCCACCACTCGTTGTTCCGGTCCGTGCCGTCCATCAGGAAGGAAAAGGTCACCTGTCCGCTGGTGATGACGCGCAGAGCCGCCGGCTTTTTGTACTTCTCCTTCGCGAGGCGCACCATGATCGTTCCCAGGCGCAGCACCTCATCCGAGCTCAGCTTCTCCACGCGGATGCGCTCCTCCTGCACCTTGAGCACATCGAGCCACTCCGGGCGATAGTTTGCAAATTCCATTGATTCTACCCCTTCCATTTTTTGCTGCCTCTATTCTACCACAGTTTTCCAAAATCGCAAGATATAATAATAGTAGACATTTCCCTCCGGAAGCGGGCGCGGCGGGGGGAAGAGGCGCGCCTGTGATGCTTATCAACCGCCTGTCTACCGTTTATCCCCCGCTTATCCACACGATGTCCACACTTTCGCCACGGGCCGCGCGCGCATGTTTTTTGGAGCATTTCGACAATTTCCGCAATTTTCCGAATTTCTATTGCAATTGCGCCCCATCTCTGCTACAATAGATTCGCGTTATCCACAGATTTTTTCATTTTATCCACACATTGTGGTAGAAATGTGGATAAAATGTCATAAACTACGATGGAGGACATATGAATTACACGCCGGAGCAAAAGGAAGCGTGGGACAAGGCCATAGGACTTCTGGAAAAGAACCTGATGCCCATCAAGTTCAACACCTGGATCAAGCCGCTGAAGCTCTATTCGGTGAACGCGGAGTCCATCGTCATCGTGGCGGACAATGTGCTGACCCTGTCCAGCGTCAAGACCCGATACTTCACCGATCTCTACAACATGATCAAGCTCAGCTTCGGGCGCAGCTATGAGCTGGAGTTCTACACCCAGGACGAGATCGACCGCCAGCAGGTGAGCGTGAAGCGCACGACGCTCAACAGCAAGTACAACTTCGAAAACTTCGTGGTGGGGCCGAGCAACTCCTTCGCCTACGCAGCCTCGCTGGCCGTGGCGGAGCAGCCCAGCGACGTCTACAACCCGCTGTTCATCTACGGTAGCGTCGGCCTGGGCAAGACCCACCTGATGAACGCCATCGGCAACTACATCATGGCCGACGACCCCATGAAGAACGTGCTCCTGACCACCTCGGAGAGCTTCACCAACGAGCTGATCGACGCGATCGTGAAGAAAAAGGACACCTCGGAGCTGCGCAACCGCATGCGCAACGTGGACGTTCTGATGGTGGACGACATACAGTTTCTCTCCAAGACCAAGTCCACCCAGGAGGAGTTCTTCCACACCTTCAACGACCTCTACAACAACGGCAAGCAGATCATCATCTCCTCGGACCGTCCGCCCAAGGACATTCCCACCATCGAGGAGAGGCTGCGCTCCCGCTTCGAGTGGGGCCTGATCGTGGACATCCAGAAGCCGGACTATGAGACGCGGGTGGCCATCCTGCGCAAGAAGGCCGACGAGGAGGGCATCGACGTCTCCTACGACGTGATCGACTACATCGCAGGCCGGGTGGAGAGCAACATCCGGGAGCTGGAGGGCACGCTGACCCGACTGAGCGCCCAGGGCCAGCTGATGGGCGTGCCCATCACGCTGGACTTCGCCCGGGACTCCCTCTCCCAGCTGATGAAGTCCCAGGAGGGGCGGCGCATCACCCCGGAGCTGATCATCTCCGTGATCGCCGACCAGTACGGCGTGACCGCCGAGGACATCGTCTCCAAGAAGCGCAGCCGGGACGTGGCCCTGCCCCGGCAGATCGCCATGTACCTCTGCCGGAACATGACCCAGCTGTCCACCACGAACATCGGCCGCTCCTTCGGCGGGCGCGACCACACCACCGTGATGCACGGCTGCGACAAGATCAACCAGGAGATGAACGACAACTTCTCCTTCCGCAAGCGCATCGAGGAGCTCACGGCCATGATCAAGAACGGCTGAGCGGGAGGGCCCTGTGGACACAAGGGGCGCTTTTGCACCGTCTGTCCACGGCGCCTGTGGATGAAACAGACCGCCAAAATGCCCGCCGTTTCGGCATTTTGGGCCTTTATCCACAATATCCACCGCCCTACGCTTACGCCTATTTATAAGATTTATACCATCAACACAACAGGGAGGCACACACATGCAGTTCACTTGCTCCACGCAGAAGCTGATTGAGGCTCTGCAAATCGCCACCAAGGCCCTGACCACCCGCACCACCAACCAGATACTGGAGGGCGTGCTGATCGAAACCGACATGGATCAGCTGATGCTCACCTGCTCGGACGAGCGCATCACCATCGTGACCCGGATTCCGGCGGAAATTTCCGATCCCGGCCGGGGCGTGGTGCCCGGAAAGCTGTTCAGTGAAATCGTGCGCCGCCTGCCGGATGCGACGGTGGACATCCGCATGGACAACCGCTTCGTGTTTACCATCCGCAGTGCCTCCACCCGGATGAACATCTCCGGCCAGGACGCGGACCTCTTCCCCCGGCTGCCCAAAATGGACGACGAGCGGGAGATCGCCCTGCCCCAGGACATGCTGCGGGACATGATTCAGAAGACGGAATTCGCCATCGCCCAGGACGACATGCGCGAGGTGCTCACCGGCTGCCTTCTGGAGATCGGCGGCGGCGACGTGACCATGGTGGCGCTGGACGGCTACCGGCTGGCGCTGCGCCGGGCGAAGTGCTCGGACGTTCTGGAGAAGTTCTCCGCCATCATTCCCGGCCGGGCCGTGGGCGAGATCGGCAAGCTGCTCTCCGAGGATGAGGAGGCCTTTGCCCAGCTGTCCTTCGGCGGCAACAAGCTGCACATCCGCCTGGAGAACACGGAGATCTTCGTGATTCTGGTGGACGGCGAATACGTGCAGTACCGCCAGATTCTGCCCAAGTCCTTCGCGACCCGGGTGGAGCTGGATCTGGAGCCCTTCCGCCGCTGCATCGACCGCGCGGCGCTGATCGCCCGCGAGGGCAGCAACAATCTGATCCTGCTCGACATGGCGGGCGGCGTGATGACCATCGAGGCCCACTCCCAGGTGGGCGACGTGCACGAGGAGCTGGAGATCGGCCAGGAGGGCGCGGATCTGAGCATCGCGTTCAACGTGAAGTATCTGACGGACGTGGTGCGCTACATCGACGCGGAGCGCATCGAGATGAACTTCAACAACGCCGTCTCCCCCTGCATCGTGACGCCCGTGGGCGACACGGACTATGTGCACCTGATTCTCCCGGTGCGCACCGGCGGACGCTGATGGCGCGGGACGGCATTTGCGCCATCGCCACCGCCCCCGGGGAGGGCGGCATCGCCATCGTGCGCATGAGCGGCGCGGGGGCGCGGGAAATCCTTTCCGCCTGCTTCCGCCCCGCCCGTGCCCGGGAGATTCTCTCCCACCGGATGATGTACGGCCACGCCGTGGACGCGCGCGGCGTCGCGCTGGATGAGGTGATGGCCGTGTTTTTTGCCGCGCCCAACACCTACACCCGGGAGGACATGTTCGAAATCCAGTGCCACGGCGGCGGAATCTGTGCCCGGCGGGTGCTGGAGCGGGTGATTGCGCTGGGCGCGCGCATCGCGGAGCCGGGGGAGTTCACCCGGCGCGCCTTTCTGAACGGGCGGATCGACCTGAGCCGGGCCGAGGCCGTGATGGCATTGATCGGCGCGAAGAGCGAGGCCGCAGCGCGCGCCTCCCTGAGACAGCTGGAGGGCGGAATTTCCGGCTTCGTGCGGGGCGTGGGCGAGGAGATCAAGGAAATGATGGCGCTGGTGGAGGCCTGCACGGACTTCCCCGACGAGGTGGACGAGCCGGACGCGGCGCGGCGGGTGCGCGCGGGCGCGGAGAAGGCGCGCAGGGAGATCGCGGAGAAGTGCGACGAGCGGGGTGCGCGGATACTGCGGGAGGGCGCGAGCATCGTGCTGGCGGGGCGGCCCAACGTGGGCAAGTCCTCGCTGATGAACGCGCTGCTTCAGCAGGAGCGGGCCATCGTGACCGAAATTCCCGGCACCACCCGGGACGTGCTCACCGAGCGTATCGAGATCGGCGGCGTGATGGCGGAGATCTCCGACACGGCGGGCCAGCGGAAGACCGGCGACCTGGTGGAGCGGATCGGCGTGGAGCGGGCGGAGCGGGCCATGGAGGGCGCGGACGTGGTGCTGATCGTGCTGGACGCGTCCCAAATGCGCACGCCGGAGGACGAGGCGCTGCTTGCGCGCATGGACGGGCGGTGCATCGTGTGTCTGAACAAGTGCGACCTGCCCCGCAGGAGCGATTATCCCGGCGCAATCGAGCTCTCCGCCGCCACGGGCGCGGGCGTGGATGCGCTGGTGGCGGCGCTGTCGGATCGTCTGCGCGCTGCGGGCGGCATGGAGGAGCGCATGACCCAGGAGCGCCACCTGCGCCTGGCCCGGCGGGCGATGGAGGCCCTCGACCGGGCGGTGGAAGCCATCGACGGCGAAAACCCCCTGGACGTGGTGGAAATCGACCTGCGGGAGGCGCTGGGCGCGCTGTGCGAGATCACCGGCGAGGACGCCTCCGAGGAGGTCATCGACCGGGTGTTTCAGTCCTTCTGCGTGGGCAAGTGAGCGTCGCGCTCCGAAAGCGGCGGTTCAGCGGCACATTCGGGGCGAAAGAGCGCGCTTGACGGATGAAAAAAATTGCATTTCACCCCCGCAGGAAATACTCGGTTAATACTCCTGCTTTAAAATAGGGGGCGTGAGGTAGAATTGCTATGGATAAGAACAGAACTTCCCCGCGCACCGTGGGCATGGTTTCCCTGGGCTGCGCAAAGAACCGTGTGGATTCGGAAAACATGCTGGGCATGCTGCGGGACCGCGGCTATGAAATTGTGAGCGACCCCGCGGAGGCGGAGATCATCTTCGTCAACACCTGCGGCTTCATCGAGGCGGCCAAGGAGGAGTCCATCGAGACCATCTTCGAGATGGCCCGGTACAAGCAGACCGGAAGGCTGAAGCAGCTCTTCGTGACCGGCTGCCTGGCCCAGAGATACGCCGGCGCGCTGGCGGAGGAGATGCCCGAGGTGGACGGCTTCATGGGCGTCGCGGACTACGCCCGGCTCTACGACATGATGGACGCCGCCGACCGGGGCGAGCGGCCCGTCTACATGGAGGACGGCGCGCGCTTCTTCAACTCCGGCCGCGTGCTCACCACCGCGCCCTGGTCCGCCTATGTGAAGATCTCCGACGGCTGCGACAACCGCTGCACCTACTGCGCCATACCGCTGATTCGCGGCGGCTATGCCTCCCGGCCCTTTGACGACATCGTGGACGAGTGCCGCCGCCTGGCCGGAGAGGGCGTGACGGAGATCACCCTCATCGCCCAGGACACCAGCCGCTACGGCTGCGACCTCGGCGACGGCCACTACCGGCTGGCGGAGCTGCTGCGGGCGGTGAGCGAAATCGAGGGCGTGCACTGGGTGCGCGTGCTCTACTGCTACCCGGACAGCACCGAGGACGCGCTGCTGGACGAGATTGAGAACAACCCCAAGGTCGCGCCCTATCTGGATCTGCCGCTGCAGCACATCAACGATGCCCTGCTCCGGGCGATGAACCGCCGGGGCAGCGCGGACTGGATCAGGAATCGCATCGCGGAATGCAAGCGGCGGGGACTGACCATGCGCACCACGATGATCGTGGGCTTCCCCGGCGAGACGGACGCGCAGTTTCAGGAGCTCATGGACTTCGTGCGGGACGCGCGCTTCGACCGTCTGGGGGCGTTCACCTACTCCCCCGAGGAGGGCACGCCCGCCGCGCGCATGAAGAACCAGATCGACGAAGAGGTGAAGGCGCAACGGCTGGATCAACTGATGATGCTTCAGCAGGGTATTTCCATGGAGCTTTTGCAGGCGCGCGTCGGCACTGAGTGCGAGGTGCTGGTGGAGGGCCGGGACGAGGACGGCTGGTACGGCCGCTCCATCCTCGAGGCCCCGGAGTCCGACGGCTGTATTCACCTGACGGCGCAGAGAGCGCTTACCCCCGGAACCTACGTCCGGGCGCGCATCACCGGCGCGGACGCCTACGACCTGACTGCGGAGGTGCTGTAAATGAATCTTCCGAACAAGCTGACCATGCTGCGCATCGTCATGATTCCCGTGTTCGTCATTCTGGCGCTGATTCCGGCCCAGTGGGCGCAGTATGTGGCGCTGCTGGTCTACATTCTGGCCTGCATCACCGACACGCTGGACGGGCGCATCGCCCGCTCCCACCACATGGTGACGAACTTCGGAAAGTTTGCCGATCCGATCGCGGACAAGCTGCTGGTGATGTCCGCGCTGGTGATCCTGGTGGACAGCGGGCGCATGCCCGCATGGGTGTGCATCGTGATGCTGGCCCGGGAGTTCATCATCTCCGGATTCCGGCTGGTGGCCGCAGGCGGCGGCAAGGTGATCGCCGCAGGACAGCTGGGCAAGCTCAAGACCGTGTTCCAGATGAGTTCCACCATCGCGCTGCTTCTGCTGGCTCCCGTCTCCGGCGCGCCCCTGCTGGGCCACTTCGGCGTGGTTCTGGCCAACGTGCTGATGTACATCGCCGTGGTGCTGACCATCGTCAGCGGCGCGGAATACATCATCAAAAACTTCGACTGCATCAACGAGATGTGATTTCAGAATTCGTCCCGCTTCCGCGCGCTGCGGAGGCGGGACTTTTGCACGCCCGGGCGTGGGAGAGGACCGGATGGACGCGCCTTGACGGATGCTATGCCTTCTCCGCCAGGCAGTAGTTCACCCGCTCCGCGGCGAGGATGGGACTGCCGGGGTGGGCGCGGTTGTGGGCGGCGAAGAACTGCCGCGTGATCTCCTCCGGGTCGAGGTCGCGCAGCACGCGCAGTCCGCCTTCCTTCAACAGGGCGGCCATCTCCTCCGGGGCGTAGGCGGCGCGCATGCCCTCGCCCGCTCCGGCGGCCAACTGCCGCTGGATGTCCATCTGCCCGGATTCGCCCCGGGCGGGGTAATCCATGGCGAAGCGGCTGCCCGCGGGAAAAAGCGCGCTCAACTGTGCGATCAGGGCGGAGAATTCATCCCGGCTGAGGTAGTAGCTGAAGCCGAGGAGGCTCACGAAGGTGGGCGCGTCCGGGTCGAAGCGGGGGTGGGCGCGCAGCGCGTCCAGCGCGCCTGGCGCGGAGAGGTCGGCGGCGATCAGGTGCAGGTTTTCCGGGAGGGAGAGGCCCGCCGCAGCGATGCGCGCGGCCTTGTCCCGGGAGGCAGGGGGCAGGTCGATTTCAAAGATCTCCATCTCCTTTGCCCACGGGGGCTGGCGCAGGGCGAAGCTGTCCAGTCCCGCGCCCGGCAGCAGATACTGGCGCGCGCCCAGTGCCGCAGCCTCCTGAAGCGCGCCCTCTGCGAAGGCGGCGCGGCCCAGGGGCGAGGGAGCCAGCTGGTGGTTGACCACCCATTCGAGGGCCTGCTCCGGGCTGCCGGAGAAGCAGGGGTTGAAAAACGCGACGCCGCCCGCCATGCTGCGGGCGATGCCCTCCCGGGTCTCCCGGCCCAGCAGCCGCGCCGCCATGGTGTCGTCGAATACCTTTTCGCCCGGGACGTGCTCTGAATGATACGAGCGTGCGAAGGCGCTGACCAATGCTGTCATGGAGTTCTGTTCCATATGCAAATCACCTCGTATACTTATTACACCTGCCCGGGAAAAAAGACAAGACTTGACTTTTGGACGAAAATGTGTTATAGTAGTGTTGATAAAATATGAATATTAACAAAACGACCGGGCTGCGCGCCCGGTTTTTTTTATTGTCGTGCGGGGAAAAGGCGGCGTTGCGCGCCGCCGGGAGCTGATCCTTCACGCCGGATGTGTCCCGCGCGGGATGAGGGACTACGCCACAAACCGGATATGGTTGAGAAAGGTTCGCGCCGGGCACGTCCCGGGCGGGAGAAGAGGAAAACAGAGAGCCGCCTCCGGTGCGGTTGCCGGGGGGCGGCTTTGCGTTTCGAGAAAGATTGGGCAGGGCGTTTCACACCCTCCGGAGGAAGACCTGCTTCAGGTTGAGGAGAATGGCTGCGACACAGAGTGCGCAGGCCGCGGCGGCGTTCAGCGTTTGCGGCAGCGGATGGAGCGCCGCGAGGGCGAGTGCGCCGCCGCAGAGCAGAACGCCGCATCCGAGCCGGATGGAGGGCGCGCAGAACACGGCCGCCGCGCAGAGCAGCGCGAGCAGCAGCGCCGCCGCCCAGGGGAGCAGAACCGGCAGGAAGCAGGCGGTTGCTGCCATCGCGGCGGTGGGGGCGATCAGCAGCAGATTCAGCGGCCGGGATTCGTCCGCCGCCCGCCGGGCCACCGTGCGGGCGAGCCGCCAGAGGATCAGGCCGGAAAACAGGGGCGCGGGCTGCACCTGCGCGACGCCCGCACGCCGGTGCAGCAGCAGGAACGCCGCGCCCAGCGCCGGGTACAGCATGGTTTGCAGCAGCGCCCGGGGGCAGAGCGCCAGGTTCCGGGGCTTCAGGGAAAAGCCGTGGGCCGATTCCAGCGCGTAGGAGGAGACGGCGGCGATGAGCGCGCCCAGTCCCGCGCCGCAGGCGGCGAAGAAGCCGGGCAGAGGAGACTCCAGGCCCCCGCCGTCCAGCATCAGCCCCGTGAAGAGCAGCAGCGAAGAGGTGAGACTCAGGATCGCGCCGTCCAGGCTGCGGGAGAGTGCGAACATGCGTTCTTCGAACAATTGTTCGATATGCATGCACGCCGCCGCGAGGGCGAGACAGGGACGCACGTCCCCCAGGGGCAGAAGGCGCGCAGCCAGCGCGAGGAGCAGCGCGCCCGCGGCGAGCTGAACCAGCGCGCCGCCGAAGCGGCGGTCCACCCGGCGCACACCGGGCTCCCGCGCCGCGCCGTTGCGGAAGCAGTCCGCCGCGCAGAGGGAGAGCAATTGCAGGCAATAGAACAGGGCGAACAGCGCGCACGCGCTCTCGGCCCGTCCGAGCAGGGCGGCGGCCAGTCCCGCCAGAGGAAGAAATGCGGCGCTGGGCCGCAGCAGGCCTTTTTTCATGAGACGACCTCCGATATTGTGAGGGGATGCGCGGGGACGACTTCATTCTACGTCAATCCCGCGCGCATTTCCGGTGCATTTAAGGCGCAGATTGCGCAATCGCGGGCGATTGTATGCGCTTGCATGCTTCGTTCGGTTCAAAGTGCGGATTTCCGACACGTTTCAGGCGATGTTACGGGACGCTGCGGACAACGCTCTTCATCCGCGTGCCGCGCCTGGAGCGAATTGCGTGTTTCCGTTGCGGGTTTTGCCGCCGTAGACAACGCTCTTCATCCGCACGCCGCGCAGGACTGAAACATGCATTTCCGGTGTGAATTGCGCCATCGAGGACAACGCTCTTCATCTGCGCGCCGCGCCTGGACTGAATTGCGGCTTTCCGCCGGATCAGTCGAAGCGGGCGGAGACGGCGAACAGGCCGGTCAGTCCGTCCCGGCTGGCCACGTCCAGGCGCAGATCTTCGTCCGGAACCAGGCCTCCGGCGCGCAGCGCGTCCTCCACGCAGCGCCGGGCCAGCTCCGGGAAGTTGTTTTCCTTGCTCAGATGGCCCAGCACGATGTGGCGCGCCCCGGCGCGGGCCAGTTCCAGTGCGCAGCTGCCCGCGTCGTCGTTGCAGAGATGGCCGCGACTGGACAGGATGCGCCTCTTCAGATCATAGGGATAGGAGCCGGCCTGGAGCATGTCCGGGTCGTAATTGGATTCCAGAAGCACTGCGTCCGCGCCGCGCACGCAGCGCATCCAGCCCTTCTTGACGCAGCCCAGGTCCGTGGCGATGGCAAAGCGCGCGCCGCCACATTCAAAGCACAGGCCCACGGGCTCGTTTGCGTCGTGGGGCGTGGAGAAGGGCAGTATGTTCATGCCGCCCAGGTAGAAGTCCTGCTCCGGGGTCATCAGGCAGCGGTTTTTTCCGTCGACGGGGCCGATCTTCTCCGCCATGCCCTCCCAGGTGCCCGCCGTGGCGTAGACGGGCAGGTTGTACTTGCGGGAGAGCACGCCCACGCCCCGGGTGTGGTCGACGTGCTCGTGGGTGGTCAGTATCGCCGTGAGCTGGGACGGGTGCAGGCCGATCTTCTCCAGCTCCGCCGCGATGCGCGCGCCGGAGAGCCCCGCGTCCACCAGCAGGTGCGCGTCCCCGCAGCCCACATAGATTGCATTTCCGCTCGAACCGCTAAAGAGCGGTGAAAAGCGCAGTTCCATGGAAAGAATCTGTTCTCCTTGTCTCTTGTTATACGCCGGTCAGGTCAAATTTGGGAATGTACTGTTCGTCGGAGGAGGAGAGCTCCTGAATGAAGCCGTCCTCCAGGCCCAGTTCGATCAGGTGGTCGGCCACGCGGTCGTATTCCTCCTGGGTCAGCCGCCGCCCCAGCTCGTCCACGCCCGCCGCCTCGCCGAAGGGCAGGTACTGGGCCATTAGGCTCACCCAGACCCCGGGCAGCTCGTCATGGATGAAGTCGAGAATCTGAACCGACTCCTCCGCGCAGCCGGGCAGGATGAGGTGGCGCACGATCACGCCCCGCCGGATGAGGCCGTCTTCGTCCAGTTCCACCGGCCCGGTCTGGCGCAGCATCTCCCGCAGCGCGGGCGCGGCATATTCGAAGTAGTCCTCCGCGCCGGAGTAGCGCCCTGCGCTGCGGGGCGAGATGTACTTGAGATCCGGCAGGTATACCTGCACCAGTCCCTCCATGGCGCGCAGGGTTTCCACCCGCTCGTAGCCGCCGCTGTTCCACACCACGGGCACCGGCAGGCCGCCCTCGAGGGAGGCGCGCACGGCGTGGGCGAAGTGGGTGGGGTTGACGAGGTTGATGTTGTGCACGCCCTGGGCGATGAGTTCAAAGTAGATCTCCCGCAGCCGCTCCACGGACACCGTTTTGCCGAAGCCGTGGTGGGAAAGCTCGAAGTTCTGGCAGAAGCAGCATTGCAGGCTGCATCCGGAGAAGAACACCGCGCCCGAGCCCCTCGTGCCGGAGATCACCGGCTCCTCGTCGAAGTGGGGCGCGGCCCGGGCGATGCGCGGCTGGACGCCCATGCCGCAGCGGCCCGCGCCGGTTTCGCCCCGGAGCGCCCCGCACCTGCGGGGACAGAGATTGCAGATCAATTCGTTCATGCGCTTACATACGCTCCTGTCTGAAGAATGTTTCATGTGAAACAGCGCGGGCGGCGAAAAAATGTTTCATGTGAAACATCGGCGGGATTCGACCGCCTCCGACATGTTTCATGTGAAACATTGCTTTTTTCGCGGAAGTGCGGGAGAATACGCCGCAGCGCCCGCGACCCGAAAGCAAAATTCGCGCTCCGCCGACGCGGAGATTCAGAAAGCCTTCCGCAGCTCGCCTGCATCGAAGATGTAAAATTCGCTCTTCCTCAGCACATTAACCGGGTCAACCGCCGATCAACCCGCGCTCATGCGCGCCGCAGGGTCAATAGCCACACCTCGCTGCGGGAGCCCAGCCGCAGGGGCAGACCCGGACAGCGCAAGCCCTGACTCACCAGCATGGGCAGATCGCCCTCGTAGAACCAGCCGGCGAGGCAGCGGGCCTCCTCCGGCGGAAGGGTGCGCATTGTGCGGCCGAAGAGGCGAATCTGTCCGCCCAGGTTGTGCCCGGCGAGCACCAGATCGGCCCAAGCGCCGCCGCCCCGGGCCTCCGCCACCCGCACGCCTACATAGGCGGAGGGATTGTGCGAAAGCACCAGCACGCACTCATCCCCGCTGAAGGCGCGCCCCAGATCCGCATAGGGCGTTTCATTGCGGCTCACGTCGCTGAGTCCGGCGATGATGAGCGCCTCGCCGCCCCGCTCCACGGTGGCGCAGGCGTCCGTGAGCAGGGCGACGCCCGCGCTCCCCAGGGCAGTTTCGAGGCTGGAGGTATTTTCATCCGCCTCTCCCGCCACGGCGAACTTGCCCAGCGGCGCCTCGAAGGCGGCGAGGGCCTCAAAGAACGCCTGCGCGCCGTCGGGGTCTTCGCCGCGGACGTAGTCGCCGCCCAGGAGAAGAAGATCCGGGGAGAGGGTGGCGAGCTTATTGAAGAGCGCCGCGCTGTGCGCGCCGTCCGCCGCTCCCTGAATGTTCAGATCGGACACGAACAGCACCCGCGCGCCATCAAAGGCGGCGGGAAGATCCTCGAGGTAGACCTCCGCCGGGCAGAGGTGCACGAGCTGCGCGCCTGCAAACATCCGGCAGAGCAGGCACAGCGGCAGGGCAAGCAAAAGGGCGGGCAACCAAAGCCGCCGCCCGCGCTTGCGCCTGTTCTGTTTTGACTTTTTCGCCGCCTGCTTCGCCATAGGCCTCCTGTTTCACGTGAAACATCCATTTGCGCGCCGGATTCGGGAAAATGTGCCTGAAAAATGAATTGATGCACGCATTTGTCAGCTTTTCTCCCTGTTTTGTCACATCACAAACATTGAATCCCGACCTTTCTTCCATTATAATAGGAATGGTATCGGTATACAAGGGATAATTTCAATATTGATACGGAGGATTCCATGGAAAAGCGCCAATCCGGTAGAATTCCATGGGCGATTGTATTGCTGATTCTGCTGGTCTGCGTCGCGCTGGCCTTCGGCGGGGCGAAGCTGAGCAGAAAGCTGTTTGCCGAAAAGAGCTTCGGAAGCTACCGCACGGTGGAAATTGCGAATCTTCAGGATCTGCAGGCCACCTCGGATGGCTTTGTGTATTATGATGGCAACACCGTTTCCTCCATCTCCTCGTCCGGAGATGTGAACTGGTCCTATCTGGTGGGCGGAAGCGCAGGCTTTTCCGCCACGGACTACGGCGTGGCCACCTGGGTGGAGGACACCATCACCCTCATCGACGCAAAAACCGGCTCCACCACCTTCAATGGAAAGATGGAGGCGGATGTGCTCAGCGCCCGCATCGGCGACAAATACACCGCCATACTCGTCGGCGAGGAGACCAACGGCAAGATCGTCCTGATGGAGAGCGGCGGAAAGCAGATCAGCCAGATCGTCCTGGAGGACGTCACCGTCGTCGACTACGGCTTCTTCTCGAACGGAACGCTGCTCTGGGCCATGGTGTGCGACACCAACGGCACCGTGCCCACCTGCAACATACAGACCTATCGCCCCGGCAAGGAGATCGTGGGCTCCATCCACGACAACGAACAGCTGGCCTACGCGGTCATGTTCCAGTCCTCGCGGGTGCTGGTGGCGGGAGACACCTACCTGCGCAGCTACGACTACACCGGCACGGAGGATGCCTCCCAGCGCAGGCTGGTGTACGGCTGGTATCTGGCCAGCGCGGACGCGAACTCCAGCGACCCGCTGATGGCCTTTGTCAACGACGCCCAGTGCAAGGGTGAATCGGCCATTCAGGATGTGCGCATGATGCGCTCCGATCTGGACCGGGTGGTGCGGTTGCCCTTCGGCTGCATGCGCGTGGTGGCCATGGGGAACGCCGTCTACGGCTTCGCCAGCGACGGGCATCTGATCATCTACGCCACGGATCAGCCCAGCGCCCAGTCCTACCAGCTGAACCTGCACGTCGACGAGGTGTACGGCGTGACCCGCGACGGCGTGGCCATCCTTTTGAGCGGATCGACGGTCTGCCTCGTTTCTCTGAAGTAACTCCGCATAGAAGGGTGTAAAACGGGGAAATCTGGAAATTGAACATCATCAAGAGGAGGAAAGTCGAATATGAATATAGTGGATATTCTGATTCTGGCGGTGCTCACCTTCGGTTTGCTGGCGGGCATGCACAAGGGCTTTGTGGCCTCGATACTCTCCACGTTCGGCTTCGTTGGCTCCTGGTTCGGGGCGCGCATGGTGTATGAGCGGGTGGCCAATCTGGCCCTCTCCAACACCTCGCTGATGGCCATGCTGAACCAGTATCTCGAGCCGGAGACCTTCTTCGCCAGCATCAGCCAGGCGAGCACCACGGTCAGCGAGGTGGTCTCCGGGGGCGAGGCGGCTATCAAGAGCGCGGTGGCTTCGGTTTCGGAGAAGATTCCGGTGATCTCCCGGGCCTTCGAGGCCAATATCCGCAACCAGGCCTTCGCCAAGCTCAACATCACCACGCTGGCGGACTATCTGGATCAGACCATCTGGCAGGCGGTGTTCAACGTGCTGTCCTTCCTGCTGGCCTTCATCGTGATCTACGCCGTGGTCTCCCTGATCGTGAACCTGCTGGACCATGTGTTCCGCTTCCCGGTGCTGCGCATGTTCGACTGGCTTCTGGGCGGCGTCTGCGGCCTCGTAAAGGGCCTGGTGGTGGCCGTGCTGCTGCTGTGCATCGTGCCCAGCATCGCCTCCCTGATCGCGCCGGAGCTCACCCAGTCGCTGATTGCCGAATCGACGCTCTACAGCTTCGTCAGCCAGCTGGACTTTTTGAATGTCTCCAGCATGATCACCCAGCTGATCGGCTGATCGCTCCGCAGTTTACGCATCTGAGCCGCTCGCGCGGCTCTTTTG
Organism: bacterium; assembly: GCA_004563405.1. Classification (GTDB taxonomy): domain Bacteria; phylum Bacillota; class Clostridia; order Christensenellales; family Aristaeellaceae; genus SFTH01. The sequence goes on from SFTH01000025.1 coordinate 40,208, forward strand.
CTGTCATTACCGGGCAGCTTGCGCACCGCGGGGAAAGCGGATATAATGAATCGAAATCGTTTCCACGGAGGAAAGAATGGCAAATCAGAGAAAAAACAACGCATATGAGGAGCCGGCGGAGGCCACCGGCGCGCCGCTGAAGATCCTCGGCGCGGTGGCCTGCTTCGGTCTGGCCCTGCTGATGCTCTACATTACGGTAGCCCCGCCCCAGGCGGGCACCGCCATGGGCGCGATCCGGGACGTGATGCGCGGCCTGGGCGGCGGCGCAAATCCCGTCATGGCCCTGGTGCTGGTGTGGGTGGGCGTGCTGCTCGTCTTCTCCGCGCGGGGAAGGCGCGTGCGCGTGCTCAACGTCGTCATGAACGCCCTGCTGTTTCTGTGCGTCTTTACCGCGGTGCAGCTCTTCTCCGCCCGCACGGTCATCGAACAGCACATGTCCATCACCACCTTTGCAAACTTCGTCAGCAAGTCCTATCAGTACGGAAGGGGAGGCGGCGCCATTGGCGCGCTGCTGGCCTATCCCCTGTACATGTATCTCGGCCAGTGGGGCGGGCTCATCGTCACGCTCATCGTGGCCCTGCTCTGCCTTATGGCCACGGGCCGCGCGCAGAAGATCTACCGCTGGACGGCACGACGCGCCGATGAGGGCCAGCATCGCGCCGAGCAGCGAAGGAATGAAAAGAAAGTCGAACGCCTGTTCGAATATGATGAGTTCAGCGCGCAGCCGCCGGTGCATCGCGCGCCGCGGCCCCAGTCGCAGCAGCGTCCGGCGCGGCGGGCGGAGCCGGAGAAGGATTACATGGTCATCGACACGCCCGCGCAGCCGAGCCGGAGCGCGGGCAGGGGTGCGCAGCGGACCACCGCGCCGAAGAAGCGCATGTACCGGGAGACCATCGACGGCAAGGCCGCGGGTCAGGAGCAGCAGGAGGAGCTTTACAAGCCGCTGCGCAGGATCAAAAAGGACCGTCAGGCGGCGCAGGCAGAGGCTGCGGAGGCCGTGGAGGTTCCGGAGGCCGCACCGGAGGAGCCGGAGAAGCGGGAAAAGCGGGAGAAGGGAAAGTTCCCCCGGGATATACCGGACTATCTGAGCGAAACCGGGGAAGAGAAGGAAGCCAGCGCGCCGCAGGAGGAGGAGAGCGAGACCTTTGCGCCGCGCAACTATGAATCGCCCCGGCCGAAGAAGCGCACGGTCGTGGAGGGCGTGCGCGCGCTGGATGCGGAGGACGGAGAGACGGAGGAGAACGACGACGAGCCGCCCTTCGACATCCCGCTCAAGAGCGCAAAGCCCGCCAGGATGCGCCGGACGAGAGAAACGGAGGATGAGGACGAGGAGGGCTACAACTATCCGCCCATTGATCTTCTGGAGCAGGGCGAGCAGGTGAAGAACACCAGCGCGCTGAAGGAGGCCGACCGCCAGAAGGCGGACAAGCTGATCGAGACGCTGGAGAGCTTCGGCATCGAGACCCGGCTGATCGGCATCGCCCACGGCCCCGCGGTGACGCGCTTTGAATTGCAGCCCGCGCCGGGCGTGAAGGTGAGCCGCATCACCGCGCTGGCGGACGACATCGCGCTGGGCCTGGCGGCGCTCTCGGTGCGCATCGAGGCGCCCATACCGGGCAAGGCTGCGGTGGGCGTGGAAATCCCCAACGACAAGGTGGAGATGGTGCGCCTGCGCGACGTGCTGGAATCGCCGGACGCGAAGCGCCATCCCTCGAAGATCGCCGTGGGCCTGGGCAAGGACAATTCGGGCCGCTACATCGTGGCGGACATCGCGAAGATGCCCCATGTGCTCATCGCCGGACAGACCGGCTCGGGCAAGTCGGTGTGCATCAATTCCATCATATCGTCCATCCTCTATCGGGCCACGCCCGAGGAGGTGCGGATGATCCTGATCGACCCCAAGGTGGTGGAGCTCTCCATCTACAACGACATTCCCCACCTGATCGCCCCGGTGGTCACCGATCCGAAGAAGGCCTCCTCCGCGCTGGAGTGGGCCGTGGCGGAGATGAGCACCCGCTACAAGCGCTTCGCCGAGCGCGGCGTGCGCGACATCAAGGGCTACAACAAGGCGCTGGAGCCCGGCGAGAAGCGCATGCCCCAGATGGTCATCGTCATCGACGAGCTGGCGGATCTGATGATGGTCTGCCCCGGCGAGGTGGAGGACAGCATCTGCCGTCTGGCGCAGCTGGCCCGCGCTGCGGGCATGCACCTGGTGATCGCCACCCAGCGCCCGTCTGTAAACGTCATCACCGGCGTGATCAAGGCCAATATTCCCACCCGCATCGCCTTCTCCGTGGCTTCCCAGGTGGACAGCCGCACCATGATCGACCACGGCGGCGCGGAAAAGCTGCTGGGCAACGGCGACATGCTCTTCGTGCCCTCCGGCATCAACAAGCCCATCCGCGTGCAGGGCGCGTGGGTCTCCGATGAAGAGGTGCACAAGATCGTCACCTACATCAAGGAGCGCACCGAGACCACCTACGACGAGGACGTGGTGGAGCGCATCGAAAACGCCATCCGCAGCGACGCCGAGAAGGAGGAAGTGGAACAGGAGTACGATCCCAAGCTGGCCGAGGCCGTCGAAATCGTCGTCGAGGCCGGTCAGGCCTCCGTTTCCATGCTCCAGCGCCGCATGCGCGTCGGTTACGCCCGCGCAGGCCGCCTCATCGACGAAATGGAGCGCCGCGGCGTGGTTTCCGAAGCCGACGGCGCCAAGCCCCGCAGCGTGCTCATCACCCGTGAACAGATGAACGCGATGTTCGATGTTTCCGACGAGGAGTGACTTAAGGGCCGGCTTAAGGGCTCTGCCCTTAAGAATCCCGCTCAAGGGCATGATGCCCTTGAGAATCCCCGGCAGGGGCGCGCATTGCGCGCCCGGAAAAATTGATTTCGCATGGCCGGGGCAAATCGCGCCGGGAGGCGGCGCGATTTGCGCGGATGCCCGCCAGGATTTGGCACTGAACGTCCTGAACAACCATTCCCCCCAAATGGGCAAAGAAATCCGGGCCTTTAATCTATGGGCCCGGATTTCGGGGGAGGACTTCCATTGCAGTAGAAAAGAAATACAGAAAACCTGCCCCATTCTTGCCGGGGCAGGTTTTCGTTCGCTTCAGCGCGGCAGCTGGTGGAAGCGGCGACACGCCGCCGGCAGCTGGTGTCGGCGGCGACTCGCCGCCGCCGCCGGTTATAGGAGGGTGATGTTGGCGGATTGGCAGGCGGCGATGGTTTCGCTGTCCCAGATGCTGGACTGGACTTCGCCGATGTGTGCGCAGCCGATCATCAGCATGCACAGGCGGCTCTGGCCGATGCCGCCGCCGATGGTGAGCGGGAGCTCACCGTTGAGCAGCATCTTGTGGAAGGGCAGCTGTACGCGCTCCTCGCAGCCGGCGAGCTTGAGCTGGCGGCGGAGGGATTCCTCGTCCACGCGCACGCCCATGGAGGAAATTTCAATGGCGCGGCCCAGCACGTCGTCCCAGAAGAGGATGTCGCCGTTGAGCGCCCAGTCGTCGTAGTCGGGCGCGCGGCCGTCGTGGGGCTTGCCGGAGCGCAGCTTGCCGCCGATCTGCATGATCAGCGCGGTTTTGTGCGCTTCCAGATAGGCGTTTTCGCGGTCGGAGCTCGAGGGCAGGTCGGGGTAGAGGTCCTCCAGCTCCTGCGTGGTGATGGCGCTCATCTCGCGGCTAAGCTTGACGTGGATGCTGGAATACTCCCGGCACAGGCGCTCGCTCACGTCGCAGATGCAGTTCACGATCTCGCCCGCGACATTTTTCAGCGTGTCCAGCGTGCGGTCCTCCCGGCGGATGACCTTCTCCCAGTCCCACTGGTCCACATACACGGAGTGCAGGTTGTCCAGCTCCTCGTCCCGGCGGATGGCGTTCATGTCGGTGTAGAGGCCCTTGCCCACCCGGAAGTCGTACTTCTTCAGGGCGAAGCGCTTCCACTTGGCCAGGGAGTGCACCACCTGGCCCTCCTCGCCCACGGCGGGCACGTCGAAGGTCACGGGCCGCTCGTAGCCGTTCAGGTTGTCGTTCATGCCGGAGGACTCCCGCACGAACAGCGGCGCGCTCACCCGGCGCAGGTTCAGCGCGTAGGCCAGCTCCTTCTGGAAGTTGTGCTTGATAAACTCGATGGCCACCTGCATGTCGTACACGTTCAGCGGCGTGCGGTAGCCCTCGGGAATGAAAATCTTGTTCATGGCGTCCTCCTCGTGTATATACATATCTGCATTATAGCCCGGTGAAAGAAATTTTTCAAGCCCATCGAACATATTTCCGCGTTCCGCAGGTTTTTTTGCGCAGGAACGCGCCCGCCGGAGACATAAAATGCAAGTTGAAATGCATTTTTGTGCAAATATGGCGTTGAAACGGCGGAAGAATCCGCTTTTGTGCATAAATTCCGTTAAAAAATGCGCAGAATCATAACATGGAAGCGTATGGACAATGGTCGAAAAACGGAGTATACTGGTTTCACAACTCGAAATGCAAATTAACTCAATGGGGAGGAATTGCGAATGAGCATTCAGAACGAGTATCTTCAGAACCTGATGGCGACGGTCGAAAAGCGCAATCCGAACGACAAGCAGTTTTTAATCACGGTGCGCAGCGTGCTGGAATCCATCGAACCCGTCGTGGAGGCGCATCCCGAGTACGTCAAGATGGGCGTGCTGGAGATGTTTGTGGAGCCGGAGCGCGTGATCAAGTTCCGGGTGCCGTGGGTGGACGACAAGGGTGAAGTCCATGTGAACCGCGGCTACCGCGTGCAGTCCAACAGCGCCATCGGCCCGTACAAGGGCGGCCTGCGCCTGCATCCGTCCGTGACCGAGGATACCGTGAAATTCCTCGCCTTTGAACAGACGCTGAAGAACTCCCTGACCGGCCTGCCCATCGGCGGCGGCAAGGGCGGCAGCGACTTCGACCCCAAGGGCAAGAGCGACATGGAGGTCATGCGCTTCTGCCAGAGCTTCATGAGCGAGCTCTATCGCCACATCGGCCCCGACTGTGACGTTCCCGCCGGAGATATCGGCGTGGGTGCGCGGGAGATCGGCTATCTCTACGGCGAGTACAAGCGCCTCACCGGCCAGTACTGCGGCGTGCTCACCGGCAAGGGCCTCACCTACGGCGGCAGCCTCGCCCGCAAGGAGGCCACCGGCTACGGCCTGTGCTATTTCACCGAGGAAATGCTCAATTGCGCCGGAAAGAGCTTCAAGGGCCAGACCGTCGTGGTCTCCGGCTCCGGCAATGTGGCCATGTACGCCTGCGAAAAGGCCACGCAGCTGGGCGCAAAGGTCGTCGCCATGTCCGATTCCAACGGCTATGTCTATGATCCCAACGGCATTGATCTCGACGCGGTGAAGCTGATCAAGGAAGTGCGCCGCGGCCGCATCCGCGAGTACGTCGCCGATCATCCCGCCGCCGAATACCACGAGGGCTGCAGCGGCATCTGGACCATCAAGTGCGACATCGCCCTGCCCTGCGCCACCCAGAATGAAATCAACCTGGAGTCCGCCAGGGCGCTCATCGCCAACGGCTGCTTCTGCGTCTCCGAGGGCGCGAACATGCCCTCCACCATGGAAGCCATCGACGCCTTTATCGAGGCCGGCCTACTCTTCGGCCCCGCCAAGGCCGCCAATGCCGGCGGCGTGGCCACCTCCGCCCTCGAAATGAGTCAGAACTCCATGCGCTACAGCTGGACCTTCGAAGAGGTCGACGCCAAGCTCAAGCAGATCATGGTCGGCATCTATCACAACGTCGCCGACGCTGCCTCTACCTACGGCTTCGCCAACAACTTCGAAAAGGGCGCGAACATCGCCGGCTTCCTCAAGGTCGCCGAAGCCATGCTCGCCCAGGGCGTCTGCTAGCAGCGTGGCGCTGCAGCCAGCAGGCTACCGCGTTGAAAGCGAACGAATCCCTGCCCCCATTGATTCAAGGGGCAGGGATTCTGTGTTTCTCTCCACCATTTATGTCCGCTTCTCCCCGAAATCCGGCCCCATAGATCCAAGGCCCGGATTTCTTATGTGCGTTCATTAAGCGGCGAAGGATGAACGGAACGGCGGCAGGAAAGCGGGCACCAGATACAGGGCGTGTCGCTCTGTACGCATCCACAACAAACGTAAGAAATCCAGCCCTTTCTGTCGGCCCGAATTTCGGGGAAATGCTTCCATAAGGCTAGGATAGAAGCGCAGAAAACCTGCCCCATTCCTGCAGGGGCAGGTTTTCGTCGCCTCTGCGCGGCAGCTGGTGGCTGCGGCGACTTGCCGCCGCGGCAGCTGGTGGTTGCGGCGACTTGCCGTCGCGGTAACTGCTGTCAGCGGGCACTGCCCGCCGCCTGGCAGGAGTGGAGGGTTTGGAGGGCGGCGGCGTGGTTTTCGGGGGTGGTGCCGGCGCAGCAGTCGGGGTTGACCCGGACGTCCGCCTCGGGGAAGGAGGCCTTGAGGATCAGGGCGTTGGAGACCACGCAGATGTCCGTGCAGAGGCCGACCAGTTCAATGCTGAGCTCGGTTTCGGTTCCGGCCTCGCTGTGGATCAGGTGGGGCAGCTGCGTGGAGCCGAAGGTCGGCTTTTCAATGATGCGGTGGGTCTTCTTTTCCAGCGCCTCGAGGACGCGCGCGTCCAGCGCCCAGCCCTGCGTGCCGCGGATGCAGTGGGGCACGGGCAGGTTCCGGCCCTCCCGGGTGTCGAGGTAGTCTTCGCCGTGCGTATCCATGGTGGCGATGATCTCGCCGTCGAATTCTTCAATCTGGCGCACCACGCGCTCCACGATGGCCTGGGCCTCCTTCGAGCCCAGCGCGCCGTCGATGAAATCGCGCTGCATGTCCACGACGATCAGATACTTTTTCAATTTGAATACCTCCTTTGAAAACGGAGCGGCACTGCGGCCGCTCCGGTACTGCGGCGATGGCAGGCGGGTTTCATCCGGGGATGAACGCTTCGCCTGCCGCGCACGCCGCGGCGGCAGTCTGCGGAAAGCGCGGGGAAACCGGACCTTCCGGAAGAACTGCCGGATGTGCTTTTGTGGGTCCTATTCCTCGGGCGGGGGATTGCGGTGAACGGTGAAGGTGAATGCGCTGCCCTCGCCCTTTTTGCTCTCCACCCAGATCTCCTCGTCCATGCGCTTGAGCAGCTCCTTTGCAATGGAGAGGCCGAGGCCGCTGCCCTTGCCGCTGTGGGCCTTGTCCACCTTGTAGAAGCGGTCGAACACATAGGGGAGGTCGCTCTCGTCGATGCCAATGCCGGTGTCGCGCACGGTGACGCACACCTTTTCGTCGTCCCAGGCGACCTTCACGCCCACGCTGCCCTGCTCGGTGTACTTGATGGCGTTGTCCAGCAGGATGATGAGCATCTGCTCCACGCGGTCGGAATTGGCGTAGACCGTGGGGCAGCCGCCCAGATCGCTCTCGATGTTCAGCGTCAGCCCATGCTCCTCCGCGATGGAGTGGTAGCGGTCGCACACGTCGTAGATCAGATCGTCCAGCGGCATCCGCTGCTTCTGGATGGCCACGCCGCCACTCTGGAGCCGGGAGAGCTCCAGCTGGTCGTTGATGAGCCGGGACAGGCGCATGACCTCGCGCAGGATGATGTCGTAGTAGCGCATGCGGTCCTCTTCCCGGGTGACCATGCCCTCCTTGAGCGGCTCAACCAGCGCGCGCACGGCGGTGAGCGGCGTGCGCAGCTCGTGGGAGACGTTGGAGACGTATTCCCTGCGGGTGCGCTCCAGGCGCTCGGCCTGGGTCACGTCGCTGAACAGGCCCACCGCGCCCGCGATGGCCCCGATTTCGTCCACGATGGGCGTGATGGTGAGGCGAATTACCATGTCCCGGCTGTTGAAGTTGCGGGTGATGGCTTCGCCGGTCCGGATCACCGCGTCGAAGTCCTCCCAGACGGACTGGTCGGGCACGTGCTTCATGCGCGCGTCGGGCAGGCCCAGGGAGATCTTGCGCTGCTCAAACATGCGCGAGATGGCGGGATTGATGTGGGTGATCAGCCCGTCCGCGTCGATGGCGATGATGCCCTCGGACAGGCCGTTGAGCATGTGCTTGAGCCGGTTGCGCTCCACGATCAGCATGTACATGTTGCGGGAGAGCTGATAGGACAGGTTGTTCAGCGCGCGGCCCAGCTCGCCCAGCTCGTCGGGCGCGTCCTCGTCGGCGTGGGCGTCGAAATCGCCCCCGGCGACCTTCACGGCCACGTCCCGCAGCGCGGCGATCTGCCTGACGCTCTTCATCAGCAGGACCTTCGCCAGCGGCCAGCCCGCCAGACACGCCGCGACGAACCCCGCCATCAGGCCGATGAGCGAAGCCCAGCGCCCGGCGCCCAGACGGTCCGCCAGGTGAAACACCGGCGAGCCCACCAGCACCGCGACGAGAAAGACCGCGGCAGTAAAGAGGACAGCGCGCTGAATCAGCACGCTGTGACCCCTCTTCCGGACGGGCGCGCCCAGCCCGGCAGCCTCGCCGCCGGGGCCTCGCCCCTCCGAAAGACGCTTGGATTTATTCATTACGCATTGACCTCAAAGCGATAGCCCACGCCGTACACCGTCTTGAGCGCCCACGGCACGTTCTCCTGGGGCAGCTTCTGGCGGATGCGCTTGATGTGCGCGTCCACGGTGCGCGTGTCTCCGAAGTAATCATAGCCCCAGACCCGGGAGAGGATCTGTTCCCGGGAGAACACCTGGCCCACGTTGGAGCACAGCATGTGCAGAATCTCCACTTCCTTGGGCGTGCAGGGAATGACCTTGCCCGCGGCCTTCACCTGGTAGTTCTCCAGGCTGATCTCCAGCTGCGGCAGGCGGATGATGGAGGAATCCTCGTCGCCGGTCTTTTCGCTGAAGCGGCGCAGCACCGCCTTGATGCGGGCCAGCACCTCGCGGGGAGAGAAGGGCTTGACGATGTAGTCGTCCGCGCCCAGCTCAAGGCCTAGAATGCGGTCGATCTCCTCGCCCTTGGCGGTGAGCATGATGATGGGCGTGGAGCTGTTCTGGCGGATCTGGCGGCACACGTCCAGGCCGGAGACCTTCGGCATCATCAGGTCGAGCACCATCAGATCGGGATGGAGGCTTTCGAACATTTCGAGCGCCTGCTGCCCGTCATACGCGCTCTGGTGCTCATAGCCCTCGCTGCCCAGATACAGCCCGAGGGACTCGTGCACGACGGGATCGTCATCTGCAATCAGAATAAGAGGATACATTGACATTAAACCACCCCAGTTTTCACATTTGTACATTTATTATACCATGAAACCATGCACTTTCAACCTTTCGAGGAAGAAGCCTATTTTTCTTCAAATTCGACAGGATTTCGACGGAGTTAATCTGCGCGCCGCCGGACAAAATAATGTGCGCGGGCCGCGGCACGGCGGCGCGCGGGGAGGAGGAAGAATATGGATCAGACCCGGAAACTGTTGCAGGCGGTTGTGGAGAACGGGCGCATGGGAGAGAGCGCCTGCGACCAGCTCGTCGCGCGCACGGACGATCTGGAGATGCGCAAGGAGCTGCTGCTGGAAAAGCGGCACTATGCCGGCGCGGCGCAGGAGGCGGAGCTGCGGCTCGCCGCCCTGGGCGAGCGCCCCCGGCCGAAGGGCGCCGCGGCACGGGCGGGGCTCTGGATGGGCATGCGGCTGAATACGATGCTGGATCCGTCCGCCGCGCACGTCGCGGAGATCGCCATCCAGGGAGCGACGATGGGCGTGGTGGAGCTGACCCGAGCGCGCAACAGCCTCGCGGAGGCGGACGCGCAGGCCCAGGGCGTCGCTTCGAACCTCATCACCCGCCAGCAGGAGGCCATCGAGCGGCTGAAGGCTTTCCTGAGAGAGAAAACCATGGTATAATCAGGGGGAAGGGCAAAACAATTGCCCGAGAAGGAAACTGAGGCAGGTTTTTCCGCGTCTAACATACGAGAGGTGAAAGAACATGAAGAAACTCTTTGCAATCATGACGGCGGCGGCGCTGGCGGCGGCGGGCGCGGGCTGTGCGGAGGACACGGACATGGCATTGAACAACGGCGCGGCGCTGGCGCTGGATCAGCGCCTGGAGATCGACCTGAACGGCGACGGCGAGGCGGAGCAGGTGTTGATCAGGCTCCAGGGCCCGGAGGAGGAGCAGACGGTTTCCGTGTTCGTGACCGCTTCGGACGGCGCGATGTATACCTATGACACGGATGTAATGTGGCTCAGCGACGCCTGGGCGACCGATCTGGACGGCGACGGTCAGATGGAGATCCTGATCAGCGGCGATGAGATGAGCGACGATTACTTCACCTGGTGTCTGCGCTTTGACGACGAGGCGGGGCTCGTGGCGCTGGAGTTCGCCGATGCGAACCGCGGCGAAAACACGGACGGCTACTTTGACGCGGGCTACGGCGCGGTCACGGCCATCGACGGCAACCGGCTCACCATGGTCGGCTCCCAGGATGTGCTGGGCACCTGGATGGCGGCGCGCACGTTCACGCTGAAGGACGGCCGCTTCGAGCTGGAGGACGGCGGTCTCTGGAAGCTGCTGAGCTGGGAAGACGAGGAGGAAATGTGGGAGTATGGATCCCTGACCCTGACGGCGGAGCTGCCGGTCACCCTGAGCGACGGCAGCGATGACGTGCTCCGGAAGGATGACCAGCTGGTCATCACCCAGACCGACAAGGTGAGCATCGTCTACTTCCGCACCCGCGACGGCCGCGAGGGCAGCTTCCCCATCGAACCCAACCTCGAAGAGGGCTGGGGCAGCCTCGTGAACGGCGTCCCCGAGTACGACCTTTTCGAATACCTTCCCTACGCCGACTGACGGCAGCGGCGGCGGCGAGTCGCCGCTGCCACCAGCTGCCGCGGCGGCGTGTCGCCGCTGCCAGCAGCTGCCGCACAGAGGCGACGAAAACCTGCCCCGGCAAGAATGGGGCAGGTTTTCTGCGTTTCTTTTCGGTTGCAATGGCAGTATTTCCCTGAAATCCAGCCCGGCAGGAATGGGCTGGATTTCTTATGCTCGTTATTGGGAAGTGCAGGGGAAAATCGCTTTGTGGCAGAGGCCGATTTTCCTGCCGCCGATCCATTCAATCTTCGTTGCCCCATGAACAGACGTGAGAAATCCGGGCCTTGAATCTATGGGCCCGGATTTCGGGGAAATGCCAACAATGCAGCAGAAAAGAAACGCAGAAACCCTGCCCCATTGTCGCCGGGGCAGGGTTTCGGTCGCCTTTAGCGCGGTAGCTACTGTCAGCGGCGACACGCCGCCGGTAGCTGCTGTCAGCGGCGACACGCCGCCGGTAGCTGCTGTCAGCGGCGACACGCCGCTGCGGCAGCTATTGGCTGTGGCGCGAGGCGTTATCAGTACATGCCGCCCTGGGGAGCTGCGGGGGCAGCCGGTTCGGGGGCGGGGATGTCGGTGACGAGGGACTCGGTGGTGAGCACCATCGCAGCGACGGAAGCGGCGTTCTGCAGCGCGGAGCGGGTGACCTTGGTGGGGTCGATGATGCCGCGCTCGATCATGTCGGTGTACTCATCCTTGGCGGCGTCGTAGCCGAAGGAGACGGACTTCTTGGACTTGATCTTTTCGACGATCAGGCTGCCCTCAACGCCGGCGTTCTTGGCGATCTGGCGCACGGGCTCCTCGAGGGCGCGCAGCACGATGTTCACGCCGGTCTTGACGTCGCCGGTGGTCTCGGGGAGGAGCTTGGCGACGGCCTTGGAGGCGTTGATCAGCGCGGTTCCGCCGCCGGGAACGATGCCCTCTTCAACGGCAGCGCGGGTCGCGGCCAGGGCGTCTTCGATGCGCAGCTTGCGCTCCTTCATTTCGACCTCGGTGGCCGCACCGACATTGATGACGGCGACGCCGCCGGACAGCTTGGCCAGGCGCTCCTGGAGCTTCTCGCGGTCGTAATCGGAGGTGGTCACTTCGATTTGGGCGCGGATGGAGGCGATGCGGGCCTTGATCTCGTCGGGATCACCGGCGCCTTCGACGATCACGGTGTTCTCCTTGTCGATCTTGACCTGACGGGCAGTGCCCAGCATGTCGATGGTGGCATCCTGCAGGCTGACGCCCAGCTCCTCGGTGATGACCTGGCCGCCGGTCAGGATGGCGATATCCTGCAGCATGGCCTTGCGGCGATCGCCGAAGCCCGGAGCCTTGACGGCGACGCAGGTGAAGGTGCCGCGCAGCTTGTTCAGCACCAGCGTGGCCAGCGCCTCGCCCTCGACGTCCTCAGCGATGATCAGCAGCTTCTTGCCCTGCTGCACGACGCCTTCCAGCAGCTTGATGATCTCCTGGATGTTGGAAATCTTCTTGTCGGTGATCAGGATCAGCGGGTTGTCCAGCTCGGCGACCATCTTCTCGGTGTCGGTGCACATATAGGAAGAGGCGTAGCCGCGGTCAAACTGCATGCCCTCGACCACGGTCAGCTCGGTCTTCATGGTCTTGGATTCCTCGACGGTGATCACGCCGTCCTTGCCGACCTTCTCCATGGCGTCCGCGATCAGGCTGCCGATCACTTCGTCGCCGGAGGAGATGGAGGCAACCTGCGCGATGTCATGCTTGCCTTCGATGGGCTTGGAGATGGAGGCCAGGCTGGCAACCGCAGTATCGGTGGCCATTTCCATGCCCTTCTTGATGACCATCGGGTTCGCGCCCGCGGCCACGTTCTTCATGCCCTCGTGCACCAGCGCCTGCGCCAGCAGGGTGGCGGTGGTGGTGCCGTCGCCGGCCACGTCGTTGGTCTTCACGGAAACCTCGCGCACCAGCTGCGCGCCCATGTTCTCGAAGGGATCCTCGAGCTCGATTTCCTTCGCGATGGTCACGCCGTCGTTGGTGATCAGCGGAGCGCCGAACTTCTTGTCCAGCACAACGTTGCGGCCCTTCGGGCCCAGGGTGATCTTAACGGTGTCCGCCAGGGTGTTGATGCCCGCTTCCAGAGCGCGGCGCGCGTCCTCGCCATATTTAATCTGCTTTGCCATGAGTTTTTCCTCCTTGTCATTCGGTCCGGGGGGGTTACGCTTAGGGCTCCGCCCTAAGAACCCGCTTAAGGGCATGATGCCCTTAAGAATCCCCGGCATGCGGCGCATTGCGCCGCAGAATTATATTATTATTATTTCCAAGGCGCACATTGTGCGCCCCTAGTGGGGGTTCCAAGGGGAATCATTCCCCTTTAGCAGTCGCGCTACTGCGCCTTGCGCAAGCGCGACCAGCCCGGATGCAAATCAAAGATTTGCTCCGGCGCTGCCGAAACCTGCGCGCATGCGCTACGGTTTCGGTGCGTTTGAGCAGGGGTTCTTAGGGGACAGCGTCCCCTAAGCGTTACTCCACGATCGCCAGAATGTCGCCCTGCTTTACGATGATGAACTCTTCGCCGTCCATCTTCACTTCCGTGCCGGCGTACTTGGAGTAGATCACCTTTTCGCCGACCTTCACCTGCATCTTGATTTCCTTGCCGTCCACGTTTCCGCCCGGGCCAACGGCGATGACTTCCGCCATCTGCGGCTTCTCCTTCGCCGCCGTCGTCAGAATGATGCCGCCCTTTGTGGTCTCTTCTGCTTCCATGTTTTTGATGACAACGCGGTCACCGAGGGGCTTCATAGTCATATGTTGAATCCTCCTGTTTCTAAGATTGGAGTCTGTTAGCACTCTTTGATTTCGAGTGCTAACGCTTACAGGTGATAGTGTAACCATTTTCTATGGAAAATGCAAGCCCCCAAGCACAGAAATTCCTGTTAATTTTTTGATTTTGGAGACAGAAAAGCGGAAATACGTTATAATGGAGGAACGGAAGAAAACCCGAAGGGGGCAGAAAAAGTATGGACAAGTGGGATGCGCGCTTTATGGAGCTGGCGGAGGTCATATCGGGCTGGGCGAGCTGCTACCAGCCGGACCGGAAGATCGGCGCGGTGATTGTGAAAAACAAGCGCATCGTGACCACGGGCTACAACGGCGCGCCCGCGGGCATCAAGACCTGCGTGGAGCGCGGCGAATGTCTGCGCAAAAAGAAGGGCATCGCCTCCGGCACCCACGCCGAGACCTGCTACGCCATTCACGCCGAGCAGAACGCCATCATCCAGGCTGCCCGCCTCGGCTCCAGCATCGATGGCGCAACCCTCTACTGCACCCACCAGCCCTGCGTCATCTGCGCCAAGATGATCGTCAATTCCGGCATCCGCCGCGTCGTCTACCGCCACGGCTATCCCGACGACTTCGCCCTCGAAATGCTCGCCGAGGGCGGCGTGGTCCTTGAGCGCTTCCCCGAGGAGGTTCAGGAGGCTCTGCCCCCTGAAAACCCCCGCTAAGGAGGAAGGTGATTCCGGGGTGCGCGTGTTATTCGGTATTTACGGACAAAGGAGAAATGGTTATGAACAGGGAACGCATTTCAAGAGTGATTGAAAATATGAAGGGCTGCGGACTGGAGCAGATTCTGGTTTCGGCCACACCCTCGGTATATTATCTCACGGGGCGCTGGATTGCGCCCGGGGAGCGCATGCTGGCGCTGTATCTGAACGCGGACGGAGACGTGGTTCTCTTTGCGAACCGTCTGTTTGCCCAGGCCCCGGAGGCGGGCATGGAGCTGGTGGAGTTTGACGACACGGAGGATCCCATCGCGCTGCTGGCCGCGCGGGTGCGCCCGGGCAGGCTGGGTGTGGACAAGGTCTGGCCCAGCCAGTTCATCATCCGCCTGATGGAGGCGCTGCCGGGCCTGACGCCCGCGCTGGGCTCCGCGCCGGTGGACGAGGCGCGCATGTGCAAGGACGCGGAGGAGATTGCGCGGATGCGCGAATCCTCCCGCATGAACGACGAGGCCCTGCGCCGCACCCTCGGCCAGCTCCGGGAGGGCATGACCGAGCTGGAGCTCCAGGACGCCTATCTGAGGAATGCGAAGGAAGTGGGCGGGGAAGGCGGCAGCTTTACGCCCATCACCTGCTTCGGCGCCAACTGCGCCGAGCCCCACCACGACAACGACGGCACCCGGCTGAAGCGGGGCGACAGCGTGATTCTGGACGTGGGACTGATGCACCGGCGCTACGCCAGCGACATGACCCGCACCGCGTTCTTCGGCTTCGCCACGGACGAGCAGAAGCGCGTCTACGACGTGTGCCGCCGCGCCAACGAGGCCGGCCGCGCCGCCGTGCGCCCGGGGCTGCCCATGTGCGAATTCGACCGCGCCGCCCGCAGGGTCATCGAGGACGCGGGCTACGGCAAGTACTTCATCCACCGCACGGGCCACGGCATCGGCCTGGAGGTGCACGAGCATCCGGACAATTCCTCCACCAGTCAGACCATCGCCCGCCCGGGCATGTGCTTCTCCGTGGAGCCCGGCATCTATCTGCCCGGCAGCTTCGGCGTGCGCGTGGAGGATTTGGTGGTCGTGACCGAAGACGGCTGCGAAACCCTGAACGCGCTTCCCCGGGATCTGCTGATCCTGTGACGCAAAGGCACGCCCGTCCCGGAACGGGTGCTCAAAACACAGACAAGCCCGCTTCCCATTGTTGAAGCGGGCTTTATCTGTGCGGCGTTTCTTTTTCAAAGCGCCGCTCGCGCTAGGGCCGGGGCGCGTCGCTGGAGAAGAGGCGCTCCTGGGTGGCGACGTCCGCGTTGCCGGTGGCGGGCAGATTGACGTTTGCCTGGAAGGCGCTCACCGCGATGCTGGTGGAGGGACCGTAGATGCCGTCCGCCTTCACGTTTTCGCCGGTGAGGTAGCCCAGCGACATCAGCCGCGCCTGCAGCGCGTAGACCGCGTTCACCCGGTCGTTGAGCTTGAGGTCGTAGTAGGTGGGCGTATAGTCGTCCAGGGCGGGCAGGGTCTGCGCGTCGATGGTCAGCTGCGCGCCCATCTCGTTTTCGTCCAGCGCGAACAGGCGGTTCATGGTCACCAGCTTGTAGCCCTTCCGGCTCGCGCCGGAGACGAATTCCTCCAGCATGCCCATGGATTTTTCACTCATGTCGAACTGGTAGATCTTGCCGTTTTCCAGCGTCTCGAGCAGCGCGGCCGCGTCGGAGAAGTCCCGGTAGCTGTGGGTGTAGCCCGCGACGCCCAGGTAGCCCAGCTTGCGGATGTAGAAGTGGGTGCGCTGGTCGCTGACGCTGTTATTGCTGTACGGGCGGTAGAAGTGCTGCTGGTAGTCCCGGCCCACGGCGTAGCTGGCGGCGATGCTCTGCTTCCAGATCTGGAGCGCGAGTTCGCTGTTGGAGAGCCGGTACTCCGCCTTGTGGGCGAAGCTGTGGTTCTCCAGCTCAAAGCCCAGGTTGCGCACGCAGCTGCGGAAGCCCTCGGTCATGCCGTTGGTCATCAGCGCCTCGCCGGTGGGGAAGAGGGTCAGCTTCGCGTTGTAGCGCTTGGCGATGGCCAGCACCTGGGTCATGGCCTCGGGGTCGTTGCAGTCGTCGACGGTCACGGAGATCATGGCTTCGTCGTCGAGGGTGCGCAGGGCGCGGTTGAACACGGGCAGGAAGTAATCTCCCGGCTGCACGGTGGGAATCAGCCGCGCGGACTCCCCGTCCGTGTCCGCCGCTTGGGCGCCTTCGTCCTCCGTGGGTGCGCCGTCCTCCGGGGCGCCGCCGTCCTCCGCCGGGAGGGCGCTCGCCGCCGGGGCAGTGCTCTCCGCCGGGGCGGCGCTCTGCGTGGGCGCGGGCGTGGTCGTGGGCGCGGCGCTGCCGCCCAGCACCAGCGGCGCGGCGGTGCTGCCGTCCGGCTCCGCAAAGTCCGGGCTCTGGGTGTATTCGAAGGGCAGGCCGTTCTCGTTCCGGCCCAGCGGGTCGCTGCGAACCAGAAGGAGCGTGAGCGCCGCCGCCACGATGGCCAGCAGCACGATCAGCGCGGGCAGTATCCCCGCGCCCCTGCGCCTGCGGCGCGCGCGTTTATCATGACTGGGCATGTCTTTACTGTTCTCCTGACTGAGGAAATTGCTTTTCCATAAGTATAGCAGAAGCCCCAGGCGCTTTCAAGCACAAGAATGGCGCATTCCTGTGACAATGCCGCTCACAGCAGGAGGATGGCCCCGGGCTCCGGGAGCAGCACGCGGGCGTTGTAATAGAAGGCGCTGTGCTCGATCATGCGGAACAGGCCCGCCAGCGCGTCGGCCATGTCCGCCTGCTCCGGCAGCTGCGTGACCCGCGCGGCGCACACAGCGCGCATCATGCCGTAGGCCGCGCAGAGGCCCGCGCACGCGTCCCGGGGCTCCAGCCGCGCGTCCACGCGGGGGAAGCAGGCGTAGAAGAGGTGGTTGGCCAGTATGTTTTCAAACCAGCTCTCCCAGCGGGGAAAGCGCGCCTCGAGCGCCGCCGCGTCCGCGCGATAGAGGGCCAGCGCCGAAGAATTTTCCGGATCGTAGCGCTCCATGGCCTGCGCGCCGAAGCTGTCCAGGCTGGAAAAGTCCCCCCGCAGGGCGTTCATGGCGCGCATCAGGCCGGAAAGCCCCGCCTCCGCATCGCTGTCCGCCGCCGTTGCCGAATCTGAAAGCAGACCGCAAATCTTTCCGAGGCGCGCACGCAGGGGCAGCGCGCGGTCCTGAAGCAGGGACAGGCAGGCGCGGTTTGTCTCCAGATCCCGCGCGCCCGCGCCCTGCGCGCACTCCGGCGCGGCGGAGAGGGTTCCCTCCGCGAAGCGCAGGGGCGCGTCCCGCATCAGCGTCTCGACCACCGCTTCGCAGCTCCCGGAGCAGCAGGCGCGTCTCTCCCCGGCCGCCTCCTTGAGGCTGCGGGGATACACCCGGCAGATCTCCGGCAGGGCCTGCGCGCCGCACTCCAGATGCAGCGCGCACAGCCCCTCCGCGCTGTGGAGCGGGCAGACGCCCAGCCAGTTGGGGGAAATCAGCCGGAAGCGCTCCGGCGAGGGCGACGCGGGCGTGCGGAAGGCGCACTCCAGGCGGTGGTGCGTCTCCGGCGCGCAGTCCAGCCCGATCAGCCGGAAGTAGTCCTGCATGCCCACGGCGATCTCCCAACCCTCGCAGCAGCTGTTGCGGCACTGGCCGCACTTGCAGGCGAAGCCGTCGTAATAGTCCGCTTTCAGCCAGCGTGTCTCCTCTTGCATGGGGCATCACTCTCCAATTTATATTTCAGTTTTTCAGACTGGAGGATTATAGCACCGCATGCGGCGGAAAAAAGTTAAGAAAACCGTGTTTTTTTCCGAAATACTGGGTTGATTTTTTCTGAGGCGGGGCGAAGGCCTGAAATGTTGACGGAATGGTCATGCTTTGTAACAGATGATGCACATTATTGTAATGAATTTTGTGCTATAATGTACATAGGGGAGGATGTGGTTTTACTGTTGCCCGCATGCCTTTTCAAAATGCAAAAGAGAAAGAAAGTGTCAAGAACATGTACCTGATCCTGGTGATCCTTGCGGCCCTGCTTGCGTTGGGATTTGCAGCGTACAACTTCTTCCGGGTGAAGAAGATGGACGAGGGAACGGAAGAGATGAAGGAAATCGCCTCCGCGATCCGCGTCGGCGCCAATGCCTTCATCAGCTATGAGTACAGAATCCTCTATCTGGTGGTCGCCATCGTCGCCGTCATCATGGCGGTGGTGACGAGCTGGACCAGCGCATGTGCGCTGGTGATCGGCTCAATCATGTCGGGCTGCGCGGGCTTTGTGGGCATGCGCATCGCCACCTACGCCAACGTGCGCGTGTCCAACGAGGCGCGCACCACCCGCAAGCTGGGCAAGACGCTGCAGGTCGCCTTCCGGGGCGGCAGCGTGATGGGCCTGTGCGTGGCGGGCTTCGCGCTGCTGGGCCTGTTCCTCGTGTTCCTGATCTTCGGCTTCGGCCTGGGCCAGCTGCGCGCGGAGAACTTCGTCTCCACCACCAACTGGATGGGCGTGAGCTTCGTGCCCTTCACCATGACCATGTCCGGCTACGCGCTGGGCTGCTCCATCGTGGCGATGTTCAACCGCGTGGGCGGCGGCATCTACACCAAGGCGGCGGACATGGGCGCGGACCTCGTGGGCAAGACCGAGGCGCACATCCCCGAGGACGATCCCCGCAACCCGGCGACCATCGCGGACAACGTGGGCGACAACGTTGGCGATGTGGCCGGTCTGGGCAGCGACCTGCTGGAGAGCTACATGGGCGCCATCTCCTCGGCCATCATCCTGGCCTTCTCCCTGTTCACCACAAACAACGTGCTCAAGGCCGGTTCCATCACCACGGAGATGCTCCAGGCGATGTTCGTCTATCCGGTGGTGTTCTGCGCGCTGGGCCTGATCGCCTGCGTGCTGGGCATCGGCTGGCTGCTGATGCGCAGGAACGTGTCTGATCATCCCCACAAGGAGCTCAACGGCGCGACCTACGTCTCCGCCGCGCTCACGCTGGTGTTCGGACTGATCGTGACCTGCATCCTCTTCCGCGGCGTGGATCTGTCCGTGGCCGGCTTCAAGCTGGGCTGGATCTCCCCGTGGATCGGCGCCGCGCTGGGCCTGATCGCGGGCGTGGTCATCGGCATGATCGCCGAGTACTACACCTCCGCGGACTACAAGCCCACGAGGATCGTGGCCCAGGCCTCCAAGGAGGGTCCCGCCCTCACCATCACCCAGGGCCTGGCGCTGGGCATGAAGAGCTGCATGGCGCCCTGCATCGTGCTGGGCGTGGCCATCGTGGTGGCCCACTTCGTGGCGGGCGTGTACGGCGTGGCCATGTCTGCGGTGGGCATGCTGTCCTTCGTGGCGGCCACCGTCTCCGTGGACACCTACGGCCCCATCTCCGACAACGCCGGCGGCATCGCCGAGATGAGCCGGCTCGACCCCGAGGTGCGCGAGATCACCGATACCCTGGACTCCGTGGGCAACACCACCGCCGCCATCGGCAAGGGCTTCGCCATCGGCTCCGGCTCCCTGGCCGCGCTGGCGCTGATGATCTCCTACCTCTACGCCTACAACGATCCCACCACCGATCTGGTGCTCAACATCATCAATCCCCTCACCCTGGCGGGCGCGATCATCGGCGCGGCGCTGCCCTTCCTGTTCTCCGGCATGCTGATAGGTTCGCCGCCAGTTCAAGACCATTCCGGGCATCCTGGAGGGCAAGGCCAAGCCGGACTACAAGACCTGCATCGAAATCTCCACCAAGGGCGCGATCGGCGAGATGAAGGTTCCGGCGCTGCTGGCCATCGTCGTGCCGGTGGTCTGCGGCTTCATCGCCGGTCCGGAATTCGTGGGCGGACTGATCATCGGCTCCACGCTGTGCTCCATCATGATCGCCATCTTCTCCGGCAATGCCGGCGGCGCGTGGGACAACGGCAAAAAGTACATCGAGCAGGGCGGCGTCGAGGGCGCGGTCAAGGGCGACGAGACCCACGCGGCGGCCGTCGTGGGCGACACCGTGGGCGACCCCCTGAAGGACACCGTCGGCCCCTGCCTGGACATCTTCATCAAGATCATGTCCACCGTGTCCCTGGTGGCCGTGGCCGTGTTCTCCCGGTACAACCTCTTCGATCTGCTCTTCAAGTGAGAAGCGCAAAATGACTTTTCTGAGGCCCCTGCCGTTCCGGCAGGGGTTTCACTTTGCCGCAGCGAATTTATATATGATATGAAACCAGATACAGACGGGGGGAATATTTTATGAAGAAACTGCTGGGCCTGCTGCTCGTGCTGGCGCTGTGCTGTGCGCCCGCCCTGGCCGAGGCGGGGCTGACCGACTTCAGCACCGTGGACCTGGACGGCAACGTGGTGACCGAGACCATCTTCGAAAGCTACGACCTGACCATGGTCAACATCTGGGCCACCTGGTGCGGCTATTGCGTCTATGAGATGCCGGAGCTCGCGCGGCTGCAGAACATGCTGCCGGAGAACGTGAACCTCATCTCCATCTGCGACGACGCTGCGGACGAGCCGGAGCTGGCGGCCTCCATCCTCAACGCCTCCGGCTGCAGCTTCCAGACCCTGGCTGCCTCCGAGGAGATGTACGATCAGCTGCTGGGCGGCGTGTACGCCTTCCCCACCACCTACTTCCTGGACAGCGAAGGCATGCCCGTGGGCGAACCCATCATCGGCGTGATCAGCCTGGACGGCGACGCGGCGGAGCTCTACGCCGGGGTGGTTCAGGAAGTGCTGGACATGCTGGAGGATTGAGC
This sequence comes from bacterium, assembly GCA_004563405.1. Taxonomy (GTDB): domain Bacteria; phylum Bacillota; class Clostridia; order Christensenellales; family Aristaeellaceae; genus SFTH01. The sequence goes on from SFTH01000025.1 coordinate 61,228, forward strand.
ATGACCCAACGGCGTGAAATCGCGCGGCGGGCGCTGCAGTGCGCGGCGGTCTGCGCCGCGCTGGCCTGCATCGCCTTCGGCGTCTCCCGGGGGGAGAGCGCCGTCGTGCTGAAAAAGGCGGTGCGCATCTGCCTGGAATGCATCGGGGTGGCGGGATGAAGAAGCTGTTCTCCCGGCGCGGCGGAGAGGCCGGAGCCGTGGGCGCGAATGCCGGGTCGGAGACGCGCGCGTGCAACGGAGATTGCCGCGGGTGCGCCAGAGCCTGCGCGGGCGGGGCGGACAGGGCTTCGGTTCCCGCAGAGAGGGAGCGCGCAGACCGCGCCAACCGCCGCGAAAACCGCAGCGGCATGCGCCGCCTGTTCCGCTGGCGGGGCTGGATTCAGGCCGCCGCGGCGCTGCTGACCAACGGCCACCTGCGTGGGTTTTTCCAGGGTGGCATCTACTCCGGCCCGCTCAAGCGCTTCTGCGTGCCGGGGCTCAACTGCTATTCCTGCCCGGGCGCGCTGGGCGCGTGCCCCATCGGGGCCATGCAGGCGGTGATCAGCGGCAACCGGCACAATTTTTCCTTCTATGTGTTCGGAATTCTGGCGCTGTTCGGCGTGCTGCTGGGCCGCCTGGTCTGCGGCTTTCTCTGCCCCTTCGGCTGGCTCCAGGAGCTTTTGCACAAAATACCCACGCGCAAGCTCCGGGTGAAGCGCGCCGTGGACCGCCCGCTGCGCCTGTTCAAGTACGGCGTGCTGGCGCTGTTCGTGCTGGTGCTGCCCGCCTTCGCGGTGGACGCCTTCGGGCTGGGCGCGCCCTGGTTCTGCAAGTGGATCTGCCCGGCGGGCACGATGGAGGGCGGCATCCCGCTGGTGCTCTCGAACGCCAGCCTGCGCGCAGGGCTGGGCTTCACCTTCTGGTGGAAGATCTCCCTGCTCGCGCTGACGCTCCTGTTCTCGGTTCTGATCTACCGGCCCTTCTGCAAGTACGTCTGCCCCCTCGGCGCGTTCTACGCCCTGTTCAACCGCTGGAGCCTCGTGCGGCTCGCGGTCGACCGGGAGCGCTGCACCGCCTGCGGGGCCTGTGAGCGCGCCTGCCCCATGCAGGTGGATATACTGAAGAACATCAATTCCGCGGAGTGCATCCGCTGCGGCCGGTGCGCCTCCGTCTGCCCCCAGGGGGCGATTGACCGCGCGGGTCGCAGGGCGACCGCCGGGACGCGGGCGGCGCGCGGCGCGGAAAAACAGACATACCGCCGCCGGACGGATTGAACGGCGGCATTTGGCTGAAGCTCTCCGCTCGGAACGCGGCCGAAGATACAATTTACGGAGGAAGAGACCATGGAGAGACAGGGGAAGGAGCGCCGGGCCCCGGCGCGCAGGCGGCGCAGGGGACTGCGCCGCGGACAGTTGATACTCTGCGGCGCGGTGTGCCTCGCGCTGATGGGCGGCATGTTCGGCCTGGGCTGGCACTTCGGCGTGGAGTCCACCCGGTTCAAGGGCAGCATACTGCTGGTCAACAGCGAAAACCGGCTTTCGGCGGACTATGTGCCCGAGGGACTGGTGAACCTCTACGAGCAGCGCCACTCCTTCCGCCTGGCCAGCAGCAATATCTACCTCACCCGCACCTGCTACGAGGCCATGGAGCAGATGTTCGCCGCCGCCGAGGCGGATAACGTCAACGGCTTCATCGTCACCAGCGGCTACCGGGACTACAACCGCCAGGCCGAGGTGTACGCCCAAAGCGAGCCCGGCAAGGCCCAGGAGCCCGGGGCCAGCGAGCATCAGACCGGCCTCGCCTTCGACGTGACCGCCGAGACCAACAGCGGCTTTGAGAGTACGCCCCAGTACGCCTGGCTCTGCGCCCACGCCCAGGACTACGGCTTCATCCAGCGCTACCCCGCCAATAAGGCCGACGTGACCGGCATCAGCTACGAGCCCTGGCACTACCGCTATGTGGGCGTGGAGGCCGCGCGGCAGATCAAGGCCGGAGATCTGACCCTCGAGGAATTCATCGCAAAGAACAGCTGAAGACCAGCCGGAGGACGGGGGCACTCCCCCGTCACTGCCACCCTGCAACGCACTGGAAACACCCCTTCGCGGTTTCTTCCGGCAGCGCCGCCCGGAATCCATGGAATTCCGGCGGGCTGGTCGCGCCTGCGCAGAGTGCAGTCGCGCGACCGCCTTCCGGGTTTTGCTTGCATCCTTCGGATTCCGACCGCAAAATCTGCAAGGAAGCGATTTTTCGGGGCAAAATCAGCTCCGTGGTCGCCGTACATGCCGCCGACCACGATTAAAGCGCGGAAAGACTTCAGCCCTCCCGCGCTCTCCTTTGAATTTAAACAGCACAAAGCGCCCGGAACCATGCGGCTCCGGGCGCAAATCTGTCTCAAAGCAGTCTCCTACCACAGCTCAATCCGTTTTTCCGCAGCAAATCGCGCCGCCGTCCGGCGCGATTTGCCCCGATTCACCGAACCACCCAAACAATATCAGCTTCGGGCGCGCATTGCGCGCCCTCAGACCGCTGACAAAGCCCGCAAACGCAAAAATGCCTACTGATTTAAAAATATCAGTTGGCATTTTTGCTTACTGCGTCAGCTGCGGCTGCAAAAAGGTTGGAATCCCAAAGGGATTCCAAGTTCCCGATAAAATCGGGAACTGCCGACGTCCTTATTTGCAGCCTTGCTTCCTTGTCTTGCAAGCTTTTTCAACGTCTGGCAAAGCGTTGACTTTGTCAACGCTTTGCGGGCGCGCATTGCGCGCCCTGCTGCGGGTTCTCAGGGGGCTCAGCCCCCTGAGCAGGGGTTTCAGGGGACGGCGTCCCCTGACGCCTCTCCCTCCGCCGCGACTGAGGATCAATGCAACCGCAGCCGCAGGCCCTTGGGCAGGTGGTTCTTCATCTGGCCGCCGGAGGCCTTGCCCCAGCCGAGGGCGAGGCCGCGCCAGAGGACGAGGGTCCAGCCCCGGAGCGCCTCGGCGCAGGGCAGGGCCTCTCCGGCGAGGAAGCGCTTCGCTTGTTCGGCGTCCAGCTCCATGCGCTGACGGGCGCAATCCACATCCAGCGCCATGGCCAGCGCGTGGGCGGGCTCGATGTAATTCCGACCGGCGCGCAGCAGCTGTACGCCGGGGGCGACCACACGCAACCCCTTCAGATCGGGACATTCGGCGGGGACGGCCCAGAGCAGGTCGCCCGCGCGCAGGAAGCGCCGCGCGAGCGCCTCCGGCAGGGGCGCGACCTCCCGCTCCAGCCGGGAGACGAGCGCCGCGCTCTCCCGGTCGGGTCGCTCGGGCGGAACCACGGTGGGCGGCGCGCCGCCCGCCTTGCGCAGCCGGGCGGCGAAGTGGCCGTCGCCCCGGACGCGCTGGGGCCAGATGCGCAGCATGCCGTCCAGAGACGCGCCTGCGCCGTCGAGGGAAAAGTCCTCGGGTTCAAACTCCGGGTGCCGCGCCAGGAACGCCGCGATGCTCCCCTCGTTTTCGCTGCGGTTGAAGGTGCAGGTGGAGTACACCAGCCGCCCGCCGGGGCGCACCAGCTCCGCCGCCCGGTCGAGGATCTCCGCCTGTCGCTTCGCGCAGCCCGCAGGGGAGCCGCTCCTCCATTCGGCGCGGGAATCCGGGTCGCGCCGGAACATGCCCTCGCCGGAGCAGGGCGCGTCGCAGAGCACCGCGTCGAAGAACTCCGGCCAGCGGGACGCGAGGGCGTCGGGGTAGGAGCACACCACGGCGGCGTTGCGCGCGCCCATGCGCTCCAGGTTGGAGGCGAGCACCTTCGCCCGGGCGGGTTCCGGCTCGTTGGAGACCAGCAGGCCCTCGCCCGCCAGCGCGGCGGCGATCTGCGTGCTCTTGCCGCCGGGGGCGGCGCAGAGATCCAGTATGCGCTCGCCGGGGCGGGGCGCGAGGGCGGCGACGCTCACCATGGCGCTGGCCTCCTGAAGGTAGAAGGCTCCCGCCGCGTGGGCGATGGACGCGCCCGGACGCGCGCCGGGGCGCAGGTAGTAGCCGTTGGGCTCCCAGGGCACCCGTTCGCAGACAAATTCCGCCGCGGCCGCCGCGGCGGCGGGGCGGCCGGGATGGATGCGCAGCGCCAGCGCCGCGCCCTCCTCCATGGACGCGAAAAATGCCGGGGCCTCGTCTCCCAGCATTTCTTCGATCTCACGCATGAATTCAATGGGCAGCGCCGTCAAATCAATCCCTCCCAGTAGGCGTTCAGCTCCGCTAGATCCCGCACGCAGGGTCCGTCCCAGGTCGGCAGGCCGTCGCGGCACATCTGCACCGCGGCCATGCCGCAGTCCATCGCTCCGCGCAGGTTGCACGCCCGGTCGTCCACGAACAGGCAGTCGGCGGGCGCGAGCTCCATGCGGCGGCAGATTTCCAGATACATCCGCGGGTCGGGCTTGCACGCTCCGACCTCCGTGGAGAGCACCACCGCGTCGAAGGGACGCTCCAGGTCCAGCGCGCGCAGGAAGGCGCGGAAGGAGGGCATCGCGTCGGAGAGCATGCCCAGCCGCGCGCGGCCCTGCCAGCGCGAGAGAGATTCGCGGGTGTCCACGTACCAGTCGTAGCGCTCCGGGTTGTAGGTGAAGTCCTCCGCCATCGCCGCCAGCTGCGCGCCGTCCAGCGTCCAGCCCATGCGCGCCGCCACGTTCTTCAAAAATTGGAGCCGCTTTTCGTACTCCTCGCCGACGTCCGTCAGGAGTACGTCCTCCCGCAGCAGCGCCGCCTCGGCCCGGCAGGCCGCACGGTACGCCTCGCCGGGTACGTCCCGGGCGCAGTCGCCCAGCAGCTCCCGATAGCGCGCGGGAATGTTCCAGTCTCCGTGCAGCGGGCGCACCAGCACGCCGCCTGCGTCCAGAATCAGCGCCTTGCGGTTCATGTTTCCTCCCCGGCCCCCTCGGTCTTCAGCTCCTCCGGGGCATGCACATATTTTTCCGTTTCCGTGGGCAGGCCGCGCTTCCTCAGCCGGGAGTAGATGATCGTGCGCACGAAGGCGTAGCCCAGGGCGTAGAGCGGCACGCTGAGCACCATGCCCGTGAAGCCGAACAGGCCGCTGCCGATCACGATGGCGATCATGATGGAGAGGGCGGACACGCCCACATAGTCGCCCAGGATGTGCGGACCGATCACGTTGCCGTCCAGCTGCTGCAGGAAGAGCACGAACAGGCTGAACCAGAGCGCGCTCATGGGATTGACCAGCAGCAGAATCAGCGCGCAGGGGGCCCAGCCGATGAACGGCCCGAAGAAGGGGATCAGGTTCGTCACGCCGATGATCAGGCTGATGAGCATCGGATACTCCATGCCGAAAATCAGCATGCCCAGATAGCAGATCACGCCGATGATGGCCGAATCCACGATCTTGCCGGAGATGAAGCCCGCGAAGATGCGGTTGGCCTTGCGCGTCCAGAAGATCAGCTCCTCAATCCGCTCCCGCCGCATCAGAGAATAGCCGATTTTCTTGATCTGCGCGGCCAGGCGGTCCTTGTCCAGCAGGATGTAGAAGGCGGTGATCAGCCCGACCAGCAGCTTGTAGAGGAAGTTGACGATGGTCGAGGTGATCAGCACCAGGTTGTTCAGAAGCGTGGTGATGTTCTTGATCTGGCTGGATACGATGTTCTCCCAAGCCACCACCAGCTCGTCGCCGTCGAAGCTCAAAAAGTCGTACTTCAGCAACAGCTGGTTCAGCTTGTCCTTGTTGGTCGTCAGGAAGCTGGAGACGTAGCCCACGATGCTCTTGATGGAGTTGATCATCTGCGGAACCATGATCTTCATAAAGATGTACACCAGCGCCAGCAGGAGCAGTATGGACATCAGCGTGGCCAGCGCCCGGGTCGCCCGGGGCCGCTCCTTCCGGCGGAAGATGAAGCGCCGGAACACCGATTCAAACCTGCGCTGCACGGGCACCAGCAGAAATGCGATGGCGAAGCCCAGAAAGAAGGGCGAAGCGAGAGAGGCCAGATGGGAGATGAAGCCCCACACCTGGTCAAAGTAGTATACAAAGGCCGCAAAGAGAATGGCAAAGGCGACCACGAATATGCGGCTCCAGATACTGTAATGCCGCTCCCGGGGAAAAGGCAGTTTCATGTAGACCTCCGCTGCATTCGTATTGGCCGCCGCATGCGTCCGCGCGGCGAACATTCCACCTTCATTATACACATTTTCCCGGCTTTCAGCAAGGGCAAAAGCGCCGCGCGACAGGGACAATCTGGACTTTTTTCAGACAAATTCTGTCCGGGTTTCTACCTATTTAATAGAGCCTGTGATTGTGCAAAAACTGTAAAGCCACCTTCTCCTCCATCGCGGCGAGGGCCGCAGTCCGCTCCAGCCGCCCGGCGCAGAATTCGCGAACGATCCCGCCGCAGTCCCGGGCGGAATATTCGGAAAAGGCGTGGGCCGCAATGAGCCTGCGCCCGTTGAGCAGTCCGTCCAGCGGCGCATACGCGGAAAAATCCGAATATATCCGCGCACCGGTCACGGAGAACGCGCCCACGTCCGCGAGGCGCGATTGCATCTCCCCGCTGCAGAGCAGGGCGATGAACTCCCGTGCCAGCGCTTCCCGCTCCGCGCCGTCCCCGTCCGCCTGGGCGACCGCGCCCGCCAGCAGCAGCTGGTCGGTGTAGGCCGCGTCGCCCGTGGCGGCGCAGGCCCAGTCCGGGCCCCGCCCCGCGTCCAGCAGGCGGACGAGCCGGGCCAGCTCTCGCTGACTCACCGGCAGCGCAGCGAGTTCCCCCGCAAGGAAGCGCTCCAGCGCGTCGGCAGAAAACTCCGGCGCGACCTGCTGAGAATCCGCAGCTTCGGAGGGCAAAGGCGCATCCGCGGCGGCGAGCAGGCCGAGATCCAGTCCCGGATCCGAAATCTCCTCCTCCGCCCCGCCCTCCGCCTCCGGCGCGCCGCTCATCAGCGCCACCAGCGCAGCGGAGAAGCTGCGTCCGCCGTCATCCGGCAGTGCGACCGGCGCGTCCGTCAGGGAAAAGCCCTCCGGGCACAGCGCGCGGTTGTACACCCATATGTAGCCGCCCATGGCCACCGGCAGCGCGCGGCCGCCGCCGCAGGCCTCCAGCTCCGTTCGGACGATTCCGCTTGCACCGATGGGCGAGAGCTCCTCTCCATCGGTCAGCACGCCCGGACTGAAGAACAGCATCTCCGGCGGGCGTATGCCGCTCTCCGCCATGGCGCGCATCTCCTCGCGGCGCACGGGCGTGAATTCCACATACACGCCCTCGTGGCGCTTTTCAAAATCCGCCGCGCAGGCGTTCAGCCAGCGCAGAAGGCTCCCGCCGGGCTCCCACTCCGAACAGACCCAAGCGCGCAGCACGCCGCTCCATCCGGCGTACTTTTCCTCGATGTAGGAGTGGACGTCCGCAGGCAGCTCGCGGAAGAGCATCGCCGCGGCGGGCATGAGCAGCGCCACGGCCAGCAGGCAGATCAGATTCAACGTTCGCTTCATGGCAACCTCCCGGGAGAGCTTATGCGCCGCGAAAAAAAGAATTTCAGAAAATTTGAAAAAAGGGGTTGACAAGGGTGTTGGTTTTTGCTATAATCCTATCTGTTGCCGCGAGAACGGCAGCGACGATCCTTGAAAACGATACAGCGAAGAGTAGATCAAGAAGAAAGAACAGTCAGATT
>SFTH01000026.1 GCA_004563405.1 bacterium
TTTTCAAGGGCAAGTCCCCAAAGGAGATAGCGGCCTACTTCCAGAGGGCGGCGGACTTCCTCATTGACCGGGTGGGCCGGGAGAACATCGTTTCGGCTACCGGGGGCCGGATCTAGAATTTTCCCAAATACTACCGCCCCCTATACATCAGAAAGCGGGAACAGCTACAAATAACGTTGGCTGTTCCCGCTTTTTTGTTTATTCCTCTTCTGGAATGTATTCCATGATATCTCCCGGTTGGCAGTGCAAATAGGCACAAAGGCTTTCGATAGTGCGCGTATCTATGTGCCCACCTTCATGAATTTTCTTCCATGTTGCTTGTCCCATTACGCCATCTCTTTTTATAGTATAGGATGTGATGTTTCGATCTTCAAAAATACGGATTAACTTCTGATAACTAATCGGCAAAATACTCACTCCTTCTGAATAATTCTAACATAAAACTCTCACTACTTCAAGTGATATAATTGCACAACTGATCGTCTCTAAATTTAGTGATATTTACATCTTGAATATCTCTATAATTAGTGATATAATATAGTTACAAGGTTGAGGAAAGCACCTCACAAACAGAACGAAGGAGGACCCCACAATGGCAACCAACGAAATCATCAGCAAGCTCAACGAACTGGCAGAACTCCGCAAGATGGCCGACGACCTCAACGCCGAAATCGAAGCCATTCAGAACGAACTCAAAGCCCATATGACCGAGAATGACACCGACACCATCACGGCAGGAGCCTTCAAGGTCACTTGGAAGACTGTCACTTCCACCCGAATCGACACCACGGCACTCCGCAAAGACCTTCCTGAAATCTGGCAGGAATACGGCAAGACCTCCACGACCAGACGCTTCAACATCGCCATGGCAAACTAAAAGCCGGAGCAACTACCACATCACTCCGGCAACGCCCCACTGGAAACCCGCTAAAGAATCCGGGAGCAAGACCATTCTACCACAAAGGCCTTGCTCCCACAAGAGAAAAGGAGCAAGAAACATGGATATTTACGCTGAAATCACCAACCGCATCGTCTCTGAAATGGAATCCGGCCTGATCCCTTGGGCCAAGCCTTGGGTCGCCTCTGGCGGTTGCGTATCATATGCGACGGGCAAGCCGTACAGCCTCTTGAATCAGATGCTTCTGGGTCGTCCCGGCGAATACGCCACATTCAAGCAGATTCAGCAGGCGGGAGGCTACGTCAAGAAGGGCCAGAAGGCTTCCATGGTTGTCTTCTGGAAGTGGATTGAGCAGGAGGATGAAGAGACAGGCGAAAAGAAGGAAATCCCCTTCCTGCGCTACTACAATGTCTTCCATATCGACCAGTGCGAAGGCCTGAAGCCGAAGCACTTCCCGGCCCTCCCGCAAACCGCAAACGCCGACCAGAAGGCAGAATCCATCATATGCGACTACCTGAAGACTTCCGGCGTAAAGCTGAACCATGAGCAAGGCGACAGAGCCTTCTACCGTCCCTCGGACGACTCCATCACGCTTCCTCTTCTGGCCCAGTTCCGCGAGACTGCCGAATACTACAGCACAGCCTTCCATGAGATGATTCACAGCACAGGCCATATGAGCCGACTGAACCGCCTTGAGAAGACCGCCTTCTTCGGAACCGAGGCCTACAGCAAGGAAGAGCTGGTCGCAGAAATCGGAGCCTCCGCCCTTGTGAACATCGCAGGACTGGAAACGGCAAACAGCTTCCGCAACAACACCGCATATGTTCAGAATTGGCTGACAGTGCTGAAGAACGACAAAAGGTTCATCGTCTCCGCTTCTGGCAAGGCTGAAAAGGCCGTGAATCTGATACTGGGGACGGCGGTTTAACCGCCTCCCCAAATGGAGGGAACAAAGATGGAAGAGATGTTCATGAACATTGCCGGAAGCCATCTGGCGGACATGCGGTTGCTGATTGAAGGGGCTGTAGACCTCTATGAGGACGACGCGATGCCGTTGAACCGCCTCGCAATCCAGAATGATATGCTGACGGCCTCCAACGCCTTTGACACCATCGGCACGGCCTTATATGGCCTTCGTCAGCACATTCGGGCATTCCAAGAGGCCTACGCAAAGGAAGGAATCCGGCAGGCACAGGTGTAGAGAAAACACATGTTATCCTATACACAAAAAGTTCAGCGTAAAACAGCCGAAAACCCCGCCGAAAATCGCCAAATCCGCAAAGAAAATTCAAGCGTGGTTTTCACTGACAGGAGAATGGAAAAATGAGCAAAAAGTACGGATATGCCCGCTGTAGCCTCGCAGAGGAAAAGGGGCAGGATTTGAACCGCCAAGTGCGGGAGCTGAAGTCGGCAGGAGCCGAAGAAATCATCACCGAACGCGAACACGGAGACGCCAAGGTCAAACAGAATTTGGATATGCTTCTGGAACTGGCCCAGCCGGGAGACACCATCATATGCTGTGAAGTCTCACGTTTGAGCCGTTCGACCCAACAGCTCTGCGAAATCGTGAATGTGATTAAGCAGAAGCATATGCGTCTGGAAATCCTCGGAAGCATCACCATCGACTGCCGAACCGGCGATATAGACCCCATGAGCCAAGCCTTCATCCAAATGAGCGCAGTCTTCGCAGAATTGGAACTGTCGATCATCCGGGCCAGAGTCAAGTCCGGCATGGCGAACGCCAAGAGTAAAGGCAAGCGAATCGGCAGACCGCACACGACAAAGGACGACATCCCGGCAATCTTCTATAAGCATTATCCTGCCTTCTCTTCTGGAAGTATGAACGTGTCGGAACTGGCACGGATCTGCGGTTTGAGTAGACCTACGGTGTATAAATACATAAAAATTGTTGGACTTTGAGAAGTGCTAAAAACACTTCTCAAAGTCCAGTATTTTTTCTGCTTTTATAGCTATTCCTAGATTGATAGGAATAGGTGTTATAGGATGTGGAACAGTGGGAACAGAAGCAAATGATAGAACCCCCGAAGCAGAGTATTGCGGCCCTGCACAAAGAACTCCTAACAAATGTATTCTCGTGCCTACTGTTACCCCGCGCGGTGTAGAATATGCGCCTTGGTTCATGATTACTATAGGAGAACCACTTGAACCTGGAAAGCAAGCCATATCGACCAAGAATTTTTTCTCACCTTGATAATCTTTGTTTGGATGTGTGGCAGTTATCCCTCGACGAACAATAGGTTTATTATTATGTATGTCAGAAATTCCGACCGGATATCCTGCCATGTAAACTTCCTCAACGGCAGTAAAATCAGTTTTTTCTGTTTCGTTGGGGATAAGAGTCTTGGAAAGATATGCGTAGAATGGTTTTTTACCTTTTTTCTCTAACGATTGAATATGTCTTGCAATAGGAACACAGCACAAATCAATGTTTGCTTCAGGATGGAAAACCCATTCGTTCCGCTCAACAATTGTGCTTACTTTTTCCGTATCAATGGGGTTATTGTCTGCATCGGAACAACAGAAAGTGATCTCAGCACGTATACTATTCTCAACAACATGCTTATTGGTTACTAAAATGGGAATGTGTGTGTCGTTAGTATGATCCTCACAAATTGCAACGATGAATCCAGTTCCACTAGAAATGACATTTCCTTTATCTTGGCTTGTTATCAATACCGTAGCATATGTTAATTGCTCAGATAGTGTCATACAGTACCCCTTTTCTTTTTATTCTTTAGTTCGCCAAAAGAACCTTCACATAATCGGTTCGGGTATCCAGCACTCTCAGAATGGAGACTGCTTCATCTACATCATAAATCACGATATACTTGCCAGTGATGATGCAGTATCCGTCGATTTCACGGCCCAGTTTCTTTCGCAGTTCAACGCCCATATAAGGCTGATTCTTCAGCTTGCCGCAGGAATCAGCGATATTTTTAAGCACATTCTGCGCAGCATCCGTATTCAGAAGTACATCCTGAATATAGTCCCGGATCTCCTGCAAGTCCAGAATCGCCGCCGGAGTATAGCGCAGTTTCATTCAGCGTCAACCCCAATTCCGAAATGGGCCAGCATTTCCTCTTCGCTTACCCAGTCATTTTCAGAGCGGACAGAATCCCGGCCCTTCTGGATCTCACTCATAAGACGGGCGATAGCCTGATCTTTCAAAGCCTCCCGGCTATTCTGCGTAACGATAAACGGCATGCCGCCAACGTTCATGGACTGCTGGATAAACACGTTAATTGCATCTGTCAGCGTCATTCCGCAGTTCTGGAAAAGCTGTTCAGCCTGATTTTTGATTTCAGGATTGATTCTCATCTGGAAGGTAGAGGTCTTCGGGGCGTTCATAACATTCAAGTTCTCCATAATCATCCCTCCTTGGCTATAGTATAGCATCGTTCAGGATGAATTGTCAATACATTGTAATTACATAATTCCGCCGATAGCAAAAAACAAGCACCTCCTGCGAGATGCTTGTCTATGAGCTGTGTTTGAGCCTTATTCAAATGTGATTTGAAGTAAGTTTGAAGTAAATGAAGTAAGTTTTGAGGTTCTCAATCCCCAAACCCCTTGTCCCCCAACGCTTCCTCAGTCGATGGGCTTCATCGTGGGGAAGAGGAGGACATCGCGGATGGAGTCGGAGTTGGTGAGCAGCATGACGAGGCGATCCACGCCGAAGCCGAGGCCGCCGGTCGGGGGCATGCCGTACTCGAGGGCGGTGACGAAGTCGTAGTCCACCTGGGCGCGGCAGTCCTTGTCGAGGGCCTTGCGCTCGGCGACCTGGCGCTCGAAGCGGCCGCGCTGGTCGATGGGGTCGTTCAGCTCGGAGAAGGCGTTGCCGAACTCCGTGGCGTTGATGAAGTACTCGAATCTCTCGGTGAAGGCGGGGTCATCCGGCTTGCGCTTGGCCAGCGGGCTGATCTCCACCGGATAGTCGTAGATGAAGGTAGGCTGGATCAGCTTCTCCTCCACGAAGGCGTCGAAGAACTCGGCGAGAATCGCGCCCTTGGTGGGCACCTCGGGCAGTTCCACGTTGTGGGCCTTGGCGCAGGCGATGGCGTCCTCGTCGCTCTTCCAGTCGTTGAAGTCCACGCCACTGTACTTCTTCACGGCCTCCACCATGGTCAGGCGCTCCCAGTGACCCAGGTCGATCTCGTGGCCCTGATAGGGAACCACCAACGTGCCGCACACCTTCTGGGCGACGGTCTTCATCATGTCCTCGACCAGGTCCATCATGCCGTGGAAGTCGGTGTAGGCCTGGTAGAGCTCGATGGTGGTGAACTCCGGGTTGTGCTTGGTGTCCATGCCCTCGTTGCGGAAGATGCGGGTCCATGCCGCCGACGATCAGGCGCTTGAGGTACAGCTCCGTCTCAATGCGCAGCACCATGTCCAGATCCAGCGCGTTGTGGTGGGTGTAGAAGGGGCGCGCCGACGCGCCGATCTCGAAGGGCGTGAGGATGGGCGTGTCCACCTCCAGGAAGCCGCGTCCGTCCAGGAATGCGCGCAGCTCCCGCAGGATATTGCTGCGCTTGACGAAGGTGTCCTTCACGTCGGGATTGACGATCAGGTCCAGATAGCGCTGGCGATAGCGGGTGTCGGTGTCCTGCAGGCCGTGGAACTTCTCCGGCAGCGGGTGCAGCGACTTGGTCAGCAGGGTGATCTCCTGGGCGTGCACGCTCACCTCGCCGGTCTTGGTGGTGAACACGAAGCCCTTCACGCCGATGATGTCGCCGATGTCGTCGCTCTTGAAGGCCTTGTAGGCCTCCTCGCCCACGTCGTCCCGGCGGACGTAGATCTGAATTTTGCCGTCCCGGTCCAGCAGGTGGGCAAAGCTCGCCTTGCCCATCACGCGGCGGGACATCATGCGGCCCGCGATGGAGACCTGGCGCTCCTGACCTTCGACGTAGTTGGCGATGATCTCCGCGGAGTGGGCGTTGACGTCAAAGGTGGTGATGGCGTAGGGATTGCGACCCTCCGCCTGCAGCGCCTGCAGCTTTTCCAGACGGATGCGGTTCTGCTCGGACAGCTCCTGCTGGGTCATTTCCAGGGCGTTCACATTGTTTTCAGCCATGTGTATGCTCTCCTTCATAAAAGGACCGGCGTGTGGAATACATGCCGGTCGATTCGGTTTAACGCTTGCGGATGTTGAGGATCTTCAGCTTCACCTTTCCGCCGGGGGTGTTCGCCTCCACCACGTCGCCCAGGTGCGCGCCGATGAGGGCTGCGCCGATGGGAGATTCGTTGGAGATGAACAGCTTCAGCGGGTCGGCCTCGGTAAAGCCGACGATGGTGTACTCGTCCTCTTCGTCGTACTCCATGTCCAGCACGCGCACGACGTTGCCCAGGGAGACCACGTCGGTGGAAGCGGCGCTGTCATCCACGAAGGTCGCGGTGCGCAGAATCTGCTCGATCCGGTTGATATTTCCGTAAACCTCGGCCTCCTTGGCCTTGGCGGCGTCATACTCAGCATTCTCGCTCAGGTCGCCGAAGCCGCGCGCGATCTGAATCTCCTCGGCGACGCGCTTCTTTGCCTCCATCAGCTCGGCAAGCTCGGCCTCCAGCTTTTTCTTGTCAGTAAGGGTAAGTTCGCGGGTCTCAGACATTGTTGAACCTCCTGCCACGGACGTGCGGCATCAAATAATAATACAGAAAGAAACACTGCTCGTCCTCTCTGAAGCAGTGCTTTCTTCTGACCGTATGTATTATACGCTTTTGGAAAGAAAATGTCAAGGGCGCAGGCGCGGGAGAGATGAGAAATCAAAAGAAATGCGGGGTGGGGCCGCGCTGTCCCCGCACCGCAAAACAGGCCCGGAAGGGCGGTGTAGTCCGCCCTTCCGGGAGCGCATGGAGCCGCACGGGCAAGGCGCTGTCGGACGCGCGTCCGGCAGACGGTCCTTGCGGCGGGAAGTATTTCAGTTCAGCGGTCAGAGCTCCTCGCTCTCCCGAGCGTTCAGGGCGTTGACGGCGGTTTCGATGAGGGCGGCGGCGCCGTCCGTGCCCAGCTTGCCGGTGTCCACGATCAGCGTGTAGTTTCCCATCGCGCCCCAGTCCCGCTGGGTGTGGGCGGCGTAGTATTTCGCGCGGATTTTGTCCGTCTTCTGAATCAGCCTGCGCGCCTCGTCCTCCCCGAGGGAGTACACGCGCATGGCCCGGCGGACGCGCTTTTCCAGATCCGCGCGGATGAACACACTCACCACGTTGAGCACATTGGTACATTCGCCCAGAACGTAGTCCGCGCAGCGGCCCACGAACACGCAGGGGCCGTCGCCCGCCATGTGGCGGATGGCGTCGCACTGGGCTTCGTACACGCGGGCGTGCACCGGAAGCACCAGCGAGGGATCGTCCCGATAGCGGTAGCCCATGCCGTAGGGATCGCCCAGGCGGAAGGCGCCCGTGCGCTCGTCGTGGGCCTCCACCGCCTCGCGGCTCAGGTTGGTTCGCTCCACCGCGCTGTCGATCAGATCCCGGTCGTAATAGGGTATCGAAAGCCGCTGCGCAACCTTGCGCGCCACTTCGGAGCCGCCGCTGCAAAACTCGCGGCCGATGGTAATGACCCAACCCTTCTTCATGGCAGAACCTCCCTCGATTCTCAATTTGTCCTTGTGCGTCTTCCGGACACCCTGAAAAGAGAGCCTGTGTTCCCGCGCCGGCGGGGCAATCGACACATTTGCTGAAAGGAAACCGGCTGCGCGGGCTTGCCTCTCCGCGGGCGATTGCCGGGCAGAGCATAAATGCTGGGCCGGGGCGGAAACCGGCTGCGCGGGCTTGCTTCCCGCGGGCGATTGCCGGGCAGAGCATAAATGCTGGGCCGGGGCGGAAACCGGCTGCGCGGGCTTGCTTCCCGCGTGGGCTGTGCCCGGCGGGACGGCTCGACGCCCGGCCGGTGCGGCTTTTGCGGCCGTCCTTCCTCCGCCTTGCGTGGGAAATCAAAACCGCCGACATCCTGTGCCGGCGGCCTCATTTTCTCTTATGCGATTTTACGATGTTCATCTGCTTTGCCTCGCCGCAATGCACTTCCTGAAAACCGGTTTCGCTTTGTCCTCATCCGGCCGCGCCTACACTTCTCTTTCCTTCATCTTCTGCGGGACCGGGGATATGATCTCCATCTATGCTAATCATTTTGGGGGACAAAGCAGATGAACCTTTCTGTCTGGTCTAGGTACAACGGACTCGCCCCTTTCTCGTTTCGTAATTTTTGCCTGGGATGGTTTCCGGGTCTTTCCTGCCTTTCGGTCTTGCTTTTCGGGTTCCTCCCGATCTACCGAATGAAAAGCGTCTCTGCGCTCGATAGCCTTTATCCATCTTCCTTGGCTCACCTGTATAATACCATATTTCGCGGGTCTTGTCAACGGTTTTTTAAAAATTTTATCCATGATTTCTTTTTATTCTGGACAATGTGACCGAAATTCAAATTTGAATTCGGTCATATTCATTGGATTATGGGAAATTGTATTGCGGTTTCAACTCTTGCCCAGGTAGGCGGCGCGCACCTCGGGGTTGCGGCGCAGCGCCTCGCCGCTGCCCTCCAGCGTGATGCGGCCCGTCTCCAGCACATAGCCGCGATCGGCCACCTTCAGCGCGGCGTTGGCGTTCTGCTCGATCAGCAGCACCGTGACGCCGGAGTCCCGGATGGTGCGGATGATGGAGAAGATGTTCTGCACCACCAGGGGCGCGAGGCCCAGGGAGGGTTCGTCCATCATCAGCAGCTTCGGCCGGATCATCAGTGCCCGGGCCACGGCCAGCATCTGCAGCTCGCCGCCGGAGAGCGTGCCGGCGAGTTGCCAGAAGCGCTCCTTCAGTCGGGGAAAGAGCTCGTACATGCGCTTCATGTCCGCCTCGATCTCCCGGTTCCGGCGAAGATACGTGCCGATCTTCAGATTCTCCAGCACGGTCATGTCCGGGAAGATGAGCTGCCCCTCGGGAACCATCACCAGTCCCTTTTCGACCATGTACTTGCTGGGCTTGCCGGTCACGTCCTCGCCGTTGTAGACGATGCGCCCCGCCTTCGCGCGCTCCAGGCCGGAGATGGTTCGCAGCGTGGTGGACTTGCCCGCGCCGTTCGCGCCGATGAGGGTGACGATTTCGCCCTCCTCCACTTGCAGGGCGATGCCCTTGAGGGCCTGTATGCCGCCGTAGGCCACCTGAAGGTTTTCGAGTTCAAGCATCATCGTCGCTCACCCCCAGATAGGCAGAAATCACGTTTTCGTCGTTTTGAATCTCCCGGGCGCTGCCCGAGGCGATCAGCGTGCCGTAGTTGAGCACATAGATGCGGTCGGAGATGCCCATGACCACGTCCATGTGGTGCTCGATGAGCAGTATGGCGATGTGAAAGCGGTCGCGTATGCCGCGGATGAGCTGCTTGAGCTCCTCTGCCTCGGAGGGGTTCATGCCCGCCGCGGGCTCATCCAGCAGCAGCAGGCTCGGCTGGGTGGCCAGGGCGCGGGCAATTTCCAGCTTGCGCTGCTTGCCGTAGGGCAGCGATCCCGCCGCCTCGTCGCGCGCGTCCAGCAGGCCCATGTAGTACAGCAGCTCGTCCGTGCGCCGGGCGATGGCCGCGACCTCCCGCCGGTAGCGGGGCGTGCGCAGCGTCGCCGCCACCCAGCCGCTCTTGAGGCGCAGGTGCTGGGCCACGTCCACGTTGTCCGCCACGCTCAGCGCGGAGAAGAGGCGGATGTTTTGGAAGGTGCGGGCGCTGCCCCTTCTGCAAAAAGTAGCTCACGCCGATGGCTGAGATCAGCACCGAGATGCGCGGTGCGTCCCGCAGCGGGCGGTAGGCCAGCCGCTCGGAGAGCACGCCCAGCAGCGCCGTGATGAGGATCGTGGCCGTGAAGCCGATGTACCAGGGCAGCAGGAACAGCCCGATGCCGTAGAAGACGATGTACATGGCCATCATGAAAATTTCGCCGTGTGCGAAGTTGATCAGCCGCAGCACGCCGTAGACCATCGTATAGCCGATGGCCAGCAGCGCGTAGAGGCTGCCCACGCACAGGGCGTTGGCCAGTTGCTGTAAAAAGACGCCCATTCGTCCATCCCCTTTTCTGCTCGTAACAAAAAATTGGCGGGCGGAGGAGGAAGTTCTTCCTCCTCCGCGCAGCCGGTCAAGGTTCGATGATGGAGAGGAATTCGCTGGTGCCGTCGCCGTTGACCTTCTTGAAGACCACCGGGCGCACCGCGTCGTGGGTGTCGTTCAGGGTGATTACGCCCGCAACGCCCACGAAGCCGGAGGTGGCGAAGAGCGCCTCGCGCACGGCCTCGGGATCGGTGGAGCCCGCCGTCTCGATGGCGTTGCGCAGGGTCAGGTAGCTGTCGAAGGCCATGATGGTCGGCGCGGCGGGCGTCTTGCCGTACTTGGCCCCGTAGGCCTCCAGGAACTGGGAGGGCAGCTCCGTGGCGGGCTGGGCCGCGTCGTAGAAGGTGGTGAAGATCACGCCGTCCACCTTTTCGCCGGCGATTTCATACAGTTCCGGCGCATCCAGGGCGTCGCCGCCGAAAATGGGACCGGTGTAGCCCAGCTCGCGCGCCTGCTTAATGATCAGCGCGGCGGAGGGGGCGTAGCCCACGGAGGTGAAGATCACGTCCGGGTTCTTGGACAGCGCGTCGGTGAGCAGGGTGGTGAAGTCCTGGTCGGTGTTGACGAAGTTGCCCTTGCTGGAGACCGCGTAGCCCTCGTGGTTGGCCAGCTCCCGCTCGAAGTAGTTCACCAGGCCCACCGCGTATTCGGATTCGATCTCCTGAATGATGGCGATGCTCTTGTATTCATTTTCCACGGCGAAGCGCGCCAGCATCGTGCCCTGGAAGGGATCGATGAAGCAGATGCGCGCGTACCAGTCGCTCATCAGCGTGGAGGTGGGGTTGGTGGAGGTGGCCGTCAGCGCGGGAATCTGCGCCTCGGCGAACACGTCGGAGCCCGCCACGTCAGGCCGGAGGAGTAGGAGCCCAGCACCGCCACCACGCCGGCGTCCACCAGCGACTGGGCGGCCATGGAGGCCTCCACCTTGTCGGACTTGTTGTCCGCCTTCACCAGCTCGATCCTGGAGCCCAGTACCTCGGGGAACATCTCCTGCGCCAGCTCGTAGCCCTCGACCTCCATCGCGCCGCCGCCGGCATAGGAACCGGTGAGCGGCTCAAAGACGCCGATCTTGATCGTCTCCTCTGCGAACGCCGCGCAGGAGAGCGCCATCAGTGCAGCCAGAACGATTGCCAGAACCTTTTTCATACCCTCTCACTCCTTTTTCAGCTTCCGGGACATCCCGGGAAAAGACGAAGGGGAGCATGGCAAAATGCCATACTCCCCTTCGAGATGTTCCCATTGTACACGATTTATCGCGCTTGTCAAGTAAATTTCAGGTATATTCGCAGGTGCACGAATCAAATCCTGCAAAAGCGGCGCCGGATATGCTGAAAAGCAGACGATTTTGCATTTGTAAACCGAAGATTTGCCGGAAACATATTCGCCATGCGGAAAGGAAACCGGTTTTCCCGCACCCGCTGGAAGGATCCGCAGCGCGCCGAACGCCGGTGCGAAGGTTCCCCCCGACGCGCGTCGGAGTCACGGGCTGTCAAAAAACTTATGAGCGTGCGCGGGAGGGCATGCGTCCTCCCGCGCTGCAATCGTCCCCGACGGCGTGTGCGCCGGGGACATGCGGAGGCGCGCAACCCGGGGCGTCCGTCACCGGACGCCCCGGCAGGCCGCTGGCGCGGACTCAAGGAGGGCGGTCGTCCGCGCTTCCGGCGCTGCTTCGGGCAGAGGGGAAGGGCGCGGCCCGGTTGCGCGCGCGTCGAATCAGCGCAGCCGCCGCTGTACCTCCGCCTCGTCGGGCTCGCACAGGTCGGCCTTGATGTTCAGGTATTTGCACGCCTCGTAGAGCACATCCGCGATGTGTTCGTGCACGCCGGCCACGTGATGGATGTAGGGGCCGCAGACCACCTTGTGCTCGATGGCCAGCCAGTCCTTGAATTCGACCCAGCCGTAGGTGCCGTTGGTCTTGGGGCCGTCCACGGTCACGCCCTCGGCGATCAGCAGCGAATACTGATCCTGGGTGCTGTCGAAGCGCAGCACCGTCACATCGCCGTCCTCGATGCGGAAGCCGCCCACCGTGGGACGGTTTTCGTCGAAGTTGCCCTTGATGCAGGGCTTGCAGGCCCTGGTGGCCGTGTTGCGGGTGAACACGCCGCAATGCCAGAACAGCTCCGCGTTGTCGTTGGTGGGATGGCGCTGGGTGATGTCCGCGAAGAAGGGGTCCCGCTCCCAGAGCGTGGCGGCCGAGGCGATGATGGAGGTGATCGCGCCGTTCACATCGCCCTCGCAGACGGTGGGTATGCCCTCGCCGGTCAATTCGCCGAACACGAAGCAGGAGGCAATGCCCGCCATGTCGCGCATGGGGCCCCAGCAGGTGGAGGCGATTGCCGAAAGATCCTTCTCCCGCGCCCATTCCAGCATCGCAGCCTTCAGCGCGGCGGTTCTGTACAGGGATTCGTCGTCGACGCAGATTTCGCAGTCCCGGCGATATTCCGCGACCGTCTCTTCCAGGGAAGCGCGGTTGGTCTCCAGGATTCGCCGGTAGCGCTGCTGAAGCTCGATCAGCGTCACTGTTTCCACTTCGACGCCGAATTTTTCCAGGAGCTGCTGCTCGTTGTACTTCACGGACCAGAATTCGGCCGGGCGATTGGAGACCAGGCCGACGCGCAGGTGGGACATCGCCTTGACCACGGCCGCGACCTTCATGAAGCGGCGCAGGCTGCGCTCGAAACATTCGTCGTCAATGCGGCAATTCGACATGTAGCTGAAGGGCACGCCGAAGTCCCGGACCACCTTGCCCGTGGCCATGACGCCGCACTGAGCGTCCGTGGCGCGGCCGAAATCCTGGGTCGGATCCGGCGCGGGATCGCGGGGCGCCCAGAGCAGCAGGGGCTTGCCCACCAGCTTGCCCACCTTCGCCACCGCGTCCTCCGTGCCGAAGTTGCAATGGGGCGCAAACACGGCGTCGACGCCCTGGGCGATGAAGTAATCGGCCACCTTCCTGGCGTCTGCGCCGAGCTTGATCATGCCGTCCGGTACGATGTCGTCGATCGCTACGAAGTCGATGCCCATCTGCGTGAGCTTCGCCTTCACCGCGTCGCGGTTCTTTCCGGCGATGTCCACGTTGCAAAAGAATTCGCCATCCACGTTGCGGCGGGTGCACAGCAGACCCAGCCTTACATGCTTGTCAATCATAACGCATATCTCCTCATTTCAGGATGGGCTTGCCGCCCACCGGCGTGCAAGCCCATCCGTGCTCTCTTATTTTGCCCTGACCGCTTCCCGCGCGGCTTCCGCGATGTCCGCCGCCGTCAGGTGGTACAGCTTCAGCAGCTCCAGCGCGTTGCCCGAGCGTCCGAAGCAATCCTTCACGCCCACGCGCTTGACCGGGACGGGACGCCTGTCGGCGGTGACTTCCGCCACGGCCGCGCCCAGACCGCTGAGAATGTTGTGCTCTTCCGCGGTGACGATGCAGCCCGTCTCCTCCGCGGCCTTCAGCACCGCCTCCTCGTCCAGGGGCTTGATGGTGTGCATGTTGATGACCCTCGCGCGGATGCCCTCGACCTGCAGAAGGTCCGCGGCCTGGAGTGCGTCGGGAACCATGAGGCCCGTGGCGATGATCGTCACGTCGCTGCCCTTGCGCAGCTCCACGGATTTGCCGATTTCAAATTTGTACCCCGGGAAGTCGTTCACGATCTCCACGGGCAGGCGGCCGATGCGCAGGTAGGCGGGGCCGTCATATTCGGTCAGGGCCTTCACAGCCGCCTCGGTTTCGATGGCGTCCGCCGGACAGATGACCGTCATGCCGGGAATTGCGCGCATGAGGGCGATATCCTCGATGCACTGGTGGGTGGCACCGTCCTCGCCCACGGAGAGGCCCGCGTGGGTGCCGACGCACTTGACGTTCAGATGCGGGTAGCAGATGCTGTTGCGGATCTGATCGTAGCCGCGGCCCGCCATGAACATGGCGAACGCGTGGGCGAAGGGAATGTAGCCCATGGTCGCCAGGCCGGCGGCCATGCCCAGCATGTTGCCCTCGGCGATGCCGACGTTGAAGAAGCGCTCGGGATAGGCTTCCCCGAAGATCGCAGACATGGTGCAGGTGGAAACGTCGCCGTCCAGCGCCACGATCCGTTCATTGACGCCGGCAGCCTTCAGCGCCTCGCCATAGGCGTGTCTGGTTGCAATTTTCTCTGCCATGGTTTAGCCCTCCATTTCCGCCCGACGCGCGTAAAGCTCATCGAAGGCCGCCTTGAATTGTTCGTCGTTCGGGGTTTTGCCGTGCCACTCGTGCCTGCCCTCCATGAAGGAGATGCCCTTGCTCTTGACGGTGTTGAGCAGGATCATGGAAGGACGGCCCTTTTCGGCCTTCGCGCGATCGATGGCGTCGGAGATGGCCTCCACGTCGTGCCCGTCGATGGACTGGGTGAAGAAGCCGAAGCTTTCAAATTTGGCCTTGAGATCGCCGGTGTCCAGGACCTCCTTGACCGTGCCGTCCAGCTGAACCTTGTTGGAGTCCACGAAGGCGACCAGATTGTCCAGTCCGTGCGCGCCGGCATACATGGACGCCTCCCAGATCTGCCCCTCCTGAATTTCGCCGTCGCCCATGAGCGCATAGACGGTCAGCTCCTTCTTCGCGAGCTTCGCGCCCTGGGCCATGCCCACGGCCACGGAGAAGCCCTGACCCAGAGAGCCGGTGGACATATCCACGCCGGGTACATACTTCATCTCCGCATGGCCGGAGAGGTGGCCGTCGATCTTCCGGAAGGTGTCCAGCAGGGAGACGTCGAAGAATCCCCGCAGCGCCAGGGTGGGATAGAGGGCGACGGTGCAATGTCCCTTGGACAGAACGAAGCGGTCCCTGTCCTCCCAACGGGGATCCTCAGGGCGAATGTTCATCTTGTCGAAATACAGCACGGCCATCAGTTCGGACATGGAGAACGCGCCGCCGATGTGACCGGAATGCGCCTTCTGTACCATCTTCAGGCCGGTTATGCGAAGATCCATGGCCTTGAGCATCAATTCACGCTTTTTGGAGCTGTTCATTGCGATTTCCGCCTTTCTAGCAAAATCCGTTGCAAACGCCGCACTCAGATGCCCAGCAGGCGTCCGTATTCATTGCAGAGCGGATGCAGGATGGGCTCGTCCTCTTCGATGTTGGCATACTGCTGCGGCTGCAGCTCGATGTGGTAGTTGTCGGTCGTGTCGTCGTTGATCTTGGAAACCTCGCCGCAGATCAGATCGCCGGTGCCCGGCAGAGAGCCGAAGGTGTGCGCGACGCCGGGGGTGATGGTGATGCTGTTGCCGGGCTGAATCATGACGATTTCACCGGGCTGATAGGTGTGGGCGATGCCGTCCTGGCGCACGGTGACGGGAGTGTCCGTCGCTTTGCCGTCCACGGTGTTGTACAGCTTGATGAACATGGGGCCGCCGGCGCGGTTGATGATGTCCTCCGTCTTGAAGCCGTGATAGTGAATGGGCAGGCGCTGGCCGTCCTGGAAGATCAGCAGTTTCTCGGCGTAGGGCACGCCCACCTCCGGCTGATACAGCATGCCGTTGCGGATGGTGAAGAGGGTGCAGCCGATCTCGGAGAAGCGGTTGAGGCCGTGGTCGGTCAGATCCCAGCCCAGCATCAGGGGCTTGATGTAATCCAGTTCGTCCTTGTGAGCCTTCCAGTCGTCCATCGTCCAGTAGCCGAAGTCGGGCAGGGAAATGTTGTACTTCTTCAGCAGCTCCTTCGCGTAGCGAATGGAATGATTAACCAGCGATCTTTTCATTGTGATTGTGCCTCCTCAGACAACAAATATTTCTTTCATGGGCTTCCAGAATTCTTCTCCGGCCAGGGGCTGCTGGCATTCGCCGGTGACCCGCAGCCATTCCAGATAGGTTTCGTTTTCGTACAGCGCGGGATCCTCCTGTCCGTAGAAGTCCTGGAATTGCAGCAGATATTGCTTATGAAGCTCCGTTACAAAGATGGAAGACTTCCTAAAGCCGTTTTGATAGCACAGGTCGTGGATGATCTGGGGCTGTTCGTCGTGCAGGCGCACATATTCGTCCAGCTTGCCCTCGCGCACGCCGATGATGACGCCCTGGCTCTTGAGATTGTCGTAGCAATCGCCCGGGTGAAGCTTGAATTCATAGACGTGGCGCGCGGGCGCCCAGCCCTTTAGCAGGCCGTCCTCCCCGCGAAGCGTGGCGAACAGCGCCTCGGGATCCGCTCCCTCGTCCAGCATATAGAACTGAAATGCGTAGAGCAGGCCCTCGATTTCCTGGGTGTATATCCTGCAATGGATGAGGCCCAATGCCCTTGCGCGCGCGAGATCTCCCTTCAGGCGCTCCGCCGCCGCCTGCAGCGCGGGCATGTCCTCCGCGATCATGCGGCGGGAAAAGGCGAACTTTCCTTTCATCTCAATCTCCTCCCATCAAATAAACGATTTGCCGATTTCGGCGCTGATTTCTGAGCCGGGCAGGGCGAAGAACTCCTCGCCCTTCAATTCCTTCACGATCTGCTTGTCCTTGAAGATCAGAATTCGCCGGGCCAATGCGATCATTTCATTCATATCCGACGAGATCAGGATGATGGTCTTGCCCTCCTTGGCGGCCAGATCCCAGATCAGGTCGTGAATGTACTGCTTTGCGCCGATATCCACACCCACGGTGGGCTCGTCGATGATCAGAATATCGCAGTCCGCAGCCAGCCATTTTGCAATGGAAATCTTCTGCTGGTTGCCGCCGGACAGCTTTCCGGCCAGCGCGTTCAGACTCGGCGTCTTGATGCTGAGCTTGTCCCGATAGTCCTGCGCCAGACTGCGCTCCTTGGCGAGGCTGATGAAGTTTGTCTTTCCGGCGTGGCACTGTTCGAGGGAATTGATGCAGATGTTCACGCCGACGGTGTGGGAGAGGAACAGCCCTTCCTCCTTGCGGTTCTCCGTGACATAGCCGATGCGGTACGTCTTGAGCGCCTGCTTGAGGGACTTGATGTCCGCCCGTTTTCCGTTTACATAAATGGTGCCGCTTTCCCTGTGATCTATATTGAGGAGCGTGCGAATCGCCTCTGTGCGGCCGCTGCCCACCAGGCCGTAAAAGCCCAGAATCTCGCCGCGGTGCACCTCGAAGCTGATGTCCTTGAAGCCGTGAATCTTGGACGCGATGTTCTCCGCCCGCAGCACGACGTCGTTTTCGTAGGCGTCCAGCCTGCCGCGGTACTGATACACGAAATCGCGACCGATCATCATGCGGATGATTCTCGCATTGTCCATGTTTTCAATTTTATCCGTTCCCACCAGGCAGCCGTCGCGCATCACGGTCACGCGATCCGCGATGATCTGCACCTCTTCCAGCTTGTGGGAGACGAAGATGATAACCAGCCCCTTGTCCCGAAGCTTGCGCACCAGCTCGAAGAGCATGTTCGCCTCGTGGGGGGTCAGGGAGGACGTGGGCTCGTCCAGCAACAGAACCTTGGCGTCGGCGCTCAGGGCCTTGGCAATCTGAATTTGCTGCTTGTGGGCGGCGCTGAGAAAGCGCACCTTCTTCTCCGGGGGGAAGTCCAGGCCCACCTCGTCCATGTATTTTTTGGCAA
Organism: bacterium; assembly: GCA_004563405.1. Lineage (GTDB taxonomy): Bacteria > Bacillota > Clostridia > Christensenellales > Aristaeellaceae > SFTH01. The sequence continues at coordinate 17,518 of SFTH01000026.1, forward strand.
ATTTGTTGATCTCCTTCCAGTTGACAAAGCCCAGCTTTGTGAACCGGTCGATCTTGTCGTTGCAGATGTTCTCCGCAATGCTGCTCTCAGGGATCATCTGGATCTCCTGATGCACCATGCTGATGTGATGGCGAACAGAATCGCCGTAGCCGTTCAGCTTCAGTTCTTCTCCGTCCAGCGTGACCGTGCCCTCATCCGCCTTGTAAATGCCACAGATGATCTTCATCAGCGTACTTTTGCCCGCGCCGTTTTCACCCAGAAGGGCATGGATTTCGCCGTTGTTAAACGTTACATTGATATCTTGCAGCGCCTTCACGCCGGGAAAAGATTTGGAAACGCTCTTGATCTCTAGCATCTGGTTTTCCTCCGGTATTGTCATAGGATAGGGATAGAGGAACGGGTGGAATGTGTGATCTCCCTTGCGGGAGATCACACGGAAAAGCGGGAATTACTTGCTCAGGTACACGGTCTCCAGATCGGCGGCGATCTTCTCGGACAGAGCCTTCACGTCCTCGGGGAAGGTTTCCACATTGTCCTTGGTGATGAAGACGTAGCCGGTCACGATGTGCTTGCCGAACTCAACCATGTTCCAGCCCTCAGCCAGGTGGAGCAGGGTCAGCATGCCGATGTAGCCCTGGCCATAGCCGTTCTGGGCGATGCCCAGGTCGATGGCGCCGGAGTTCACGCCCGCGAGAACCTCGTCAGAGGGGTCGGTGGCAACCGCGTAGAGGTGGCCGGCGTCGGGGTTGGAGGCATAGTAGTCCGCCAGAGCGGTGGCCAGGCCGCGGGAAGCGGTGCCGCCGGTGGCGATGATGCCGTTCGCGGTGGGGTTGGCGGCGAGGGCGTCCGCAACCTTCTCGTAGCCTTCATCCTGGGTGTTGATGTCGCCGATGGTCTGGCAGATGGTGGCGTCGGGATACTCCGCAACCGCCGCCTCAACGCCGCGCTGGCGCTCCAGGGTGTTCACGTCGCCCAGATTCTCAAGAACGTCGATGATGACGGCCTTTTCGCCGGTCGCTTCGATGTCCTCGATCATCTTCTTGGTGGCGTTGTAGGAATAATCATACACGTCGCCGCAGACGGTCACGGGCGCAACCTGGGGATCGTTCATCACGCCGCCGTAGTTGACCACGGTGCAGCCGAAGTCGATCATTTCCTGATACAGGGCGTTCGCACCGGAGGTGTCCGCGCCGTAGACCATGAACAGGTCATAGCCTTCGGCCATCTTGGCCTGAACCATCTGGTTCTCGACGTCCTGGGTCCACTCGGTGCCGATGACGTAGTCGACGGTGATGCCGTACATCTCTTCGATGGCCTGATAGCCGGGCTGAATGTTGTCCTCAAAATAGGTGTCGGGGGCGGGCCAGTAGATCAGAATCTTGTATTCGGAGGGATCCTTGGACAGGGTCAGTTCGAATTGGGTGCTTTCCGCCAGCGCGCCGAAGGCGGCGATGGACATGACAGCAACCAGCAGCAGAGCGACGAGTTTTTTCATGATGAGTACCTCCCAATCATATTTAATAAGGCGCAACGCGCTTTATTATTCTGAGTCGATCAGCGCATCTTTTCCGCGATGCGCAGGCGGATGGATTCGATGGAGACCGCAACCAGGATGATCAGGCCCAGGAAGACCTGCTCGTAGTAGACGTCCACGTTCATCATGGTGAGGCCGTTGCGCACCATCGTCAGGATCCACGAGCCGCAGTAGAAGCCCAGCGCGGTGAAGCTGCCGCCGTTGAGCGGAATGCCGCCGATGGCGCACACAGCGATGGAATACATCATCCAGTCGGAGCCGGTGTTCGGGGAAACCGTGCCCGTTCTGCAGGCCCACAGGATGGCCGCAACGCTGGCAAACAGGCAGGAGAGGATGTTGCAGGCGATGATGATGCCGTCGACGTTGATGCCGGAGAGCCGCGCCGCCGTGCGGTTGCCGCCCACCGCCAGTATGTTGCGGCCGAAGCGCGTGTGGCGGAACATGATGAACAGCGCCACGACGAACACCAGCATCAGTATGGCCAGGAAGGAGAAGGAGCTGCCGATCTTGGTTCTGCCGATCCAGGTCAGGGAGTTTGGCACCGAGTAGGGATAGCCGTGGGTGTAGCCGATGGCCAGGCCGTTGAACACGAAGGACATGGCCAGCGTGATGATCCAGGGGTTCAGGCGGAGCTTGACCACCATCAAGCCGATGATGAGGCCGCACAGCGCCGCGGTCGCCAAGCAGGCCAGCACCGCCGGTAGCGTGGGCACGCCCAGGTTGGTCATCAATGCGCCCATCACCACCGTGGTGAGCGCGCCGACGCCGCCGATGCCCAGGTTCATGTCGCCGATCACCATCAGGATCAGCTGGGAGCCGCCGATGAAGCCGTAGATCGCGGCGGTTCTGGACAGATTGAAGATGTTGTAGGGCGTCAAAAAGGAGGAGGTCGTGATCGCAAAGATCGCAATCAGCACGACAATCGCGGTAATTGCGCTCGAATACGACTGCATGAAGAAGCGCTTCCAGAGCGGCATGGCGTTCAATGCGTCAGTTTCGTGATTCTTTTTCATATAGGCATTCCTCCCTGTTTAACATGTACAAGCGTTTCCGTGCTGCCATTGCTTCGATGGTACAACTTTTTACAACGAGTGAATACTTGTACTTTTATGATCTACAAAAAGTATACCATCTGAACCCGAAAATGTAAATATATACTACTAAAATTTGGCCGAATAAATAAAAATTATCGATGAAAAGCCACATATAGAATAATATTTTAACAATAAAGAATATATCAATTTACATTAAAAGAATAATCAACAATGCAACTAAAACGCTTACGGATGCCGATTTGGCAGTTTGAAATACCAAACTCCGAAAGCTTATGATGGAATGGCTTGCAATTTTCATGGCATTTGTTCCAATTTTTACAAGCATTTTTCTACTGCTTGTTTCGATAAAAACAACTTGCATTTTTCTTCAAATGGTTTATATTACAAGTGGGGAAAATATTCGGAATGGTGAGAAGCGATGGCAGAAAAAGGCGCAGGCGTTTTAAAGTACGAGGTCATTTACAGCTGGGTCGTGAAGAACATCTTCGGCGGCGTGTTTCCATACAAATCGAAGCTGCCTTCGGAGGCCCAGCTCATGGCTCAATTCAGCGTCAGCCGCCAGACGGTTCGCAACGCCATGAAGAAGCTGGCCGAGACCGGCTACATTCAGAGCGTCCGGGGCAGCGGGAGCTATGTCTCCCGGCAAACCTACGGCAGCTCCAAGAAGATCGGCGTCATGTTTACCACCATCAGCGGATACATCTGCTCCGACATTTTCAATGGACTTGAAAGCGTGCTGAGCAAGCTGGGCTACAGCATTCAGCTGGAGCTCTCCCACAATTCGGTGGACAACGAAACCCGCTTTCTCAAGAAAATGCTCAAGAGCAACGTGGCCGGAATTATACTCGAGCCCACCAAGAGCGGCTTTCCCACGCCCAACGCGAACCTGTTTCACAAGCTGGACGAGGCCGGAATTCCCTATGTGTTTGTAAACAGCTGCTACAGAAACGTCAAATCCAACGCGGTGGTCTGGGATGACGAGAAGGTGTCCTATCACCTCACGCGGCATCTGATCAAATCCGGGCATCCCAACATCGGCTGTTTTTTTCGCTTCGACGAGATGCAGGGCATGCTGCGCTATCTGGGCTATGCCAATGCCCTGCGGGACTGCGGCCTGCCGATCAACGAGCACAACATCTGCTGGTACAGCATCGACGATGAAGACAACTTCATGCTTCGCAATGAATCCTGCGTGGAATACACGCTCAACCAATGCATCGAGAACTGTTCGGCGCTGATCTGCTACAACGATATCATCGCGGCTTCGATCATCAATAAGCTCCGCGCCCGCGGCATTGCCATTCCGGAAGAGATGACCATCGTCAGCTTTGACAATTCGGATCTGGTGCAGTTTTTCGGAATCGAGGGCTTCCTGAGCTTCGATCACCCCAAGGCCAGGCTGGGCGAGGCGGCGGCGCGCATGCTCGTCGATTGCATTGTGAACAAGAAGGCCGAGAAGAGCGTGCTGGTCGTCACCTCCAGAAGCAACGGCTGACGCCGGCCGGAGGGCGGCGCCACATCCTCGAGGGTCGAAGCCCTTTGACCTTCACGGCCCCGGGACAGACGGAGGGGAGCATGGCGGAAAATCGCCATGCTCCCCTCAGACCGCTGACAAAGCCCGCTTCAGCAAGGAGAAGCGGGCTTTTCAGTAGAATCAAAATCCCCCGGCTCCACGGAGCCGGGGGATTTTGGATGGATAGCTTAGCCGATGTAGTCCACCGTCACATGCTCGAAGGCGACGTTGGCGATTTCGCCCTCGGTGACCACGGTGTCGTCAACGACCAGATCGCCCGCCTTCATGGCGTCCAGAGCGGCCTGATAGTCTTCGACGGAGTAGGTCTCGAAGAGCCAGGACTCGGTCGGCAGGCCGACGGCGTCCTCGTTCACGCCCAGGCTGGTGGGAATGCCGCCGATTTCGTCCCAGGTGCCATCGTAGAACTTGGTGATGGCCCACTCGGTGGCGTTGCTTAGGCCCTTCATGGCGGAGGTCACGACGGTGTCGGATTCGCCGGACTGGTCGACGTCGACGCCGACGACGAAGCCGTCGTTCTCGGCCGCCGCAGCCGCGACAGACTGGAACATGGAGCCGCCGCAGGCGAACACGATCTCGGTGCCGTTCTCATACCAGCCCTTGATCATGGTCTGCAGCTCGGGAGAGGCCTGGAAGCTGGCGCCGTACTGCCAGGAGTACTTCAGCTCAACCTCGACGCCCAGCTCCGCAGCGGCCGCCTCCGCGCCCTGCGCGAAGCCGTAGCCGTAGCGGCAGCAGGCCGGGTTGGTTCCGCCGCCGCCGCCGGTGAAGCCCAGGCGGGTGAAGCCGTCCATGACGACCGCGTAGCCGGCGAAGTAGCCGCTCTGCTCCTCCTTGAAGGAGATGGGAGCGATGTTGGTCAGGGTGTTGCCCGCCTCATCGGAGAGCGGATAGCCGTCGATGAACACGAACTTGGCGTCCGCGAACTCGGTTGCGGCCTTCTTCAGAGCGGTCTCCTGCATGAAGCCCGCGCAGACCACGATCTCCGCGCCGCCCTCTACGGCTGCCTTCATGGCGTCGTAGCGGTCGTCGTCGGTGGCCTGGTCGCCGTTGGCCGGCTGATAGTACTTGTAGGACAGGCCGTTCGCCGCAGCGTAGGCCTTCACGCCGTTCCAGGTGCCCTGGTTGAAGGACTTGTCCTTCAGCTGGCCGACGTCGGTGACGAAGGCGATCTTGTAGACGCCGTCTTCGGAGGTCATGGTGTCTTCGATGTCGTCGGGATTGACGGCCTCTGCCATCGCGCCGAAGGCGCACAGGGCCAGAACCAGGGACAGAAGAATCGCAAGAAGCTTCTTCATATGAGTTCCTCCTTTTAATTTCATCCACTTCTTATGGACGATGGTAACTTGATTATAGCATGAACCAACATGCGATTCAAGCACTTCTTTGTACATTCCGGAGGGGAAATCTGCGGCGGCTGCGCGCGTCAGCGCCGGTGGCACACGCGCCGGCGCACGGCGTCCGTCAGGCGCACGGCGGCCTCGCTCAGCAGGACGCCGAGGGCGACGCCGGCCAGTACGTCCGTGGGGTAGTGCACGCCCACATACAGCCGGGACAGCGCGATGAGCGCGGCCAGAACCAGCGCGGCCACGCCGTACTTCCGGGGCGCGCGACGGAACAGCGCCCAGGCGCAGCAGAAGGAGTTGGCGCTGTGGCCGGAGGGGAAGGAGAAATCGTGCTCCGCGTGCACCAGAATCTGGATCTCCGGGAAGAGATCGTAGGGACGGACGCGGGCGACCAGCGGCTTGATGGCGCAGTTGACCACCAGGAAGGTCAGCACGATCGCCGCCGCGCAGTAGACGCCGGTGCGGCGGGTCTTGCGGAAGAGCAGCAGCAGCACCGTCAGCACGATCCAGAAGATTCCGGCGTTGCCGAGGGTGGAGAGCAGCTTCATTACGGGCGTGAGCGCGGCGCAGCGCAGGTTTTCCTGAATCCAGAGAAGTATGTCCCGTTCAAACAGGGCAAGTGCGTTCATGGGTAAGACCTCCTGAAAAAATTGTGCTTCCGGGGCGGGCGCTCAGCCCTCCCCCGGCGGGTCGCAGGATGGGGTTTCGTCCGGGGCGGGCGCATCCCGGAGGTAGTCTTCGCACACCATGCGCTGAACCTCCGAGGCGCTGAAGTCGGGAATCTGGCCCGCCCGACGCAGGCTGTACATTCCGGCCTCGCCCACCAGCACCACGTCCAGCAGGCTGGAGCCGGCGGCGCGCAGGGCGCAGGCGTAGCCCCGGGCGCGGTCGAGGTCGTAGGGCTGGGGCTCGGCGTGGCGCGCGCCGACGAAGAGCAGCAGTATGGCGCTCTGGGCCTTCATGCCCAGCACGTCCGCCAGCGCGGCGCGCATGGTCTCCGGTTCGCCCCAGCTCAGCGACGGGCAGAGCGGACGGCGGCAGAGCAGGCGGCTCTCCATGTCCAGACAGAGCTGCACGCACCGGGGCGCGGCGGCGGTCTGCGCCTCCCGCTGGGCGAAGCGGAACACGTCCAGATAGCGGCCGAGCCAGGGCCGGTCCTCCGGGCGAAGCTGCGCGCAGGCGGCGGCTGCCTCCCCGACCAGCGCCAGGTATTCCGCCGTGCGCCTTCCCACGCCCTCCACCGCCGAGAGCTGGCCCACTTCCGCCGACAGCGCGCCCTGCACGCCTCCGAAGCGGCGCACGAGCGCGTGGGCCGGAGCGTTCACGTCCTGGCGGGGAACGGCGTAGTAGAGCAGAAATTCGAGGATCTCATGGGGCTCGAGGCTCTCGAAGCCCTCGCTGAGCACCCGCTGTCTCAGCCGACTCCGGTGTCCGCTGTGCGCGTCGATGCGGCCGTCCATGTCAGTCGGTCAGTTCGATCTTGTCCCGACCGAACACGTCGTAGGATTGCTCGATGACGCTCTTCGCTGCGGCGGAGGTTTTGGCGCTCTGCTCCCCTGCGTTGCGGGTGCGCAGGCGCATGCTCTGGCCAAAGGCCTCGCTCAGGGCGGCCTCGATCAGCGGCGCCTTGCTCTCCAGCACCCTGCGCACCATGATGCCGTCCCGGCCGAATTCCACCGTCACCACGCCGTCCTCGATTCCGGCGTAGCGCATCTTGGGCAGCATGCTGCGGAAGGAGGGGTTCTCCGCGCCCACCTTTTCGATGGCGTCGAGATACTGCTGTGGCGGCGTGGCCGCGGGGGCGGAGGCCTTCGGCGCGGGCTTTTCCGGGGCGGCAGGGCTTCCGGACGGTTTCTCGGCGGGCTTTTCCGCCGGGGCGGCGGGCGCGGCGCGAACCACTGCGCCGCCGGAGAGCAGCGCCTCCACGCGCTCCACGCGCTCGGCGAGGCTTGCATCCGCCTCCTCCTCCGGGTGGCAGGCGCGCACGGCGGCCAGCTCCAGCAGGGTGCGGGGCTGGCTGGCCCACCTGACGTCTCCGTCGATGCGCATGAACAGCTCCATCATGCGCATCAGCTGCTCCTGACCGGCGCGCTCCGCCTGAGCGCGGAAGCGCTGCGCATCCTCGGGCGTGACCTCCAGCAGGGAGGCGAGGCCGTCCCCCGCCACCTTCGCCAGCAGCACCGCCCGCAGGTGGGCCGCCGCGTCCTGGGCGAACACCCGGGGGTCGCTGCCCCGGCGCATGGCCCCGTCGATCCCGGAAAGGGCCGCGGCGGCGTCCCAGGAGAGCAGCGCGTCGGTGAATTCGAACATGAAGTCCCGGCCCGTGGTGCCCAGCACGTCCCGGGCGAGGGCGGCGCTGACCGCGCCGTCGGTGAAGGACAGGCACACGTCCAGCAGGGACAGGGCGTCGCGCATCGCACCTTCGGCGGCCCGGGCGATTTCCTCGAGCGCCGCCTCCTCGGCCTCCCGGCCCACGCCCGCGAGCACCACCTTCAACCGCGCGACGATGGCCTCCACCGAGATGCGGTGGAAGTCGAAGCGCTGGCAGCGGGAGAGGATGGTGGCCGGGAGCCGGTGGGGCTCGGTGGTGGCCAGGATGAACACGGCGTGTCCGGGCGGCTCCTCCAGGGTCTTGAGCAGCGCGTTGAACGCACCCGAGGAGAGCATGTGCACCTCGTCGATGATGTACACCTTGTACCTGGTGAGCGTGGGGGGATAGGCGATCTTGTCCCGCAGGTCGCGGATCTGGTCCACGCTGTTGTTGGAGGCCGCGTCGATCTCCAGCACGTCCATGCAGGTCTCCTGCTGAAGCGCGCGGCAGACCTCGCACTCTCCGCAGGGGTCGCCGTCCACGGGATGCAGGCAGTTCACGGCGCGGGCGAGCACCTTCGCGGCGGAGGTTTTGCCCGTGCCGCGGGTGCCGCAGAACAGGTAGGCGTGGGCGATGCGGCCGGTCTCCACCTGCCGCTTCAGCGTGCGCACCACAGCGTCCTGATCGCAGATTTCTGAAAATGTTTTGGGCCGCCACGCGCGGTACAGCGCCTGATAACTCATTTCATACCTCCGGCTGGAATTGGGAAATTCGGCCCGAAGAAGGGCCATGTAACCATCTCCCCTATATAATAGCGCATTTCGGAGCAAAACAAAAGACTTTTTAACAGCGCGATAAAAACATTTCCCTCTTTTGATGCTATAATAGATAAAGCTTTTGGAGGCGCGAATCCGCGCGGGATTTGCGCCAGACCCCTGCGCCGGTCGCAATTGGGCAAAACGAACCGCCCGCGGCGGCGCGAAGACCCCGAGGAGGAAGCCATGAAGAAAATCGTTATGACGGGCGGCGGCACGGGCGGCCATGTGACGCCCAATCTGGCGCTGATCCCGCGTTTGCAGGCGGACGGCTGGGAGGTTCACTACATCGGCGCGGCCAACAGCGTCGAGCAGGAGATGATCTCCAAGGTTCCCGGCGTGCGCTTTTACGCCGTGGCTGTGGGCAAGCTCCGCCGCTATTTTGACCCGAAGAACTTTTCCGATCCCTTCCGCGTGATCAAGGGCGTGGCCCAGGCGACGCGCATCATCCGCAAAATCAGGCCCAATGTGGTCTTTTCCAAGGGCGGCTTCGTTTCGGTGCCGGTGGTCTACGGCGCGCACTTCAACCGCGTGCCCGTGGTGACCCACGAGTCCGACCTCACCCCCGGACTGGCCAACAAGCTGTGCCTGCCCTTTGCCTCCGCCCAGTGCTGCACCTTCCCGGAGGCCGTGCCCTGTGCAAAGGGCAAGGGCGTGTACACCGGAACGCCCATCCGGCCCGAGGTGCTCAACGGCAGCCGGGAGGCGGGCCTGAAGCGCTTCGGCTTCAGCCGGAACCTGCCGGTATTGATGGTGGTGGGCGGCTCCACCGGGGCGCAGGCGATCAACGAATGTCTGCGCGCGGCGCTGAACACCCTGACGGACACCTTTCAGGTGCTGCACCTGTGCGGCAAGGGCAACCTGTCCGCCGAGCACGAGGGCGCGCGCAACTATGTGCAGTGCGAATTCCTGGACGAAGAGATGGCCGACGCCTACGCATGCGCGGACGTGCTGATCTCCCGGGCGGGCGCGAACGTGCTGTGCGAAATTCTGGCGCTGCGCAAGCCGGCGTTGCTGATCCCCTATCCCAAGGAGGTCAGCCGGGGCGACCAGGTGCTCAACGCGAATTCCTTCGAGGCCCGGGGGCTGAGCCGGGTGCTGAACCAGTCCGACATGACCCCGGAGAGCCTGGAGCGGGAGATCGTGAGCCTCTACCACGACCGCGGCTCGATTTACGACGCCATGGCCCTGGAGCCCGCCACCAACGGCGTGGACAGCGTGCTGGAGCAGATCTACAAATACGCAAAGCCGTAGAAAATGGAAGCCCGCGGGACGAGGAGCGCGTCTGCGCGGGCTTTTGCACTTTACACTGTGAATGGGACGCGGGTGTAATCTTTGCGGGGCATTTTGCGGGTGGAGATTGCAAAAATGCGCCGGGTGGTATAAGATTGAGTACAGAAACGACTGCGCGCGGGCCTTCGCGCGCTTACGGAGGAAAGAGAGATGCAAAAGATGATTCGCCGCCTGCTGGCGCTCGTGCTCGCGGCGGCTCTCGCGACGGCTGCCTGCGGCGCGCTCTGCGAGGAGGGCGCGGTGAGCCAGGAGGAGTGGGACGCCGTCGTGGAGGCGGAGGGACAGGACGGATGGACGCACATTTTGCTGCTGGGCTGCGATTCCTACACCAGGAACAGCCCCCAGCGCACGGATTCGATGATCATCTTCTCCATCAACCCGTCCACGGGGTCGCTGAAGATGACCTCGCTGATGCGCGACACCTGGGTGAAGGTGCCCGGGCGCAGCAGCCACCGCAAGCTCACGGAGCTGTGCACCGTGGGCGGTCCGGAGCTGACCGTGCAGGCGGTGAACGAGTGCTTCGGCATGGAGATTGAGAAGTACGCGCTGATCAGCATGGCGGGCATCGCCGAGATCATCGACCTGCTGGGCGGACTGGATCTGGACGTGACCGAGGAGGAGCGCAAGGCCCTGAACAAGGGACTGTTCGATCTCTCCAGCCTCTCCGGCATGGAGCAGCTGGAGCAGAGCGGCGAGGGCGTGCACCTGAACGGCAACCAGGCCACCGCCTTCGCGCGGATCCGCAAGATCGACAGCGACTATGTGCGCACCGAGCGCCAGCGCACCGTGCTGCTGGCCATGGCGGAGAAGATCATGAGCGGCGCCAGCGCCGCCACCATGCTCACCATCGTCACCACGCTGCTGGAGTATGTGGAGACCAATCTGAGCCTGACGGAGATCATGACCCTGGCCCTGGCCGGGCTGAAGATGGACCTCAGCCAGGTGGAGCAGCTGCGCCTGCCGGCGGACGGAACCTTTGAATCCGGCATGTACAGCGGGATCTGGTGCATCAAGCCGAACTTTGAAAAGAACGCGCAGATCCTGCACAAGTTCATCTACGGCTGAGCGCGCGGCGGGGACGGCCCGTCGCGGCCCGGGGCGGCGCGCCCTCCGGCAGGGAAGGTGAGAATCCCGCGGAGGGGCCTGCAAACGGGCGCGCGCGACCGGCTCATGAAGATGGCTTCGGCGCGGGGCGGCGCCGGAAAGCGTAAATCATGTGCGCGCCGGAAGGGGCGGTTTGCCCGGAGCGGCGCGCAGAGAGGAGGAGCATATATGGAAAATCATGTGATCTGCAAGTGCAAGAACGTATCCTACTTCGACGTGGAGGACGCGCTGCACCAGGCGAAGTCCTTTGCCGATCTGGAGAGAACCTTCCAGGAGGTTCAGGAAATCACCCACTGCTCGACCGGCTGCGGCGGCTGCCACGACAAGATTCTGGAGGCGATCTCCGAGATCATCCATCGCTGAGCGCCGGATTCCCGGCGCGGGAAAAGCAGAGGGCGCGAAGCGGCTGAGAGCCGCTTCGCGCCCTTTTCATGTCCCGGATCCGCGGGATCAGGCGGTGTGCCGGATCTTTTTGCGGATGGCGGGGATGGCGATCTGGACGAACACCGCGAGCAGCAGGATGGAGCCCTTGATGGTGTCGTTGATCAGCGCGTCCAGGCCGAGGGAGGAGATGATCTTGTCGATGATGGTGTAGCTCATCGCGCCGAAGAGCACGCCCAGCAGCTTGCCCTTGCCGCCGGCCATGCTGATGCCGCCGATGACCACCGCCGCGATGGCGTACATCTCGTTGCTCTTGCCGATGGTGGCCGGGTCGACGGAGCCGTTCATGGCCAGCCACATGAAGGCGCTCACGCCACAGAGCAGGCCGGTGATGGTGTAGACCGCCACCTGCGTCCACTCCACGTTGATGCCCGCCAGGCGCGCGGCCTTCTCGTTGGAGCCGATGGCGTAGACGCTCTTGCCAAACTTCGTGCAGGTGGAGAGGAAGACCATGATCACCGTGACCAGCAGCAGGATCACGCCCGCCATGGGCAGGATGCCCGCCACCTTCATCTGGCCGAAGCTGTAGAAGGCGTCGTAGGAGGACAGGGTGCCCTCCATGTTGTAGATGGAGAGGCGCAGCGTGCGCAGGTAGTACTGGGCCAGGGAGCGGTAGATCAGCATGGTGGCCAGGGTCACGATGAACGGGGGCATCTTTACCTTGCCGATCAGGAAGCCGTTGATGAAGCCCAGCGCCGCGCCGATGGCCAGCGCCGCCAGCAGGGTCAGCGCGATGGAGTTCGTGCCGTTGAAGGTGACCACGCTCAAACCGCCGATGAGGGAGAGCATGGAGCCCACGGACAGGTCGATGCCGCTGGTGATGATGACCAGGCCCATGCCGAAGGACATGATGCCCACCACCGCGGAGTGGCGCAGGATGTTCATCACGCCGTTGAGGGTGGTGGCGCCCGCGTTGATGATGAGATAGGCGATCAGGATGCAGGCGAAGATCAGCACGAAGCTGTAATTGCCCAGGATCCTGGTCAGGGATTTTTTGTTCGTATTCTTTGTGGTATTCATTGTCCAACCGCCCCTTCCGCAGCATTGATGGCATTGGTGGCCGCGAGCATGACCCGCTCCTCCGTGATTTCCGCGTGGCTGAGCACCTGCTGGACGTGTCCGTGGTAGAACACGACGCAGCGGTCGGCCACCTTTTGCAGCTCGGGAATCTCCAGGGTGTTGACCAGGATGGTCTTGCCCTGCTGGGCCAGCTGCAGAATCAGGCGGTAGATTTCCGCCTTTGCGCCCACGTCGATGCCCTGGGTGGGATTGTCCATCAGCAGAACGTCGGCGTTGGTGTTGAGCCAGCGGGCCAGGATGACCTTCTGCTGGTTGCCGCCCGAGAGGCTGGTGATCAGGTCGCCCTCGCCGTTGCAGCGGATGTTCAGAAGCGCGCGCAGTTTGGAGAACTTTTCGCTCTCCTGCCGCCTGTGGATCAGCTGCTTTTTGCGGGAGAGGGTGTGCTCGGAGACGTAATTGTTTTCCAGGAGCGTGAAGTCGGGCAGAATGGAGTTTTCCTTGCGGTTGGCGGCGATCATGGCGACGCTGTTTTTCATGGCGCGATGGATGCCGCCCTCCGCCGCCCGGCCCTTCACCCGCAGGCTTCCGCCGGTGGCGGCGGTCACGCCGAAGATGGCCTGCATCAGCTCGCTGACGCCCGCGCCCTTCAGGCCCGTGAAGCCCACGACCTCGCCCCTGCGGACGGAGAGCGTGACGTTTTCAAAGCCCGGCCCGGAGAAGTTTTCCATTTCCAGTATGTTCTCGCCCAGCTCCCGGGGGGCGTAGATGTCCGAATCCGAATAGCTGTTGCCGACCATCAGGCGGGTGACCTCGGTGGGCGTGGTTTCGGCAATCGCGCCGGTCCTGATCATCTGGCCGTTGCGCAGCACCGTGTAGCGGTCCGCAATGGTGAAGATCTCGGTCATTTTGTGGGAGATGAAGATGAAGGACTTGCCGCTCTGCTTCAGCCGGCGGATGATGCCGAAGAGATGCTCGATCTCCCGGTTGTTCAGCGCCGTGGTGGGCTCGTCCAGAATCAGCAGCTTGGCGTTGGCGTGCAGCGCCTTGGCGATTTCCAGCAGCTGCTTTTTGCTGGTTTCCAGCTCGCTGACCGTGGCGGTGGGATCAATGTCCACGCCGAGGCTTTCGAAGAGCTCCGCCGTCTGGGCGATCATTTTCTTTTTGTCCAGCGTGTGGGCCTTCGTAAGGATTTCCTTGCGCAGAAAGATGTTTTCGTAGACCTTCAGGTCATTGAAGAGGTTGAGCTCCTGGTGCACGAAGGCGATGCCCGCCTGCTCGGAGGACTGCACCGTCACATGCTCCATGTTCGTCCCCTCAAAGACGATCTGGCCGCGGTCGCGGGTGTACACGCCGGCCAGGATGTTCATCAGCGTGGATTTTCCCGCGCCGTTCTCTCCCAGCAGCGCGTGCACCTCGCCCTGCTCCACCGAAAAGTCCACGTTGTCCAGCACGGTGACACCGAAGAAGGACTTGGTGATACCGGACATTCGGATCATTTCCATGTTCAAAAATCTCCTCTGTTTTCTAAAGACGCCCGCAGAATCGCTTCTGCGGGCGCATCGTCAGGGGCTTGCGCTTATTCGGCGGCAACCGCGTCGCCGAAGCCACGGAACTCTTCAACGTTGGTGGCGTCCACGACGGAGACGGGGATGACGTGGTCCTTGGCGACCTCGCCGCCCTCGAGGGAGGTGATCATGTCGTCCACGGCGATCTGGATCATGGCCGGATCGTAGGTGACGGAGAACAGGTCGGCCAGAGCGGCAACCTCAGCGGAGTAGTCCTTCTGATGGATGCCCTTGAGCACGGAGTAGATCTCGTTCAGGCCGGAGGAGGCCGCCAGGTGCACCTGGCCGCTCAGGAAGGCTTCCTTCTTCACGTTGTCGATCTCGGAGGACTTCAGGGCCTCCAGGATGCCCATGGCGATCTCGTCGTCGTGGGTGAAGATCCACTTGGTCTCGAGGATCTCATCGACGGTGCTGCTGTCCAGCCACTCGGTGAAGAGCTTCTTGCCCTCGCTGCGGCTCCATCCGGTGTAGGCGGTGGATTCGATGGCGTCCACCTGCTCCTGGGTCCAGCCGCTCTCCAGCAGGACGCCGAAGAAGCCGTCGTTGCGCATCTGCGGCACGGAGGAGTTGTCGCCGGGCATGATGAGGATCTTGTCGCCGGGCTGCATGCCGGCCTCGATGAAGCGCTTGGCGGTCTCCGCGCCGATGCCCTCGTTGTCGCCCTTGACGGACGCCACGGCCTGCTCGGACACGGTGTCGATCACGCGGTCAAACATCACGAAGGGGATGCCGGAGTTGGCCAGCTTCTTCATGGTTGCCTCCAGGGTGTTGTCCTGAGGCAGGATGACGATGGTCTTAGCGGATTCGTTTTCGATGATGTCCTCAACCTGGGAGATCTGGTTGGCCGGATCGGCGGAAGAGATCACCTTGGCGACGTACTTGCCCTCGGCGTTGATGGCCTCGGCCTTCTCCTCGGCGTAGGTCAGCACGGAGCCGGTCCAGCCGTGGTCGGCATTGGGGACGAGGATGGCGATGTCCGTGGTCGCCGCCAGGGCGGCGGAGCACAGAAGCATCAGAGCGATGAGCAGAGCAACGATTTTCTTCATGGGTACTTTCCTCCTGTTATTTTTATCGGCGCGCAGCCGATATGCACCATGGATAGCGTTTTCCAAACGGCGCAAAAATCACTATTATGATACAACAGCGCAGTCAAATTGTCAATCTGCCGTTGAGGAAAGGCTGTGAATTTGAAAATTATATCAAAAAAATGAAATTCTGAAAGGAGAGGGCCGCGGGAACGGCGGCGTGGGGAATTCCGGCGCGCGGATGCGAGCGGAGGGGCCTTCGGCATTTAACAGAAAGTGCCTTGAAGGCACGACGGTAATTTCATATCATAATTGTTAATCTGAAAAACTATTTACGGGAGGGAACCGTTGATGCATCGGAAGGCGACGCGCGCGCTCTTTGGGCTGATGGACAAGCTGGCCAAGCTGGGCCGCAGGCAGGTGTTCGGGGACTGTGAAACGGCGGGGATGCAGGCCGCATTCGGCCTCCTGTTTCTCCGGGACGCGGACGGTGCGTTCGTGCGCACGCGCATGACGGACGTCAGCCGCCAGCTGGACATCTCCAAGCCCGCAGCCACCCAGATGGTGAACCGGCTGGTGGAGCAGGGAATGGTGGAGCGCGTCAGCGACGAAAACGATCGGCGCGTGGTCTACATCCGGGCGACGGAAAAGGGCCTGGGCATCGTGGGCGCGCGCATGGAGAAGAACCTGGCGCTGATCGACCGCGTGGTCGACCGCATGGGCGAGGCGGACGCGAACGCGCTGGCGTCGCTGCTGGAGCGCTTCTTTGACGCGATGGTTGCCGAGACGGAGGAAGAAAAGTAATATGCTATCCAAATTCAGCGTAAAAAAGCCCTATACGGTCATTGTGGGCATCATACTGGTCATTGCGCTGGGCGTGATCTCCTTCCAGAACATGACCACGGACCTGCTGCCCAGCATGGATCTGCCCTACGCCATCGTCTACACCACCTACACCGGCGCGACGCCGGAGAAGGTGGAGGGCGAGGTGACCCGCCCGCTGGAGGCGGCGTTCTCCACGCTGACGGACGTGAAAAACGTGAGCTCCACCTCCAGCGAAAACCTGTCGCTGGTGGTGCTGGAGTTTGAATCCGGCGCGGACATGAACACCGCCATGATCGAAATCTCCTCCGACGTGGAGCAGGTCTCCGGCAGCTGGGACGACTCCGTGGGCACGCCGGTGGTCATGAAGCTGAACCCGGACATGCTGCCGGTGACCGTGGCCACGGTGTCTCTGGACGATGCGGATCTGCTGGAGCTTTCGGACTATGTGGAGGACGAGCTGCTGTCCCGCTACGAAGCGGTGGACGGCGTGGCACGGGTCACGGCCAACGGCGTGCTCACCCAGCAGGTGGACATCACCATCGAGCAGAGCCGCATCGACGCGCTCAACAACGCCATACTGGAGGAAGTGGACGGGGAGCTGGCCAAGGTGGAGCGGGAGCTCCGGGACGCCCAGAGCAAGCTCTCCTCCGGAAAAGGCCAGCTTTCGCGGGCGAAGAAGAGCGCCTACGGCCAGATTGACGAGGCGCTCGCCGCCATCGAGGCGGGCAGCGCCCAGCTGCCCGGGGCCGTCGAACAGCTCAGCGCCCAGCGCGCGGCGCTCGAAACCCAGCTGGAGGGCGCCCGCGCGGCGCTGGCGCAGCTGGAGGGCCTCGTGAACCTCAGCGAGGCAGAGAAGGCCCAGCTTCAGCAGTTGGCGGAGCAGCTCAGCGCCCTTCAGGCCCAGCGCGACGCGCTTCAGGCGCAGCTGGACGCGCTGGACGGCGCGCCCGCCGGGGCGCTGGAGCGCCAGCTGGAGGATGCGCGCAAGGCCCGGGAGGAGCAGGTCGCCCTGCGGGAGGCGCAGCAGCGCTACATCGACGATCTGAAGCTGCTGGACGGCGATTCCCTCCGGGAGAACATCGACCGGCTGGAGCGGGAAATTTCAGAAAACGAGGCGGAGCTCGCCACTGTTCGCAGCGGCCTGGAGGCCGCCATTGCGGAGCGGGACGCGGCCCAGCGCGAAGTAAACGCGCTCACGGAGCGCATCGAAGCGCTGGAGGCTGCAAGGAGCACGCCGGAGCCCGCCGGTGCGCCCGCGGACGGCGGAGCGACGGCGGAGGCCTCCCGGGAGGCGACCCTCGCGCCTGAAGAGACCGCAGGCGGCGAGGATCAAAATACGGATAAAGCGGACAACACGCCCGCAGACGGCGGAGCGACGGCAGAGGCCTCCCGGGAGGCGACGCTCTCGCCCGAAGGGACCGCAGGCGGCGAGGATCAGAATACGGATAAAGCGGACAACACGCCCGCAGACGGCGGAGCGACGGCAGAGGCCTCCCGGGAGGCGACGCTCTCGCCCGAAGGGACCGCAGACGGCGAGAATCAGAATACGAATCAGGCGGACGGCACGGACGCAGGCGGCGCGGGCACGGCGAAGTCCGGAGACGGCAGCGCGACCATGGAGCCCGCGGTGGACGTGCCGGCCGCGAAGACCGAAGAAACGAAGGACGGCGGCGCAGGCGCGCAGGAGGCGGGCGCATCCCTGCTGGAGGCGCTGCTGGGCGGCGCGGCCAGCGCCGAGGGCGAGAGCCTGGAGCAGCTGCGCGCGCAACTCGCGGACGCGCAGGCGCGGTTGGACGCGGCGCAGGCGGAGGTGGACGCGCTCTCCGCGCGCCACGACGCGCTGCGGGAGACCCTGAACGATCAGGCGGCCTCCCTTCAGGAGGCAAAGGACAGCCTGGCGCTGCTGGAGGGCGGCGAGATCGCCATCCAGAGCCGCATCGAGGCGGCGGAGAAGCAGATTGCGGCGTGCGACGCGCGCATCGCGGAGCTGGACGGTGAAATCGCGGAGCTGACCGCCGCCATCGAGGGCGGCGACGGCCGGGAGGCGCTCACGGCGCAGATCGCCCTGCTGGACCGGCAGATTGCGGAGATGAAGGACAGCGACGCCTATCGGGCCTACCTGGCGATTTCCGACGGCGCGGCGCTGGAGGCGCAGTATGCCCAGGCTCAGGCCGCCGTGGCCCAGCTGGAGGCGGGCCTGGCGCAGCTGGACGAGATGCTCGACAAGCTGAACCGGGGCATCCTGCCCGGCGGCATGATCGAGGGCGTGGCCGAGGACACCGACCTGGCCGCCGCCCGTGCGCAGCTGGAGGAGGCCCGGTCTCAGGCGGACAGCGGCTTTGCCCAGGCGGCCTCCGCCATGGTCGAGGCCGAGGACAAGCTGGCCGAAGCCTGGAAGGAGTTTACCGAGAACCGGGACGAGGCGCTGGAGAACGCGGGCATCGACGGCATCATCACCGTGCAGACCATCTCCGCCATCCTCGGCTCCCAGAATCTGGACCTGCCCGCAGGCTATGTGTCCAACGGAGACGACCGCTATCTGGTGAGCGTGGGGACGGAGTTTTCCTCCCTGGCGGAGCTCAAGCAGGTGAAGCTGTTCTCCCTGGGGCTGGAGAGCGTGGACGACGTGCGCCTGCTGGACGTGGCCAGCGTGGAGATCAGCGACAACAGCGCGGATCTGTTCACCATGGTCAACGGCGAGCGGGGCATCATGCTCTCCTTTGAGAAGCAGTCCACCGCCTCCACCGCAGAGGTGGCGGAGAACATCACCGCCGAGAGCGCAAAGCTTATGGAGGAAAACCCGCGGCTGCATGTGACCGAGATGATGAACCAGGGCGATTACATCAACCTGATCGTGGACTCCGTGCTGAACAACCTGCTCACCGGCGGCCTGCTGGCCATTGCGGTGCTGCTGCTGTTTTTGATGGACTGGCGGCCGACGCTGATCGTGGCCCTGTCCATCCCGGCCAGCGTGGTCGTGGCCTTCGTGTGCATGTACTTCAGCGGCATCACCCTGAACGTGATGTCCCTGTCGGGACTGGCGCTGGGCGTGGGCATGCTGGTGGACAATTCCATCGTTTCCATAGAGAACATCTACCGCCTGCGGGACGAGGAGGGGCTGCCCATCCTCACGGCCAGCATCCGGGGCGCGAGCCAGGTGGGCGGCGCGCTGCTGGCCTCCACGCTGACCACCATATGCGTGTTCCTGCCGGTGGTGTTCATCGAGGGCATGGCCCGGGATCTCTTTGCCGACATGGGCCTGACCATCGCTTTCTCGCTGCTGGCGAGCCTGCTGGTGGCCATGACGGTGGTGCCCTCCTTCTCCGCCGCGCTGTTCAGGCGGGCGAAGCCGAAGAAGCACCGCGCGTTCGAGCACATTCAGCGCGGCTATGTGGCGCTGCTGCGGGGCGCGCTGCGGGTCAAACCCCTGGTGCTGCTGGCCGCCGTGGCCCTGCTGGCCTTCTCCGTCTGGCAGCTCAGGGACATGCCCATCTCGTTCATGCCCAGCGTCAATTCCACCCAGATGAGCGCGAGCCTGAGCTTCGAGGGCAGTGATCTGTCCGACGCGGAGCGGGAGGCGGCCGCCCTGGAGATCATGGACCGCATGCTGGAGATCGATGGCGTGCGCGACGTGGCCCTGTCCGGCAGCAGCGGAATGTCGATGATGACCGCGGCCTCCGGCGCGGGCGGCTACAGCTATTACATCCTCGTGGAGGAGGACAGCGCGCGCGGCAACGGGGAAATCGCCGCCGAAATGCAGCGCGCCGCGGGCGAATGGGCCGACGGCGAGAAAGTGATCTTTAACGTAAAGCAGAGCACGATGGACCTGTCCGCCTTCGCAGGCGAGGGCATCACCGTGAACATCACCGGCGAGGACATCGAGGACATGCGCACGGCGGCGGTGGAGATCGCGGAGCTGTGCGCCCGGGTGGACGGCGCGGTGCACATCGACGACGGCGCGGAGAGCGCCGAGCCCAAGCTCGTCCTCACCGTGGACAAGGAGCTCGCCAGCGACAATTCCCTCTCCGTGGCCCAGGTGTATCAGTACATCGCCCAGCGCCTCTACGGCGCGGCGGAGCTGACGCAGGCCACGCTGGACGGCCGGACGTACACGCTGTATGTGTCCGAGGACCGCAACGAGAATCTGACCACCGGGGACATCGAGGACATGGAGATCGAGGTGGAGACCACCGATGAGACCCGGCATGTGCGCATCGGAGATATTGCCGACGTGCGCTACGGCGAGAGCATGTCCAGCATCCGCCGCGACAACCAGCGCCGCGTGACCAGCGTCAGCTTTGAGATTGCCGACGGCTACAGTGCGAACCTGGTCAGCCGCGATCTGGAGGCGCTGCTGGACGCGTACCAGCCGCCCGAGGGCTGCGAGATCTCCCTGGCCGGTGAAAATGAGTCCGTGATGGGCTACATGCAGGATCTGATCACCATGCTGGCGGTGGCCGTGCTGTTCATCTTCCTGATCATGGTGGCGCAGTTCCAGTCCTTCAAATCCCCGATCATCGTCATGGTCACCATTCCGCTGGCCTTCACCGGCGGCATGCTGGCGCTGCTCATCACCGGCATGGATCTCTCCATCATCGCGATGCTGGGCTTCCTGGTGCTCTCCGGCGTGGTGGTGAACAACGGCATCGTGTTCATCGACAGCGTCAACCAGATGCGCATTTCGGGCATGAGCAAGCGGCAGGCGCTGCTGGAGACCGGCCGCGTCCGCCTGCGCCCGATTCTGATGACCGCGCTGACCACCATCCTCGGCATGAGCACCATGGCCCTCGCCCGGGGCATGGGCGCGGAGATGATGCAGCCCATGGCCGTGGTGACCATCGGCGGCCTGATCTACGCCACGCTGATGACGCTGTTCGTGGTGCCCGTGCTCTACGACCTCTTCAACGGCGAAAGGATGAAGGCGCGCGAGCTTGAAATGATGAAGGAATCCGCCGGAATGGCCCGGGAGGGCTTCGACGGCGCGGAGCCCGCGCTGCCGCAGGGAGCGGACGCGAAGCGGGCGGAGGAAGAGTTCGCCCCCGCGCACACGGACGCGAAGCGGGCGGAGGAGGAGTTCGCCCCCGCGCACATGGACGCGAAGCGGGCGGAGGAAGATACCGCATCCGCGCACACGGACGCGCCCGGGGAACCCAAGGCCGGGCCGGACGCGGCTTCTCCCGCCGCCCGGACGGACGCGCCGCCGGAGAAGGCTGTGGGCGCCCCGGCGGAGGGCGCGGACGAGGAGGCAAGGCGCGCCGCCCGCAAAAAGCGGCTGCGCATCCGCCTGTAAACGGAATACACGCAAACGGGGAGCGGCAGAATTGCCGCTCCCCTCAGTCTGTCAAAGAAGCCCTATTGCCTTGCTGCAATGGGGCTTCTTTGAAAGTCTGAAGCCCCCTGCTCCCGTTACAGGAGCAGGGGGCTTTTCGCCTGTCGGTCTCCCGGCAGATGCCTGAATTTATTCCACAATAATGGTGATGCGGCCCTGGCCGTAGGGATCGGCGTAGTCCTCGCCAACCACGCCGCCGAGGGTATCGACGATGTAGTTGATGAGCACCTGGTTGTCGATGAGCACCTCATCCTGCAGGATGGGATCGCCCTTGAACATGACCATGCCGTCGCCGCCGGACTTGAGCATGTAGTTGTGGGAGGCCAGGGTGTAGGTGGCCTCGGGGTCGATGGGCGCGCCATCCACCAGCACGTTCTGCACGCGGCGCTCGCCGGAGACCTCGACGAAGCTGTTCTCGTCGTCCAGCACCACGCTGGAGGGCACGGACATGTTGATCTCGTAGCTCAGACCGGAGACCTGCAGGAAGCCGCCGTTCTCGTCCGGCAGCGCCCGGGCGCTCATCTCCAGCGCGTCCAGAATCTGCTGGCCGGTGGCCTCGATCAGGCAGGCCATGTTGCCGAAGGGATGCACGCTGAGGATCTGGCCGTAGGTGATGTCACCGGCCTCGATGTCCGCGCGCACGCCGCCGCCGTTGACGAAGGCGATGTCCGCGCCCAGCACGAAGCGGTAGGCGTCGGCGCACAAATCGCCCAGGTTGGTCTCCGCAGTGCGCACCGCGCGCTCGCCGGTGGCGGGATCCTTGGTGGTCAGCGCCACGTCCGTGGTGGCCACCACCTGGTTCAGGGTCTCCTCATACTGGGCCTTGACGGTGGCCAGATAGGCCTCGGTCTCCTCGTCCTGGAACAGGGACTCGGTGTGCAGGGCAGTGGAGATGCTGCCGTCGGAGGCGATGGTCAGCGCGCCGACCGCGTTGAGCTTCGTGCCGGTGGAGGAGAGAATCACTTCTTCGCCTGCGGCGTTGAGCACGATCTCCTGCTCCCATACGGAGTGGGAGTGGCCGTCCAGCACCGCGTCGATGCCGGTGGTGTTCACGATCAGGTCGCTGGAGGTGTAGGGCACGCTGGAGCCGTCTGTGCCCAGGTGGCTCAGCACGAACACATAGTCCGCGCCCTCAGCCCGGGCGTCGTCCACGGCCTTCTGCACGGCGGCGTAGAGCTTCGCGCCCTCCTCGCCCTGGCAGAAGCTGTAAATGTAGTTGCCCTCGCCGTCCTGGAAGTAGGTGGGGGTGGACTTGGTGAAGGTCTCCGGCGTGGAGGCGCCCACGAACGCGACCTTCCAGTCGCCCAGCTCCAGAATCACATAGGGATCCAGCACGGGATTGCCCTCCAGGTCGCAGAAGTTGGCGGAGACGTAGGGGAACTGCGCCTTCTCCCGCAGGGCCATGAACTGATCCATGCCGTAGTCGAACTCATGGTTGCCGATGGTGGCCACGTCGTAGCCCACCTCGTTCATGATGTCGATGATGTATTCGCCCTTGGACAGGGTGCCGATGGGGCCGCCCTGAATGGCGTCGCCGTTGTCAACCAGGGCCACGGTGTAGCCCAGCTTCTCGAAGGCCTTCTCATAGGCCGCGAGGCCCGCATAGCCGATCGCGTCCTCAATGCCGCAGTGGACGTCGTTGGTGTAGAGCACTACGATTGCCGGATGCTCCACCTCTGCCTCCTCCGCGAAGGCAAAACCGGCGAGCAGCATGCAGGCAACCAGAAGCACAGCCAGCAGTTTCTTAAGCATATGGATACCGCCTTTCTCAATATTGGTTTCCACTTCCATTATAAGCGATAAATGTCCCCGTGTCAAAAGGGAATGACACGGGGTCGATCAGAAACGTATGAATTTTGCAGGAAATCAGCCGTTCAGCTCCCGCTGCACCGCGTCGAACTCCGCGGTCACAGCCGCGTCCGGCGCCCTGTCCAGCAGACTCACAACCACGATGGCCAGGCTGGCCATGATGAAGGCGGGCAACAGCTCGTAGATGTTCCACGCGCCGCCCAGGGGCCGCACCAGATATTTCCAGATGAACACCATCGCGCCG
The DNA here is from genome assembly GCA_004563405.1 of bacterium. Taxonomy (GTDB): domain Bacteria; phylum Bacillota; class Clostridia; order Christensenellales; family Aristaeellaceae; genus SFTH01. Next base: position 40,765 of record SFTH01000026.1, read on the forward strand.
CCCGAAATCATGCCGGCCAGCGCGCCCTTGCCGGTGGAGCGCCGCCAGAACAGCGCGAAGAGCACCACCGGGCCGAAGGCCGCGCCGAAGCCCGCCCAGGCGAAGGACACGATGTTGAACACCGAGCTGTTCGGATCCGCCGCGATGAAGGCCGCCACGATGGAGATGACCACCACGCTCGCGCGGGCCACGATCATCGCCGCCTTCTCGGACATCCGGATGTGCAGGAAATCCCGGAACAGGTTCTGGGAGACGCTGGAGGCCGCCGCCAGCAGCTGGGAATCCGCCGTGGACATGGTGGCGGCCAGGATGCCCGCCAGAATCACGCCGCCCACCAGCGCCGCCAGCCAGCCATGGCTGGCGATCAGATCCGCAATGCGGATGATGATGGTCTCCGCCTCGGAGCCGGTGGTGAAGGTCTCGATGGCTCCCGTCCTGGAGATGGCGCTGCCCACCACGCCGATCATCACGGCGGCCGCCATGGAGATGACCACCCACACGCTGGCCACCCGGCGGGAGAGCTTCAGCTTGCCCGCGTCCTCGATGGCCATGAAGCGCAGCAGGATGTGGGGCATGCCGAAGTAGCCCAGACCCCATGCCAGCGTGGAAATCACCGTCAGCGCTCCGTAGGCGCTCGCCGCGCCGCTGGATACGTCGTAGGTCTGCCGCAGGCTCAGATAACCCGGCAGCGCGCGGGCGTTCTCCGCCACCGCGCCCAGGCCGCCCGCAGCGGAGATGCCGAAGGCGAAGACCACGACCAGCGCCAGAGTCATGACCACAGACTGAATCAGATCCGTCATGCTGGCCGCCATGAAGCCGCCGAGCACCGTGTAGCTCACGATGACCACGGCGCTGAGCAGCATGGCCGCCATGTAGTCCACCCCAAACAGGCTACGGAAGAGCTTTCCGCAGGCCGCGAAGCCCGAGGCCGTGTAGGGCACGAAGAACACGATGATCACCAGCGCGGCGATGCAGCTGAGCACGTTGCGCTTATCGCCGTATCTCTTGGAGAAGAAATCCGGCACGGTGATGGAATGGGTGTGGGCCGTGTAGGCACGGATGCGCCGGGCCACGATCAGCCAGTTCAGATAGGTGCCCACCGCCAGGCCGATGGCCGTCCAGGCCGCGTCCGCAAGGCCCGAAATGTAGGCCACGCCCGGCAGGCCCAGCAGCAGCCAGGAGGACATGTCCGAGGCTTCCGCGCTCATCGCCGCCGTCAGCGGCCCGAGCCTGCGCCCGCCCAGATAGAAGTCCCCCACGTCCTTCGTGCGCCTGGAATAGAGCCAGCCGATCACCAGCATGGCCGCCAGATAGAGCACGATCGCAATCAGCATCAGTATCTTTGCACCCGTCATTGCTTCCAACTCCCCTCGTGAATGGGAGTATTATACCACGAACGCAATTAGACCGAAATACAGAACGAAGTATAGAACGAATTCTATACTTCATTACTGTTCCTATGAGATTTTTCTTGTTTTACGATGATTTTCAGCTGTACATTTTTCAGACTTCATACCAGAATGAGTTTATAAACATTTATTGTTCTTCTGTTAAAACTTCACTTCGGTAGCCGCTCATGAACATCGGCAGCATCCGCTGGGCGTAGGCGGCCAGGGAGTACTCGCCGCCGCAGAGGCACCAGTCGTACATCAGCGCGCGCTCGCACAGGGCGTAGGTCTTGACGATGTCGTTCACGGAATATTCCGCGCACAGCTCGCCCCGGCGCTGTCCCTCGGCGATGATGGTGCGCAGCAGGCGGTAGTAGATGCGGTTGTGATCCAGCAGGTGCTTCTCGCCCCGGGTGACCAGCTGGGTGGAAATCAGCTGCGCCAGCAGGTCCAGCGACACCCGGTCCTCGATCATGCGGAAGAGCTCCCGGTTCAGATACATCAGCTTGTCGAAGGCGTTCATCTCCGGGTCGAGGGTCTCCTTCAGCTCGGCATACTTTTCATCGAACAGAAAGGACAGCGAGCCCAGCAGCGCGTCCTTGCCCTCGAAGTAGTGGTAAAAGGAGCCCTTGGACGTGCCGGAGCGCTCGATGATCTCATCGATCGTGGTGTCCTCGTAGCCCTGCTCGTAAAACAGCTCCCACGCCGCATTGATGATGCGCCCCCGCGTGTTCCGCCCGTCCCGCTTCGCCATGCTATCGCCTCCCGCAACCATTATACGGGAAAAACCCTCCGCATGCAAGCACCTGTGCTTTCGGAAGCCGACATGAGAAATCCGGCCCATAACCTGCCGGAATGGACAGTCTGTCAAAAAAGGTCGCGTGAAGCGGCCTATTTTGATATAATGGGAGCAGGTGATGAAGATGCTGAAGAGAGAAACCGAACAGCGGCAGGCAATCGAGATGCTGTGAAGTCGCCTGTGCAGGATACCTGTCACCGGAGGTTGTGTTTGTAGATGGAACACACATAAAAGCAAACGCGAACCTGAAAAAGCATGTGAAGAAATCGATCCCCATAGCGGCGAAGCATTATCAGGAGCAGTTGGATGAGGAGATCGAAGCGGACCGTTCCGCACATGGAAAGAAGCCGCTGAAGAAGAATGATGACGATGACACACCATCTGCTCCACCAAAGCAGAAAACGGTGACCGAATCCACAACCGACCCGGAAAGCGGCGTCTTCCACAAGGGCGAGCACAAGAAGAGCTTCGCATACGAGGCGCATACCGTCTGCGACAAGCGCGGTTACGTGTTGGAGACGGAGGTCACTCCCGGCAATGTCCACGACAAGCGTCCGATGACGAAGAAAGGCAACCTGCCGTGGTATGAATCTGTTTACAATGAATATTACGATTGCCTTGCTGCAATGGGGCTTCTTTGACAGTCTGAGTTCCCGATTTTATCGGGAACTTGGAATCCCTTTGGGATTCCAACCTTTTTGCAGTCGCAGCTGACGCAGCAAGCAAAAATGTCCACTGTTTTCATTATTACAGTAGGCATTTTTGCGTTTGCGGGCTTTGTCAGTGGTCTGACGCGAGAGGGCCGAAGCCCTCTCGCGCGCTCCCCTGTTTTTTTGACGCTCCGGGCGCGGCTCAGTAGCGGCTGAAGAGCGCCTCGGGCAGGGGATAGACGGGCATGAGCTCCAGCTTGAACCGATTGATCCGGTGCAGCCGGTCGATGCGCGCGCGGATGGCCTCGTCCGCACATTCGCCGGTGCGGATGTAGCGGTCCAGCACGGCGTATGTGAAGCCCAGGTTGTCCTCGTCGGTCTTGCCGCAGAGGCCGTCGATGGGCGGCTTCTCCACGAATTCATCCGGCAGGCCCAGCGCGCGGCCCACAGCCTTGACCTCCTGCACCGTCAGCCGGGACAGGGGGCTGAAGTCGCCCACGGAGTCGCCGTAGCGGGTGGAATAGCCCACATAGTCCTCGGAGAGGTTGCAGGTGTTGGCCACGCGGCCGTTGACGCTCTGGGAGACGGCGTAGACTGCGGCCATGCGCAGCCGGGGCGGCAGGTTCTGCACCGTCTGGGGCGTGACCTCGCCCAGCGCGGCGCGCACCTCGCCCATCATGCCCTCATAGGCGGCGCGGATGTTCACCTCGACGCTGCGGATGTTCAGGTGCTTCACCAGATCCCGAGACACCTGAATGTCCTGCTGCTCTCCGTTGGGCATCAGCACGCCCACCACCCGCTCCGCGCCCAGCGCGCGGACACACAGCGCGGCGGTGACGGAGCTGTCCTTGCCGCCGGAGACGCCCAGCACGGCGTTGCAGCCGGGGCCGTTCTCCGCAAACCAGTCGCGGATCCACGCAACGATCTCATCCCGAACCTGCGTCGCATTGAATTCCATATTGCATCTTCCTTTCGTTTTCATTCCTGGCGTTCAAAGATCACGAGGGGATCGCCCTCGGGATAGAGCTGCACGCTCTGCCGGTAGTCCTCCCCGGTCAGATCAGAGGCGATGCCCAGATACCAGTTCACGCGCCCGGTCATGTACAGGTGCAGCTCGTTCAGCGTGACCTCTCCGTCGAAATTCCGGTCCGCGCCCATGGTACCCTTCACATTCTGGTCCAGATTCCAGCCCGCGCCGTCGCACAGCGCCCGGACAAACACCGTGGCCATTTCGCCGCTCTGCGCGTCCTCGTTGAAGGCCACGCGGAAGCTGTCCTGATCCAGTCCCGCGCTGGCCAGCACCTTGTACTTGCTGCCCCGTATGGCCGCGCCGGAGAAGGCGCCGGTCACGCCCCGGGCGAAGTCCGCCCCGTCCGAGGCCGCACCGATCGCCCCGCCGCTGCCGCAGCAGTCGATCAGCACCACCACCGTGCCGGGGATCTCCCGCAGCTCCCGCTCCAGGTCCCGCGCGGAGAGGCTGGAGCCGTCGGAGAGCTCCAGAAAGCTCATGCCTCCGGAATAGGAGCCGTGGCAGGTGACGTACAGCAGGGACAGGTCCTGCTCCGTCGCGTCGGCAAAGGTGCTTCGGATCTCGGCGATCAACTCCGCCCGGGACAGGTCGCTGTGGGTGTGCACAGCGTAGGCCGCGTCCTCGAAGCGCGCAGACTCCAGCAGCGATCTGAGGGCCGACACCGACGTTTCCGATCCGTTGCGGACGGGATTTTCGGAGAAGGGATAGCTCTGCTCTCCCACCAGCAGCGCCCGGTACTTGCGCACGGCGGCCGTGACCGTCACCGTCACGCTGTCCGAAAGCGCGCCGTCCGCGCTCTCGACGTACAGCGTGGTCTCGCCCGGCTGCAGGCCCCGCAGCACGCCCTGCCGGGTCGCGCGCACGATCTCCGGGTCGTCCACCCGGAAGCGCAGGCGGCGGTCGGAGGCGTCCTCCGGGGTCAGCTCAATCTGCACATCCACCGAATCGCCCACGCTCAGCTCGATGTGCGCGCTCAGAATCTCAAGTCCCTCCAGGGGAACCAGCTCCACCTCCACCCGGCAGCTGGCCTGGGAGCTCAGGCCGTAGGCGGTGATGTTCGCTTTGCCGGGGCGCAGGCCGCGCACCACGCCGTCCCGGTCCACGGCGGCCACCTCCGGGTCGTCCGAGACCCACAGAAGCGCCTCGCCCTCCAGCGCGTCCGAGAGCTGAATGGCTCCACCGGAAGACAGCGCATAGCTCTCTGCGTCGAAGCGCAGCGCCCGGGAAATGCCGCCCGTTCCGTCCCTGCGCAGGTTCAGGGCGTAGTAGCCCTGCCGGCCCTCCGGAGAGAACACGCGCACATGGTATTCCGCGCCCGCGACGGTGTCCGCCAGCAGCATGCACGCCCCGCCGGACAGGCGCTCAAATTCCGAAATCAGCGCGCCGGAGCCGTCGAAGAGCATGGCGCTCAGCTGAAGCTGCGCATCCAGCGGCTCGCAGGTGAGCATCAACCGCCCCGTCTCCTGCGCCTCAAAGCGGTACCAGTGGGCGTCGAAGGCCCGGGCGATCATCTTTTCGGCGCTCTCCTCCTCCCGGGTCTCCAGGGGGTTCAGGTAGCAGCGGCTCAGGGTGTTTCGAGCCATCTCCACCACGGCATTGCCGGAGCCGTGCACGCGCACGCTGTAGGTTCTGCCCTCCACCAGCCAGGCGGAGCAGATTTCGCCGCTGCCAATTCCGGAGGCGATCACCTCTCCGTCCTCCAGGATCTCCCCGTGGGCGTACACCTCCCCGCCGTCGGCGGAGAACAGGTACAGGGCATAATCGCTGTTGGCCGGGGGAACGTAATCGAACTCAAAGTCCGCCCGCCCCAGCCGGGCAAAGAGCAGCGGATCTGCGTCGGACAGCGCAAGCGCGCCGACCGGAAGGGCCGGCGCGAAAAGCACCAGAACCAGCAGCGCGAGCGCCGCCCTCTTCAGAATTCTCTTCATTGCCACCTGCCGCGCCCGCAGATCGCCGGGCGCCGGACCGTCCCTGGAAGAATCGCGCCCCGCCCGCGAAAGGGCCGCGCGGCGCGGGCGCATGCGCCGCCGCTCACTCTCTCGCGAGGTACTCCAACTTCGCGTAGCCGCTGAATTCGGCGGTCGCGATCTGCACCCAGCCGTCCCCGTCCGGCTCGCCGGAGACGATGACCCTGCGGCCGTTGGCCAGCCGGGCCACCACCGGCGACTGCGTGGTCGGCGACTGGCGCACGTTCATGCTGGAGCTCGCGTCGCCCAGCGTCACCCGGGCGTAGTACTCCCCGTCCTTCAGCTCCGGCAGGGGCGCGGGCGTGGGCGTGGGGGTGGGCTCGGGCCGGGCGCGGCCCACGCTGTCCGGCAGCGCGGAGAGCGCCTGAAGCGCCGGCGCGTCCCATTCAATCCGCTCCAGCGTCATGCCCGGATAGTAGAAGTTCAGAATTTCGATGTAATCCATGCCCTCGACGCCGGCCATGCGCTGCGCGCCCCGCTGGCTCATGCCCACGCCGTGGCCGAAGCGCCGCATCTCGATGGTGAAGCCGAACACGTCCTCCCGCACGGAGACGACCTCATAGTCCCCGCCGTTGAGCGCGAGGCCCAGCCCGTCCTTGATCTGGCCGAACACGTCAAGATCCACGTCGAAGGTCTGCTTCAGCACCTTGCGCTCCTTCACCTCCACAAAGGGACTCTGCTCCGCCAGGCGGCGCAGAAGGTCGATGGCGGCGAGGGCGAGGTTTGCGCTCGCGCGCTCGTCCGGAACGCGGGGCGCACCGACGTCGTCCTCCGCGGCGGCAAACACCGGCTCCAGCGCGCTGGCGGTCACGGTAAAGCGCAGCTTTCTGCACATGCGGCTGCCCTCGGCCACGGGCTCCACCGACTCGATGGAGAGGATCTCCTCCAATTCCAGCCCCTTGGCCTCGAGGTCCGCCTCCGCCGCCGCGGCCTCGAGCCCCTCCTGAAGCATCTCCTGCAGCTCCGGCAGGTCCCCCGCGCCGGGGGTGAAGCTCACGGAGCTCACCATGCTGTTGGGGTTTTCCAGGTCGTAGGGATCGTCCTTCCGGGCGAGATACCCACAGTCCTCCGCGTTCTTCCACACGTCCGCGGGCAGGGCCACCTCGCCGCCGTTGCTGGCGGTGTAGTAGCAGGTGGCGAAGCCGCCGTTCCAGGTGCCCACCACGCCCTCGGTGGCCTTCACGGCCTCGATCACGTTGACATACTCCGCGTTGTAGCCCCTGAACACCTGGTCGGCGGTGGTGTCCACCAGATCGTAGTCCCGATCGCCCGCGCTCCACTTGCGCTGCATGGCGTAGGTGCGCGCGGCCACGGCCTGGGCCTTCAGGGCCTCCAGCGGCCAGGAATCGCTCATCTCGTAGGCCACCACGCCGCAGAGATAGTCCTCCATGTTGATCTCCAACACCGCGCACAGCCCGCCGCCCTCCTCCAGACGCACGCGCAGATCTCCGGCGTAGAGGGTGTCCCGGCCCGTCTCGGCGATGCGCAGCCCGTTCTCCTCGCCGCCGTCGTACTGGCGGGTCAGCGTCAGGGACGCGCCCATGTCCAGGGTCAGTCCGCCCACCGTGAGCCACACGCTGTCGCCGCCGTCCGTGAGGGCGATGTGCGTGCCCCGGGCAAAGCGGAAGCCCGCGTCGTGCTCCACGGTGTAACAGCCGTCCAGCGTGAGCGTCAGTTGCTCCGGCGCGTTCAGGGACTTCAGATAGACGCGCACCACGCCGTCGTCCTCAATCCCGGAGGGGACGATGGCCGCCTCCGCGGCGTCCTCCGCCCCCGCGGGGAGCGCCGCGGCGCACAGCGCCAACACCAGCGCCAGCGCGCAAAGTCTCAAACCAAATTTACGTCTCATGGCATATCCTCCTGCATCGGTTCGGGGCGCCTGCCCTCCACAGCAGTATCGGCGGAAAGCGCGTTCTCAAACGACTTCGGGAAGTTTTTTTCTGTCTCAGGCCGCCAGCTCCACCGCCAGCTTGATCACCAGCAGCGCCAGCACGCCCAGCATCACATACCGCACCAGCTTCGCGCCGCGCCGCAGCGCCAGCTTCGAGCCGATCCAGCCCCCGGCCATGCTGAAGCACATGGCGGGCAGGGCCAGCGCAAAGAGCACCTGTCCGGCGGCGATGCGCGTGACGAGCGACGCGACGTTGCTGGCCAGGTTGACCGGCTTGGCCGTGGCCGAGGCCGTCACCATGTCCATGCCCGTCAGGGCCGTGAACAGCAGAATCAGAAACGTGCCGGTGCCGGGCCCGAAGAAGCCGTCGTAGGTTCCCGTCAGCAGGCCCACGCCCAGGCAGGTCAGCAGCGTGCGCCGGGTCACGGGCCGGGGCGCGGCCGCCGCGTCCTTCTTCAGCGCCACCAGCGCGCCCACCACGGGGATGGCGCAGAGCATGAAGATGTGCATGAAGCGGTTGCTCACCAGCATGGACAGCCGCGTGCCCATCCACGCGCCCGGCAGCGCGCCCAGCGCCGCCATCAGCGCGGGCCGGAGCAGGATCTTCCCGCTCCTGAAGTAGCGGATCGTGGCCATCACCGTGCCGAAGCAGGCGGAGAACTTGTTGCAGCCGGAGGCAAAGCCGTAGTCCAGCCCCGCGAGGGTGTAGGCCGGCAGGGAGATCAGCCCGCCGCCGCCGCTGATGGAATCCACCAGCGCCGCCAGAAACACCAGGGGCAACACAATCAGATACATTTCGGGGGTAATCGTCACGTCTCTCAACTCCACATTCATCCCTGTCTCGTCAGCTTCCATTATAACACGCCCACACAGGGATGGTTTGTACGAAAAACGACCTTTTCGGTCCGATTGTGTTGAAAATCCGTCACAATGGCAACCTTTCGGTTACATCTGCCGTCTCAGGGAGAGCGCGGCCTTGCGCGCGGATAAAAAGGAGTTTATAATGTATTCTGGATAGATTTCAGAAGGACGCGCGGAGGTGAAGGGCATGGGCGCAAACGCATACGAAATTCTGGCGCTGGCCATGCGCTACGTCTTCGCCGGCCTGATGCTGCTGATCGTCGTGCGCGCCTGGCGCATCACCGCCATCGACAGCCGCCGGGCCCGCAAGCTGCGCAGGCTCTCGCCGGACACCGGTATCATCGGCGAAATGCTGGTGGTGGACGGCGGCGAGCGCGCCCGCACCGGCATGCGCTACCCGGTGACGCTGGAGGGCACCATGGGCTCCGGCCGCCGCGCGGACGTGCGCGTGCGCCACAGCAGCGTGCGCAGCCGCCATGCCATCTACCAGATGACCCGGGACGGCCTCTTCGTGCGCGGCCACGCCAACGCCCGCCTGCGGGACGGCGCGGGCAGGTCTGTGCGGGAGCTGACGCTGGGCGACGGCGGCGTGCTCCAGCTGGGCGCGGTGAAGCTGATGCTGGTGCTCTCCGACGGCGGCGCGCCGGACGAGATGAGCCGCCGCCCGCGGCGACGCCGGGCGGAGCGCCCCGACGGCGACACGGACGCGCCGGATGCGCGCTTCTTCGACGTCCCGGATTCCCCGGAGGAAAACATCGACGATCTCTTCATGAGCAATCCCGCCGGCGCGAGCGCCCAGCGGGAGGACGATTACGACGACGAATTCTAAAGGAAACGAAGGTTGTGCCCCATGATTCAGGAAATTGAACCCCATCATCTCTTCAACCAGTACCGCGCCCGGGAGATCGGCCCCGGGGCGAAGATCTGCGCCTTCCGGGACAGGGACGTGCTCTGCTCCCGCCGGGAGGACGAGGTGCTGCTGCCGGACTGGGAGCAGCTCGCGGGCGGCGTCCGCCGCGCGGTGTACCTCTTCAGCGTGGACGACACGCCCTACTTCCTCGCGGAGCTGGACGGCGGCTTTCCGCTGCCGGAGGGCTTCATGTATGACGGCGTGCGCGCCCACCGCGGCCTCAGCCCGCGGCACACGGTCTACGCCGAGATGACGGCCTGGCACCTCTACGTCTGGTACCGGGACAATCGCTTCTGCGGCCGCTGCGGCCGCCCCACCGTCCACGACGGCAAGCTGCGCATGCTCTCCTGTCCCGCCTGCGGCAACATGATCTTCCCGAAGATCTGCCCGGCGGTCATCGTGGCCGTCACGGACGGGGACCGGATCCTGCTGACCAAGTATTCGGGCCGGGCCTACAAGAACTATGCGCTGATCGCGGGCTTCACGGAGATCGGCGAGACCGCTGAGGACACCGTGCGCCGGGAGGTCTTCGAGGAGACCGGCGTGCATGTGAAGAACCTGCGCTACTTCTGCACCCAGCCCTGGGGCGTGGACAGCGACCTGCTGCTGGGCTACTTTGCCGACCTGGACGGTTCGGCGGAAATCACCATGGACCGGGAGGAGCTCTCGCTGGCGGGCTGGTACCGCCGGGAGGAGCTGGAGATTCCCACCGACAGCGCGAGCCTGACCAACGCCATGATCCGCGCGTTCATCGAGGAGCGCTATCCCCGCTGAGGGGCGCGACGAGAGAGAAAGGGGGCGCGACATGCGCGACCGCAAAGTTGAAAAGATGCGCCGGGCGCTGATGCGCTCCAACACGCGCCTGCTTCTGACCGCCGTGGCGACCTTCGAGCTGCTGGCGATGCTTCTGGTGGCCCTGCGGCCGGTGGAGAGCAGCCTGCAGCCGCTGATCCTCGCCGTCGCCATCCCGCTGTGCACCGTGCTGGTCACAAACCTGATGGGCAAAATCTGGCCGGTGGACCGGGCGATTCTGATCCTCACGCTGCTCCTGTGCGCCATCGGGCTGATCACGCTCTCGGCCATCTGCAAGTCGGAATCCACGCCGCAGATTCAGGCCATCTACGCGGCCGCCGGCGTGGTGGCGATGTTCGTGGGCGCGGCGCTGATCCGGAGCTGCTTCTCCTGGAAGAAGTACCTTCCGGCGCTGATGGTGCTGTGCGCGCTGGCGCTGCTGAGCCCCTGGGTCATCGGCAGCTGGAAGAACGGCGCGCGCAACTGGATCGCCTTCGGGCCGTCGGAGAGTCCCTACTTCTCCCTTCAGCCCAGCGAATTCATGAAGCCGGTGTTGGTGATCATTCTGGCGGCGGGCTTTTCCAACCGCCCGCGCTTTGCCAAATGCCTGCCCACCATCGCCTTTGCCGCGCTGTGCTGCGGCGTCCTGCTCTCCCAGCGGGATCTGGGCGCGGTGCTTCTGTACTTTCTCACCACCGTAATGGTCTACTACGCCGCCTCCTCCAACGCCGTTCTGGTGCTGGCGGGCCTGGGCATGGGCGGCACGGCCGCGGCCATCGCCTGCAAGGCCCTGCCCTATGTGCAAAAGCGCATCGAAATCTGGCAGAATCCCTGGAGCGACCCGCTGGACGCGGGCTACCAGATCGTGCGCGCCCTGGCCGCCATCGGCTCGGGCGGACTGTTCGGCATGGGCCTGGGCCTGGGTATGCCCACCAGCGTGCCCGCCTACCACAACGACTTCATCTTCACCTCCATCGCGGAGGAGTTCGGGCTGATCTTCTCCCTGTGCCTGATGGCGGTGTATGTGCTGATCATCATGCGCGGAATGATCGTGGCCATGAACGCCCGCACGAGCTTTCACTCCCTGACGGCCTACGGTCTGGTGTCCATGCTGGGCATACAGGCGCTGCTGATCATCGGCGGCAACACGAAGCTTCTGCCCCTCACGGGCGTGACACTTCCGCTGGTGAGCTACGGCGGCTCGTCGCTGGTGAGCAATTTCTTTTCCATGGGCATCCTTCTGGGCATCTCCTCCATGAACGCCGAGGACGAGGCCCGGGACATTGAAAAGATCGCCCTGCGGGAGGAGGTGGACCTGTGAAGGAACTGCGGCGCAACATGCGCATCGTCTGCTCGCTGCTGCTGGCGCTGTTCATCGGCGCGGGCGCGTGGCTGGGCGTGACTGTCTACACCCAGGGCGACAACTGGGCCTCCAACGTCTATAACCCGCGCCTCGCGAGCACGGCCTCCGACCGGGGCGACATCACCGACCGGGACGGCGTGACGCTGGCCACCACCAACGACGCGGGCGAGCGGGAGTATCTGTCCAATGAGGCCGCCCGCCGCGCCCTGTCCCAGACCGTGGGCGACACCGCCGGCATGTCCGGCGCGGGCGTGGAGAGCTTCTTTTCCTCCACCCTGCTGGACCTCTCCACCTCCCTCACCGACCGGCTGAGCGAGCTGTTCAACTCCGCCCGCCATGTGGGCTCCAGCATCCAGATCACTGTGGACGCGCGCCTTCAGGCCGGCGTCGCCGCCGCGTTCCCCTCGGGCTACAGCGGCGCGGTCTGCGTGCTCAACTACAGGACCGGCGAAATCCTCGCCATGGTCTCCATGCCCAACTACGATCCCTCCGCCGTGAACAACTCCGAGGAGGGCGTGGCGGACACCGCCTATCTGAACCGCTGCCTGCAGGGCCTCTACACCCCCGGCTCCGTCTTCAAGATCGTCACCCTGGCCAGCGCGCTGGACTACGACCCCAACGTCGCGGGGCAGCTCTTCACCTGCTCCGGCACCTGGGAGTACGAGGGCGGCAGCGTCGTCTGCATGTCCGGCCGCACCGCACACGGCGACGTCACCCTGGAGAGCGCCTTCACCAAGAGCTGCAACGTGACCTTCGGCAAGCTGGCCTACCAGCTGGGCCTTGACCGCCTGCGGGAGACGGCGGAGAAGTTCGGCTTCAACGAAAACTTCAAGTTCGGCGACTTCGCGGTGTACAATTCCGCCTTCCCGAAGAGCGTGCGCAACATGAACGGCCTGGTCTGGGCGGGCATCGGCCAGGGCGAGGTGCTGGTCACTCCCCTGCACATGTCCATGATCTCCGGCGCGGTGGCCAACGGCGGCGTGATGATGCAGCCCTACCTGGTGAAGGAGATTCAGACCTCCCTGGGCCAGACCACCCGGAAGGGCGCGGCCCGGCCCTACCGCCAGGTGATGCGCAGCGACACCGCGCAGACCATCGCCAAATACATGTACGAAGCCGTGGAGTCCGGCACGGCCAGCCGCGCGGCCATTCGCGGCTACACCGTCTGCGGCAAGACGGGCTCCGCCGAGACCAGCGACGACAAGACCAAGGAGACCAACGCCTGGTACACGGGCTTTATCTACGACGACGCGCACCCCTACGCCGTCTCCGTGGTCATCGAGGAGGGCGGCGCGGGCGGCCGCCTCGCCTCCGAGCTGGCCGCCGCGGCCCTGAAGCTGGCCGTCAGCGAGGTCGGCTGAATTCCAACGTGGAAAGGACGAATCTGCATGAATCTCAAGTCGGAAAACCTCACCCGGCGCTACTGGGGAAAGGACGCCCTGCGGAATGTGAGCTTTGAGCTCGCTGCGGGCAGCACCTGTCTGCTGCTGGGCCCCAACGGAAGCGGCAAGACGACGCTGATGAAGATCGCCGCCGGGCTGGTCAGTCCCAGCACGGGGCGCATCCTGCTGGACGGCGAGGCGGTGGGCACGGCAACCAAGCGCCGCACGGCCTACATGCCCACGGAGAACTACTTCTACAACTACATGACCGTGCGGGACGCGGGGAAATACTACGCCGACTTCTTCCCGGACTTCGACCGCGGGGCCTTCGATGCGCGCATCCGCCGGGCGGAGCTTGCGCCGGACGCGCGCATCCGCACGCTGTCCTCGGGCATGGGCGCGAAGCTGCGCCTGTCCCTCGCGCTCTCCCGGGACGCGGAGCTGATGATGTTCGACGAGCCCATCAACGGCGTGGACATGCTCACCCGGGACTGGGTGCTGGAGGAGATCGCCCGGCGGCGCGGCGAGGGCCGCGTGCTGCTGATCTCCACCCATCTGGTGGAGCAGGCGGAGCGCCTGGCGGACTGCGCGCTGTTCCTGCGGGACGGCGAACTGGTGCGCAGCGGCAGCCTTGCGGAGATCTGCCGGGAGAAGAGCCTGGAGGACGTGTACCGGGAAATCTACGGAAACCGCAACCGGAGCGAGGAGGAAGAGACATGTTGAAGCTGATCAAGTACGAATTCCGGAAGAACCGCACGGGACTTTTGGTCATGCTGCTCATCGCTGCGGGCCTGTTTCTGCTCGCGCCTCTGGGCGCGCTTCTGGACAAGGACGGTCTGATCGTCTGCTCCTTCGTGCTGCTGTGCATCTACGGCGGCGCGGCTTACGTCTATGTGTTGGCGCGGGGCATTTCCGCCTATTCCAGCGAACTCAAGAACCGCACGGGCTACCTTCTGATGCTGGTGCCCCGCTCCACGATGAGCATCCTCTTTTCCAAGCTGCTGTTCACGCTGTTCTTCGCCCTGGCGCTGATGGCGCTGAGCGCAGTGGCGCTGATGGGCGCGGGCGGCATCCTGATGCGGGAGATGTACGGCGCGCGCAGCCTGGTGGACATGCTCCGGCTGGGTCTCGCGCAGCTGGGCATGAGCATGGACATGCTGGCCTCCACGGCGCTGTTCTTCGTGGTGGAGGTCCTCAGCTCCGTGCTGGCGGTGGTGTCCATCGCCTATCTCTCCACCACCCTCAGTGCCACGGTGCTCCAGCAGGGCAGGATGCGGGGCATGGTGGACACGATGATCTTCCTGACGCTGTTCTTCGGCCTCTCCTGGCTCACCGACCGCCTCACGCCGGAGATGCAGGATCTGTTCCGCAACGTGGGCAGCGCCCTGCGCGCCGCGTCCCCGGTGGTGCTGGTGGATCTCGCGTTCACCGCGATCTTCACCGCCCTGAGCGCCGTGCTGCTGAAGCGAAAGGTTGCGCTGTAAGATCATGAACGCAGAGCTCGAATGGAAGATTCACAACCTCCCGGACTCCCCCGGCTGCTATCTGATGAAGTCCAAGGGGGAGATCATCTATGTGGGCAAGGCCAAGAACCTCAAAAACCGGGTCTCCCAGTACTTCCATGCCTCCCGCAGCCACACTCCCAAGGTGCGGGCGATGGTGGAGAAGGTGGACGACTTCGACATCGTGCTGGTGGACGGCGAGCTGGAGGCCTTCACCCTGGAGTGCAACCTCATCAAGAAGCACCGCCCCCACTACAACATCCTTTTGAAGGACGACAAGCACTATCCCTACATCCGCATTGACCTCAGGGAGGACTTTCCCCGCCCGGAGCTGGTGCGCAAACAGGCGAAGGACGGCGCGAAGTACTTCGGGCCCTACCAGGGCGCGACCGTGGTGCGGGAGGTGCTGGACGTGGTGCGCACGGTATTTCCCATCCGCAGCTGCAACTGGAGCATCCACCCGGACAAGCCCCGCCGCCCCTGCGTGTACCACCAGATCGGCCAGTGCCCGGCCCCCTGCGCGGGGCTGATCTCGAAGGAGGATTACGCCCCGCACATCCGGGGCGTGACGGACTTCCTCTCCGGCAAGTACGCGCCGGTGCTCGACGAGCTCACCGCGCGCATGCGCGGGGCCTCCGCCGAAATGAACTACGAGCGCGCCGCCCTCTACCGGGACCGCATCCGCGCCGTGGAGAGCGTGATGCAGAAACAGAAGGCCATCTCCACCCGGGAGGACGACCGGGACGTGATCGCCGTGCTGCGCCACGACGCGGACGCGATTGTGGAGCTGCTCTACATCCGCTCCGGCCGGCTCATCGGCTCGGAAAACTTCACGCTGGAGGGCGCGGGGGACGAGGAGCCGGGCGAAATCCTCACCCAGTTTATTTTGCAGTACTATACCCCCGAAAACCTGCCGCCCACGGAGCTGATCCTCTCCGCCGATCCGCCGGAGAAGGCCGTGATCGAGGAGCTGCTCACCGAGCTGCACGGCAGGCGCACCTATCTGTTCACGCCCCTGCGGGGCGACAAGCTGAAGCTGGTGCGCATGGCCCTCAAAAACGCCCGGGATCTGGCGGAGAAGCTGGACAAGCGCAGCGCCGCCAGCCGGGAGCGCACTGTGGGCGCGGCGGAGGAGCTGGCCGAGGCGCTGGGCCTGCCCTTCTACCCCCGGCGCATCGAGGGCTACGACATCTCCAACACCCAGGGCGTGCTCTCCGTGGGTAGCCAGGTGGTGATGATCGACGGCGTGGCCCGGCACGACCAGTACCGCATCTACCGCATCAAGACCGTGCAGGGTGCGAACGACTTCGCCTCCATGCACGAGGTGATCACCCGCCGCCTGACCCACGGCCTGAAGGAGCGGCACGAGCGCCGGGAGGCGGGGGAGGACGCGCAGGGCGGCAAGTTCTCCGACCTGCCGGATCTGATCCTCATCGACGGCGGCCGGGGTCAGCTCTCCGCCGCCCAGGACGCAATGCACGCGCTGGGGCTGGACATTCCCATGTTCGGCCTGGCCAAGCGCATCGAGGAGATCGTGCTGCCGGACTGCGATGAGAGCATCCTGCTGGACCGCCACTCCAACGCCCTGCACCTGATTCAGCGCCTGCGCGACGAGGCCCACCGCTTCGCCATCACCCACCACCGCAAGCTCCGCTCCAAGGCCTCCGTGGCCTCCCGGCTGGACGGCGTGGCGGGAATCGGCGAAAAGCGCAGGAAGGCGATTCTGAAGCACTTTGCCACCGTGGAGGCGCTGAAGAACGCCAGCGTGGACGAGATCGCCGCCGTGGACGGCATGTCCCGCCCCGCCGCAGAAAACGTCTACGCCATGCTCCACCCACCGGAGGAGGCGCCGGGCGCGTCCGCGCCCGAACAGGACTGAGCCGAATTTCGGCCCACATCGCAGGCCGGGAGGCTCTGCAACGCAGCGGAAGAGAACGCACAACGGAGGAAAGACATGAAAGAGAGAATCTATCGCGTGGTGCGCATCGACGGCGACTACGCCCAGCTCCTGCGCACGGACGTGCCGGAGACGGAGTGCATCCCCGTCGCCCGCGCCCTGCTCCCCGAGGCCATCGACGAGGGCACGATGCTCCGCTGGGCCTGCCTTCAGTATGAAATTATCGAAGGCTGAACCGCACGGGGACAGAGAAGGCCGCCGGTCCTTCGCAGTTTGCGAAGGACCGGCGGCCTCCTTTTGCGCCTCAAAAGCGGGCTTGCGCGCCCCGACCGCACGGAACCGGCCTACTGCAGCTCCAGCCGCATGTAGACCAGCTCCTGATACCCCGCCGTGCGGGAGCGGAAGCCCCGGGGATTGCGCCCGTACTCCACAAAGCCCGCGCCTGTGTACATGGCCAGCGCCCGCTCGTTCCCGGCGACCGCCGTGAGCTCCAGCTGCGCATAGCCCGCAGCACGCGCACATTCGATGCACGCCTGCATCAGCGCGCGCCCGATGCCCAGTCCCCAGTAGGCCGCGTCCACGCTGATGCCGAAGTCGGCCCGGTGGCGCACCTTGTACTTCGCGCCGATGGCTTCAATGCCGGCGGTTCCCGCCACCGCGCCGTCCACCACGGCGATGATCTCCACCTCGTTTTCGCTCTCGGCCTTCTCCCTCAGGAAGCGGCCCTCCTTCTCCGCGTCGAGGCTGTTCTCGTCGGGGTAGGAGAGCAGAAAGTCCGTCTGGCCGTGGGTCAGGTTGAAGTTTTCAAACACTGCCTGCCCGTCCGCCTCCGTGCCGCTGCGCAGGCAGCACTCCCTCCCGTCCTTCAACCGAATCATCCGCTTGTACTTCATTGCGTCCTCCATCGCGCCTTCGCGCCCATTTGGTCCAATTCCGCGCAGGGATCGAAACCTGCGCCCCGCGCGCAGACAAAAGCCGCCGGCGATCGTGAATCGCTGCGGCGGCGCAGATCCGTTTCTATCGGTTTCCGTCCTCAGAGTAGAAGCTGTAGCCGCCCACGCGCTCGACGCGGTTGGCCTCGCCCCAGGGTTCGGCGGCGTCGCTTCGGTAGTAGAGCGCGTCCTCGGGCAGGTTGCGCTCCCCGGAGAGCACGGCGTGGGCCGCGCGCAGACTCTCGTCGTCGTAGCGCTTGCCAGCCGGGAACTGCTGCTGCTCCTCGAGCACGTCGCCCAGGTCGTCCTCAAACCAGGCGCTTTCGACCCGGTTCATCACCACCGTGCCCAGGGCCAGCTTGGTCTCGTAGCTCTCCTCTTTGCCCAGGGCGTAGATCGTGCGCGCCAGGCGCACCGTGTCCCGGTCCTCGGTAAAGCACACGGACGGAACGAACGCGCAGGCGAACATCGCCAGCATCGCCAGTCCCGCAATCCACTTCCGCATCGCGCATCCCTCCCGTTCCGCATCAAACCGTAAGATATTATACGTCAAATTGTTTCTGTTTTCAATACCTCTGTAATAAATATGAAATATTTGCCTACATTACTAAATATATTCACAATCTTCGGGAATTATGACAGCAATGCTTCAAAGGCGGCAAAAAACCGGCGGCGCGCCGCCGGGAACGATTTCATTGCGAGAGGACTTCGGCTCTCTCTTCTGGATTATCGACAGTTTGAAGCCGGCGGCACGCCGCCTCCCATCGCTCTCTTCCGCCAAAACAGCAAAGCCGCCGGCCATTTCTGGCCGGCGGCGCAGGGCGTTGAAAGCGTCAACGCTTCGCCGGAGCGTGCGCCCAGGGGCGCTCCGCTCACTGGAATTCGTATTTGTCCTGGCGCAGCATCTGCATGCTGTACGCGAGCACCACCGCGTCGGGCCGGGTCTGCTCGATCCACTCGGAAAGGGTCAGTTCGCTCCGGCGCAGATCCACGGCGTAGAGCTCATCCACAGTCAGCGAGAGGAAGCTGGCGATGGAGGCGCTGTAGGAGTCCTTGAGCAGCAGCACGGTGCAGTCCGCGCCGTCGTCGTTGTGGTAGACGTCGAAATTTTCGGTGAGGCCGTAGTCGAAGTAGGCCTTGATGTTCCAGGTCTTGCCCTCGTTGGGCTCCAGATACTTCCAGCGGATCACACTCTCCCGGAAGGGCCCCTCGATTTCAGTCTCGTCGCCCAGATAGTTGGTGTAGCGCCGGATGCAGGTATCATACTTCGGCCAGAAGATGGTGATGTCGTCCGGATCGATGTTCCGAACGCCAATGCGCTGGCCGTACTTGCCCAGGAAGAGCTTCGGGAAGGTCTGGGTCTCAAAGTTTTCCAGATCCAGCCTTTCCGGGCGCAGGTTCACGCCCGTGCGCCCGGAGAGCGCCTCCGCGATGCTCCGGGCCATGATCAGCGAGGCCCGCGAGGCCCAATGCTGGTCGGTATACATCAGGTAGTCGCACATGTCCACGCCGCTCGCCGGCAGAATATCGCGGCTGTCCAGCAGGTCGACGCCCGCCTCCCGGGCGAGGGTCGTGATCTCGTCCGCGATCTCGTCGGAATAGTCCAGCACGTCGTAGCCCGCGGGAATCTGATCCGGGTCGTAGATCGTGGGATGCTCGTAGACGAAGAGGAAGGGCGTGCCCTCGGGCACGCAGTCCTTCATGGCCAGCACGTTTGCGATGGCGGGCTCCATGGACACGTCGCTCTGAAGATCGTAGAGGTGGCCGGAGTTCAGAGTGAGCATCTGCTGCGCGCCGGTGTTGATCATCCGCTTGCCCAGGGCGTACTGAAAGCTGGAGTTGGCATAGCCCAGCTCGTCGGCCAGATACACGTTTTCAGCCAGATAGTCGTCCAGGGAGCGTATGCGCGCGGTGAGAAAATCCCACTGGCTGTAATTCTCCGGGTCCGGCAGGTAGTCCTTCAGGCGGTTGCGGCTGCCGAAGGCGTTGTGCAGACCGGTCAGATCCGTCGCCACCGTCATGATGCCGAAGAAAAAGATCGTCGCCAGAAACAGCACGGTCAGCACCAGATCAATTCGGAATTGCAGCCGGTTCGGCTCGTTGGGTTTGTTCATATTGCAGTCCTTTCCGGGTCAGGGTTTACGCTCTGTCTCCATTCTCTATTATAGCATAATCTTCGCCCGCGGGCAAGCGCCGCGGCCGCCGCGCATGGGGCTTGCATCTCGGGGCCGGACATGTTAAAATGATACTGGATGTTTCTGGGCCTTGCGCCCGCGCATCCAGCGTTGAATTCAAGGAGGCAGAGCATGGACAAGTCGCACGCCGGGAATTACTGGACGACGCGCATCCGCCCGAAGACCGGGTGGTTTGATATTGATTTCAAGGATCTCTGGCACTACAAGGATCTGGTGTGGATGCTGGTCAAGCGGGACTTCACGCTGATCTACAAGCAGACCGTGCTGGGCCCCGCCTGGGTGGTCATTCAGCCGATGCTGACCACGCTGGTCTTCACGGTGATCTTTGGCAACGTGGCCGGACTGCCCACCGACGGCATCCCCAGGTTCATGTTCTACATGAGCGGCAACATCGCCTGGTCGTACTTCGCCAACTGCCTGACCCAGACCTCGAACACCTTCATCTCAAACCGGAACCTGTTCGGCAAGGTGTACTTCCCACGATTGTGCATGCCGCTCTCCACGGTGATCTCCCAGCTGATCAACTTCTTCGTGCAGTTCGCGGTGTTTCTGGGCTTCGTGGTGTACTACGCCCTCAGGCCGGACAGCGCGGTGCAGCCGAACTGGCGGCTGATCGCCCTCACTCCGCTGATGCTGCTTCAGCTGGGCATGCTGGGCCTGGGCTTCGGCATCATCGTGTCCTCTATGACCACGAAGTACCGCGACCTTTCGCTGCTGGTGAGCTTCGGCGTGCACCTGTGGATGTACGCCACGCCGGTGGCCTACCCCGCCTCGCTGGTCGCAGAGCGCTATCCGCAGCTGCTCGGCGTATACATGATCAATCCCATGACCCCCCTGATCGAACTGTTCCGCTCGGCCTATCTGGGCTCCGCCTGCTACTACCTGAACTACTACTGGCTCTCCATCGCAATCACGGTGCTGGTCTTCGTGCTGGGCGTAATTCTCTTCTCCCACGTGGAAAAGACCTTCATGGACACCGTCTGACCGGAAAGGATATACTATGGCTGAAAGATTGCTGGAAGTGGATCACGCATCCAAACAATACCGTCTGGGCATGATCGGCGGCGGCCTGCTCTACCGGGACATCAACAGCTGGATTGCCCGGAAGCTGGGCCGCGAGGATCCCAACCGCAAGATCGGTGCAAACACCAGCCACGACGGCGAGACCTTCATGGCCCTGGAGGACATCTCCTTCAACGTGGACCGGGGAGACGCGATGGCGCTGGTGGGGCGAAACGGCGCGGGCAAGTCCACCATGCTCAAGCTCATCTCCCGCATCACCGCCCCCTCCGCGGGCGAAATCCGCATTCACGGCCGTGTGGCCAGCCTGCTGGAGGTGGGCACGGGCTTCCATCCCGAGCTCACAGGCCGGGAAAATGTGTATCTCAACGGCGCGATTCTGGGCATGCGAAAGTCCGAAATCACCGCGAAGATGGACGAGATCGTCGAATTCTCCGAGATCGACCGCTTCATCGACACCCCGGTGAAGCGCTATTCCTCCGGCATGTACGTCAAGCTGGGCTTCGCCGTGGCGGCCAACCTCGCCCCGGACGTGCTCATCTGCGACGAGGTGCTGGCCGTGGGCGACCTGGCCTTCCAGCAGAAGTGCCTCAACAAGATGAGCGACGTGGCCCGCTCCGGCCGCGCCGTGCTCTACGTCAGCCACAACATGCGTACGGTGTCTCAGCTGTGCAACCGCGCGATCTTTCTGGATCACGGCCGCCTGATGTACGACGGAAACACCGAGCGCGCCATCGAGTTCTACGGCGGCGCGGGCAACCGGGACGTGGTGCGCGATCTGGACGGCATGACCCGCCCCCGCAACCGCGGCGATCTGATGCGCATGCGCCGCATGGTGGTGCTCAACTCCCAGAACATGGAGTTCCAGCAGGACGACATGTGGGAATTCAACATCACCTGCACCTCCAACGTAAACGAAAGGAGCCTGCGCCTGCGCCTGATTCTCAAAAACAACGTGGCCACGCCCATCGCCATGACCCAAACCCTGCCCTTCGAGGTGAAGGCCGGGGAGAAGTTCACGCTCAACGTGCGCTTCCCGCTGAACGGCATCGCCCCGGGCGAGTACATGGTCAAGCTCTCGCTGATCTCCGACCGCATGGGCGGCGGCAGCAACTACTACGACACCATCGAGGACATCGGCCAGTTCGTGGTCGTGGACGACCCGTTGGTGAACGAGGGCTTCAGCTGGACCGAGCGCCTGTGGGGAAACATGCGCCTTCCGATGCTCGAAATGGCGCGGGTGGAAAATGATGATGAATGACGGAATGTGCCGCGCGGGCGCGCGGGCCTTCGCCCTGCTGCGGGCGCGGGGCGAACATGTGAGCTTTGCCGAGAGCCTGACCGGCGGCCTGATCGCCGCGACGCTGGTGGAAAACAGCGGCGCGAGCGCGGTGCTCGACGAGAGCTATGTGACCTATGCCCCGGAGAGCAAGATGCGCATCCTGGGCGTGGCCCGGGAGACCGTGGAGACCGTGGGCGTGGTGAGCGCCCGCTGCGCCCGGGAGATGGCCGCGGGCGTACGCCGGATCAGCGGCGCGGACTGGGGCGTATCGGCCACCGGCCTGGCCGGGCCGGAGGGCGGCACGGCGGAGACGCCCGTGGGCACGGTGTTCATCGGCGTAGCGGGCCCGGAAGGGGCGCGGGCGCTGGAGTTTCACTTCGGGGGCGAGCGTCCCCAGGTGCGCGCCCAGGCCGTCCAAGCCGCCTTTGAGGCCCTCTGCGAGGCGATGGAGGCGGCAAACCGGCAAAGCACATCTCAGAACTGAAAAACGTCCCCTCCGCGTCACACCGCGCCGGAGGGGACGTTTTTTCTCTGTGTGCATGTCTCCCCCGCGCAACCCGGCGCTGCAATCCGGGAGGGCGCGCACACCCCGCACCGGTGGAACGCGCGCCCATTCCCAAAGAAAAGGAGCCGGGATTTGCCCGGCCCCCTCAGACTGTCGAAAGACCCCGGGAGAGCGCGAGAGGGCATCAGCCCTTTCGCACATCAATCGTACCCGGCGGCGTGTACGCCGGGTGCGGGCGATTTTTACGGCGGAAAATCTCATTTTCCAGAGGAAAAATCGGTACCTTGCAGTCTCCGCGCCCGGAAATCCTTCAGGATTTCAGCGGAGACTG